>JBKQWB010000078.1:0-32767 GCA_052139735.1 Smithella sp. | reverse complement strand
GGCTGCGTGGCCCAACAGCAAGGGGAACGCCTGCTGGCCGGGGCCTTTTACAAGCGCTTACAGATGTTGATGTTATGGAAGAAAATACAGATACTAACAACCAACTGAATTTATTCGACTAACGTTGGGACAGTAGTGAAACCGATAGGTAAATGAATAAATTAAAACCAGCCGAATATCTTAGCCGTTTAAATGTTGACCAGATGCATTTCGGGCTTAAAGCAATTACGCAACTGCTTTTAAGTCTGGGAAATCCGCAGGATTCCTATAAGACAATATTGATTGCCGGAACCAACGGTAAAGGATCAACCGCGGCAATGATTTTTTCGATTTTGTGCTGCGCCGGTTATAAAGTTGGTCTTTATACGTCCCCGCATCTGGTTGATGTCCGGGAGAGAATTGTCATCAACGGCAAGAAAATCGCCCTGAAAGAATTTAACCGGACTATCGCTTATGTGAAAAATAAAATGGAACAACCGGTAACTTATTTTGAACTTTTGACCGCCGTTGCCTTTGTGTATTTTCAAAACCGGAAAGTGGATATTGCTGTGCTGGAAGTTGGTTTAGGCGGTAGACTTGACGCGACAAACGTTTGTCAGCCGCTCGCTTCGATAATCACCAATATTGCTTTTGATCATACAGCCTATCTGGGGAATACTCTGGAATCAATCACCCGCGAAAAAGCGGGAATCATTAAAAAAAACGGCATCTGTATTACAGCGGCAAGACAAAAAAAAGTTCTGGATATTCTGGAAAACGTCTGCCAGCGCCGCCGGGCGAAACTTTACTGCCTCGGACGCGATATAAAAATTAAAAAAAGGGAAGACGGTTTTTTTACTTATCGGGGATTGTTTCGTAACATAAAAAATCTAACAATTTCTCTGAGAGGCGAACATCAATTATCCAATGCTGCTGCTGCGCTGGCAGCAATTGAACTTTGCACAAAAAAAGGTTTCCATATTGATGATACGGCGATTTATTCCGGACTGAAGAATACACATTGGGAAGCAAGGATGGAAATTTTACAAGACCAGCCTCTTTTTCTTCTCGATGGAGCTCATAATCCCGCAGGCATTGACGCTTTATGCCGGTCTTTAAAAAAAGATTTTTCCTATCGACGTTTAATTCTTATCTTTGGGGCTCTCGCCGATAAGGACTATCGGCGAATGCTGCAAAAAATAGTTCCCCTGACCTCAATAATAATATTAACACAAATAAAAACCGTGCGGGCTTTGCCGGTGAACGATATTATGGAAACAGTGAAAAAAATGGGTTATACGGCGATTATCACTAAAGATGTAAATCAGGCAATTAAGCAGGCGCTGGCCCTGGCAAAAAAACAGGACTTGATATGCGCGACAGGTTCTTTTTATTTAGCCGGTGAAGTAAAACAGGCATTTATTGACTGTTAACCGGGGACGCATGCCGGTAAGAGGCGCAATAATGAGTAGTAATATTCTTTGCTGGTAAAAGCCGAAGGGTTTTACAAAACACTCATCTGGCGTGTTGCGCTGCAAACAGCACCGCTCAACGTATTTTTATATACGCCTTGCGATTCGATTTTTTTGCTCACCTTGCATCTCTGGCATTTTTGAACAGTCAATAATCGCGGGCCGTTAAACAATCCCATTTCATAAAATAACCTTATATGATAATAAAAAACAAGTGAGAAAAAGGCGATCTTATCAAAATAAATAAAATGATAAATGCAAGCAGACATAAAATATTAAAATTAGAAAACAACAGTATAATCTATGTACTAAAATTAGATTTAACGATTGCCTTTCTGATGACGATAATAATTTTATTTTTATCTCCTGCAGCTTTTGCTGTTGAGGCCGGCAGCATTAACAATGACAATTCCGGCGATGTGAGCCGCGTTCAGGGGAAAGTAACCATAATTTACAGCGGTGACGCTGGTTATGCAGGTGACGATGAGTTGGATAATAAAAAAGATGCCGCTCCCGTTAAGGACAATATTCTTCTGAAAAAATTTGATGCCGGAAATAATGAGAATCATGTGAATATCGAAGCGGACAGCATGGATTACGACAATGTTAGTGATGTGTATCATGCTAAAGGGAAAGTAAGTATAATTTATAGCGGAGCCGCTCTTTCGGCCGATGACGTGCAGTTGGATAATAAAAATAATGTTGCCACGGCTCGGGGTAACGCGTTTCTTAAAATGGGAGAAGATACTCTGCGAGGTGAAAAAATTGTTTTAAATATTGAAGACAAAACAGGCGCCGCTTATATGGCCCATGCCTTTTACGCGATGAATAATTTTTATGTAAAAGGTGATAAAATTGAGAAAACCGGAGAGAATACATATCTGATCGAACAACCTGTTGCCACAACTTGTGATGACGACAAGCCTGCTTGGGCAATCGCCGGCAGTGAAATGAAGGTAACCGTTGAAGGCTATGGTATGATGAAAGATGCCCGGTTCCTTGCGGAAGGTTTGCCGGTGTTCTATTCCCCGTATCTTCCATTTCCTGCGAAAAGTGAGCGTCAGTCGGGCTTTCTTATTCCAAATCTTTCTAGTTCAAGTATTGATGGCATCGATATAGAAGTTCCTTATTTCTGGGCTATTTCCCCCCAGATGGATGCGACTTTTTACCAGAATTACATCGAAAAAAGAGGATTTCAAGAAGGTGCGGAATACAGATACTATCTGGGGAATAATTCCTTCGGAACTTTTTATGGCAATTACCTCGATGACACGTTGTATGTCACCGATACAACCTATGAGGCAACAAGCCGCGATTGGCAGGAAATGCATAAGCGCTGGTCTTATTATTTTAATAGTCAAACAAATTTTGATCCGCAATTTTATGTAAGAACCGATATAATAAATATATCCGACAAATGGTATTTTCAAGATTTTTCGTCTCGTAATTACTATCTTGATAATTATGCAGAAACGACGGGAGACAATTTTAAAAATGTCCCTTTCAAGGGTGACCAGACTCTTCGTTATTTAGAATCAACGGCCCGCGTGTTTAAAGGATGGTCTAATTACAGTTTGACGGGATCGATAAACACCACACAAGATTTTAATGCCGCCAACAATGATCAAACTTTGCAACGATATCCGGAGCTTGTTTTTAACGGCAGTAAGCAGCAATTTATGTATACGCCACTATATTATAAATTTACCGGAACTTATGATTATCTTTATAGTGGAGAAGGACAAAAAGGACACTACATTGATTTTTCACCAACCGTTTCTATGCCTTTTAATATATCTGGCTATCTTAAAGTAACTCCGCAGTTTTCTCTTAAAGAGACACTTTGGGACCGCGATGACAATCAAATCGGTTCGAACAGTAGAACGGGTGATACAACTATCTACAACGCGTCATTATCCTTGAGTAGTCAGGCCTCCCGGGTGTTCGATGTAAACATAATAAATTGGGAAAAAATAAGACACGAAATAAAATCGGAAATAATCTATTCTTATGTTCCCAACGTGTCCCAGAGCAACATACCTTATTATTATTTGCCTGCTTTCTCACCATTTACGATGCCGGGAACAACTCCCATTATAACTGCATCCGGTAAAGCCCTACAGGGTATTGCCGGCACTTTTTCTTCTTTTCCCGTCACAACTTCTTCATACGGTTTAGAGGGGCAAAACGCCGTTGCCTGGTCACTTACAAACACCATTACGGCCAAAGTAAAGGATGATGCCGGCGCATACAGCTATCTGGAGTTTCTACGACTTAAATTATTTCAAACTTATGACATCAATGAGGCCAATAAAGGCATGGAGGGGATTACTACGGAAAGAAGGCCAGTATCAGATGTCGGGATGGAATTTGATTTTACGCCTCATAAATATTTTTCTTTTGTGGCACGTGATCTATACGATGTTTACGGCGGCTGGGATCAATCGAGTTATGACGTGAATGTCAAAGATTGGCGCGGCGATTGGTTGTCAATCGGTTATCGTTATACCGTGGATTCTGTTGAAGAAATAGATTTTAGCTTAAAAGCGCTAATTGCAAAGAATATTGATGCCACATTTATTTCGAGACACGATCTGTTTAATTCCCAAACAATAGAAAACACGTTGGGATTTGTTTATCACAAACAATGCTGGAGCATAGGATTGGATTTTACCCAGACTTCTACCGACACTAGATTTTTGTTGAAATTCTCACTTGCCGGTTTCGACAAGACTTCGAATAAATAAATAGAGGGGGTAGGATAACCCTGATCTATTTGATCTCGGTCTACTTAGATGGAGGATAAAGAGATGAACTTCAAAATCATACTGGTGACGATTCTTGCCTGTATTTGTCTTATCTTTCTGGCTCAGAATATACAAGTCGTCACAGTAAGCTTTTTATCTTGGGAAATATCGATGTCTCGCGCGGTGCTGATTTTTTTTACCTTATTAATCGGTTTTGTTATCGGATGGTTCCTGCACAGCTATCTGGCATATCGTAAAGATAAAAAGGAATTCCAATATTAATTATTAGCCGGCTGCTCTGTGCGAACGTCTGTTTCTGCCGGAGAAAAACAATCCCGCAACCCGTCATAGATGTAGAGAACGGCCTTAACGTAAACATCACTGTGGTTGTAAGAAAAAACGGCTTTGTATTTAATATCGTCATCGCCGATGTTTGCTCCTGATAGATTATGTTTGTAAAGGTAGTTTTCCACACTGAAGATAGTATCTTCTATAGAGAAGGGATCAATATCATCATCAATCCCATTTGAATTGATGAAAAATGCCAGCAGGGATGAAGGAATAAACTGACCCCAGCCGATTGCCCCCGCATATGAACTTGTAAAATACTGCGGCGGATGTTTTGTTATTCGTGAAAATTTATAAAGAGCAGTGATTTCACGAACGGCATATTTTGTCCGGTTTGTGAAAATGTATTGAGACACTAATGAATTGAACGCGTAAAATCTACCGCGCTGCTGATGATCGGCAAAATTAGTTTCGACGCCGATGATAGCGGCGATCAATTCCTTGTGTATCCCGTGTTTTGCCTCTGCCCTGTTAAACATTTCGATGCGGTCTTCAATAAATGGTTTTCCTTTCTTGATTTTAGCATCCACGCCTATTCGCGCAAAATACCATGATATGTTATGTTTCTTGTCATGATCGGTCAGTTTTTCCGCGGATTTCTGAAAATATTGGTCTATATTGGGGTAAATCTGGAAAGTTTCATGTTGAATCTGTTTATCGAACCATTCCCCGGGTACTCCGTTTGCGATCAGCGTCTTCTTTAGTTCTTTAATCTTGACTGACACATCTGAATCCGGGATTTTTTTTACCTGCTCATTATAGGACGTACATCCCCAAAATATGAAGGCTATAGAGGCTATGACCAGCAGATATCTCAAATTCAATTTTCGCAATTCATTAATTAGAATATTTGTCTTCCTTTGTAAGATATTTTAATCAGAACGCCACTTAAATGCCTTTACTAGACAATAAACTATATTGTCAAATCTTTTCAAACCGGACCTCCCCTTTTTTTCCTAAGTAATGTATGTTCTTGTAATCACTTTAAGGTTAATGTATAAATCCTGTAAAATCAGTGGTTATTATATTGAGACAAAGTAATGCATTTAAATGAAGTTACTTTTCATTCCGGGAAATATCCGGCAAGAGATTGTTATCCTTTCAATCTGCCGCTTTTGCTGGCCTGTCCGCAAGCGATAATCTATACTTTTGACAATTCCCCGATTCATCGGATTCAATACGAGCAAACCGATCATTACCGCGTATATAAAAATTTTATGATAGATAGAAACAAATATTTAAAACAAAACGGTTAAAAATTAAAAGGTATATTATGTTGACCAAGCAAGACATCATCGCGGAAGCAAGCCGGTTGAAATTTGCCGATATCGGGTTCACTAATGCCGAACCTTTTGCATCTCAAAAGGAATACCTGCTGGCGCGTCAGGAAGAATATGGCTGGGCGGAGCAAGCCGGTTTGAATTTGATAGCAGGAACAGATCCCCACAATATTCTTCCTAATGCTAAATCCATAATCGTGCTGTTGGAATCTTATTTTGAAGAATCTTTTTCGCTGCAAATGGAACGTCATTTTGGCCGGTGTTATCTTGATGATGACCGGATTACTAAAGATCGTCTGGCGCTTAAAATCAAGGCTTTCAGGAAGTTTCTCCAGACAAACGGTGTTGATTCCAGGGTGCCCTTTAATTTGCCGCACAGACTTTCAGCCGCTCGTGCCGGATTGGGAACTTTTGGCAAAAATTGTCTTTTTTACTCGCGGCGCGCGGCCCGCAAAAGTTCGTTTGTTTTTCCTATCGCTATTGTTGTTGACCATGAACTTGCCGCGGATGAACCGGATATTGCCGTTGGCTGTCCCGATTGGTGCCGTAATGCCTGCGTGGCGGCATGTCCTACACGCGCCCTCAAAGGAGACGGAAAAATTGATCCCCGCCGCTGTATATCTTTTTTAACGTATTACGGGGAAGGAATAACTCCGCTTAAACTTCGCGAACCGATGGGTATGTATGTGTATGGATGTGATCGCTGTCAAAATGTCTGTCCCCGCAATATAAATCGGATAACAGAGGAAAAACCCCTAAATCCCCGTGTTTTGGCCAAATCCGCGGATTTTGATCTTTCCCGTCTGCTGCATATGGATAAATCATATTTCGAGCAGAAAATCTGGCCGCATATGTTCTATATGTCAGCAGATGATATATGGCGTTGGAAGATGAATGTCGCCCGTGCTATGGGCAATAGTCTTAATCCGGTTTATGTCGCGGATCTTATCCGTGCGTTTAAAGAAAATTCTGATGAGCGTGTTAACAGCATGATCGCCTGGGCGTTAGGTCGCATAGGCAATTTAGAAGCGATGGCGGCACTGCAAGAATTTTTCAAAGACAGCAAGGGCATCGTTAAGGAAGAAATCCAACAGGCTATTGAATCAATTCCGGCAAAGGTTTAAATAAAAAAATTATTCTTCTTCAATCGAAATGTCAATAACTTCAAAGTTGCGCGTACCGCCTGGTGTTTGAACGCTGATTTCACTACCGATACGTTTACCGATCAGGGCTTTGCCGATAGGAGATGTCACGGAAATTTTGTTTTTATTGATGTCGGATTCATAAGGGCCGAGCAGTTGGTATTTTATTTTTTCGCCGCTGTCAGTGTCTTCCAGACTGACATAACAGCCGAAAACTGCTTTATCAGTAGTCAACCCTTTTAAATTAATAACGTTGGCCAGGGCGAGCTGATTTTCCAGCTCCTGCTTCCTTCCATAGAGAAAAGACTGTCTTTCTTTGGCGGCGGAATATTCAGCGTTTTCGGAAATGTCGCCGTGCGCGCGCGCGACTTCGATATCGCGAACATTTTCAGGAATGGACACATTCTTTATTGTTTCGATGTCCTTTTTCAATTTTTCAAAACCAGCTTTGGTAATAGGTATTTTTTCCATAGTAACTCCAGATTATTTTGCTGCTTCCTGACGTGATTTGTTCAAAACTACGGGCAGGATAATTACTTAAGCTTTGTTTAGTAGAGAATAAGTACCCTGTCAAGCAACATTTAACAGAAACATTTAATGGCTCTGTCTTGCCAACTATGCTATTAAAATCATGATGAATATTAAGGTTTTTAGAAATTATGCTTGATCGCTTCAACAGAGAAATAAATTACTTACGCGTTTCTATCACCGACAGATGCAATTTGCGTTGCAGTTATTGCCGGCCTAAAGAAGGAATTTATTTGAAAGGGCATGACGATATTTTGCGATATGAGGAAATAATTCGTATTGTTTCCATTGCTGTAAAAATGGGATTAGTCAAGATACGGATAACAGGAGGTGAGCCGCTTTAAAGAAGGCGCTACGGGAAAATTGCAGCGATACGGAATTAGAAAAGCTTATTGGGGACGCTATATTGTTAAAACCAAAACAACATGATCTGATCTGTACGGAAAATAATTTGAGAAAATGTTATCGGAACATGTCGGAGATTGGCGGTTGAAAAACATTAATTAAAAGGATATATTTCCACAGAAATAAAGTATAATCGTGTTACTGGAAAGCGGGCGGGAAATGCAGGGTGGTCGCGAGGCGGCGAATCCCCAACAAATTTATCATGGATTTAATGTGAAAGTTTAATCAGGGATAACTCAAATGTTTTTCGATCAAATAAATGCCGGATTTTCCAAAGAAAGATTGAAGACACCGCGAAGGGACTATGTCTTTGCACGGCAAAAAGAACTTGTTTTGGATTTGATAGTTCCGCTGCCCGGAGAAAGAATCCTTGATGTAGGATGTGGCACTGGCAATAATTTTCAATTTTTTCGTGAAAAATGGTGTTCTTTAACGGGAGTTGATTCCTCCGGAGAAAAACTGGAAATTGCACGGCAAAAATACGGCGACCGCGCCGAATTCATTTTAGGCCAGGCACAGAATCTTCCCTTTTCCGACGATGAATTTGATATCGTAACCATAATTAATTTTTTGGAAATTGCAGATAATCCGCGAAAAGTCGTTGAAGAAGCAATCAGAGTCTGCCGGGGCCGTGTTTTTATCGGATTCTTAAATAACTATTCCTTTGTGGGGACAAAACAACGGTTAAAAGAAATATTCGGGTTTCCTCTTTCGCAGGAAATACGCTTTTTCAGTTTTCCTGAAATCAGAAATATGGTGGTGGATTCAGCAGGTGATACTGCCATTAAGTGGGGTAGTGTTGTTTATTTTCCCGGTATTGTTTATGATTTTTTTGAAGAACTGGAAGAAATGTTTCCTGTCCGAAAAAATCCATTTGGCGCTTTTATTGGCCTGACTTTTCCTGTAAAATACATTTACCGGACGGCGCAAAGCCCGATTATGAATTCATTAAAACTAAAAACAGAAAACTCTGGCACGGCCCCGGAAGCTGTGCGGGATATGTTGAGGCAAGCGAATAAATGATTAAAGAAGCGATGCTTTACGAAAAAATTGATGACCGGCGCGTGCATTGTAATTTATGCGCGCACAGATGCGTAATCAAACCCGATAGACGGGGTGTCTGCGGAGTAAGGGAAAATAGGGACGGCATTTTATATTCACTGGTTTATGGAACATTGATTGCCGAAAACATTGATCCTATCGAAAAAAAACCATTCTTTCATGTTTTTCCCTCTTCCAAATCCTATTCTATCGCCGCAACAGGATGCAATTTCAGTTGTGAATTTTGCCAGAACCATGAAATTTCGCAGACGCCTCGTTTAACGCGAATGATAACAGGCGTTGATGTACCGCCCGCGGAAATTGTCGCCCGGGCGAAAAAAAGCGGTTCGAAAACAATCGCCTATACTTATACCGAACCGACAATCTATTTTGAACTGGCCTTCGATACGGCGAAAATTGCCATCGAGAATGGTTTGAAAAACGTATTTGTCACCAACGGTTTTATGACCGCCGAAACAATTGAAACGATAGCTCCGTATTTAGCCGCCGCCAATGTGGATTTAAAATCTTTTCGTGACGAGTTTTACAAAAAACAGTGCGGAGCCGGATTGAATCCGGTTCTGGAGAGTTTGAAAAAAATGAAAGAAATGGGAATCTGGGTAGAGATAACCACGTTGCTTATTCCCACACTCAATGACGGCAAAGAAGAACTCAACGACATCGCGCAATTTATAGCAGGACTGGGTATTGAGACTCCCTGGCATATCAGCCGCTTTTATCCGCAATTCAAAGTGCAGAACCTGCCGGTAACTCCCCTTTCTTCATTACATCTGGCAGCAGAAATCGGAAAACGGGCCGGATTAAAATATGTATACAGCGGCAACGTTCCCGGTCATGAAGGCGAAAGCACATATTGTTTCCATTGCGGCAATCTTTTGATTGAACGTCTCGGTTATAAAATCAGTAGCATGAACCTGAAAGAGAATAAATGCCCGAAATGCGGTACGGAACTGGAAGGTATTTTTTAAGAAAAAATTCCTATATTTTACGAAGTTCGTATATAAATGAAGGAGGACCATATGCAACTGCAGCATCTTTTTTCACCGGTTACCATTAACGGTATGACCTTAAAAAACCGGGCGGTTATGCCGCCTATGGGCACAGGATATGGCAATGCCGACAGCACGGTTAGCGACCGTTTGGTGAGTTATCTGGCCCGGCGGGCTCAAGGAGGCACCGGTCTGATTATTACCGAAGTATGCGCTGTCGCTCCGCGCGGCAAGGGTTTCCCCAATGAGATTGGCGTCTGGAATGATGAATTTATTCCAGGACTGGCGCGTATACCGGAGGCCTTGCATCGCTACGGAGCCAAGGCGGCGCTGCAACTGCATCATGCCGGCCGCGAAACCTTTGAGGCAGCCGCCGGTGCTATGCCCGAAGCGCCTTCAGCTATACCCAGTGTTATTCTGGGTCAGCCCTGTGAGGCTATGTCGGAGGAGCGTATTGCCGAGGTTATCCGTGCCTTTGCCCGGGCAGCCGCACGCGCGCGTCAGGCTGGTTTCGATGCTGTAGAGCTTCACGGAGCGCATGGATATTTATTGAATCAATTTCTTTCCCCTTTTTCGAACCAGCGCGATGATCAATACGGCGGCAGCGATGAAAACCGTATGCGCTTCATTTTGGAAATTGTTGCGGCGGTGCGCAAAATTGTTGGACGGGATTTTCCTGTCTGGATTCGCGTATCGGCCGATGAACTGGTGCGCGGGGGGTATGACCTGTCCTTCATGCAGAAATTCGCTCCCAGGCTGGTTACGGCCGGAATTGACGCCATCCACTGTTCGGTCGGAGTCTATTCAACACCTGGCAGCCTGGCTATTGCGTCCATGGATACCGATCCCGGGTTCAACCTGTTCCGGGCCCGCGCGCTCAAAGAGGTTGTTGATGTGCCTGTTATCGGCGTGGGCCGTATCAATAACCCCGATCTGGCCGATCAGGCCATTGCAAGAGGCGATGCCGACCTGATCAGTTTCGGCCGTCAACATTTGACCGATCCGGATTTCATCAACAAAGCCCGCGACGGAGCTATTGACGATATCCGCTGGTGCACGGCCTGCAATCAGGGTTGCATCGAACGCCTGAGTTTCGAGATGAAATCCGCAACCTGCAGTTTCAATCCCGAGTGCGGTCGTGAATATAAAGAGCAAGCACCAAAAGCTGATCCGCCCAAACGCGTGTGGGTTGTAGGCGCCGGACCGGCCGGTTTGTCCGCCGCCATGGCGGCTTCCGCGCGAGGGCATAAGGTGGAAGTCTTTGACAGAGAAGCGCAACCCGGAGGGCAGTTGTTATCAGCCAGCCGGCCACCGCACAAGGCGGCCTTCATGGACTGGGTTACATGGTCGCTGCGACGCCTGAAGAAAGCTTCCATTGAGATACACAGCAGTCAAACAGTGAGAGCCGGCGATATACGGCACCAACTGCCTGATGGCGTTATCCTGGCCTGCGGCGCTTATCCGGTTGCGTTTCCGATTCCCGGTCTTGATTCCAAAATAGTGGCGGATGCCCGTGATGTGCTTACAGGAAAGGTCGAACCCAAGGGTCCGGCCGTGATTCTGGGAGCGGGCTATGTCGGTATGGAAACCGCTGATTATCTGCTGGCCAAAGGTATTGCGGTCACGGTTCTGGAAATGCAGACTTTTCCGCCCGTGGGCAAGCTTACCGCGCATGGATACTGGCTGCACAAGCGTATCAAGGATGCAGGCGGCAGGTTACTCTTTGGCGCCAAGGTGTCGGGCATTGAAAGTGGCGCTGTGCGCTATCGACAGATGGATACTGAAAAGGTGGAGAACGTGGCCATGATTATAACGGCCATGGGCGCCAAGTCGGAGAATGCCTTGGAAGATGTACTTAAAGATATGGCCATTCCCTATCGAATAGTCGGTGACGCCAAAAGCCCTCGCCGTATTCTGGAGGCCATTCACGAAGGTCATAAGGCAGGGGAAGAGATATAGGATTTTTAGGTAGTGACTCATTTTGAATTTATCACGGCTTGACATTTTCATGCACATTTAATATTATACATGCATGAGGCGATCAAGCAAACCATTACCGAAAGATTCTAATAAGAGAGCGTATGAGGTTTTCCGTCTTTCTGTTGAAGAAGCGGAAGAAAAGGCACCGGAGCCGGAGAAATCAGAAATTTCTAAGTACCTGTCTGAAATCGGTCGTAAGGGCGGTTTGAAGGGCGGAAAAGCTAGGGCAGAAAAACTGTCTGCTCGTAAACGTACAGATATTGCGAAAAAAGCCGCCGCCGCAAGATGGAAGAAAGATTAATCTGTTAATTTCGGTATTTTTTTATCCTTTAATTCTTTTCTTAATCTACTGGTTAATTTTTTTATTGGTTCTTCTGCGATTAAATCTTCGGGCATTTTACCACCTATTTCTTTAATAGCATTCCTAACTTCTTTTCCAACTTTTAAGTGAGTATTGATTGCATGTGTTTCTGTGTTTATCCCATCTTTTTTTAATTTTTCTTCTGTTTGAGTTATTCTAAATTCGTTAGCAGCTAATTCTGTACGTCCCGCTCTATCTAATAAATCTTCTTTTTTATCTAAACCTTTTCGATATTTTATATCCGCTAAATGCATGTCATAAAGTCCAAGATAACCAGCATCTTGAAACAATCCATATCTTTGTACTCCTACACTTTTAGCAGTACTCGCTAAACTCTTATTAGCATTTCTTACTCGTTCTCTAAGCAATAAACGTCTTTCGGCATTAGAAAGTTGTTCTTGTTGTTCTTGAATTCTAGTTTGAACAGCAAAATAGGTTTGTGCAGTTCCTATTTCAGGCTTGGTTGAATCACCATTCATTGCTATTAAGTAACAAGCATAACGAGTAAGAAATGTATCAACCTTAGGAACCATAGCACCACTACCGGCTTGAACCTTTTTCTTAGTATCAAAAAAATGGTTACTAGAATCTATTCCAGTACTTTCACACGCCATGCGTGCTTTCTTGATTACATTGTAAAAATTATCCCATATTGAATAACCTAGAATTTGTTGGATATCACGCGCCATCCAATATTCTCCCCCTTTAGAGCTAATTCTTTTTGCGGCATCTAAGGCATTAATTGTAGAATCTAATTCATTCATTTAATTATCCCCCAAAAGTGAAATTTATGATTCTTTCATAACACGACATGGGATATATTGCAACATATATTTTCTTCTTGACACCATATTATCCCATATGCTATTATTCTTATGAATGGAGGTGTTTTAACATGGGATTAAAAGCTAAATTTGAGGAAAGAATTAAGAGAAAAGAAACGGAAATTGCTGAATTTGAAGCTAAAATCAGAGAAGCAAGAGCGTATTTACAAGCATTGCAAGACTCTTTGAAATTATTACCAAAAGAGTCTAGTACCGAAAGTCTTTATGCTGAAACATTAAGGCCGGGAAGCAACGTATATAAGACATATGAATATTTGAAAAAAGTAGGGAGGCCAGTACACCTTAATGAAATATTAAAGGCATTAGGGAAAGGTACAGATAAAAATGAAAAAGTAAATTTAGCTGGAACACTAGGGGCATATGTAAGAAAAAATCAAATTTTTGTACGCACAGCTCCCAATACTTTTGGATTAATTGATTCTAATAAAATAGATGAACCCCCAGATGATTTTGGAGTAGACAAAGAAGACAGTCAACCGCTTGATGATGTGCCATTTTAGATTCATAGACTCATTTGAATAAAAAAATTTTCAAAGTAGTAAAATAATGCTTGACATGCTTGAGCGGCTCAAGTATAATTACACTCAAGAAATAAACTTGAGGTAATGGATATGAATAAATTAAGCACAGAAAAAAGAGTCCAGATTCTAAGCTGCCTTGTAGAGGGTAACTCATTACGTGCCACTGCAAGGATGTGTGATGTTGCCTTCAACACTGTTCTTAAATTTGTACCTGAAATTGGCGATGCTTGCGATGAATATCAAGACAAAGTTTTTCATGATCTGAAATGTCAACGTATTCAATGTGATGAAATATGGTCATTTTGTTATGCCAAAGAAAAAAATGTTCCCGAAGAACATCGAGGAGAATTTGGATACGGTGATATATGGACATGGGTTGCTTTGGATGCTGATACAAAGCTTGTTCCTTCTTTTTGTGTCGGAAACAGGGACGCTAAGACCGCTAAAATTTTTATGGATGATCTTGCCAGTCGCCTTGCTAATAGAGTTCAATTGACTACGGATGGATATAAAATATACCTTCAAGCTGTTGAAAATGCCTTTGGCGGTGACATTGATTATGCAATGCTCGTTAAGGTATATGAACCGACACCCACCAATGAACAGCGCAAATATAGCCCTGTTGAATGTATAGGAGCAGAGAAAAAGCGCATTTCGGGTAATCCCGATAAAAAGCATATTTCCACCAGTTTTGTTGAACGGCAAAACCTTACTATGCGTATGTCAATGCGCCGGTTTACAAGGCTTACAAATGGTTTTAGCAAAAAAGTTGAAAATCATATTCACCATTTGTCACTTTATTATATGTATTATAATTTCTGCCGTGTTCATAAAACTTTAAGAGTAACTCCCGCAATGGAAGCAGGACTTACAGATCATGTCTGGAGTCTGGAAGAAATAATTAGTTTGATAAATTAATAGTACTAGTGAAGATTAACTTTTATCTATTGTGCTTGCCACAATTTGTTTAACGTTGCCTATAAACTCAGTAATATCAAGAAAGAAGTTCGGGTATGCCTGACGCAAAGTATCTATGCGGCCAGCAGAAACCAAAACGGGTTCAATCTTCATTCCTTGAGCAGCTTGCGCTTCAACCTTTGAATATTCAGTTAGTGCCTCCGCAAGACTTTCTCGGTCAAAGGCTGTAATGTTCACTACTTTACTTAACGAGTCCAGCACAATTAAGTGATAAGACCAACTTTTCCCCGGCACTCTTTGTTTCGCAATATCATTAGCCGCAAGAGCGAAACCGTCCATTATTTCCAATGCCCCTAAGTCCTTTTCTGCTTGCGCAACCTCTAAAAAAGTTTCTTTACGTGATAGTTTTGCACAATGAGGTACTAATGATGTTTTTTCCTGATGCGCAAAAGCAGATGAAACAACCGCAAAAAAATCAATCCATTTCTTATCTCCCTGTCGAGACTTTAACGCTTGTCCAAGAAATGTTCCCATTGTTTCCACGGCGGTAGCCCATACGTGTTGTAGTTTTGTGCGAATCTGAAGTTCCACCCTTAGGTCATTATATTGTGGCGCATGTTTATTCTTATATTTATAAATCAAATGCAAACTTCTATACCCATCTTCATCTCGCGGGTTTTGAATATAGTCATACTCGTGAACTAATTTATGTAAAAGTTGTTTACTGTCTCGATATTCTCTGGCCAACCTATATACATTGTCTATCGTATCCAATATAGCACGCACTCCCCCAATGTCCTGCATAGTAGTAAGTTGCATGTTAGGGGAATATCGTTTTAGCTTGTCGATGATAGTTGGCATACGTTTTAGTCGTTGAGCTACAATAGGATTATGACCAAATACAGAACTTTTAACTTTTGTTCTAAGAGTAGATTGGAAAGTATTTATTGGATATGCGTGACAAGCTCGCCATCTATTAGCCAAATATATTGCATCAAAATAATCCCGATTATATTCGGTAGGTTCTTTAATTAGAATTTTACCAGCTTTATTAATTTGACTTTTTGCTTCGCAAGGCACATCAGAAAACGGCATATATTTATTTATCCGATTAATTATTTTAGGATTATTTAATTCTCCATTGATGGTAGTATTATACATTAGTGGTATCCTTTGTCAATTTTAATAGGGGAATAATTAAGGACTTAATTTTTATATTCAAAATGCGTCACTACCGATTTTTATAAATGCTTGCCTTATTTTTATTTTTCTTTTAAAATTAGTGCAAAACATAGATTAAACAGGAGGTGTTTGGTTATGCAGAGAACTAGCGATCTTTTAAAGAGCAAGACGAAAGAGTTGTGGACGATTCTGCCGGACGCTTCGGTATTTGATGCTCTGAAGCTCATGGCGGAAAAAGAAATCGGAGCATTAATGGTTGTTGATAAAAAGGGCAAGGTAGCCGGTATTATTACGGAACGCGATTACGCGAGAAAAATTGTCCTGAAAGGAAAAACTTCTCCGAAAACTCTTGTTAAAGAAATTATGACACCTTCCAGTAAAATGTTTACGGTAAAACCTGATACTTCAGTAGAGGAGTGTATGGTACTGATGACGGGTAAACATATAAGACACGTGCCCGTTTTTGACAATGGCAAATTTATGGGACTCATTTCTATTGGAGACGTTGTAAAGTCAACTATTTCCGAGAAGGATATGCTGATTGATCACTTGAGCAATTATATCGCGGGAAGGTATTAATTTTCGGGATATCAGAGAGTTACACCTTTGTTATTCAAGGCAGGGTTACGACGGCCCTGCCTTTTATATTACCGAATTTATCTTTAGCGTAAATTTTGATTACAATTTATCTTGCAATTGAATAATTGTCCAAAAAGTTTAAAAAGATCAAAGCACTACATGTTGTGGTATAATTATGACGACACCACATTTTATTGTGTTTTTTTCTTTACAAAGGGTAAATCTTTTGTTACGCTTTCACAAATTATTACAAGTACTATAAAGATGTGTTTATGAATTTAAAAAGGCTAGAAATATCCGGTTTTAAATCGTTTCGCGATAAGGTTGTCCTTGATTTTTCCAACGGCACAACGGGAATTGTTGGTCCCAACGGTTGTGGAAAGTCCAATATCGTTGACGCTATACGTTGGGTAATGGGCGAGCAAAGGGTTAAGGCTCTGCGCGGTAAAAAGATGGATGATGTTGTTTTCAACGGCAGTCAGGATTCCGCGCCTGTAAGTATGGCGGAAATTACGATGACTCTAATTGCCAATGGAAACAGTTTCCCCGGAGCTTATTCCGATTTGAATGAAATATCCATTTCCCGTAAGGTTGTTCTTGAGGGTGAAAGCGAATACTATATCAACAGGGTTCCCTGCCGTCTTCTTGATGTTAAAGAATTCTTCATGGGCACCGGTGTCGGCGCAAGAACTTATTCTCTGGTCGAACAGGGACATGTGTCCAATCTTGTCGAAGCCAAACCGGAAGATAGAAGATTGTTTATAGAAGATGCCGCCGGTGTATCCAAATACAAAAGCCGGAAGGATGCCGCTGTCCGTAAAATGGAAGCGACAAAGCAAAACATGGTTCGGCTCAACGACATTCTTAAGGAAGTGAAATCCCAGCTCAATGCCATTTCCAGGCAGGCCAAGAGAGCGGAACAGTATAAAAACATAAAGCAACAAAGCAAAGAAACGGAATTAACGATTGCCCTGCAAAGCTATATTGAACTTGCAGAAAAAGGATCTTCGCTGCAGGCCGAGCGCGCGGATCTGCAAAATCAGGATGCCGTTATACACGCGAATATCGAGGTTAAAGAAGCAGCAATAGATGAGCTTAAAGTGAAGCTTTTGGAAAATGAGGAGTTAATAGCCAGAAGCCAGCATGATCTCTATGAGATTAAAAACTCTATAAGTATTAAAGAGAAAAGCATCGAATTTGCCCGCCGTCAAATTATTGACACTTCCGAACGCAAGCAAAAAGATTTAGCGGAAATTCAGTTGTTGCAGACGAAGAAAGACGATTTAATTGCCGAAATTGAAAATCTGCAAAAAAGCGCGGCCGAGGCCGAAAATAAAATTACCGCTCTTAAAGCTGAACATGAAGAAGGTCAGCAAAAAGTTCAAGAGCTTATCAATGCCAATAAAGAAGTAAGTAATCAATTGGAAGAAAAGAAGATTTTATATATTGATATCGTGACAGAAAAAGCCAAGCTTAAAAATATGGTTTCCAGTCTGAGCAAAAATATTGAGGATTTAATAAAGCGCGAGGAAAGAGAAACACGCGAGCTGGATGAAGATAAAAAGATGTTTGCTGATTTAGTAAGCAAACTGGAGATGGTAAATGAAGAATTAAAGAAGGATGAAGTCCAAATCATTAAACTGGAAGAAAAAAAAGCGATAGCTTCTTGCGAGCTTGAGCGGTCTAAATCAGATTTACAGCTAAATGAAGAAGATGTAGCTAAAATCAAGGAAGAAAACAGCGTCAAGTCTTCTCGGTTAATTTCCCTGAAAGAGTTTCAGGAAGCGTCTAAGTGGTGTAATGAAGGTGTCAAAAAAATAATCGAAAATAAGGAACACAGCGATAAATTTTACGGAGTTGTGGCCGATCATATCAGTGTGCCCCGAGAATATGAAGCAGCTGTGGAAGCTGTTATGGGAGAGAAATTACAGTATGTGGTGGTTAAAAGTCAGGAAGACGGCGTGCGCGCGATTGATTATTTAAAAAACTACCAGTTGGGCAGGGGCAGTTTTGTCTCGGTGGATTTGAGAAACAATAACGCGAAAACATACAGTGACGAACACCTCCGGGAAGCTCAACCTCTACTGCAGAAAATTAAAGTCCATGAAGATTTTAAACAAATTGCCGATTGTCTGTTGGGCGACGTTTTGCTGATACCGACAATTGAAAACGGCATTTCTCTGTGGAAGAAAAATGGTTTTAATGGCACTTTTGTCACACCGGCGGGAGATATCATCAGTCCGCATGGTGTATTGACCGGCGGTAGTGGTTCTGCGGTAGAGAAAAGCCTTCTGGCGACAAAAAGAGAAATTGGCGAATTGGAAATAGAAGTATCGGTGCTGGTCGCGGATCTGGAAGTAAAAACAAGTCAAAAAAATAATCTTGTTTCCACTATTTTACGATGGGAGGAAGAACTCAGTCAAATAAAGACGGATATTCATTCGCTGGAAATTGCCGTTAATGGCAGAAAAAAGGATCACGAACGGTTTGAAGCCGAGACGAACAGGTTAAAACAGAGAATCGCCGTTTTGGAATTTAACCGGCAAAATCTTAACACGGAAAAATCCGAAGCTGAAGGAAAATCGCAAATATTTAACGCCGATATTTTACGCAAGGATGAAGAGGAAAAAGAAATCAATGAAATCATTTCCATCTTTAACGGCAAGAGAGAACAGTCCCGGGCGGAAATTGATGAACAGGAACGTTATTTAACAGGTAAGAAAATAGAAATGGCTTCTCTGGAAGAAAAAAAAGAAGCTGACCTGCGGACAATATCACGACTGCAAAATGATATCAGTGCCATTGCCACTGAGACTAACATTAAGGGCGAGGAGATTGTTTCGTGCGAAACACAGATTGTGGAATTAACTCAAACAATCGACAATGAGCAGGGATTGCTAAAAGAACTTTATCAGGACTTCGCGGCGCAGGAAACGATTTTGGCAGAAAAGAAAGCGGAACAAAATCGTGAAGACGCGCAACTGAAAATAAAAGAAAATGAAATCAGGGAAATAAAAAAGAAACTTGATGAATTGCGTCAGCAGATAAATGAAATGGAAATTCAGTGCAGGGAAGTGGCCTTAAATAGCGAAAATCTGAAAAAAGTAATTGCCGAAAAACACGATGTTGATCTGGAATGCATGGTCTCGGGATTTGAAAAGATTGAAGAAGAAAAACTGGCTGAACTTATCGCCTTATTGGAAAAGAATAAACAAATGATAGATGAATTCGGCGAGGTGAATTTGCTTGCCCTTAATGAATATGAAGAACTCGATAAGCGTTACAGCTTTTTATCAGAGCAAGTAGCCGATTTAAGCTCTTCTCTCAATGTTCTGCAAAGGACGATTACGCGCATTAATAAAATATCCCGCGCCCGATTTGCCGAAACCTTTGAAGCCGTCAACATCTGTTTTAAAGAAGTATTCGCGCAGATATTTCCGGGAGGCCACGGTGAACTGCTGCTGACTGATGAAAATGACTTGCTGGAAACAGGAGTGGATATTGATATCCAGGTTCCCGGCAAAAGAAGGCAAAATGTTAATTTACTTTCCGGCGGTGAAAAATCGCTGGTTGCCGTTGCTCTGATTTTTGCCATTTTGAAGTACCGTCCATCGCCGTTTTTGATTTTAGACGAAGTTGACGCCGCTCTTGATGACGCCAACACCAATCTCTTTAACCGGTTGATTAAGGATGTCGCCCAAAAATCTCAGGTTGTCATGATTACGCACAATAAGAGCACAATGGAAGTTGCCGATACACTTTTTGGCGTGACCATGCAAAAACAGGGAATATCAACGTTGGTTTCCGTCAATCTCAATTGATTCCATTCCTCAATCAACGCGCTATTTTTGTCGGCGTCGTTGTCGGCTTCCCAGAACGTATATAAAAACGCTTCGTTGCCTTAATCCTGGCCGCCCCAATATCATTTTTGGTTTAGAAATGTCATAATAGAAATCTTTACTTCTTTGTAAAAAATAGTTATTAATTAATCATCATACAGGAAAGGTGTTGCTATGGGAAAGATGAGTTTTTTTGAAAAATTAAAAACAGGGCTGACCAAAACGCGAGACGCTTTGACGAAAAATCTGGATAATCTTATTTTCGGGAAAAGGGTCATAGACAAAGAGCTTTTTGACGAACTCGAAGAGCTTCTCATTTCGGCGGATATGGGGCCCCAATTTACTTACGATTTAATTGATGATGTCAAACAGCGAGTCAACCGTAATGAACTGAAAAACGCTCAGGAAATAAAAAATGTTTTACAGGAGCGGATGACTGCTATTTTACAAAAGATGGACAAGCCCATGACCATTCCCCAAGGGAAGCCTTTTATTATTATGGCAATCGGGGTAAATGGCAGTGGCAAAACGACTACCATTGGCAAATTAGCCAATTTACTGAAAAGTAACGGTCACGAGATTATGCTGGTTGCCGCCGATACTTTCCGGGCGGCGGCTGTTGAACAGTTGGAAGTGTGGGGTTCACGCGTGGGCGCGCCGGTTATTAAGCAAAAAACGAATGCCGATCCGGCAGCAGTGGTTTTTGACGCTATGGCAAAAATTAAAGCAGGTTTCACCGGCGTTGTTATCGTGGATACGGCCGGGCGACTGCATACCCGGGTGAATCTGATGGAAGAGCTAAAAAAGATAAAAAAAATTATCAACAAAGAACTACCGGGATTGTCACCGGAGATATTATTGGTTCTTGACGCGACAACCGGCCAGAATGCCGTCATTCAGGCGAAGATATTTAAAGAAGAAATCGGAGCGACCGGTATTGTTTTGACCAAGCTCGATGGAACCTCCAAGGGCGGCGTAGTTGTCCGGATCGTCAGTGAGCTTGCTCTGCCCGTTCAATACATCGGAGTCGGTGAAGGGTTGGATGATTTGCGCGTTTTCGACAGTAATAATTTTACAAAGGCTCTTTTGGATTAAAACATTATGAAACTTCCGTAAGGTGTTATGAATAAAATCTTTGCCATAGGAGATATTCACGGCTGTCTGGAAAAGCTCACGGAGCTGATGCAGAAAATCGGTATTGATAAGCAAAATGACACATTAATCTTTATCGGCGATTATATTGATCGCGGTAAATTCAGCTCCGAGGTTGTTAATCATGTTATCCGCTTGCAGAACGAATATGAAAAAGTAGTTTGTCTCCGGGGTAATCATGAGGACATGCTTGCGCATTATCTGGAAGGTATGAATGAAGATATGTATTTAAACAATGGCGGCATAAATACTCTTCATTCCTATGAAATTATGCTTTCGGATGATACTGAAGAAAGAAAGCGTAAAATTCCTGCAGGGCACCGGAAATTTTTCGAATCGCTTTTGCCGTATTATGAAACTGAGGACTACATATTTGTACATGCCGGCATGAAGCCGGGATTATCGCTGAAAGAACAAACAATGCATGATCTGTTATGGATACGGCACGAGTTCATAGAAGCAGAATATGACTTCGGTAAAACAATTGTTTTTGGCCATACCCCTTTAAATAACCCTTTAATTAATAAAAATATGATAGGTATAGATACCGGGGCCGTTTACGGAGGAAAACTTACCTGTGTGGAACTGCCAAAAATAAAGATTTATCAGGCGTAAATATGAAAATTATCGAATGTGTGCCAAATTTCAGTGAAGGACGCGATCGAAAAAAAATCGCGGCGATTGCCCACGTTTTTAAATCATTCTCTGGCGTGCGGCTGGCCGATTTCAGCAGCGATGCCGATCACAACCGGAGTGTTTTTACTTTTTTGGGAAAGCCGGAGGATGTGCTGGAAGCGGCGCTGGCCGCTTCTGGCAAAGCTGTGAAGTTAATTGATATGCGTGAACAGGCCGGGGTGCATCCGCGCCTGGGCGCTGTTGATGTCGTGCCTTTTATTCCGTTGGGTAAAGCGAAGATGAAAGATGCCGTTGATTTAGCTCATGCTTTCGGACGTCAATTATATGAACGCTTTGGTGTCCCTGTATATTTTTACGGGCATGCTGCAATGGTTTCCGGACGAAAAGAATTAGCCGATGTTCGCCACGGCGGTTATGAAGCGCTGCAAAGTAAAATGATTAATCCTGAGGACGCTCCCGATATCGGTAATCCCGAGTTTAACGCGCGGGCCGGCGCAACCGTTGTAGGAGCGCGTGAGCCGCTGGTTGCATTTAATATTGATTTAAATTCCAATGATTTGCGTCTGGTACGAAATATCGCTTCGCAAATCAGGGAAAAAAACGGCGGATTGAAACATGTTCGGGCAATTGGAGTAATCCTGAAAAACCGCGGTGTAGCGCAGGTATCCATAAATCTCACCAATTGTAAGGAAACGCCTTTTAAAGTTATTTACGATCAAGTGGAAGATCTGGCTGGTAAACGTGGAGTCCAAATATTGGAGTCGGAATTAATAGGCCTGGTGCCGAAATGCGCCTTTGCCGGCACAAATCCCGATTACCTGAAGCTCAAAGATTTTGACAAAAATCGTCTTTTGGAAACGCATCTGAAAATTTTAGAAAATTAATCTTCTTCATTTTTTATTTACTCTTCGCTTCTTTTTTTCTGGCTTCGGCCATTACTTTTATAAGTTTTTTATCGGGATTTTTCGCTTTATATGAACATCCTAATTTAATATAAGTAGCTGGCTGGGATTATTAAAAAGGTAATCGGGTTTGGCCGCGGCCATTTTTTCTTTACTGTGCCAGCCCCACGTTACACCGACAGTTTTCACCCCGGCCTCCTTGCCTTCCTTGATATCGCCGGTTGTGTCGCCGATGTAATAAATATCGTCCAGCGCAACGTGATATTTTTTCGCTGCGTAAAGTATTTTCTCTTTTTTGCTGAACATAAAATCTGACCCAAGAATTTCTTTGAAACAGTCATCGTAATTAAAAAAATCCAAGGCTTCTTTAATGGATGCGTAATCATTGGAGGAAACAACAATGAGGCAATGGTTTTTGTGTAATTCTTCTATAACCGGCGCGACTTCGGGGAAAGGTTTCATATCCTTGATTTTTACCCGCGCGAGAATGTTTTCAGAGGCTTTCATAAACGCATCTAAATCCACGCCCTTATTTACAAGGGATTCATAAAAATTATCTTCGAAGAGCTCCAGAAATTCATCCCGGTCGCGTATCAACGGCTGATTTATGTCTTTCAAGCAATCGGTTACCGTCTTTTCATAAACATCCAGAGAATCGACAATGACACCGTCAAAATCAAAAAGAAACAACTTCATTAAAGTTTTTCCCCTTTATGCAGACTGGCGATGGCTATGCGATAAGGTTTTTTCAAAATGCCTTTCTCCGTGATAATTGCCTTGATAAATCGCGCCGGTGTTATGTCAAATGCCGGATTATAAACTTTTGTCCCTTCCGGCGCGCAGGGAACTCCCTTAAAATGCGTCACCTCTTCACTCTTTCTTTCTTCAATAGGGATGGTGTCACCTGTTTTTAAAGAAACATCGATTGTTGAAGTTGGTGCGGCTACGTAAAATGGAATGCGGTGCGCCCATGCCAGAACCGCCAGAGAATAAGTGCCGATTTTATTGGCAGTGTCTCCATTGGCGGCAACTCTATCGGCTCCCACAATGATTTTGTCAATCCTTTCCTGCCGCATGAGAAATCCCGCCATGTTATCCGTGATCAGTGTATAGGGAATTTTTTCTTTTTTAAATTCCCAAGCGGTGAGTCTTGCTCCCTGTAAAACAGGTCTTGTCTCATCCACATAAACATGCAGTTTTTTGCCCTGCTCGCTGGCGGCACGAATGACACCGAGCGCTGTGCCATATCCGGCTGTAGCCAGAGCGCCGGCATTGCAGTGAGTCAGGATATTCTCTCCATCGGCAAGAAGCAGGCTTCCGTATTTTCCGATTTGCTTGTTGATTTTTATATCTTCCGAATAAATGCGCCTGGCTTCATTGATAAGTTCTGTAACCTGATCGCTTTGATTTACTTTTTTTGTCCGGTCAATGACTTTTTTCATGCGTTCCAGCGCCCAGAAGAGGTTACGTGCCGTTGGCCTTGCCTTCGCAATTTCATCGCAAATAGCGAAAAAATCTCGACGGAATTTTTCCGGTGGTTCGTACGGAAGCCGCAGAGCTCCCAAAGCTGCGCCCATCGCGGCGGCGACGCCAATAGCGGGAGCGCCGCGCACGGTTAAATCTCTGATGGAGGAAATTATTTCTTCATAGGATTTACAGGTAACATATCTTTCGGCAAGCGGCAGAGCGTTCTGATCAATTAAAACTACCGCATTATTTTTCCAAACAATTGTTTTAATCATTATCCTGCAAGCATCTTTTTGAGAAGTTCGTTAACGAGCTGCGGGTTGGCTTTGCCATGGGTTGCCTTCATCACCTGACCGACAAAAAATCCGAAAAGCTTTTCTTTCCCGCCGCGATAATCCGCAAGCTGATTGGGATTTGCTTTAATGATAGAGGTGATTGATTTAATCAACTCGCCTTCATCCGTAATTTGCACCAGGCCTTTTTCTTTGATAATTGTCTGCGGCGATTTACCGGTTTTATACATATCTTCAACGATTTCTTTGGCCATTTTCCCGCTGATAGCGCCTTCATCAATCAACAGAATCATATCTGCCAGAGATGTAGCCGTGATGGGACATTGACGAATGTCGCGCTTTTCTTCATTGAGAAAGCGCATAACGTCGCCCATGATCCAGTTGCTGGCTGCTTTAGGCTGGGAACAGAACTTTACCACTTCTTCATAGTAATTAGCCAGCGCCTTGTCGGCGGTGAGCACGCCCGCGTCGTAGGCGGGAATCTGATAATCTTTAACAAACCTTTCCCGTTTAGTAAGCGGCAATTCGGGAAGGTCTTTTCTGATTTTTGCCACCCATGCGTCATCGACTAAAATCGGCACCAAATCCGGATCGGGAAAATAACGGTAATCATGGGCTTCCTCTTTACTGCGCATTGAGTTTGTCGCGCCTTGCGCATCATCCCACAGACGGGTTTCCTGAATAACGGTGCCGCCGTTTTCCACAAGGTATTGTTGACGCTTGATTTCGTAATCCAGCGCGCGCTGCACATTGCGGAAGGAATTCATGTTTTTCAATTCCGTCCTTGTGCCCAATTCCTTCTGGCCTTTTGGTCTAATGGAGACATTGGCATCGCATCGGAAAGAGCCTTCTTCCATATTCCCGTCACAAATTTCCAGATAAACCAGAATTTCGTGCAGGCGTTTGAGATAGTCGGCCGCTTCTTCGGATGAACGCATATCCGGTTCGCTGACAATTTCAATCAAAGGAACGCCGGTGCGGTTCAAGTCGACGTAACTTGACGGGTTATGTTCATCGTGCATCAATTTGCCGGCGTCTTCTTCCATGTGAATTCTGGTGATGCCTATTTTTGTTTGCTTTCCGTTAACATTCAGAAAAACATAGCCGTGCTCCGCGAGCGGATAGGCGTATTGGGATATCTGATAGCCCTTGGGCAAGTCGGGGTAAAAATAATTTTTTCGGGCAAAGCTGCATGATTTGTTAATTTCACAATTTGTCGCCAGCGCCATCTTCATGGCGTATTCCACAACTTTTTTATTTAAAACCGGTAGAACCCCGGGCATGCCAAGACAAACGGGGCATGTGTGGCTGTTTGGCGCTCCACCGAATTTAGTGGAACAGCCGCAAAATATTTTTGTGTCCGTTAACATTTGGGCGTGAATTTCCAGCCCTATGACTGTTTCAAATTCCATTATAATGAAGGCCTCCTCTTTTCAATTTTAGCATTTTTCTCATAAGCAGAGGCAATTTGAATCAATTTTCCTTCCTCAAAATGGCTGGACAGAAACTGCATTCCTATCGGCAGTCCGCCTGACGTAAATCCGCAGGGGATGGAGATTCCCGGTATTCCCGCAAGATTTGTTGATATGGTGAAAATATCGGAAAGATACATTTGCAATGGATTATCGGTTTTTTCGCCGATTTTAAAAGCCGGTGTTGGCGTGGTTGGAGTGAGAATAACGTCGCAATTTTTAAAGGCTTCTTCAAAATCCCGCTTGATTAATGCCCGTACCTGGGAGGCTTTTTTATAGTAGGCATCGTAATAACCGGCTGACAAAGCATAGGTACCAATCATGATTCTTCTTTTAACTTCCGCGCCGAATCCCTGCATGCGTGTCTTTTTGTACATATCCAGAAGATCGCGGACATCGGTCGCTCTAAAGCCGTATCTAACGCCATCGTAACGCGCCAGGTTGGAGCAGGCCTCTGCCGGAGCGATAATATAGTAGACAGCCAGACAATATTGAGTGTTCGGAAGTGTTATATCCACGCATTGCCCGCCGCTTTGTTCGATTACCGAGATCGCTTTTTTAATGGCGGCGTTCACTTCCGGATCAATGCCTTCCACAAAGTATTCTTTGGGAATGCCTATCCTCCAGCCTTTAATATCCCGTCCGGTAAATTGCCGGTAATCGGGAACTTCCGTGTTGACGGAAGTTGATTCTTTAGGATCGTAACCGGCCAGTACGTTCATCATGATCGCACAGTCTTCAACATCTTTGGTGAACGGGCCGATTTGATCGAGTGATGACGCAAACGCGATAAGACCAAAGCGCGATACACGGCCATAAGTCGGTTTCATGCCGACAATACCGCAAAGCGCCGCCGGCTGGCGAATCGATCCTCCGGTATCGGAACCAATGGAAGCGATACATTCATCGGCGGCAACCGCTGTGGCTGAACCTCCGCTGGAACCGCCGGGGATTCGCTCTAAATCCCACGGATTGCGGGTAGGCCCGAAATATGAAGTTTCCGTGGAAGAGCCCATGGCAAATTCATCCATGTTAGTTTTGCCGACAAATACGGCTCCGGCAGCCGTCAGTTTGTCTATTACGGTCGCGTTATAAGGGGGAATGAAATTGTGCAATATATGTGAACCACATGTTGTGGTAATGCCTTTAGTGCAGATAAGATCTTTTAACGCGACGGGAATTCCGGTTAATGGTTTTATATTGCCGCTCTTAATATTTTCATCGGCTTTTGCCGCGGAAGCAAGAGCGTCTTCCTTCATTAAACGGATGTAGGAATGCACGCGTTCTTCAACGGCGTCAACGCGGGAAAAAACGGACTCGGTAATCTGTGTTGCCGACACGCTGCCGTTTTTAATTTTTTCCTGCAATTCGTGAATTGTTAATTGATGTAACTCCATAATCTCCTCTAATAACGTCTTGCATAAATAGTTATTTATATTTATTAACGACTTTATAAAAAAGTTTCATACACAAGGCGTGCAAGACCCGAAGTATGAGACGTACTTTTTTCGTACGACGCAATGACGAAGGTTGCAGCGCAACGCAGTATATGGACTTTTACCAAAGCCATTAGTCGATGACTTTGGGCACGCGGAAGAACTCGCCGCGCGCGTCCGGCGCGTTCGCTAATGAATTTTCCGTGCCGATTGAATCCAATATTTTATCTTCGCGAAACGCGTTAGTTATGGCAATTGCGTGGCTCATTGGCTCCACACCTTTGGTATCCAGCTCGTTTAATTTATCTATGTAGAGCAGAATATCGTTGAGTTGAGCGGTGAATTTTTCTTTTTCCTTGTCTGTTACTTCCAGACGCGCTAAATTCGCCACATATTCAACTTCTCCAGAGCTTATTTTCAAAGCACATCCTCCTTAAAACACTTTCCAGAAGGGACTGATTCTGGAAATAACTTTATTAATAGTTAATTGGCTGGCTTCCTCATCAACCTCTTTTTCCAGTGAAGATAGTTTTTCTTCCGTAAAATGTGTTTCATCCAGCATCTCTTCCAGAACAGCCTTTACCGATTTGGTTAATCCGGCTACATGATAACCGCCTTCCAGCACGGCTACAAGACGGCCCTGACAGCAGGTATCGGCAATATTGAGTAATATGCGCGTCATAGCGGCAAATCCTTTTGGTGTTACGCGCATGCCGCCCAGCGGGTCTTGAAAATAAGTATCAAAGCCGGCGGATAATAAAATCAATTCCGGTTTATATTCTAAAGCTACCGGCTGTAGAATTTTGTGAAATATTTTTACGAAGGAGGAATCTCCCGCTCCCATACTTAAAGGAACATTTATTGTATAATATTCTCCCGGCCCCCGGCCGATTTCCTGCAAATCTCCAGTTCCCGGGTAATAGGGATACTGGTGCGTGGAAAAATATAAAATACGCGGATCGCCATAAAAACTGTGCTGGGTGCCGTTGCCATGATGTAAATCCCAATCAACTATTAATATTCTCTTTAAATTGTATTTCAAAATGGCGTGCATTGCCCCGATAGCAATATTATTAAAAACACAGAAACCGGCGGCGGTATCTTTTTCCGCGTGATGTCCCGGAGGTCGTACAAGAGCAAACGCGTTATCCACTTTACCTTCGATAACGCTGTCAATGGCGTTACAGACTCCGCCAACCGCCAGTTTCGCTATTTCGTAGGTTTCCGGAGATGTGGCAGTATCAGGATCAAGATATACACTGCGCTTTCCCGCGGTGCTCGCAATGAATTCCACGTAAGAAGGAGAATGAATAGTTTCAATCTCTTTGTGGGTGGCTTCACGAGGCTCTATATGAGTGAATTTCCAGGATTCCAGTGGATTATCCAGCATTTCATAAATTGCCGCCAGCCTTTCCGGACTTTCCGGATGAGCAAATCCAGCCGAATGCTGTAAATACCTTGTATCCTTGACAATACCTGTTTTTCTGGACAAGCGATCCTTCTTTTATAACAATCAATTAAATTTTGGTTCAATTATCACAAATAGCTCCAAAGAGCAAAGTATTTCCCCTGTTTTTTTAAATACCTGTTTTATGCTTCCATTAATTTTTATAAAAGAAATTCTATAATATCCTGATAAAGGCAGACTACAAAAAACATTGACAAAAACAGCAATCAATATATAGGTATACGTCAAATATGGAAGCAGGGGATTAATTATCAATGTTTGGCGTGGGAATGCTGAAGCTTATTATAATTGCGGCGATCGCGCTGATTGTCGTTGGTCCCAAAAAATTGCCTGATTTGGCCAGAACTCTTGGCAGGGGATTCAATGAATTCCGTAAGGCTCTTGATGGAGTAACCGACGATTTTAAACAAACATTACAAGACGTGGGAAAGCCAAAAGACGAAAAACCCCAAGATGATGGACTGAAAGATTCGCCTTTATTGAAACAAAGCGAAGCCGAGGAATCCAGACTAGATTCATTCAATAAAATTTCCTGCAAACAATAAATCCCAAAATAAATTTTTCCGGATTGTAAAATCAAGAATAAGCCAAATGTTAAATTATGGGAAATAACGAAGATAAAAAAGATAACGAAAACAGCGAAAGTAGCGAAGACAGAAAAATGTCTTTGACCGAACATTTAATAGAACTGCGTAAAAGCCTTACACGGTCTATAATAGCTATTTGTCTCGGTTTTTGTTTTTGTTATTACTATAAAGACTTCATTTTCGACATAGTTACCAGACCACTCACCCAAGTATTGCCCAAGAACAGCTATCTGATTTATACTGGATTAACGGAAGCCTTCTTTACATACATGAAAGTGGCTTTTTTTGCTTCTCTCATAATTACATGCCCGTATGTACTTTATCAAATATGGAAATTTATAGCGCCAGCCCTCCATGCCAGAGAGAAAAAATATGTAATTCCCTTTGTGATTTCTTCCTCTTCGCTTTTTATAAGCGGTGTTTTATTTGGATATCTTGTTGCCCTGCCGCCCGCCTTTAAGTTTTTTGTCAGTTTTAATAATCAATATTTGCAGGCGATGCTGTCCTTTAAGGATTATTTATCTCTTTTTGTGACATTTTTACTGGGATTTGGCATATCTTTTGAGTTGCCGGTATTTATTTTTTTTCTGACTAAACTGGGGATAGTAAATGCCGCAATGCTTTCCAAACAACGAAGGTACGCTATTTTAATCATTTTTATAGTTGCCGCCATTTTAACGCCTTCACCGGATGCTTTAAGCCAGATATTAATGGCAATTCCCTTGATGTTTTTGTATGAAGTTAGTATATTTGTTTCCCGATTTGCCGGGAAGAAAAAAGTAGAATCCGAAAATAAAGAATAATGGTTGGTAAAAATTATGCCGTTGCGCCGTAGAAGGTCAAATAAAAAAATTGAAAGAGATGGTGAGGGAGAAGTTAAAAAACTTTCCTCTCTTTTTACTATCTTCATGGCCGTAATTGTTATTGTTTTACTGATGACTGTTGGCGGGACTGTTGCCTATTATGCTTTTACACTGGATTTACCCGGCATTGACGCTCTTAAAGATTATCGTCCCAGCATTGCCTCTCGTGTTTATGATAATAACAACCAGTTAATTGATGAATTTTTTCTGGAAGATAGAAAACTTGTCCGTATCAACGAAGTTCCGAAGATGGTAATCCATGCTTTTGTTGCCGCGGAAGATTCCCGTTTTTATGAGCATCAGGGTGTGGATATGCTTGGCATTTTCCGAGCAGTATTAAAAAATTTTGAAGCAGGGCATATAGTTCAGGGAGCCAGCACTATTACGCAACAGGTAGCCAAGATGATGTATCTTTCACCTGAAAAAAAATACACTCGTAAGCTGAAAGAAGCAATTCTTGCTTATAAAATTGATAAGTACCTGAATAAAGGTGAAATTCTAAATTTATATCTAAACCAGATTTATCTGGGACACGGCACCTACGGAATAGAATCGGCGGCATTGGGTTACTTCGGTAAAAGCGCCAAGGATCTGAAACTGCAAGAAGCGGCCTTACTGGCTGGCTTGCCTAAAGCTCCCAGCACCTACTCACCGTTTCTTCATTATGAAAAAGCCAAACAAAGACAAATATATGTTCTTACACGCATGATGGAAGACGGTTACATATCAAAGGAAGAAATGGAAAAAGCGGCCGCCGCTCCATTGAAATTGCGGCCAATAAGACCCAAAGATAAGGTTGCCGCTTATTTTGTGGAAAACGTCCGCCGCTATGTGCAGGAAAAATATGGCGCCGACGTTCTATACAAGGAAGGTCTTTCCATTTATACGACATTAGATTTGAACGCGCAAAAATACGCGAGCGAAGCTATGGAAAAAGGTTTGAAGGAGTTGGAAGAAAGAGAGAAATATCAACCCGGTCTTGTTCAGGGCGCGCTTTTTTGCATGGATGTGAAGACAGGCGCTATTCGTGCGATGGTCGGGGGACGTGATTTCAATAAAAGTGAATTCAACCGCGCGACACAGTCCCGCAGGCAACCCGGTTCAGCTTTTAAACCTATTATCTACACAGCTGCTTTTGATAAGGGTTTGACTCCGGCAACGGTATTTGTTGATTCTCCTATTTCTCTGGAAGATCCGTCTCAGGAAGGCGGCGTCTGGAAACCGAAAAACTTTGATGAAAAATTCATGGGGCCGATTACCATGAGAACCGCGCTTATTCTTTCCCGCAATGTTGTTACGGTTAAAATTTTACAGGAAATCGGCGTGGATTACGTGGTATCATACGCTGCGAATATGGGAATCACTTCACCTCTGGTGCGGACATTATCATTGGCGTTGGGCGTATCCGGCGTAACGCTGCAGGAACTCGTCCAAGCCTATGGTGTTCTGGCTAATCAGGGTATAAAAGTAACGCCTTATTTCATTAAAAAGATAGTTGATCGCACCGGTAATGTTTTTGAAGAGACAAAGGTTCAGTCGGAACAGGTTATTGATCCCCGTATCGCTTTTATAACAACCCATGTAATGCAGGATGTTGTGACGAGGGGTACCGGTACGTTTGTTAGAGGCATAGGAAGACCGGTTGCCGCGAAAACCGGAACGACAAATGACAATCGTGACGCCTGGTTTATCGGTGCCACCCCCTCCCTGATTACCGGAGTTTGGGTTGGCTTTGATCAGGAAATGACTCTGGGAAAACAGGAAGTAGGTGGAAAAACGGCGGCTCCGATCTGGCTTTATTTTATGGAAAATGTCCTGCAAAAAACGCCGGTGGAATCATTTCCCGTGCCGCAAGGTATTGTGTTTGTCAAGGTTAATTCCCAGACAGGAAAGCCGTCAAGCGGTGCAGGAACCATTTCCGAGGCCTTCCTGGAAGGCGCCGCGCCAAAAGAAAAAGCCGGCGGCATGAATGAAGAAAAAGAAGATTTGTTCCGATAAATTAAACCTTGCCTGCATCACTATTTTGTAAGCTTCAAAAACCACCTGATTATTGATCTGGAACAACAAAGCGCTGTTTCTCACAGCGTGATTTGTTGGAAATCTTTAATCTTGACATGCGGCTGCAAAATATAATGAAAAATAAAGCTTTGTTTTAAAGACTTAATAATTTCGCGAGCTTTAATAATTTATCACTACTGTCCCAACGTTAGTCGAATAAATTCAGTTGGTTGTTAGTATCTGTATTTTCTTCCATAACATCAACATCTGTAAGCGCTTGTAAAAGCGGTATTTTCTCGAAAAGCGTCACACTGAC
>JBKQWB010000077.1:0-22987 GCA_052139735.1 Smithella sp. | reverse complement strand
CTGCAGATATGACGCCCATTATGGAAATAGCCCGAAAGCACAATCTCAAAGTGATTGAAGATTGCGCGCAGGCCTTCGGGGCCAAATACAATGGCATGAAAGTTGGTGCTATCGGCGATGCCGGCTGTTTTAGTTTCTTCCCCAGCAAAAATCTGGCTGGTTACGGCGACGGTGGCATGGTCATCACAAAAAACGAAGAAATAGCCGGAAAAATAAAAATGTTGCGCAATCATGGCAGTTCGAAGCGTTACTATCATCAGGAAATCGGTCACAATAGCCGTCTTGATGAGATTCAGGCCGCTATAATTCGCGTTAAACTCAAAAAAATAGATCAATTTAACGAGGCGCGCCGTCAAAATGCGGCTGCTTATTGCGCGGCCATCAATAATAAGAATATAAATTTGCCAGTTGTTGCCGCTGGTTGTGAACATGTTTATCATCAGTTTACAATTCGTGCGAAAAATCGTGATGTTCTGGCTGATGCGCTTCAAAAAAAAGATATCTCCTCGGCTATTTATTATCCGGTGCCTCTACACCAGCAGGAAGTTTTTCTGAAATTATATAATATATCAGTAAAATTGCCAGGATGCGAAAAATGCGCTCAGGAAGTCCTTTCTCTACCGATGTTTCCGGAATTGACCCAGGAAGAAATCCAGCTTATTGCCAATGTTATTAACCATGTCTCTTGAAGAAAAAAGTCCAGTTAAGACAATAAAAGCACTAAGCAAGAAAAACAAAACAATTATGATTGTTGCAGGTGAGGCTTCCGGTGACATGCATGGCGCCAATCTTGTCAGGGAAATGTTAAATTTAGATCCGATGTTGAATTTTTACGGTATCGGCGGAAACAGATTGCGGAAAGAAGGAGTAGACCTTCTGGCCAATGCTTCGGATATGGCTGTTGTCGGTTTGACAGAGGTTGTTTCCAAATTAGGAAGTATTTTAAAAATTATGGGAATGATGAAAAGGTCGCTGGATGAACGTCGGCCGGATCTTGTCATTTTGATTGACTATCCCGATTTTAATATACCTTTAGCTAAAGCCGCCAGGAAAAGAGGGATAAAAGTATTTTACTATATCAGCCCGCAGGTTTGGGCCTGGCGCAAAAGCAGAATCGGACAAATTAAAAAGATGGTCAGCAAAATGGCGGTTATTCTTCCTTTTGAAGTCGAAACATACCGTCAGAAGGGTTTTGAAGTAAACTATGTAGGCCACCCTTTACTGGACATGGTAAAACTAAATTATTCAAAACAGGAATCGAGAAAAAAATTCGGTCTTTCCGAAGATGAAATCACGATAGGAATTTTGCCCGGCAGCCGGACCTCGGAAGTCAGGATACTCATGCCGGAATTGATGCGGGCGGCACAAATATTAAAGCGGGAAGTACCGGATTTGCAATTTGTCCTGCCGCTGGCCGATACGCTGGAAGAAACAAGCGTGACTGAAATTATTTCCGGATTTAATGTAAAAGTAAAGGTAGTTTCCGGTCATACATATGATGTTATTTCCTGCGCTGATTTAGCATTGGTTGCATCCGGGACAGCGACGCTCGAAACCGCTCTTCTGGGAGTTCCCATGATTATAGTCTATAAAATTTCTCTGCTTTCTTATTTTATTGGCAGATTGTTTGTTCACGTGAAGAATATCGGTCTTGTTAATATTATCGCCGGCAAGACAATTGTGCCGGAACTGATTCAAGGCGATGCCAGCGGTAAGCGCATTGCCGCAGAGTCCCTATCTATATTAAAAAATGGAGAAAGAAGACAGAAAATGATAAAAGAACTGGAAGCAATCCGCGCCAGACTCGGTGAACCCGGCGCCGCAAGAAGGGCTGCGCAAATCGCCTGTGATATGATATAGGAACCCTATGGAAACTTTCAAAAGATTGCTGTTAATGGCAAAACAGTATTATCTGCGTTTTACCCTTGCCTCTATTTGCATGATCATTGCAGGAGGTTTGCAAGCCGCTCTGCCTTTTATGGCCAAGCCGGTCATTGATGAAATATTCGTCAACAAAGATATTACTTCTCTGACATGGATTCCGATTACGGTCATGGCCATATTCCTGTTTAAAGATTTGGCCAATTATGGACAAACCGTCATCATGAGTTCCATAGGTCTGCGTATTATTACAAATTTACGCAATAAGCTCTACGAACAGATTCAAAAGCAATCCCTGTCTTTTTTTACCGAGAACTCCACAGGATTGCTGATGTCGCGAATAACCAATGATGTTCAGTTTGTTCAGACCGCTTCGGCTGAGGCAATATCCGCGCTGGTGAAGGACAGCTTTATGCTGATATCACTGATAGGCGTTGTTTTCTACAGGGACTGGAAACTGGCGTTCATCGCGATGTTCGTGTTTCCCCTGACCATTTATCCCATTTCGAGGTTTGGCAGAAAAATACGCAAGCTGGCAACTTCCTCGCAAATCACCATGGGAACCTTGAATTCTCTCTTGCAGGAAACTATATCCGGAACACGTATTGTCAAGGCATTCGGCATGGAAAAGTATGAAAGTAAAAGATTTTCCGCTGAAAATGAAAAGTTGTTCAAATATAACCTGAAAGCCATTTCCATAAACGCCATGTCCAGTCCGCTCATGGATTTTCTTGGTGGATTGGGTATTGCCGCTGTCGTCTATTACGGCGGATATAATGTCATAAAGGGTTATTCCACTCCGGGCACTTTCTTCTCTTTTATTGCCGCGCTCATGATGCTTTATGAACCGCTTAAACGGCTAACCAATATCAACAACACAATCAATCAGGGTGTTGCCGGCGCGGACCGTATTTTCAGTATCATAGACCGGGCGCCGGATATTGAAGACAAACCGAATGCCGTTGAACTACCACCGGTTAAAAACGGTATTGATATTGAAAATGTGACATTTTGCTATGAAGAGAAACCGGTTCTGAAAAACATCAACCTTTCCATTAAAGCGGGCGAAGTGGTCGCGTTTGTAGGTATGAGCGGCGGAGGGAAGACATCACTGGTTAATCTGATACCGAGATTCTACGATGTCAACAAAGGCCGCGTGGCGATTGACGGATATGATGTCAGAGACGTTTCCCAGCAATCGCTACGCAATCAGATTGCTATAGTAACTCAACAGACAATTCTTTTTAATGATACGGTTAGAAATAATATCGCTTACGGCGATATTCAAAGAACGGAAGAAGACATCATCAATGCCGCCAAGGCAGCCAACGCTCATGATTTTATTGTCCGCCTGCCGAAAGGATACGACAGCAATATCGGAGAACTTGGCACTAAACTCTCCGGAGGTGAGAAACAGCGAATATCCATTGCCAGGGCGCTTTTAAAAAACGCTCCTATTTTAATCCTTGACGAGGCTACTTCATCGCTGGATACGGAAGCGGAAATTGAAGTGCAGGAAGCTTTGGATAATCTCATGAAAGGCCGCACCACTTTAGTTATAGCGCACAGGCTCTCTACAATCAGAAATGCCGACAGAATTATTGCGTTAGTTAACGGAGAAGTTATTGAAGAAGGGGACCACGAAACATTGCTTAGGAAAAAAGGTGAATATTTCCGTCTATATAATTTGCAGTTCAAAGATGAAGGAAGTGATGAGAAAAATGATCAATTGGCAAAGGATATGGGATGATGACGGAAATACAAGCTGTTACGGTCCTGTCAGAATAATCGCATCTATCCTGTCTTTTTTTTATCTTTTTATTATCAATTTTCGCAATCGGCTTTACGATTACAAGATACTTAAAGAGGCAACTCTTCCTTGTCCGGTGATTAGCGTTGGCAATATAACTGTCGGTGGCACTGGTAAAACTCCCTGTGTAATTATGCTGGCTCAAATGCTTCAAGAAAACGGTTTTAAGCCGGCGGTTATTAGCCGTGGTTATGGCGGCAGGAATATCAATCCCGTTAATATTGTATCTGACGGTCATAAAATTCTGCTCGATAGTGAAATTGCCGGAGACGAACCCTCCTTAATTGCTCATGTTTTAAAAGGTATTCCGGTAATTACCGGAGCTAAAAGAATAGTTACCGGACAAGCGGCTATAGATCAATTCGGGGTAAATGTGCTCATATGTGACGATGCGATGCAACACAGGCAAATCTTCAGAGATATTAATTTAGTTTTATTAGATAGCCAGAATTTGAAGGGAAGCAATCACATCCTTCCGTTGGGAAGATTGCGGGAACCGCTAAAAGAAATCAGCCGGGCCAGCGCCGTTTTGTTCACACGTGCCAATGAAGCGCAACAAACAAACCATGAAATCGAGGAATTGATTCGGACTGAAAACATTACCGTTTTTAAAAGTATTCATAAAGCAAATAATATTATCAGGGGAGATTATGGCGCGCAAGAACTGATTTCCATTCTTGCGGGGAAAAAAGTTTGCGCCTTTTGTGGAATAGCTAACCCTGATTCGTTTAAAAAGGCTTTATTGGCTGCGGGAGCGCGGGTTTTATCATTTGATATTTTCCCGGATCACCACCGCTACAGTAAAAGCGAATTGGGAAAAATCGAGGCCAGATTTATTGATTGCCGTGCTGATTTTCTTATTTCAACTCAAAAAGACGGTGTGCGTTTGCAGAACTTCCCGGAATATTTAAAAATAATTTACATGTTGAGTATCGGGTTGGAGATTATTCCCTCCCCTGAACCATTCAAAAAATTTATATTGGTACGGCTCGCGGCGGCGAAAAAATAATCTGACTGCAAGGATTCCGGTGTGAAAGAAAGATTAATCATAAATTCATTAAGACATATTCCTGTGAGCTTAAGGAGGGGTTTTGCTGTTTTTATAACCAAGCTATTTTTCCGTCTTTCTCTAAAGCACCGGCTTATCGCTATTCATAATTTGACACGCGCCTTTCCCAATAAGTCTCAAAAAGAAATTATCAGACTGGCGAAAGAGTCATATGCAAGCGCTGCTATTGTTGTTGCCGATTTTTTTGACATTCCGTATTTAAATAAGGATAATTTACATCAATGGGTTACTATTGAAGGTCTGGACAACTATAAGGATGCTGATAAGGAAGGGAAAGGCGTACTGCTTTTTGGCGCTCATTTTGGCAATTGGGAAATAGGGAATGCGGCTTTGGCAATAATGACGCATCCCTTTAATTTTATTTACCGCATTTTTGACAGCCCTCTTTTAGAAAGGGCGATTACCGGTGTTCGCGCTTCTTACGGTAACATTTCACTTTCGAAAGATAATGCCATGCGGCCGATGATTCGCCTATTGAAAAAAGGTTCCACGATTAATCTCCTCATTGATCAAAACGTCGCCTGGTATGATGGCGTGTTTATTGATTTTTTTGGACGGGACGCTTGTACAACATCAGGTCTGGCTTTATTGGCTTTGTATACAAAGGCTCCGGTACTGCCTGCATTTACCCGCCGCCTGCCCGATGGCAGATATTTACTGGAAATTGGCAGGAAAGTTGATATTGTCAGCTGCGGGAATCGTGATGCTGATGTGCTGATCAATACGCAGAATTTTACTAAAATTATTGAAGATCAAATTCGTAAATATCCGGAACAATGGTTTTGGGTGCATCAACGCTGGAAAACAAAATTATCTCAGGCAAAATAAAAAGGATAATAAATTGAATTCTAACAAAATCAAAAAATTGCCCCGGGAAGGAATAGATAACATTCTAATTCGTGGCACTAACTGGATTGGCGATGCTATCTTAACGTTGCCGGCGGTGGCATCTATTCGCGCCACTTACCCGGGGGCTCATATTGCCATGCTGGTAAAACCTTGGGTGGCCGATATTTACAAACTTTTTTCTGACCTTAATGAAATAATCATCTATGAAAATAAATTTGATAATCCGGCCGGGGTATTTAGGCTTGCCCAAACGCTCAAAGAGAAAAAATTTGACGCGGCAATCCTTTTACAGAACGCCATAGAGGCCGCGATCATTGCCCTTTCGGCAGGGATTCCCATACGTGCCGGTTACGACTCCGATGCCCGCGGCCTTTTGCTGACACATCGTGTGCGGCGCACAGAAGAAATAAAAAAGATTCATCAGATTGATTATTATATGGAAATGGTCAAAGCTCTGGGTTGTGTTCCCGTTGATCGCGAAATGTACCTGGAAACAAAAATAAACATTCTGGAAGCCCGGAATGTTTTACGAAAATTTATACCAGAAACAAAGAAGGCTATAATCGGCATCGCTCCGGGAGCCACTTACGGCCCTGCTAAAAAATGGTTTCCAGATAGATTTGCCGCAACTGTGGATAGGCTTGATGAAAAATTCTCTGCACAGGTAATTATCATGGGAGGCAAGGCCGATGAAGAAACAGCGCAGGAAATCCAAAAACTGGCGCGTGCGAAATTAATCAGTCTTGCCGGTAAAACAACTCTGCTGGAAGCAATTTATTTGATTTCCCAATGCCGTTTGTTTATAAGCAATGATTCAGGTTTAATGCATATAGCTGGTGCGTTGAATATTCCGACTATTGCTATTTTTGGTTCAACTAACCCTGTCAACACTGCACCCGTCGGAAACAGATCTGTCATAGTTCGTCAGGAAGTATCCTGCAGCCCTTGCCTGAAAAAAACATGCCCGACAGATTTTCGTTGCATGAGGATGATTTCTGTGGAAGATGTTTCACGGGTTGCCGAGAATTTATTTCAAAATAATTCAGGACAATGATCTATGAAGAAAAATACGGCTGTTTTTCTGGACAGAGACGGAACCATTAATGAAGAAGTCGGTTATCTGGGTAGTTTAGATAAATTCAAGATAATCCCCTGCGCTTACGAAGCGATCAGATTGATTAATGGAAGCGGAATGAAAGCTGTGGTCATTTCCAATCAAGCCGGTGTGGCTAAAGGATTATTTACAGAAGACTTTGTAAAAATAATCAATGAGCATCTTCAAGCCGCTTTGCGTCAAAATGGGGCTCACATAGACAGTTTTTATTACTGTCCTCATCATCCCACTGAAGGGGCCGAGCCTTACCGGCAAGTCTGCAACTGCCGTAAACCGGCTCCGGGCATGTTGCTTCAGGCTGCTCAGGATTTAAATATCGATTTAACAAAATCTTATCTGGTGGGAGATAGATTTAACGACATGGAAGCGGCGAAAAGTGTGGGAGCCAAAGGGATTTTAGTAAAAACCGGATTCGGTCAAGGCTTATTACAGGATGATGGTCCTGATAAAGCAACGCCTCAGAACAAACCAGATTTCATTGTTGCGGATATTCTGGGAGCTGTAAAATGGATACTATCCCAAGCCGCATCCTTTGACTAGCTTTGTTGGTTGCGTCGCCGGCTGCCTTAACGTATGAGGAATACGCCTGCAGGGCATCATCCTTGCAGGCCTCGTTATCCGTTGGATGCAACTCGGAATTGAAGGACAAAAAGTGAATATACTCATTATAAAACTCAGTGCGGTAGGCGATGTTATTCATGCTCTGCCATCTCTTGCCGCTCTGCGCCAGCTTTATCCAGACGCGCACATAACCTGGGTTGTGGAAGAAGCTGCGGCCGATTTGATTAAAAATCATCCTTATCTTGATGCGGTTTTAGTTTCACGGCGCAAAAGATGGAGCAAAGATCTCTGCCGCGGCCGATTCAGACAACCACTGGAACAGATACGTTCTTTTATAAAGGCTTTGCGGCAGCGTCATTATGATCTGGTGATTGATTTTCATGGTCTGTTTAAAAGCTCAATTATTGTGTTTCTCAGCCGGGGGAAAAGAAAACTAGGCTATAATTCAATGCAGGAATTAAGCGGTTTGTTTCTTAATGAAAAGATTACCGAAGACATGAATAAACACGCGATTGATCGCTATCTGGATTTCCCGCGTTATCTGGGTGCCAAAATAAATAGAACGCAGTTTGTTCTGCCCCCTAATAATGAAGCTCAAGTAAATGTGCAAAATCTGTTGCGTAAATATAATCTTGAAGATAAAAAATTTATTGCCATTAACTCCGTAGCTTTGTGGGAAACAAAACTTTGGAGTAATGAAAAGTTTGCTTACTTAGCTGATTTAATTAATGATAAGCTACAGATAAAAGTGATCTTTACCGGAAGCGAAGAAAAGCCCATTGCGGGAATCACTTCATTAATGACTACTGAAAGTATAAATTTAGGAGGGCAAACATCGTTACCTGAACTTGCCTGCCTGTACAAAAAAGCCAAAATGGTGATATCAACCGATTCCGGTCCCATGCACTTGGCCGCCGCTGTGGGAACTCCGGTTGTAGCTCTTTTTGGACCAACTGATCCTGCAAGAACAGGCCCTTACGGTTCCGGCCATACAGTAATCAGGGCAGTACTGCCCTGCAGCCCCTGTTATTTAAAAAAATGTTCGACAAAAAAATGCATGGAAGATATTTCCATTGAGCAAGTTTTTGCTGCTGTGGAAAAAATTCACAAAGGAGTATAAAATGCCTTTAAATAAACAACTTTTTGAAATCTTAATCTGTCCACAATGCCATGGCAAGATTCGCCTTGATGAAAAGCTAAATGGTATCGTTTGCGATCAATGTAAATTGCTCTACGAAATAAAGGACGACATTCCCATAATGTTGGTCGAAGAGGCGAAGAAGATTTGATAGTGCGCATAGATTAATCAACAGCCTGGAATGACGGATAAATCCGGTGGACTTAGTGTTTTTAACGAAACCAATAAAATCTCTTGACAGCTACTCCATATTAATATAGAGTTTTTAGCACTTAATAAAGGCTATTTAAGCCCTACCCTTTGGAGCGTTTCAAGTATTCAAATAACAAGCCGAGAATTAATCCGTAACTACTAAAATATCTTAACTATCTTTATTGTGTTTCTTTTAAAATCATGCAGTAAAAGCGAAGGCAAATATGTAGTATCGGGATGACTCTAGGGTTGTCCTATTATAATTTAAAGTAAGGAAGTACTTATGAACATTGAAGATATTAAACGATTGCCTATTAGCGAACTCAACGACTTGGGTAAAAAGTTAAAGGTTCCCGGCGCCAACGCGATGCGACGTCAGGAGTTGATTTTTGCTATTTTGCAGACGCAAGCGGAACAAAATGGCGTGATTTCAGGCTCAGGAGTATTGGAAATTTTGCCCGATGGGTTTGGTTTTTTACGAGCCGTGGATTATAACTACCTGCCCAGTCCTGATGATATTTACATTTCGCCCTCGCAGATCAGAAGATTTAATCTAAAAACCGGAGACACCATTTCCGGTGAAGTTCGTCCCCCGAAAGAAGGGGAAAAATATTTTGCCCTTTTAAAAGTTGATACCGTAAATTTTGAAAGCCCCGAACAAGCCCGCGACAAAATCCTTTTTGACAATTTGACTCCTCTTTATCCTTTGGAAAAATTAAATCTGGAATTTGATCCTAAAAATTACTCAACCAGAACTTTGGATTTATTCGCGCCTATCGGCAAAGGGCAACGCGGATTGATTGTTTCTCCGCCGCGTGCCGGTAAAACAGTCCTTCTGCAAGATATTGCCCACAGCATTGCCGCAAATCATAAAGAAGTGGTTTTGATGGTGCTTTTAATTGATGAACGGCCGGAAGAAGTGACTGATATGCAACGCAGTGTTTCCGGTGAAGTAATTGCTTCCACATTCGATGAACCGGCTTCCTGTCACGTTCAAGTGGCGGAAATGGTTATTGAAAAAGCTAAGCGTCTTGTTGAACATAAAAAGGATGTAGTCATTTTATTAGACAGTATCACCCGTCTGGCGCGAGCGTATAACACCGTTGTTCCGCCCAGCGGGAAAGTTCTTTCAGGTGGTGTTGATTCCAATGCTTTGCACAAACCGAAACGTTTCTTCGGCGCAGCCAGAAATATTGAAAATGGCGGCAGTTTGACAATAATTTCCACGGCTCTGATCGATACCGGAAGCCGAATGGATGAAGTTATTTTTGAAGAATTCAAAGGAACAGGGAATATGGAACTGCATTTGGACCGTCGTATCGCCGATCGCAGAATATTCCCTGCATTTGATTTAATACGTTCAGGAACCAGAAAAGAAGAATTACTGATTCCTAAGGCGAATTTAAACCGCGTCTGGATATTGCGTAGATTATTACAGGAAATGAATCCGGTTGATGCCATGGAATTTATCATCAACAAAATCAGGAAAACGGAAACTAATCAGGAATTTTTGGATTCAATGAATGCGTAACCAAGGGAAAACAGATTTTCGAGTTTTTTCTTGAATTTTCACCGCATATATTGTAAGGCACCTCAAACGCTTTTAAAATAAAGTAAGAAATGTTAATAATTAATTGCAGATAACTGCAAGGGAGGAAAATTAAAAGATATGAAAGAAGGAATTCATCCGGAATATAAAGAAACAACAATCACTTGTGTTTGCGGTAATGTGATTAACACAAGGTCAACCAAAAAAGATATCAAAACAGAAATTTGTTCCAACTGCCATCCTTTTATAACAGGTAAACAAAGGGTTTTAGATACTGCCGGCCGTGTTGAGAAATTCAAGAGGAAATATGAAACGAAAGCGGTAACGCCGCAGGTCAAAAAGACAATAGACACAAAAATTGTTAAGAATGCAGCAAAAAAATAATTAAATAAATTTCCTTATAAGGAAAACAAAATATTGGACTATGTTCTTATGACGAAAAATTTCCATTTTTTTTATGCCAGAGAGGCTTCGTCCCCTTATTCTTGTTGTTTAAAATCAAAAACATACATCTTGGGCTGTCTTTACCTTTCCCAGTCAGACAATTTTTTTACTGCCACCCGGCATCACTATTTGTAGGTACCCTTCCAAACTTGAAGGAACTTATAAAGGTGTCTTTTTTAAAATTACCTTAAAAACTACAATATTTAATTTAAAGAAATAACATGGATATTATACTCGATAAACTTCGCGACATTGAAATACGTTACCGGGAGTTGGAAGGGCAACTAAGCGATCCTCAGGTTGTTTCCAAGCAGGGCATGTATCAGAAATTCGCCAAAGAACATGCGGATTTGACTCAATTGGTCGAAACCATCCGCCAATATGAAAAAATCAAAGCACGTATTGATGAAAATACGGGCTTGCTGCAGGAAAATGACGAAGAATTGCGAGCAATGATCAAGGAAGAAATGCCACAATTGCAGCAGGAAAAGATAGAGTTAGAAGAAACAATCAGGATTTTGCTTCTGCCGAAAGATCCTAATGATGACAAAAACGTTTTTCTCGAAATCAGGGCGGGCACGGGAGGCGATGAGGCCGGGCTTTTTGTTGGCGATTTATTCCGGATGTATGCACGCTACGCGGAATCTCAAGGCTGGCGAGTGGAAGTGGTCAGTAGTTCGCCTTCCGGAGGTGTTGGCGGTTTTAAGGAAATTATCGCGCAAATTGACGGAAAAGGGGCATACAGCCGCCTGAAATACGAAAGCGGTGTTCATCGCGTTCAGCGCGTTCCGGTTACCGAAGCGCAGGGACGTATTCACACCTCGGCGGTAACTGTGGCTATTATGCCGGAGGCCGAGGAAGTAGAATTGAACATCGATCCCAACGAATTACGTGTTGATGTTTATCGTTCCACCGGTCATGGCGGGCAGAGCGTCAATACAACAGATTCGGCTGTGCGAATAACTCATTTGCCGACGGGACTTGTTGTTACCTGTCAGGACGAAAAATCCCAGCTTAAGAACAAGGTCAAGGCAATGAAAGTATTGCGGGCAAGGCTTCTGGATGCCATGGTGCAAAAACAAAATGCCGAGCAGGCGAAGGCGCGCAAAAGCCAGGTAGGCAGCGGCGACCGCTCCGAGCGCATCCGTACCTACAACTTTCCGCAGGGACGCATCACCGATCATCGTATCAATCTGACCCGCTACGACCTCGATAGTTTCATCAATGGTAATATCGGTGTAATGCTTGACGCGTTATCATCTCACCACCAGGCGGAATTATTGAAATAGACTGGCTTCCGAGAAGATTGAATACTACTTGCCCAATCCATATCTTGTTTAATATTATCAATATGGTTATATGGTTCAATTAAGTCCTGCAGGAAATAACGCTATGATTGTTTACGACATTCTCAATGAGTCAGCAAAAACTCTGGAAGCGGCAGATATACCTTCCGCCAGGCTGGACGCGGAAATTTTGCTTTCTTTTTGTCTTGGTTGCGACCGCCTCGAATTTTTAAAGAATCCGGAAATTCAGCTAAATCAAACGCAGCTGACCGCATTTAAAATGCTAATCAACAGAAGATTGCAATGGGAGCCGGTAGCCTATATTGTTGGTCGTAAGAATTTCTGGACATTCTCCCTGGAAGTTAACAAAGATGTTTTGATCCCGCGGCCGGATACGGAAGTCATTGTCGAAGAAATTCTTAATATCGCGAAAAAAACTGTATCAAATCGAATTAAAATTTTAGATATAGGCACGGGAAGCGGCGCGATCGCCATCGCTTTGGCCTGTGAGATACCTCATGCCTCGGTAATGGCTACCGATATTTCCTTGACCGCGCTTGATGTGGCTCGCAGAAACGCCTGCAGTTTGGGGATTCAGAATCAAATTGATTTCAGGCAGGGCGATTTATTGGAACCTGTCAAAGGTATTTTTGATATAATAGCTTCCAATCCTCCATACATCGGTGCTCAGGACTATGAAGAACTGCCGGAAGGTGTAAGGGCTTTCGAGCCGCGCGAAGCGCTTCTTGCCGGTAAAAGCGGCCTGGAGTTTTACGAAAAATTGATATATCAGACAGAAGGTTATTTAGAAAAAAATGGTTGGCTTTTGTTGGAAATTGGAGCTAGACAGGAAAAAGACGTTCGCCGGATCATGGAAACATCCGGCTTGTATAATAATATTGAAATACGGCGTGATTACGCAGGCCTGCCGCGTGTAATCAAGGCAAGGAGAAAAGTCAGTGGATAAAATAGTTATTGAAGGCGGCAAACCTCTATATGGAGATGTTCAGATCAGCGGGGCAAAAAATGCTGCGTTGCCGGTTATGGTGTCGGCGCTCTTAACCGAAGGAACAAATACATTTCATAATATTCCCGATCTTGTGGATATTAAAACAATAAAAAAGCTTTTAAAAAATATGGGGGCGCAAGTTGACGGTAACGAAACCTGTCAGATTAATGCCGATAAAATCACCAGTTGCGACGCGCCCTATGATTTAGTCAAAACTATGCGCGCGTCCATACTGGTACTCGGGCCGCTTGTTGCCAGGATGGGTGTCGCGCGTGTTTCCCTGCCCGGAGGTTGCGCTATCGGCGCGCGGCCGGTCAACCTGCACCTCAAGGCGCTGGAAGATATGGGCGCCCATGTTGAACTTAACAGCGGCTATATTGAAGCGAAGGCCAAAAAATTAAAAGGAGCGGATATTTATTTTGACGTACAGACCGTAACCGGCACTGAGAATATCATGATGGCGGCAACGCTTGCCCATGGCACCACAGTTCTTAACAATGCCGCGCGCGAGCCGGAAGTTGTCAATCTGGCGGAAGTTTTAAAAGGCATGGGGGCGAAAATCAGCGGCGCTGGAACTGATGTCATTACGATAACAGGCGTTACTTCTCTGAAACCCACGGAAGCTTCGATTATTCCCGACCGCATCGAAGCCGGAACCTTCATGATTGCCGCGGGTATGGCGCGCGGTGAAATAAATATAATCGGTTGCAATTCCCATCATCTGGAATCATTGATAAACAAATTGCGGGATACGGGTATGAAGATAACGCCTATTAAAAACGGACTGAAAGTATCTTCCGCGAAAAAGATTAGTAGTGTTGATATTAAAACGCTGCCGTATCCAGGATTCCCTACTGATTTGCAGGCGCAGATAATGGCTTATATGGCCATTGGCAGCGGGTTAAGTGTGGTTTCCGAAACTGTTTTTGAAAACCGTTTTATGCATGTCAGTGAATTGCTGCGCATGGGAGCTGATATCGTCATTCAGGGCGGCAACGCGATTGTCCGGGGAGTTCCGACGTTGCATGGCGCGCAAACGATGGCTACGGATTTGCGGGCTTCGGCTTCCCTGATTCTGGCGGCGCTGGTTGCCGAAGGCACGACGGAGATTTCCCGCGTTTATCATATTGATCGCGGTTATGAGACAATAGAGAAGAAATTTTCCGCCCTCGGAGCGGATATAAAAAGGGTAAAATAAATGAAGATAATTAAATCCAACGCTGCCGAGTTTAAAGATTTTTTCTGTGAATTGCGTCTCAGGGGCGGCGCCAGTTCGCCGGAACTTTTATCATCTGTGGCTAAGATTGTAAGCGATGTTGCTGCCAGAGGGGACGAGGCCTTATTTGAATATACAGCCAAATTTGATGGTCATGAATTAACTGCAGAGACGGCGGAAGTCACGCATGGGGAAATAAAAGCCGCGCTGTCTTTAGTAGAGCCGCAAGATTTGGAAGTTATTAAATTGGCATCCCAGCGCATCGAAAGATATCATAATAATCAAGTAACGCATGGATGGTCTATTAAAGCAGACGAGGGCGTGGAATTGGGACAACGTATTTTACCTTTGCGGCGCGTTGGCATTTATGCTCCCGGAGGCAAGGCTTCCTATCCTTCGACATTGCTTATGGCGGCAATTCCTGCGCGTATTGCAGGAGTAGAAGAAATTATTCTGGTTAGTCCGGTCAGCGACGGAAGGATTAATCCTCTTATTGCCGCGGCGGCCGAGGCAAGCGGAGTGAAACGCATATTCAAAATTGGCGGCGCGCAGGCAATAGCGGCGCTGGCTTACGGCACAAAAACGATTCCTCAGGTGGATAAAATAGTAGGGCCGGGAAATGCTTATGTCGCTGCGGCTAAAAAGCTCGTTTTCGGCCAGGTGGACATAGATATGATTGCGGGCCCCAGTGAAGTAGTGGTCATTGCCGATGATACAGCAAAGGTTTCTTTTGTGGCGGCTGATATGTTAGCGCAACTTGAACATGATGAAATGGCGGCGGCGATTCTTTTGACAACGTCTGAGAATTTAGCCCGTGAGGTATCGCTGGAAATTAATCAGCAAATAAAAACTTTATCGCGGATAACAATAATAGAGAAATCACTGGATAAATATGGTGCGATCATTATTACCCAAAGCGTTGATGAAGCTCTGGATATCGCCAATCTCTTCGCGCCCGAGCATTTAGAATTAATGGTGGAGAATCCCGCAAAGATTTTAGGGAAAGTCAGAAATGCCGGTTCCGTTTTTCTGGGTTCTTTTACGCCGGAAGCATTGGGTGATTATCTGGCCGGAACAAATCATATTTTACCCACTGGGGGCACAGCTCGTTTTTCATCTCCACTGGGCGTTTATGACTTCTATAAACGTATGAGCGTTCTTTCCTTTTCACAAAAGGCTTTTAAAAAGTTGAGCAGGCAAACGGCTCACTTTGCTCAGATAGAAGGTCTGGATGCTCACGCCAATTCGGTTCTTGTGCGCGATAAATAATTAAATTTATTTTAAATAGAGTGAAAATAATTGGTTGCTGAAACAATTTATTCTGATTCGTTGGTTACAATTACCGGTGAAAACATATTATTCAAACATTATGATATTTTTGAACGTCATAAATTAGTATTTTTCACTTATATTGAAAAAATCATCGTCAAAGAGCCTACCATTTGGAATGGTAAATTCCGCTTTCATGGAACGGGAGATTTCCATACCTGGTTTTCCAGAGATTTCCAGAGGTACAAACGCGACAAGATTTTTTTCGCATATCTTTGCGATAAATGGTGGCGTATTGGATTTACCGTTGAAAACTCAGCCGCCGTACTACAAATATTTCAGGAAAAAGGACTGATCAGAGATTGGATTTAAACCTGAATTATTTTGTTCCCCGGCGGTAAAGGAATTTTTGTATATGCAAAAATCAACAGTTAAGAAATATCCCTCGGTAAAAACCATTAGTGACGCAGAACGTGTCGGCATGGTGAAAGAAGTCTTTTCGACCATTACCGGCAGGTATGATTTTTTAAACCACGTGTTGAGCCTTCGCCGCGATATTGCCTGGCGCCGTTTCGCGATTAAAAAAATGGTTTTCTTCAAAACCAACAGGTTTCTTGATATTGCCTGCGGGACGGGAGATTTATCAATCAATGCCTGCCTTGAGCACCGCAATATATCTGTTACCGCTGTTGATTTTGTTTATCCAATGGTGATGGCGGGAAATGACAAGATAAAGAAAAAAAGCCTCTTAAACAGGATAAATCTTATTCAGGGGAATGCCTTGAGTCTGCCTCTTTGTGAGAATTCTTTCGATGTTACGGCAATGGCGTTCGGGATTAGAAATATTCCCAAAAAAGCGGACGCGCTCAGAGAAATGCTACGTGTCACAGTGCCGGGGGGACAGATAATGATTCTCGAAATGACTTTTATTCAAAACCTTTTTTTCAAATTTTTTTATTATATTTATCTGAATTATTTACTTCCCCTGCTGGCAAAAATATTTTCTAAAAATGCCGCGGCGTATCACTATCTTGCCGATTCAATCATGAACTTTCCTTTGCCTGGAGAATTTGCCGCCTTCATGCGGGAAACCGGTATATCCGAAGTTAAAATATATCCCCGCACTTTCGGCATAGCCTGTCTGTATGTCGGGAAAAAACCTTAACGGGAAAATCAACCGGAGCGCCGCGATTAACCGGATTGCTTTTGTCAGCTTTAGTCTTTTTGTTACCGATTTGTGAGCTGCTATGAAAAAATATTTCCTTGAAATCAAGAAAAAATCCCTCCAATTACATTTATTACGTTGTAATAAAAATAAAGATTATTGAATCCCAAGACGAATTGTGCCTATGAATTAGATATACTTTAGCGGGTGAAACCATGATTGAAACAAAAAAACCTGTAGAGATTGATTTTAATTCCGAATTCCAGTGTGCGCTGGATATGATGGAAAAGACGGATAAGAATATCTTCATCACGGGCCGGGCTGGCACCGGTAAATCAACTCTGCTGAGTTATTTTCATGACAATACGAAAAAAAACGTCGTTATTCTGGCGCCGACTGGTGTTGCCGCCGTTAATGTAGGCGGGCAGACAATTCATTCTTTTTTTCACTTTAAACCGGGTGTAACGCCTGCCGCCATCAAGAAAAAAAGGGCTACCGGCAAAGAAAAGATATCTATTTATAAAAAGTTGACGACCATCGTCATTGATGAAATTTCCATGGTGCGGGCTGATTTACTGGATTGTGTGGATAAATTTTTGCGTCTGAACGGTCCTGATTCCAAACGCCCCTTTGGTGGTGTGCAGATCATCTTCATTGGCGACCTCTATCAATTGCCGCCTGTTGTCACCGGCACAGAGCGCGAAATTTTCAAATCTCTCTATGACAGTCCTTATTTTTTCAGCGCGAAGATCATTGATCAGCTGGATATGGAATTTATCGAGCTGGAAAAAGTTTACCGGCAGAAGGATGACGATTTTGTTCGACTGCTCAACGCCATTCGCAATAACTCCATAACTGATGACGATATCGCGCTATTCAATAAACGCTGTGATCCGTCTTTTGAAGTGTCTGGCAATGATTTTTATATTTCGCTTACCAGCACTAACGAAATGTCCAATCAGATCAATGAACGGCGACTTGCCCAACTGACAGGCAAAGTTTGGAAAGCGCAGGGGCTGGTAGAAGGAGATTTTGGCAAAGAATCCATGCCGACATCTGAAGAGTTGAAACTAAAAAAAGGCGCTCAGATAATGCTTTTAAACAATGATGCTTATGGGCGGTGGATTAATGGCACCATCGGTAAAGTATCGGGGTTTGAGACAGATGATGAAGGAGACATAATAATCACTGCCAAACTGGATAACGGCGAAACAGTAGAAATTAGTCCATATACCTGGAATATTTACCGCTTTTTTTTAAAGAACGACGAACTGGCATCGGAAAGTGTCGGCTCGTTTACCCAGTATCCGGTCAGGTTAGCCTTTGCCGTGACTATTCACAAGAGTCAGGGCAAAACTTTTGAAAATGCTGTTATTGATGTTGGGCGGGGCACTTTTGCTCATGGACAGATGTATGTCGCCCTTTCCCGCTGTACAACTCTCGAAGGCATGGTGCTGAGGCATCCATTAAAAAAGAACCATGTTTTGATGGATTGGCAGGTTGTTAAATTTCTTACACGCATTCAATACGATAAGGCGAAACTAAAATGCTCCCACGAAGATAAACTGGAGATTATTAATTCCGCGATTAAAGAAAAGAAAAATTTAGAAATTCTCTATTTAAAAGCAAAAGATGAAAAATCGCGCCGGATGATCTGTCCGCTATTTGTCGGAGCAATGGAATATAGCGGACATCCTTTTGTCGGGCTTAGCGCCTATTGTCTTACACGCAGGCAAAAACGTATCTTTAACGTGGATAGAATCCTGGAAATTTGTATATCATCAAATGAATCAGCAAAAACACCTTGACAAAAAGGGCTGTATGAATAAGATTCCAAGCCAAATTGCGTTTGGCAGGGCTACCTTTGTCGGCTTGGTATCCCGGTGAACACAAATTGGTTAACTTGTATGAGCGGGCGTAATTCAGTGGTAGAATGTCAGCTTCCCAAGCTGGACGTCGCCGGTTCGAGCCCGGTCGCCCGCTCCATTTTAATATCAATAAGTTACAATGTATTTTTAATATTCTAATCATTCAGAAAATAACTTTCCCCTACACTATCCCCTACAAACAGGCCAGAAAAAGGGGGTTTTAGATTGTTAAAATACGGTTAGTGGTAGGGAATCAAGTCTGGTCGATTGACCTTTTCTATGTCTAAACACTTTAAACATATGTTTATATTGCTAAATTATCATGTTTTTTCCTTACTGCTTTAAATGGTTATTAAATAATTATTAAAACTTAATATTTAATTATATCATGCATTTAATCAATTTTTGCTCTTGGATCACGGCTTATTCGGCTGCAAAAACCTCTTTTTCCTGTAAACATTGTATATAGTTATTTTCATTAGTAAATTGACCTATTTTTTATTTACTGTGTAAATAAATTGTTTACGCTTAATATTTAATCATATCAGATACTAATAATCGTTTTTTGTACTGCTTGTAAACTTTATGCAGAAATTTCCTGCGTAGGGTCTCCTGTAGAAAACCCGTGTACTCTTACATTAACCCCCTGCCTGAGTTATTAACCCCGGAACCGCAAATAGGGGAAAGTCGCGAAAAGGTATTGAAAAAAAGACGGCAATGGGTTCTACTTAGAAAGAAGGCGATCCGTAAACTGAATCAGTATTATTTATGATACTCAAATTATAAAATAGAAAGGATAAGCAATGGCACTTATAATATGTCTAGAATGCAAAAAACAAATCAGTGATACAGTTAACGCTTGCCCTCACTGCGGATATAAGATTACCCAATATCAACCTCATAGACTTAAAAATACATCTAAAAAATTAATTATTGCAAGAAGATTCGCAATAATATCACTTATCCTTGCTGCTATTGTCATTATTTTTGTTAATTATATAAGCCGTTCTAGTGAGAAAAAAGTACCGGCTAGCGCCTCTATTATCGCTGATATGAATCAAAGTGATATTGAATATGCGCGAGTAAGTAAACTTGACGAATATAAATCTACCGATAATGAAATTCAACGTTCCGCGCTGTTCAATCGTGCAAATAGTGAGATGAATGATGCCATCAGACGAACCAACGGTTTTGCCAAAGGCTGGGTTGGTAAGATTGATTCAATTACCACCAATCACGGTGGCACAACAGCCAGTGTGAAAATTCGTTCAATAAATAATTCCACCTCATATGAGAACATTACTGATATTCCCGTTGACTCTTACCTTTATAAACAACTGTCTGCGCTTACAGTAGGCCAGCAAGTAACTTTTTCTGGACAGATTATGCCGCATGACGATGGAATATTTGAGTGGAGCCTGACAGAACTAGGTTCGTTGAGAGAGCCAGAATTCAAACTAGCTTTTACTTCAATAATTCCGTTTGGGTTGTCAGAGCCTTCTTGGGCTCATGTCCAACCAGCGCCATTGGCAATCGCAACTCTATCTTCTAATACGGAGGAACTTTATCGCGTAAAAAATATGGACGCTCTGGGGTGCCTAACACCAAAACTTACTACTGAAGCGAACTTTGCAGTTAAGCATCCTGGAAGCTATAGTGCTGATGCTTTTGGGCAACTGCTCATAGACGGCCATTGTTTTGGATACCGTGACCCAGCTGGTATACAGGCTGCCAAAAACATTTTAAAGGTGATACGTTTAGAAAAAGTAAATACTTCAGCGGGAATCCAAACAGTCGCTTGTTGCCAAGTTGCATGGGAATCATACAGAAAAGTGTTTGGGAATTCTGGGTTTTATCTGATGCTAGATGACCTCGAAAAAGTTTCATATAATTCCCGCTTTGCCATTGCGGCGAGAGAAGAAGAAGCTCGAGTGAAAAAAGAAGTCGAAGAAATGTTCCCTAATTCCAATATAGACCCAGAGAAACATCAACACTAATCTGTGGTTGTGTTACCTTGTTACCCCCTAGACAACCACAGGTAACAAGTTTAGACAACCAGTTTACGCCCTGATGAAATACTAATACTCCGTGTTTTTTAATTAATATCAATTACTTGAAAACTATATCGTTGTACCGTAAACCGTCAACTGTTAACCAGATTTTGAAAATTTAATATCTGGTCAAATGTCGGGGCGTTACAACCTCCATGGGTTTTTGACCCTCCAGAAGGACCCCGCGCTTTTCCTTTCTCGGTTCGCGGGCCGGTGGATAAACCACCATGATTTTTACAGCGCCCGTTTTTATAAAGCCGGGTATTCTTGCACGGTGTACCCTACCGGGTTTTAGCTCTGCAAGGCGTTGACCTTTTTTTTTCGAGTGTTCATTATCGTACCCCCATGACGTGCCCGCGTGCGTACTTGTGTAAAAACTCGTTAATGATATGCCCTTTGTTTATCCGATTTATAAAAGAGCTTTCTTTTGGTCATAACTCTATGCAAGCAATCCATGATTAAGAAGCAAGGCAAAGAGTATATACATGGCTATCATGTAAACGCATACGGAAACGTTGCTCTAAATGCAGTTATTAGGCTTTATCAATTTCATGCCTTAAATATTTAATTTAATAATCAGTTATGCCTATTTTTTATGGTTACGGTTTCGTTGCTCTAAATAAGCGTCTATGGTTACGCTTTCGTATGCGTGTATGGTTACGCTTTCGTATGTTGATATTGTCTTTTATTGACGTTTTGAAATCCTTTTTTCAATACGTCTGGCCGCTCTGAAAACACCTTTCTTTTTTTCCAAAGTAAATATTGATTAGACAAACTGTAAATGCTTTGATCTTTCTGACACCCGCCGCCATGATGTTCTATCTTAATAAATCCTTTAGCCAGAAGGTCATCAAATCCGCGCGTTGCCCGTGGTTGCGTAATGCCTAGCTTTCCTAATTCAATATAGCTTAATTTGATTTGATCTTCATTTACGCATATCCGGGAATTACTTTTTTTGTTTGGTTTCTTAAATATCCGCTCACCAAGAATATAAATAAGCATTTGCGGCGCAACACCGCGCAATGCAACAAAAGCCGGTGACTCAAACAAATCTCTTTCAACAAAAGTTCCTTTCCCATTGCCAATATGTTTTGACTTTGGAAATTCATATTTTGGTTTATTCTTTTCCAAGCATTCACTCTTATGAATTTCAAGCCTTTCATTTAGAGTAAAATTATCTAAATTTTCCATGAACCCTTATCAACCCCTTGCCTGATAATGTTGTATTGCCAGAACCCCCTTTCAAGCTATGGTTCTTCAAGAATTCTTCATAATAGCCGAACTCCCCATTTTTCGCCCTAAAATACTCAATAATTTCAAATACTCTAGTGTACGAAAATCAAGGGGTGCGTAGGGTAACATGGTCATTCGTACACCCGGCATATTTATTAAGCACCCATTGAGGGAAATTTTCTGTCTTGAACCAGTATTGAACTGAACTTGCCTGTGTGTTCATTTCTTTTGCTATCTTTCGTATGCCGTTTTTCTTGATATGCGCTATTATATTTTTCTTGGCAGTATCATTGTCTTTCAGTTTCTTATCAAATCCGATAAGGCTTGCCTGTACGCAATAAGCACAAGTTATATTTTCGGTGCATTCGCATGGTGCGGGATGTCCGTTTATGGAAATGGTTTTAGGTGCAATGAGTTTTATAATTTTAATTTCACTCATTGCTTGTTGCCTCATCAAAAGTAATTAACCGTGACTCCATATAGGCAATTACATCTTGCGAACGGTAACGAATACTTCTTCCCCCAATTTTTAAGTAAGGTAATCCCCGGCGCATAAATCTTTCATTCCTTAACGTGGAAAGTGCGCGGCCTGTTATCGCGGCCACTTCCTTTTCATTCAAATACTTCTTTTCAAAATTTTCGCTTTCTGACATTTAGTTACCCTCCAAAAGTTATTATTGGTTACGGAAATAAAATACTCGTAAGCCATGTGACGTAATCATAATAAAAAATTATTCTTGAAATGTCAAGGTAAGTATATGTATTTATTGAATTTTTTGTCAATTAACACAGTTAACTGACAACTGACAAAGTTAGATTGATAAATTCAAAGGCTGGTAATGATTGATAAATAGAGTTGTTTATTTGTTTTGTGCTTTTCTGATTATGGTTCTAATTTGGGAAGTTGATAAGTTAAATTTAAGATAATATTTTTCAGCAAAACTATTCATAGTCAATTTGCTATTATTAAATTTATCAATAATTTTTTGATCCCGATCTTTTATTTGTTCTTTGGTAAGGCCGCCCCATGTTTGGCGCTTTTCCCTTTTTACTTTGTTTATTTTCTTTTCTGGTAATTTAGCTGTCCAATATCCTATTGCTTCATATGCCTTTCCAGTAATATCGTCACAAATAAGAAATAATCGAGTACTTGCTTCATAACATTCTTTATCAATATCATCTTCAGTTGTATATTCAATACGAAACTCGTGACATAACTCTGCTAAAAAAAAACACCATGTTCCTAATTTATTTAAAGACCCTGTATCTGTTATGTCACAATT
>JBKQWB010000076.1:0-2527 GCA_052139735.1 Smithella sp. | reverse complement strand
AGAATAAAGGAGAGGAAAACATGAAAGCGGTAAGCAATGCGACAGAGAAACATCCGGCATCGGCGAAGCGATCGGGCTCATGGCCGAAAGTGCGGAAAGCGTTTTTAAAAGATCATCCGAATTGCGCGGTGTGTGGAGGTAATAAAAAAGTTGAAGTTCATCATAAACATCCTTTTCATGTTCATCCGGAACTGGAACTTGAGCCGAGTAACTTTATCACCCTTTGCGAAAACGACAAGGACGGCGTGAACTGCCATTTGCTTTTCGGACATTTGGGGAATTTTAAGAGCGTCAATTTGAGCGTCGAAGCAGACGCTGAGAATTGGAAGAACAAAATAGCAATGCGACCCAAACATGCCGGGGAGGTGTGCTGATGTTTCCTCCTCCGGCGCGTTCGGGCCACCTCCGCCAGCGGAGGACATATAAATGCGAAATTGCCATGCCGCATGAGATGCGGCTCGCAATGACAGAAAAATGGGAAAGGTGATGGAAATTGGAACGGGCATAGCAGTATCAAGCGCAGTTTTGGGAATTGTAGCGGTGATTTTCAAGCTCTTCTCCTTTCATAAAGATCAACAGCATTGCCCAGAACATTCAGGTCTTTGTGCTGATATTATTAACTTTACGAAATGGCTCAATAAGATTGAAGCCAAGTTAGATAAGGTTATCGAGGAGCGATAAAATACTGAGGGAAGAACGCGAAGAAAGCGAAAGGAGAGAAAAAGATGAATATAGTATTACAGCCGGGCGATGTTTTCGCAACTAGAAATCCTCAATCTTTGGGGAAATTAATCACGTTCGTTGAGGCCATGCGGTGCGAAAGCAAAACCGCCGAATATTCCCACGCCGGTATCATTCAGGATAGCTCAGGGAAGACTCTTGAAGCTGTCTGGCATATCGAAGAGCAGAATATATTTGAGTCTTATAAGGGGAGCAAAGTTATTATCGCCCGGTGGCAACGCATGACTATTGATAATTACCGGAAAGGCTGGGATTCCGTAAAAGGCGAAATCGGTATGACGTATCCGTATTACCGTCTATTGCTTCATTTGGTCGGCTTGGCCAGGTGGATTCATTTTGGATCAGATACGGTATGTTCGGAACTGGCCGAAAAGTTCCTGATAAATTCCGGTTACACGATGGGCCTGGCCAAGAAAAACTGGTGGGGACTTACCCCAGATGAATTAGCCGATGAATGGAGAATCAGCAAGTATATTGATGTAATTTACGAAGGAACAATTTAACATTTTAACAATTCTTGAATTTAAGAAGGAGGAAGTTATGAAAAAGATTTTTGCATGTTTTATTATGATGATGTTTTTGGTGGGTTGCGCCGGCGTTTCTGTGCAGGCTCCTAACGCGAACAATGTTCAAGCGGCCGGTAAAGCTATTGGCGTTCTCGTATTGGCGAAATATCCCGCTATAGCGTCTCAGGCTTTGCCTTATGCAAAAGTATTTTTATCATCCGCACAATCAGGTGCAATAGACAGCGCAACGATGACTACAGCCGTTAATCTGCTTTTAAAGCAATGTAACGCGGACGCGGAAATTAAGGCAGCGATCGATGTTGGTATGGCGTTTCTTAATATACAGATCACAACTGGAACGGTAAGCCCTGAACTTGTCGCATTGTTAACAGGATTCGTTCAGGGAATTACGCCGGAAAACACCTCCAGTTTAAAAAATGAACTTCAAAAAGCATCGCATGAAAGTATTCGGGAAGCAGATTATTTGACAAAACTCGACATGGTTGCAATCAAAAAAAGCATGAAAGGATATGGTGGCTAACGTGGCTATTTTAGCAGATATCGCTCTCGCAGCGAAAATTATCACCGTCCTGATCAGCGTCTTTGAGGATTTGTTTCCCCCGAAATCAGGCGCGGCAAAGAAGGCTTCTGTCATGGCAGCTGTAAATAATGCCGTGGCAGTGGAAAATCAAGCTGCAGTTGCTACCGTTGCATCGGCTCTTATTGATAATGCGGTTGCTGCCGTAAATGCGGCAAAACAACCGGCACCTGTAGGAGATCAGGAATGAAGAAGTTCATTTTATTTTTGTCTATTTTGTTCATTATGATGTTGGCGCCTTTGGTTTCATTTGCGGCCAGCATGAGTTTCTTTTGCGCTGAAATGTTTGACAACGCCTGGTGCGTTTGGGTAATGGCGAATTATTCAACGATCATAGCCGCAATTCCTGTTATGATTGTCAGTATTTTGAAACTGATAGCCATTTTCAATCCAAAGATCACATCAAATAGCATAGTTGATCAGGTTCAGGATTGGTTTAAGCCAAAGGCACTGGCGCAATCTCCACCGGCCGCAAAAGGACCTTAAATATAATAAAAATGTTATAAAGCTAAAAGCCCCTTCATTTCGGAGGGGCTTTTTCTTCAATTATTCCAGTAAAAGTATTAGCGGGTGATATTAGGATTGTCAATATAAAAATACTGAATTATCGTTAGTCGATAATTTTACTTGACAAATTTTATAAATAGAGTATTGTAGTCAGAATTAAACAAGCATAAGTATT
>JBKQWB010000075.1:0-78360 GCA_052139735.1 Smithella sp. | reverse complement strand
GGCAAAAGATTCTTCTTTTTCTTACCGTAAGGAGAGCCAAAGATGTTGTTAAATACTATGCCGACAAAAATTATGATTCGTTCTTGAAAATCAAAGCTCAGGATTGCAAAAAAATTGAAAACGAGATAAAAGAACAAAAGCGTGTAAAAGAAAACCTCAATCTATTATTGAAAGAAAAAAATTTTAATCCAGTTGAATTCATATGTCAATTGAGAGTTGTGCAGGAAAGGATTGCTCAACTTGAGCAGGATTACAAAGATCGACAAAATGAAATACTAGAAACAAAAGAACAAACTGATAGAATGAAAAAAATGAAATTATTTAGTTTGAAATTTGCGAACCAAAGAAAGCTAAGTCGCGAATTATGGAAATTATCTATTAATGACAGGAAGAGAATTGCAGAGAATATGTTTTCGAAAATCTTGATTTTTAAAGATGACAAAGATGTATTTAAAGTAAAATTTGAAAAAATTGAACCCGTACCCATCGTAGGTCAATTAATCAAAGAAGGGAAATTACATTCATTAGATATAAATGGTGCCCACTATTTTGCCCGATCTTTCTTTTGATGAAGCAATTGAAGTAACCAAAGTATTTTCCATTGCCGGATTTTTGAATAAAGATGAAATGTTAATCGCCGTGCGTCCGTTTCGTTCGCCGCACCACACCATATCCGATGCCGGTTTGGTCGGAGGCGGCCAGACGCCGCGTCCGGGAGAAATAAGCCTTGCTCATTTGGGAGTGCTTTTTCTAGATGAACTTCCTGAGTTCAAGAAAAATGCTCTGGAAGCTCTTCGCCAGCCTCTGGAGGATGGCACCATAACAATTACGCGTTCCTCCGTAACAGCTGCTTTCCCCGCTAAATTTATGCTGGTGGCGGCGATGAATCCCTGCCCGTGCGGTTATTTTGGCGATCGTGTCCATACCTGCCATTGCACTCCGCAGCAAATCCGTCAATATCAATCTAAAATATCCGGTCCGTTATTAGATCGGATAGATTTACATATAGAAGTGCCCTCAGTTAAATATAGGGCCCTGTCCGATAAAGAATTGGGAGAATCTTCCGCGATAATCACAGATCGCGTAAACAAAGCGCGTGATCTGCAAAAAAAACGTTTTGGTCATAATGGCATTCTTTGTAACGCCCGGATGACGGAAAAACAAATCATGACTTCTTGCCCGATAGATGAAGAATCCCACAAACTCATCGAAATGGCTATTGATAAGCTGGGATTTAGCGCCCGGGCGGTAAACCGGATATTAAAAGTTTCCCGTACAATTGCCGACCTGGAAAATAATGAAGCCATCAAATCATCTCATATCGCTGAAGCAATTCAGTATAGAAGCCTTGATAGAGGTTTAATTTAATGATATGTAAGAACAAAATTATGATGAGGCAGTAGCCTGGTGAAAGAGGCATTCATGGAAATTAAAATTAAGAAAGCGCCACATAAAAAAAGAAAGACTAAACCTGCTGATGAAGCAAAACTTGGTTTTGGGAAACATTTTACGGATCATTTTTTTAACGTAAAATATAAAGAAGGCAAGGGCTGGTATGATCCGGTCATTGAACCGTATCGTAATTTGCAATTAGATCCAACGGCAATGTGCCTGCATTATGGTCAGGAAATTTTTGAGGGATTGAAAGCCTATCGGGGCCAGGATGGTGCAATCTATCTTTTCCGCCCGCTGGAAAACATCAAAAGAATGAATTCATCCGCCGAAAGACTCTGCATGCCGATCATAGATGAGAATCTTTTTATGGAAGCCATGAAAAAACTGGTGATTTTGGAAAAGGACTGGATCCCAAAGGGAATCGGCACTTCTATGTATATCCGTCCGACAATGATTGCGACCGAGGCAGCCCTCGGTGTGCATCCGGCATCTGAATATCTGTTTTTTATTGTTGTCGGGCCGGTTGGTGCCTATTATCCTCAGGGATTTTCTCCAACCAAAATGTTTGTGTCGGAGGAATATTCCCGCGCAGTACGCGGAGGAATTGGCCATATTAAGGCAGCCGGTAATTATGCCGCCAGTCTTTATGCGAGCAAAATTGCTACGAATATGGGGTACACTCAGGTTCTCTGGTTGGATTCCGCTGAAAAAAAATATGTGGAAGAGGTCGGCACCAGCAATATCTTTTTTCTGATAGGCGATGAATTAATAACGCCACATCTGGGCGGATCAATTTTGCCTGGTGTCACGCGAAATTCAGTGATTGCTCTGGCGAAACATCTGGGAACTAAAGTCGTCGAAAGACAGATATCTATTGATGAAGTTATAACTACTTCGCAAAATGGTTTATTGAAAGAAGCTTTTGCTTCCGGAACGGCGGCGATAGTTTCGCCGGTCGGTCATATTCATTTCCGTGGCAAGGAATATTTAATCAACGACGGCAAGACAGGAGCTCTGGCTGAAAAATTATATAATGAAATTATGCAAATTCAATATGGATTGAAGGATGATCCTTTCGGCTGGCGAGTCAAAATATTTGACGAGAAAAAGACTTCAAAGAAGTAAATTTAAAATTTTCTTCTTATATACAGGCACTTGGATTTGTATTCCACAAGACTGTGGAAATGGCTGTTGATAACTTTGTTGATAATCTCTGTAAGTGCGTAATTGTTACGATTTTACACCAAATTGCCCAAGGTTTGTGCAATTAAAATATTTAATATAATTAATAACTTATTGATATAGCCTTTAATCACCATCACTTATGCCCTATGGAGAAAGACAGATATAAACTTCAAAAGAAATAGTGTCCCGTCTGAGGATTTATTTTTTATAAAAATGATAAGAATTTTTCTCAAAATAAATAAGCTATTTACAGCAACAGTGATTGTTCTTTTCCTTATTTTATCGCTGATGGCTGTGCCCGCTTATGTTTTTTCCGAAGAACTTCCTGCAGTTAGCGATATCGCGCAAAAACTTCAGAGCTCTTATGAGAAAACAAAAGACCTGACGGCTGATTTCATTCAGGAAGCAGTAATAAAATCGATTAAAAAAACTCAAAGGGAAGAAGGCAAAGTATTTTTTAAGAATCCAAAGAGTATGCTCTGGGAGTATGCGAAACCACAGGGGAAAAAACTGGTTATCAACAGTCAGACGGCGTGGCTTTATATTGCCAGGGAAAAAGTTGCCTATAAACAGAAGTCGGAAAGTATTTTTCAATCGAAGTTTTTAATAAACTTTTTTGCCGGAACTGGAAAACTGAAAGATGATTTTATAATGAAATATGCCGAACCCAAGGCTATGGATAAAGACGGTAATTATTTGCTTGTTTTGATTCCCAGGGAAAAGACGGCCGCCTGCAATTCAGTAAATCTTACAATTGATAGAAATAATTTTTATATTTTGCAAATAAGCTTTGATGACGTTATGGGCAATTCGACCACGCTGAGATTTTCCAATATTTCCATTAATACAGGACTTACGCAAAAAAAATTCCAGTTTAAGCCTCCGGCGGGAGTTCAAGTGTTTGAAATGCCGTAGCAGGGGTTGTTTGAAAATGCCCATCTGCGGCGTTGCGCTGCAAACCTCGTCGCTCAACGTATGATATATACGCCTCGCGATTCGGTTTTTGCGCGCCTTGCATCTGAACATTTTGTAAAAGCCTTTGGCTTTTACCGGTAAGGAATAGATATGTTTATTATTGCGCCTCCCATAGAGCATGCGCTCCCGGTGAACGGCCATAAAAGTCTTTTAAATTCCTCCTTCTTTTATTATTGTTAAAGTTACGTCATAAATCTCCGTGAAAGAAGTTAATCAACATTCAGAAATTAATAAGGTTTCGAAAAAGGCAATCCGGTGTAATTAATCAAACGGATTTTCACGGTCGAAATCGGGAGTAAGTTCCTCGTCGTTGACTTCCTGCACAAAAATATTGTCGAAACCTAACTTGAGAGCGTAATCAGTTACCTGTTCATATTCGTGTTTAGTAATTCTGCGTTTCAAAACCGGGTGATGGCGCACTTTGACAACCGGCGTGTATTGAGTCATGAGACTAAGTTGAACTGATGTGGATATTTCTTTTTTAATCATTCTTAAAACTTCTTTGGAGTTTTCTATTCTGTCAGGTAAAACCAGATGGCGGATAATGATTCCTTTTTGAGCCACGCCGTCTTTTATCTCCAGACCGTCGCCTACCTGCTTCACCATTTCTTTTATGGAATCCAAAGCAAAACGGGGATATCCCGGCGCGGAAGAAAACATAATGCTGTCTTCTTCCAGTCCATATTTAAAGTCGGGAAGATAAATATCCACCATGTCTTCCAGCATCCGGATAACGTTCGGATTTTCATAGCCGCCGCAATTGTAAACAAACGGGACAGTAAGCCCTTGAGTGCGCGCCAGACACAGCGCCTCCATCACAAGCGGTGCTTGCGGCGTCGGTGTAACCGGTTCAACGTTATGGCTACCGTTTTTTTGCAGATCGAGCATGACTGTCGCCAGTTGCAATATCGTCAGATTGCGTCCCTGCGTGTTATGAGAAATCTGATAGTTCTGGCAATAGACACAACCAAGATTGCAGGATGAAAGAAAAATTGTTCCGGCCCCTTGTGTCCCAGACAGAGGCGGCTCTTCACCATGATGGGACAATGCGCAATTCATGACGATATCGGCAGGTAAACGGCAATAGCCCAGTTCACCTTTTGTCCGGTCAACATGACACTTACGCGGACAAAGCGTGCAGGATTTGTAAGTTTCATTTAATCGGAAAACTTTTTCTTTCAAATCCATTTTAATTTATCACTTAAAAAAAATTACTTTATTATGTTATACAATTTTGCATTCAAAGGATAACTAGCCGACAACGATGCCAACAAAGTTAGCCGAAGAATGCGGAATTGTATTAAAGCTTTTCCACTACGTCTCTGATTTTCCCGCTCTCCACCAGTTCTAAAAAATCTTCGCCCAGAGGAGCGGATAATTCCACAGCCTCACGCCAGTTCTTAATCCTTGTTTCCTGATCATTAATAAAAGTAACAAGATCAGTACGGTCGGGCACTTTACCGCCGGGAAGATTTTCGATAAAGCTTTGTGAAGGAAAAACCATTAAAACATTATTTAAAGTATGAGCTTCCGGTGAGCGGTGTTTTATTTTTTTATCCAGCCAGCCGGGGATTATTCTTTCCTGATGATGAAAGAAAAGCACTATTTCGTTTTCTGTAGCGGCAAACTGGTGTGAGAGATGGTAATCAATAAGGCCGCCATCGCGATAGACTCCGCGAGGAGCGCCATAAATATCATGCACACCGTCAATGACAAGAGGAATGGCGCCTGAAGCCAGCACGGCATACTTGAAATTAACCTCATTCATCTGTATGAAATTTCCGCGGAATTGCGAATCAAGACAAAATGCAGGCGGTTTTGAAGCATTATAAAAAACAACTCTATCCGCGAAACGATAAATATTATCTCTGCTGAAATAGTTAAATACAAAACAAGTTGCCAATCCCAGTTTTTGTAACCAGATGCTTCTGAAAGCGACAAGGCCGCGTGCCCGGGCGGTAATTATGGCTAAACGGTATTTTTTGTTAGCCAGAGCAAAAGACAGTGCGTCATCTTCCAGATATTCATTGATAATGCCGGTAATTTTCTCCAGCGCTGTTTCCGGAGTATCATTCTTTGTGTATCTTACGTTTATATATGCATCTAAAAGTTTATTATAAGATTCGATAGCTTCAGGCTGCAGCCAGGCGGCAAAACGAAAAGCTCCCGCAGAAGAACCAATCAAATGAAGGGCGTTAGAACAGCCTAAAAAACCTCCTTTCAGGAGAGTCAAATCAAATCCACTGGCAATAAGCCACCGTGGTCCTACTGCCGGTCCGAAGTAAGTTGACACAGAATCGAAGTTAAATCCGCCGTCTTTAATTATTGGGTAAATTTTACTGCCGGCTTTAATTCGTATTCTGCTCATAATATTTTATGCTTCTGGCAAAGGTCTGGCAAAGGTCTTGACACGTAAACTTTTGTTTTGTAGATTGACATTAGTAATTCTTATTGCTAAAAGCTGAAAACAATAAAATTCTTCATATCATACTTCTTTAAACGGGGCAGTTTTTTGCAATAATTTTAGAGAAAATGCAAGTAAATTTATTTTTAAGGATTACATTGTGGATATAAAAAATTCTATACAGCAAATTGCCCGGGACGCGTCGATGGCGGCGCGAAAACTTTCCCGCGTGACGGAGACGGAAAAAAATAAAGCCCTTTTGCAAATGGCGGATGAACTGGAACGAAATTGTAAATTTCTTCTGGGAGAAAATTCCAAAGATGTGGTCAAAGCTAAAGAATCAGGTATATCGCGCGCGATGCTGGAACGTCTCACGTTAAAGCAAACCACAATTGAACAGATGGCCAAAGGTTTAAGGGAAGTAGCCGCACTGCCTGATCCCGTCGGCAAAGTAATTTCCATGTGGCGCAGACCCAATGGGCTTTTGGTTGGCCGGATGCGCATTCCGTTGGGAGTTATCGGCATTATTTACGAATCACGTCCCAATGTTACTGTTGATGCCGCCGCTCTTTGTCTCAAATCGGGGAATGCAGTAATTTTGCGGGGCGGCTCTGAATCAATCAGGTCAAATCTGGCGATTGCTTCCATACTGCAGAAAGTATTGCGGGAAACATCAATACCCGCAAACGCGATTCAAGTAATTCCGATGACAGATCGCGAAGCTGTTTCGGAAATGTTGCAATTGGATGAGTACATTGATTTGATCATTCCTCGCGGCGGAGAAGATCTGATTCGCGCCGTAGTCGCCCAATCCAAGATACCTGTAATCAAACACTATAAGGGAGTGTGTCATATTTTTGTAGACGCCTGGGCCGATATTGATATGGCTGTTAATATTTGTTTAAATGCCAAAACTCAGCGTCCGGGTGTGTGCAATGCAATGGAAACAATGCTTGTACATCAGGATATCGCCGGTAAATTTTTGCCATTGGCGGCGAATAAATTAAAAAAAGCCGGTGTCGTGATAAGGGGATGTGCCAAAACGAAGTCAATCCTGAAAAATATTGAAAAAGCAGACGAAAATGATTGGTACGCGGAATATCTTGATTTGATTCTGGCGGTAAAAATTGTGGAGAATATGGATGAAGCGATCGCTCACATTGAGAAATACGGCTCTTTACATACCGAATCTATAATCACCAATGATTATGCCAATTCTCAACGCTTTTTGAATGAGGTCAATTCTTCGACTGTACTGATCAATGCTTCAACGCGCTTCAGCGATGGCTTTGAACTGGGATTAGGCGCCGAAATCGGTATCTCCACAACAAAACTGCATGCTTTCGGTCCCATGGGTCTGGAAGAATTAACTACAACAAAATTTATAATTTATGGCAATGGTCAGGTGAGAACATGAGATGGGGGCTTTTAGGAGGAACGTTTGATCCGATTCATTTCGGACACTTACGTGGCGCGGAAGATATGCTGGAGATTTTCAATCTAAACCGCATTATTTTTGTTCCTTCGTCACGGCCGCCGCATAAACTGGAAGCCCGAATAACGTCTTTTAATCATCGTGAACAAATGATTCGTCTGGCAATTGAAGATAATGTTAATTTTTCCTTTTCCGATGTGGAGAATTTACGCGCCGGCAAATCTTATTCCGTAGAAACGGTCGAATACATTCTTAATAAGTACATGGAGGATCTGGAATTATATTTCATTGTCGGGCAGGACGCTTTTCAGGCTATAACAACCTGGAAAGACTGGGAGAGACTTCTGCTGTTGTGCAATTTTGCCGTAATGACCCGTCCCGGCTATGACGACATGATGCTGGACGCAATTTTACCGAAAGAATTTGCCGCAAAATTTACTTACGATAAAAAAAATGACGGATTCACGGGACCAACCGGACATACAATTTATTTCCGTCATACAAGCTTTCTGGATATTTCATCATCTCATATGAAAGAAATGATAAAAGCAGGCAAGTCCATAAGATATCTTACACCGGATAAAGTCCGCAAGTATATCGCGAAAAATTCTTTATACAAAAAATGATAGGAAAATATTTTAATTAACATTCAAAAAAAATAACAGTTTTTAAGGAGAAATATATGACTTATAAATTTATTGAACTCGATATTAAGGATTATATCGCCACAGTAACCATGGCCAGAGAAAAAAGCTTAAACGCCTTGAGTCTGGAATTTGCCGCAGAGATTGCCGGTGTTTTTAAAACACTGGGCGCTATGGATGAGGTAAGGGTTATTATCCTGCAAAGCAAGGCCAGAATTTTTTGCTCAGGTCTTGATTTGAAAGATTCCGTCGGGGGATTTGATGGAACGGCCAGAGGGACTTTCAATATTATTAAGAAATCCCAGCCATTATTTGATTGCTGTAATTCAATTGAAGAATGTCCCAAACCGGTCATCGCGGCCGTACACAGTAAATGCATAGGTGGCGGGCTTGATATAATTTCCGCCTGTGATATCCGCCTCTGCACTGAAGATGCAATCTTTTGTCTTAAAGAGGCCAACATCGGATTGGTTGCCGATATGGGCGTGCTTCAGCGGCTTCCTTTGATAGTCGGCCAGGGATTTGCCAGAGAAATGGCCTATACAGCGGGCAATTATTCCGCGTTGCAGGCTAAGAATATGGGGCTTGTCAATAATATTTTCGCGGACAAAAATGCTCTTGATATTGGCGCTCAAAAGCTGGCCATGCAGATAGCCGCTAATGCTCCCCTTGGCATTCAATGCACAAAAGAGGTTCTCAACTTCAGCCGCTATACAAGTGTTAGTGAAGGAATGGCTTTGGCTATACAAAAGAATATGTTCTTATTGACAACAGATGATTTGAAAGAAGCATTCGTTGCTTTTATAGAGAAACGGGCTGCGGATTTCAAAGGGAAATGAGTGTCAAGACGCCCTCGTTAATTCAAAGGGCTTCCTGATTATGGCGGTTATTTTATAGTCAGCAGGGCATTAAATAATGTTGGGGAATTGATATTTGGGCATACCTCGTCAAAGCCTGACTATCAATTCCCTTCATGATTTACCTCATTTACCTCTTCGGTCCGTGATTGCGTATTTCCATCCATTTTTCCGGGTTTTCCAGTTTATATTATCAATTATTTTAAAATTTGATTCTAAATTTATTTCCACAGCACTCCTGACTAAATCATCCCCGACCACCGCAATGGTTCATTAAAAATTAGACATTTTTTTCAATGCCTCAATACGGTCATCAAGTGGAGGATGGGTCATAAACAGGAGTGCTAAATTATGTTTGGAAGGTTTCCCGTTAATGCCGAAAGCCGACATCTGATCCGGGAGGGGGGCAGCGACGCCTACTTTTAGTCTTTCCAGCGCAGCGATCATGTTTTGAGTTCCGGCAAGTTTCGCGCCACCGGCGTCAGCTATGAATTCTCGTTTTCTACTAAACCACATAACGATAATACTGGCCAATACGCCGAAGACAATTTGAGCTACAATTGTGGTTATAAAAAAGCCCAGACCTCTACCTCTTTCATTCTTTAAGATAACTCTGTCCACAAAATATCCCACAACACGGGACAGGAATATAACGAATGTATTAACGACACCCTGAATAAGAGAGAGAGTAATCATGTCGCCGTTGGTCACGTGGCTCATTTCATGACCAAGAACGGCCTCTATTTCCTCTTTATTCATAGATCTTAGCAGGCCTGTGCTTACGGCGACAAGAGCATTATTTTTATTCATGCCGGTTGCAAAGGCATTGGGCGAGGGAGAATCGAATATAGCGACTTCCGGCATGCCGACGTTGGAAGCCATCGCAAGTTTTTTAACCGTGTCCACCAGCCAGATTTCTGCTGTGGTTCCGGGATTAGTAATAACTTTCGCTCCCATCAAGCGTTTGGCCATCCATTTTGACATAGCAAGCGATATGAAAGAACCGCCGAAGCCGAATACCGCGGCGAATGCGAGCAAACTGGTCATATTCAAACCGTTTTTATCCAGAAAATTACCGACTCCCAACAGGCTGGCAACAATACTCAAAATCACAAGCACGGCGATATTGGTTGCCAGAAACAACAAAATCCTTTTCATTCTTTTAACCTCCTGAATTTAAAAACTGCCCCTGGGCAGTAGTTAAAACAATATATTTGTAATTATTTTTTCTTATTTTAATATCAAGATGCCGGATGTCAAGCCTTTATGTAAAAAAAGCCTGAAATTCAGCAAATTTATCAAGAAATATCGGTGTTAAGTGTTATAGAGTTTACTTGAAAGTGGTATTATTATGTGATAGTGCACTGCGACGTAACATAACCAAGCCGTCTTCATACGGCTACATTCGTTGGCTTTGTCGTCGGATTCCTCAACGTATTAGCAATACGCCCGTGGAGCCTCCTCCTTGCCGCCCAGGTATTGAGATGAATAGGCTTGGTTTTAGATTGTATAAAAATCATACATGATATCGCTAATTTAAAAACAGGAGTACGAGATGGATTACAAAAATACTTTGAATCTTCCCCAGACGGATTTTCCGATGAAGGCGAATCTGGCGCAACGTGAACCGGAAATGTTAAAAAAATGGGAAGAAATAGGCATTTATAAGAAAATAAGGCAAACGGCAAAGGGGAAGAAACCGTATATTCTTCATGATGGCCCTCCTTACGCCAACGGCAATATTCATCTGGGCACAGCACTCAATAAAATAATCAAGGATATCGTGATTAAATCAAAAAACATGAGCGGTTTTGACGGTGTGTATGTGCCGGGCTGGGACTGTCACGGCCTGCCCATCGAACATCAGGTGGATAAAGAACTGGGCGGTAAGAAGGCGGCGATGTCACAGGTGGAAAAGCGACGCGCCTGCCGCGTGTATGCTGAAAAATTTGTTGGTATTCAACGCGAGCAGTTCAAGCGTCTGGGTGTTTTTGGGCAATGGGATAATCCTTATCTGACAATGGCCTATCCTTATGAGGCGACAACCGTCGCCGAATTCGGCAAACTCTATCTCAACGGAAGTGTTTACAAAGGGAAAAAGCCTGTTTACTGGTGTGCGTCTTGCAAAACGGCGCTTGCCGAAGCGGAAGTGGAATATGCCGATCATCGTACGCCGTCTATCTACGTGAAATTTGCCTTTACATCCGATATCAGCCAGATTCTGCCAAAGTTAGCCGGACAGAATGTCAACATGGTGATTTGGACAACCACACCCTGGACGATCCCCGCAAATCTTGCGATTGCCGTCAAGGATGATTTTATTTACGCCGCTGTAAAGATTGATAATGAAGTGCTGATCGTTGCTAAGGACATGCTTGATTATTGTCTGGACGCTTTCGGTTATCGTGATAAAAAATATGAGATTCTCGATGAATTCAAGGGCGCCGTCCTTGAGGGTCAAAAATGCGTTCATCCGCTGATTAAAAGAAACAGCCTTTTGATTCTGGCTCCGTTTGTCACGCTGGAAGCCGGAACCGGCGCCGTACATATCGCGCCCGGCCATGGTCAGGAAGACTATGAAATAGGTCTTGAATACGGTTTAGATAATTACGCTCCGGTGGACGACGCGGGAAAGTTTACAGAAGATGTCGAACATTTCGCGGGACAGTTTGTGTTTGACGCCAACGACAATGTCATTAAAAAGCTCGACGAAGTGGGTGCGCTTATGGGACATGTGCCCATGCAGCATTCTTATCCACACTGCTGGCGCTGCAAAAAACCCATTATCTTCCGTTCCACCGAGCAGTGGTTTATTTCGATGGAAAAAAACGATCTTAGAAAGAAAGCGCTGGCCTGCATCAATGAAGTTCAGTGGATTCCCTCATGGGGACGGGACCGCATCTACGGTATGGTGGAAAATCGTCCTGATTGGTGCATCTCGCGCCAGAGACTGTGGGGCGTGCCGATTACCGTTTTCTACTGCGCGAAATGCAAAAACGAAGTGCTGACAAAGGAAATTCTGGATCACCTGGTGGGGTTGGTGGAAAAAGACGGAGCGGATGTCTGGTTTGAAAAAGAACCGGAAGATTTGATGCCGAAACACACAGCCTGTCCGCACTGCAATGGTTCTGAGTTTACCAAGGAAGTAAACATTCTCGATGTATGGTTTGATTCCGGCGTAAGCCACGCGGCTGTTCTGGAAAAAAGAGAGGACTTGAATTCGCCATGCGATATGTATCTGGAAGGTTCCGATCAACACCGCGGCTGGTTCCACTCTTCGCTTCTGCAATCCGTGGGAACTCGTGGGCGCGCGCCTTACAAAAGCGTGCTCACACATGGTTTTGTCGTGGACGGCGATGGCAAGAAAATGTCCAAGTCCGTAGGTAATGTTATCGGCGCGGAAGAAGCGATTGACAAATATGGCGCTGAAATTCTCAGGCTTTGGGTGGCGGCGGAAGACTATACCGACGATATCCGAATTTCTACAGAAATTCTCAAACGCCTGATGGAAGCTTATCGGCGGATCCGCAATACCAGCCGGTTCATTTTGGGCAATCTCTATGATTTTGACATCGATAAAGAGCAAGTGGCTTATGAACAGATGACGGAGATGGATCAATGGGCATTGCATCGCCTGCAGGAAGTCATCAAGCGCGTAACAGAAGCCTACGCGCGCTATCAGTTCCATGTAGTTTTCTACACGCTGTATAATTATTGCACTGTGGATTTGAGCGCTCTTTACCTTGATGTTTTAAAGGATAGACTCTATACGACCAAAAAAAATTCAGTAGAACGCCGCTCCGGGCAGACGGCCATGTTTACCATTCTAAAGGCTATGACGCTTCTTCTTACGCCGATTTTGACGTTTACCGCGGAAGAGGTATGGTCGGCAATGCCCTCCTGGAGCGGAAAAGAAGAAAGTGTTCATCTGGCGCAATTTCCGCTGGCCAACGAAAAATATTTAAAGGCGGACCTCGGCGAGCGCTGGAAGGCGATGATTGACGCAAAGAGCGAAATTGCCAAAGCTGTTGAGCAGGCCAGAAAAGAAAAAGTGATCGGACATTCTCTGGATGCTCGTATCACTATCGCGGCACCGGAAGAAATGCGCGCATTGTTTGCCGCGCATCTGGAGGATATGCGCTCCTTGCTGATTGTGTCGCAATTGCAGTTGGCCGAAGAGAAAGATATTGCCAGCCCTTTTAAGAGTGAAGAAATCAAAGGCCTGGTGGTCGGCGTGGAGAAAGCCCGCGGCGGTAAATGCGAACGCTGCTGGATTTATGAAGAATCTGTCGGCTCGGATGCAAAGCATCCGACGGTTTGCGCCCGTTGTCTGCCGAATCTATAATAAAAAAATCAGGCTTAAAAGGAGATTTATTTGAAAAAAAATATAATTATTTTTATTTTCGGCGCGGCTTTTGTCATCGCACTGGATCAAATAACGAAAGCCGCTATTGTGACAAAATTTTTTATACATGAATCATACGCCGTTATTAATGGCTTTTTTAACCTTGTGTATGTGATGAATCCCGGCGCCGCCTTCGGATTTCTGGCTAATGCTTCCGCAATATTCCGCTATATTTTTTTTATTGGAATTACCTCGGCGGTTATTTTGTTAATCATTTATTACATTGTAAAAAGCAAATCGCAGAATATGCCCACCGTGATATCTCTAACGCTTATTTTTGCCGGTGCAGTTGGAAACCTTATTGACCGGGTGCGCTTTGGCGCGGTTGTGGACTTTCTCGATTTTTATATCCGCACATGGCATTGGCCGGCATTTAATGTGGCAGATTCATCTATTTCTCTGGGGGCAGTGTTAATGATCTGGGGAATGGTGATTCAACGTAAAGAAGAAAATGCATCATCATGAGATTATAAATCTTCGGAATGAAGGATGCGATTTTTGAAAAGGGCCGAAAATTATTCGAATCAAATAGATTTGAAATGGAAAAGCCAAACTAAAACCCCGGGATGTTCTCTCGGGGTTTTAGTTTAAAAGTAAACAACGGGGCTTTTATTAATACTGTGGAGTTGTAGGGTATGCAAAAAATAATTCTGACGGTTCGGAAATCGAGATTTTTTTCTTGCTTCCTTAAATCACAAAACTTCAATAATGCTGAAAATGCTTGACATTAAGCCAAAATCGATGCTGCTGCTTCCTCTATAATTCTTATACAAGGATCTGTTAATGAAGGACGCTTACCAAACGGTTACGCAAAGCGCATATTAATGTCGTTGTGACATAAGGAGAAAAAGGGATGTCAAGCATTAAAAATTATCCGAAGCACAATAATAAGATTATTAAAGCAGTAAGGGGAATGCTGGAGCATAGAGCCACATGGCTGTATCTCTTACTTGATGAGGCAGAAAAGCGTGGTATAAATAGTGAAGACTTTGCGAAAGCAGCTATTATGAGATGCGGATGCTTTCAGGGCGAACAATTAATTGCAGATGTAGGCACAAAAAGTCTTAAATGGTTGGAGAAAAAACTTTTTAATTTGCCCGCGAGAATGGTGTTTGAGATGAAAATACTGACATGTACTGATGACCAGTTAGATATAGATTTTCACTATTGTCCGCTAGTGGCAGCATGGCAATCACACGGAATTACAGATGAACAGATTGCAAAACTTTGTGATATAGCCATGCAAGGTGACAGGGGGCTTGCCCGTTCATTTGGTTGTAAGTTGGAATTAGGTGAGACCATTGCTAAAGGATATCCTAAGTGTGAAATCAGGTTTCAAAGATTATAATAAAGAATATAGAATCGAATTCTTTAGTTAAGCATACAAGAGTTATTATCGATTCCTTGATTTTGCAACACCCTCACTGTTTTGATTCTTTTAATTTATTCAATTCTTCTTTATAGAGTTCAGCCTGCGCTCTGACTGATTCAATTTCTCTCTGTGCTTTTTCCAGTTTTTCTTCCTGTCGTTGTCTTTCTTCCCTTTCCTTTTCCTGAAGTTCATCAATGCCCACGTAAACGGCTAAAGCTCCGCCCAGGAGTAAAAATATTGGAAAGGCGCCTCTGATAATGGTCATAAAATCTGACCAGAAAAATATTAAACTGATTAATCCGAAGATGGCAGAAATTACTCCCCCAATAAGCAAAGACATAATTAAACCTCCGGTTATAAATAAATTAATGAATAATATTATTTTTCTATCATAAAATAAACACTTCGACAAGCCGCAATTAGATACTTATAAAAATGAAAATATTCCTTGATTTAAAGCAATTCATAATTTAAATATATAAGATTATAAAGATATGAGGATAAAATGATAGAACCAGATTTTGCCAAAGGGGATGGCTTAGTACCCGCGATTGTTCAAGATGCTGAAACTAAAGAAGTTCTTATGATGGCTTACATGAATAGTGAATCATGGAAAGCAACACTGCAAACAGGCAAGGCTACTTACTGGAGCAGATCAAGACAAAAACTATGGTTAAAAGGCGAAGAATCAGGACACTTTCAACTAATCAAAGATATTTTTATTGATTGCGATAATGATACAATTCTATTGCAGGTCAAGCAATTAGGAGAAGCAGCCTGCCATACAGGTTACAAGTCATGTTTCTACCGTAAGTTAAGTGGCGAAGATTTTGTTATCGTTGGAGAAAAGATTTTTAATCCAAAGGAAGTATATAAATGAAAGTTTTAAAATTAGGAATTCCCAAGGGAAGCCTGGAAAACAGTACTATGGATTTATTTAAAAAAGCCGGCTGGCGCATTACCACTGACGCTCGAAGCTACTTTCCAGATATTGATGATCCGGAAATAATGTGCAAACTGGTTCGGGCGCAGGAAATGTCGCGTTATGTTGAAGACGGCACACTGGATTTGGGGCTGACGGGAATTGATTGGATTCTGGAAAATTCATCGGATGTCGTAGTCGTGCAGGATTTGATTTATTCCAAGGTTTCAACTCAGAAAGCACGCTGGGTGCTGGTTGTCCGCGAAGATTCACCTTACAAATCAATAGAAGATATGGAAGGGAAAAAAATATCGACCGAGTTGGTGAATTTCACGAAGAAATATTTTGCTGCAAGAGATATCAATATTCATGTTGAATTTTCCTGGGGGGCGACAGAAGCTAAAGTAGTAGAAGGCCTGGTGGATGCTGTTGTGGAGGTAACGGAAACCGGTTCGACAATTAAGGCCAATAAATTAAGGATTATTCACGAGCTAATGAAAACCAACACACAGTTAATTGCCAATCGCGCTTCCTGGAAGAATGCCTGGAAACGTAAAAAGATTGAACAAATAAGCACAATGCTTACCGGTTCTTTGCAGGCTATGGGTAAGGTAGGCCTGAAACTTAATGTTGCTAAAGAAAATCTGGACAAAGTGATGTCTTTGCTTCCTTCACTCAAAGCTCCCACGATTTCCAGTTTGTCTTCGAATAAATGGTTTGCTATAGAATCCATTGTCGACGCAAAAATTATGCGGGATTTAATTCCTGTGCTTTTAGAAGCGGGGGCACAGGGTATAATTGAATATCCTTTAAACAAAGTTATTTGACAGGTAAAACATTGATGTCCAGAAGAGCGAAAATTATCCGCAAAACAACAGAAACAGATATACACCTTGAAATTGATCTGGATAAAACTGCCGGAAGCAGGATAGACACGACAATTCCTTTTTTTAACCATATGCTGGAACTTTTTGCGCGGCATGGTTTTTTTAAGCTTATTATTAAGAGCAAAGGAGACACGCAAATTGATGACCATCATTTGATTGAAGATTTAGGGATATGTCTGGGAGAGGCCGTAGGAAAAGCATTGGGTAAAAAAACAGGCATTAATCGTTACGGTTCGGCTTGTGTGCCTATGGATGAATGTTTATGCCGGGTGGACATGGATATTTCCGGTCGTCCCTATCTGATTTACAACGTCAAATACGGACGCAGAAAAATCAGCGGATTTGATCAAACTCTGGTTAAGGAATTTTTTAAAGCGTTTACCGATCACAGCGGTATAACATTGCACATCAATTTTTTGTACGGCGATAATGGTCACCACATTGTTGAAACGATATTCAAAGCTTTTGCACGTGCCCTCAGGAACGCTGTAACTTTAAATGAAAATATTAAAGGAGTTCTTTCTACAAAAGGAAGTCTTTAAGAAAGCGAGGTCAAATTTTGCTTAATTATTTTTGGAAAAAATTCAGATATGTTGCGGGTTTTGTTTTAATATTTTTTCTTGCTTTGTCAATTACAAGTCAGGCTGTGGAAAAAAATTCGGTAAATATTAAATTCCCGAAGCATATAGCAGTGATTCCTTTTCAAGCTTTAACCTCCGAAGAAGAAGCGGGGAAAACTGTATTTTGCCCGCTTTGCGGCATAGGTGCTTCCAGCGGGGAGATATTAAAGGGATCTGAAAAAATAGTTGAAGAAGTTTTTGTTAATAAACTGCGTGAAATAAAAGAAGTGGAATTAATTCCTCCGGATAAAGTGGATGGTGTCTACAAAAGAATCTCTTCCGAATCGTTGAAGGAACCTTTATTGAAACGTTTACAAAAAGTTGGCAATGAGTTAGGAGCTGATTTTTTAGCTGTGGGTTATGTTTACCGTTATACCGAAAGAGTCGGTTATAAATACTCATCGGAACATCCGGCCTCTGTGGTTTTTGAAATTCATCTGATTAAAACTACTGACGGCAGTACAATTTGGCGGGGATTTTTTGACAAAACTCAAAAATCGTTAATGGAAGATGTTTTCCAAGCCCCTTCGTTCTTTAAAAGCGGCGGTAAATGGCTTACCGCGCGCCAATTGACAGAGCAGGGCATGAATAAGATTTTTGAGAAATTCCCTAAATTTGAAGATTAAACGTATTTTCTTTAAAACGCGACAGCCTGCGCGATCACATCTGCCAAAAGAACTTTAGCGGGCAAATGAATAATTAGATTTATTTTTAGATATAAATTTATTTTTATTCATTAAATATTTTAGTTAAATGAAGCCAAACTTTTTTCAACGAGGGTATTCGCTTGGTCATTATTCCTGCAATTGATGTTAAAGATGGAAAATGTGTGCGGCTGGCTCAGGGGGATTTTGAGCGCGTTACAACATATGCGGATAATCCGGTAGATATGGCGCTGACCTGGATGCAAAAAGGTGCTGAATTGATCCATGTCGTTGATCTCGATGGTTCTGTTGCAGGTTTGCCTCGTAACGCAAATATTATTCTGGAGATCGCCCGAAAAGTTGATGTTCCGATTCAGGTTGGCGGCGGAATAAGGGATATGGAAACCATTGAGTTTTACTTAAATAATGGTGTTTACAGCGTTATCTTGGGTACGGCGGCCCTGCAAAATGAAGAAATTGTCCGGGATGCCTGCCAAACCTTTCCGGAGAAAATAATTTTGGGGATTGATGCATTAGAGGGAAAGGTCGCCATCCGGGGCTGGACACAAAAAACCCAGCTAAACGCTGTTGATTTAGCCAGGCGATATGAAAAATTTAATGTAAAAGCTATAGTTTATACTGATATAAAGCGGGATGGCATGGAAACAGGTGTCAATATTGAAGCAACTAAAGAATTGGCTAAGGCTGTAAGTATTCCGGTTATTGCCTCCGGCGGCGTGGCTACTATTGCCGATATTGAAAACCTTCTTTCAGTAAAAGATTGTGAATTCTATGGAGTAATTATTGGTCGTGCCCTTTACAACGGGGCTGTTTCTCTGGAAGATGCCATCAAAGCAAGTAAAAAGGTTTCTTAATTTTTAAAAGTGGTGGAGGCGGAATTGATGTCAGATTGTATTTTTTGTAAAATTGTCCGGGGTGAAATTCCTTGTGCCAAAGTTTATGAAGATGATAATGTTTTGGCTTTTGATGATATTAATCCGATGGCGCCAACGCATGTTGTAATCATTCCGAAAAATCATATTCCTACCCTGATGGATGTTGATACAAAGAATATCGGTATTATAAATCATTTAATTACTGCTGTACAAAAAGTGGCCCTGATCAAAGGCATTGACGCCAGGGGTTTTCGCACGGCGATTAACTGCAATGTTGAAGGAGGACAGGTGGTGTTTCATTTGCACGTTCATGTTCTCGGAGGCAGAAAACTTCAGGATGAATTAGGATAAATTGTAAGAAGGTGCACTATTATGGATATAAATATTAAGTTAAATGAAGAAATGGTTACAGCCGCTAAATCCAAGGACAAAATCAGGCTTTCGGCAATTCGTATGTTAAAAACAGCCCTGCATAACAAGGAAATTGATTTAATGCGGCCATTAAACGAAAGTGAGGTCTTGCAGGTTCTTTCTTCAATGATCAAGCAAAGAAAAGATTCTATTGAACAGTTTGCTAAAGGAGGGAGGACTGATCTGGTAGAGAAAGAGGAAGCGGAATTAAAAGTTGTACAGGAATTTATGCCGGCCCAGATGTCGGAAGATGAAGTCGATTCTTTGATTAAAAAAGCGATTGAAGAAGCAGGTGCTGCTTCTATCAAAGAGATGGGGAAAGTCATGAAAATTCTGATGCCCAAGCTAACAGGAACAGCCGATGGCAAGATGGTAAGCGAAAAAGTTAAGGCGTTTTTAGCTAAGTGAGCGGTTACTTTCGTTAATAAAATAAAGGGATTATTAGTATTTTGGCGGGATAGCTAGTGTACGTTGATAAAAGCAAGATTGAAGAAATTAAAAACAGAGTAGATGTTGTTGATCTTGTTTCCGAATATCTTACATTAAAAAAAGCAGGGAGGAATTTCACGGGCTTATGCCCATTTCATCAGGAAAAAACACCATCATTTTCAGTCAACCGTGACAAACAAATATTTTACTGTTTTGGCTGCGGAGAGGGTGGCAATGTTATTACATTCCTGATGAAAATTGCCGATAAAACTTTTCCGGAAGCCATTGAATATCTGGCGGAAAAAACAGGAGTTATTTTACCCCCCATGTCTTTAGGTAAATCAGGCAGGCAAAAGGATTCACTAAAGGAGGGTATAATTAATTTAAATTTAAAAGCGGCGCAACAATTCTCCCGAAATCTTTCTTCTGCCGCTGGCACTGCCGCACGCAAATACTTGCAAAACAGAGGTATTGCTGAAGAAATTATTAAGCAATTCCGTTTGGGATATGTGCCCGACACGTGGCGTTCTTTGACAGATTACATTGAAGACAACGGTTTTTCCATGAAATTGGCCGAGCAGGCGGGTCTGGTAATCGCCGGCAAAGAAGGGAGTTTTTATGACCGTTTTCGCGGTCGTCTTATTTTTCCTATTGAAAATATTTTTGGTGAAATAGTGGCTTTTGGCGGTAGGGTCTTGGAAAAAGGCGAGCCGAAATATCTCAATTCACCGGAATCACCGGTTTATACCAAGGGGAAGAATTTATATGGTTTGAACAAAGCAAAAGAAGAAATTCGCAAAAGAGGCTTTGCTCTCATTGTTGAAGGTTATTTTGATTTGATTTCTCTGTGGAATGCGGGTATCTGCAATGTCGTTGCTACTTTAGGCACAGCATTGACCAGGGAGCATATTGAACTCCTTAGGCGTTATACGGTAGAAGTTGTCGCTCTTTTTGATCCGGATGAAGCTGGGATAAAAGCGCTTGACCGTAGTCTGGAATTATTTTTAAGCACACAGATGCGGGCGAGGGCGTTAATTCTGCCGGGAGGATATGATCCCGATGATTATGTAAGGAAGTTTGGTAAAGAAAAAATGGAAGAATTGATTTCCCGTTCACAACCACTGAGCGATTATTATATTGAAAATGTATTGGGTGGCGGCAAAACTTTTGAAGATAAGCGGGATATGATAAAAACCTCCATGGAATTTATTGATAAAATCAGCGATAAAAAGGAAAAGGATCTTTTTATTAAACGTATAGCCGAGAAAACAGGCATTAACGAAGAGTTGCTGATAAAAGAAACTTATAAAAACGCACCACAAGGGGAACAAAAAGGCGGAAAGACAAAACAACCTGTTAATATCAATAATGATGTGGTTGAATTGCATTTAATCCAACTTATGCTGGAGTATCCTCAGAAAATCATACAGGTGGAAAATGATAACATATTAGATTATTTTTTACAGCCCGAGCTTCAAAACCTGGGCAAAAAAATTATTGATGCTTATAAATTATTAGGTTTTATTGATATTGGTGTAATTTTATCGGCAAATGAGAATGCATCTTTACGCGAAAGGATATTTCAATCAATGATGAAGGCCTTGCCTGCCGATGATACAATGCTGGAAAAAATATTTGCTGATAATGTGCGGCAGATTAAAAGAAAATGCTATAAAGAACAGCACCGTCAAATTAAATTAAAATTGAGCAAAGCTCAGGAAAACGGCAATGAGGATCTGCTCAATAAGCTTCTTTATGAAAAAGAAAACATACTGATGAAAGAAAAAGAATTAAACTAAACAAGCTGGATAAATAAAATATTTGGAGGAGATGCCAAATGGCGAAAGAAGTACAATCTGATGAAGTTAATAAGCTAATTTTACTGGGTGAAGAAAAAGGTTTTTTAACTTACGATGACGTCAATGATGCCTTGCTGCCGGACGTAACATCTTCGGAACAAATTGATGATATTATTATGCTTTTTGGAGAAAAAAATATTGATATCATTGATACTGAACAAGGTGAAAAACTGACCGTAAAAAAGTCAATGAAAGATATTGGTGATGTTATTCTCAAGGATACGCTTGCGCTTGTGCCCAGCGCGGAGAAAACCGGAGATCCGGTAAAAATGTATTTGCGCGAGATGGGATCGGTCTCTCTTTTGAGTCGTGAAGGCGAAGTGGAAATAGCTAAAAAAATTGAGGAAGGTGCGCGCGAAACAATGTCGGCTATATTTCGCTTTTCCGTTTCGATTAACGAAGTATTAAGTATCGGTGAAAAATTGCTGGCGGGCGAAATTAAAAGTAAATATGTTGTCGATAATATTGAGGATGAAGAAGGCTTTATGGAAGAAGATGAACATAAAGAAAGAATCCTCAAGCTGATTGCCAGAATTAAGCTTTTTAACGAAAGAAATACGGTTTTACAAACTAAGCTCAAATCCGGTTCTTTACCGAGTAAGAAGCGTGATCTCTTAAGCGCTGAACTGGAGAAAAATACAAAGTACATCGTTACGCTTTGCCGTAAGATTCGTTTCAGCAAAAAACAAATTCATCGTTTTATTTCACGTCTGCGGCGCTATGCAGAGGAGATAGAAGCATCTGAGAATATAATTGCTCAATATAAAAAAGAAACAGGATTGACTCTAGCGCAGATGGAAAAATCCTGGGCGAAGATGAAAAAATCCACAAAAGATGAAAAGAGTGTGGCGAAAGAAAATCGTGTTTCTATTGAACTACTTAAAAAAAGTAAAACAGCAATACACGAAGCGCAAAAAAAGATAAAACAAATTGTGCACGAAGTGGGAATACCGACGGCAACTTTGAAAGCAATTATTAAATCCATCGAAGAAGGCGAAAGAAAAGCGGAGATAGCTCAAAGAACACTGGTAGAGGCAAATTTGCGGCTTGTTGTGAGTATTGCCAAAAAATACACTAACCGCGGTTTGCAGTTTCTTGATTTAATTCAGGAAGGCAATATCGGCTTGATGAAGGCAGTGGATAAATTTGAGTATCAACGCGGATATAAATTTTCCACTTATGCCACATGGTGGATCAGACAGGCGATTACAAGGGCTATTGCCGATCAGGCGCGTACAATTAGAATTCCTGTTCATATGATTGAGACAATCAATAAATTGATTCGCACTTCCCGCTATCTTGTGCAGGAACTCGGTCGTGAGCCCACTCCCGAAGAAATCGCCAATAAAATGGAATATCCACTGGAAAAAGTTAGAAAGGTATTAAAGATCGCCAAAGAACCTATTTCTCTGGAAACTCCCATCGGTGAGGAAGAGGACAGTCATTTAGGCGATTTCATTGAAGATAAAAGAGTTATGTCTCCTTCGGAAGCAACTATAAATATAGATTTGGCGGAGCAAACACGAAAAATATTGACAACGCTAACTTCGCGGGAGGAAAAGGTTTTGCGAATGCGCTTCGGTATCAGCGACCGTTCGAATTTTCTAACTACGGATGAGAACCTGTCGGTGGATGCAGTTGAAAAAATTACTAAAGTTACTGAAGTTCCAGAAGTAATTGAGGATTCACAGTTAAAGAAAGTCAAAAACAAAGCTAAGAAACGTTACGCGAAATCGTAAAATAGTATTGACAATCAATATGTTTGAGTATATCAAAGCAAGTTCTTATATATGCGTTAAAAAATAAAATGGCGGGCCTATAGCTCAATTGGTAGAGCCACCGGCTCATAACCGGTAGGTCCCTGGTTCGACTCCAGGTGGGCCCACCAAATATAACTAGAAGAAGAACTATGGTTGAAGGGAAAAATATTTTTCGTATGACAGGAGAAAATTTGACAAAAGGCTCTGTGAATGCCGTGGTGAGACTAACAATGTCATCATTCCACGGCGAAGATGATAAGCTTATAAAGCAATTTACTTACAAAAATGCACCCCTGAAAGGTGCATTTTTTTTATACTAATATAAAGAAGGAGAAAATTATTGAAAGAAAAATTATTGTTATTAATTAAGCTTCAGGATTGTGATTCACAACTGGTTAAGTTATCCGCAAAGAAAAAAATACTGCCGGAAAATATAGAAAAACTGGATAAAGAATTCAACTTATTTAAAGAAGGAATAGAAAAGAATAAAATAAAATATGATGAGCTTAAGTCTCGTCATACTGAAAATGAAAATAAAATTAAAAAAGGTAACGAAGGCATTGTAAAAACAAAAGAAAGGATGCTGGAGGTTAAAAACAACAAGGAATATCAAGCCATGCTCAAGGAAATTGAGATTGCCGAATCATCACGCAGCGAAATTGAAACCCAAATAATTTCGCTATTGGACGAATTGGATAAACTCTCTGTTTTAGTGAAAAAAGATGAGGAAATTTTGAAACAGAGCAGGAGTAAATACGAACAGGAAAAGAAAGCAATGGAAGATGATTTGAATGCTGTAGATACCGATGTTGCTAACTGGGAGCAAAAGCGAATTGATTTGCAAAGGGATGTTCCCGATGAGCTATTGGTCAGATATGAAAGAATTAAAAAAAGGAATAAGGGCGTCGGTGTAACTTCTGTCTGGAAAGCTGTTTGCAATGGTTGCCATATGAATATTCCACCGCAGCTTTATAATGAGTTGCAGAAATCAGATGATTTGCTTAGTTGTCCCAATTGCAACCGGATAATGTATTTTCAGGATATGGAGAAACCGGTTTAGATTCTATGGCGGGGAAAAATTATAAATTATTCAGTGATGGCGCTTGTCGCGGCAATCCCGGAGTTGGTGGAGCCGGCGCTGTCATAATGAATTCCGATGAAAATGTTGTCTGGGAAGGTAAGGAGTATCTGGGACACTGCACCAATAACATTGCTGAATATAGAGCGCTTATTTTGGGATTAAAGGGAGCTTTGGCTCATGGTTATAAGAATCTGGAAGTTTACCTGGATTCAGAGCTCTTAGCCAAACAAATCAACGGTTCCTACCGGGTAAAAAACGAAAACTTGAAGGTCTTAATGAAAGATGTCCGCAATTTGCTGGCTACTTTTGATTCTATTGGGGTTAAACACGTCCCGCGTCTCCACAACAGTCATGCCGATAAGCTGGCCAATATGGCCATCGATGAAAAATAACTAACCAATTCGCATGTAATTACCACCTTATAGGCAGTAATTACCGGTAAGGTAAATTATTGATTTATTATGCGCTCCCCTCCGGGATGCGCTTCCGGTCATCGTCTACCTTTGTTGGCGCAGCCTGCCCCGGCGCAGGCCGGGGTCATCGGCTCCTCAACGTATATTTGAATACGTCTGCGCCGCCTCTTCCTTGCCGCCTCGGTATACCTTTGACTGCAAATTGGTATTAGACTTAGGTTTGTTTTTATTATTTTCTGCTTTTGTAATTATACTTTGTGACAGCCAGGTTGTCGCGGTGGATAACTTCATCATAGTCTCTGTGCCCCAGAATCTGACTGATTTGATTTGTTTTTAACCCTTTGATTTTGCTAATTTCAGTTGAACTGAAATTAACCAGTCCTTTAGCTAGAATTGTGCCGTCACGGCCAACACAGTTCACAGGGTCTCCCAGATCGAAATTTCCTTCGACATCAATAATGCCTGAAGGAAGCAGGCTCTTCCCTTTTTCCAGCAATGCTTTTTTTGCGCCATCGTCAATAATTAATTTACCGCGGGGTCGTAAGGTGAAAGCGATCCAGTATTTTTTGCTGTTTAGACGATCAGCCATAGGCAAAAATAGTGTGCCGATTTCTTTACCCGCCATAATATCTATTAAAACTTTCTTCTTTTTTCCGGGGGCAATAATGCACGGAATACCAATGGCGGCTACTTTCTTGGCGGCCTGAACTTTACTTTTCATTCCTCCCGTTCCTGCGCAGGATGTTTCATCTGTGGCCGCTGCTTCAATCTCCTCTGAAAATTCACCGACAACAGATATAAGCTTGGCTTTTTTAGATACCATTGGATTGCAATCATAAAGCCCGTCAATGCTCGTTAGATTGATAAAGAGATCAGCTTCGATTATATTGGCGATCATCGCGGCAAGATTGTCATTCTCTCCAAACTTGATTTCATCAACTGCAACGGTATCATTTTCGTTTATAATGGGAATGGCTCCCCATTCCATCAGCGTTGAAAGAGTGTTGCGAATATTTAAATATCGCTGGCGGTCAGTAACATCGGAAAGCGTTAGAAGGATTTGAGCAACGTAAAGGCCGTTTTTTTCGAAAGATTTGGAATAGACACGCATTAATCTTCCCTGTCCGATGGCGGCCGCGGCTTGTTTTTCCGGAATGCTTTTGAGTTTTCCGGTTATATTCATGCGATGTTTTCCCGAAACAATCGCGCCGGAAGTCACCAGTACTACTGAATATCCATTTTGAACTAAATAAGACATATCCCGCACAAGAGAATCAATAATTTTGATATCCAGACCGTCATTTCCGGCCAATACCGCTGAACCGACTTTTATAAGAATTCTTTTCGCGTGTGCCAGGACATCCTGACGAATATTTTTCATGACTTTACTTGCTTCCAATTAATTTAAATTTTCGATTATTTTATTTAGTACTTCCTTCATCCCTTCGCCGGTAAATGCGGAAAAAAGATGTAATATTATGCCTTTTTTCTTGAATAGCGCAACTGCTTTTTTGGCATTTTCTCTTACATAAGGCAGGTCGATCTTATTAAGAGCCACGATTTGCGGCCGCTCCAGCAACTCAGGATTGTAATGCTCCAGTTCCTTATTGATTACGGTAAAGTTAGACCATGCGTTAATATTTGGTTCTATTGAAATATCAATAATGTGGAGCAACAGAGAAGTTCTCTCTATATGTTTTAAAAATTGGATGCCCATGCCCAGACCTTCATGCGCGCCGAAGATAAGGCCGGGTATATCGGCAATAACAAAACTTTTATTGCCTGAATATTTAACAACTCCCAGATGAGGTGTAAGCGTGGTGAAAGGATAATCGGCAATTTTGGGTTTTGCAGCGGACACGCGTGAAATAAAGGTTGATTTACCGGCGTTGGGAAAGCCAAGAATCCCCACATCAGCCAGTAATTTCAGTTCAAGCTTAAGAGTTAATTCTTCGCCTTCCATGCCGTCCTGTGCAAAACGGGGTGTCTGATGGGTTGATGTGGTAAAATGAGCATTGCCTTTGCCCCCGATGCCGCCGCGCGCGGCGATAAAGGTTTGTTCCGGTTTCGTTAAATCTGCAAGTACTTCTCCGGTTTCAAAATTTTTGATGATTGTTCCCACCGGTACTGAAACCTCAAGATCTTCAGCACTTTTACCGGTGCGATGATTGCCCGAACCATGACCGCCGTTTTTAGCAAATTGATGTTGTTTGTATTTTAAATCCAATAGGGTGTGATGGCTTTTCGTCGCTTGAAAGATAACATCGCCGCCTTTGCCGCCGTCTCCTCCGTCGGGTCCGCCGCGCGGCACAAATTTTTCCCGCCGGAAACTTACACAACCGTGACCACCATGACCGGCCTTGATATAGATTTTTGCTTCATCAACAAATTTCATGTTAAATTATTCCTTGAACTAAAAAGATTATACCAGCTTTAAAGAGGAAATTTTCGCCATATACTGGCGAAAATTCTCGGCAATGTAAAGTAGTTCTTTTATTATGCGCTCTCCTAAAGAGGGAATGCGCTGCCGGTCAAAGATGATATCGAGGCGGCGAGGAGGAAGCGACGATGTGTATTATTAATACGCTAAGGAAGCCGACAACCCCGGCCTGCCGCATGGCAGGCTGTGCCAATAATAGAGAGCGCATTGATTTAAAATTGGTATCCGAAATAAAAAGGCGCTTATTGCAAGCGCCTTTAAAATCAAAAACATCCAGTGATAATTTTTTATGATGCGTAAACACTCACTTTTTTCCTGGTTTTATCAAGTCTTTCATACTTTACCACGCCGTTAATCAGGGAAAAAATAGTGTAATCTTTGCCCAGTCCCACGTTATTGCCCGGGTGAATTTTTGTTCCTACCTGTCGTACAATGATAGAGCCTGCGTTAATTTTTTCTCCGCCGTATACTTTGATTCCACGCCTTTGAGAATTGCTATCTCTGCCATTGCGGGAGCTTCCCTGACCTTTTTTATGTGCCATGACTTCCTCTTACATTGAAATTTTTGTTATTTTCATGCTGGTTAAACTTTGACGATGCCCTGTCTTTTTATGAAAACCCTTGCGCCGTTTCATATGGTAAACGATAAGCTTCGGGCCTTTCTTTTGAGCGATAATTTGACCGACAACTTTGGCTCCGTCCACAAAAGGTTTTCCAATTTTCACTTCTTTATCGTTGGAGAGCATAAGAACTTCATTAAAAACCACTTCGTCGCCTTTGTTACCGTCAAGTTTTTCTACAGATAAAACATCACCTTCGGCTACTCTGTGTTGTTTTGCTCCTGTTTTTATAATTGCGTACATAAACGTATCCTTACTTGAATTAGAATTAAGACTGGTCTTTATAGATAAAAAGTTTCTTTTTGTCAATAAAATTTAAGTCTTAATGGGAAATATTTTACTAGTGGCTCAATGAATGGCTAAATTGTTGAATTAATATCAGAAATATAATTAAGGAAGATTGTAATTATAAAAATTTAGTATTATATATCTCTCATATTTGTCTTTTCGATGGGAGCGTGACCTTGCATTATGCTGCAAGTTTTAGCTAAAGAGGCAAGATAGTTTCGATAAATAAAAATTGTATTTCAAAAATGTGGAGGTTTGCCATGAATGCCAATGCCCCCGTCGTACTTATAAGCGGATGCTCAACCGGTATTGGACGTGCGCTCGCGATAGAATTTGCCGCGCGTAACTGGCGGGTATTCGCCACCGCACGGAAACCGGCGGCTGTCAATGATCTGAAAGCCCTGAACGTGGAAACTGCCGCTCTTGATGTGACGGATGAAAAATCAATTACGGCCTGTGTGGATTCAGTAATGGCAAAAGCCGGCCGTATTGACGTACTGATCAATAATGCGGGGCTTTTATTGATCGGTCCTCTTATCGAACTTGAAGTCAGTGAATTGCGGCGTCAATTTGAAACCAACATAATCGGGCAGGCAGCTCTTATCCGTGCGGTTGCGCCGCATATGATTATGCGGCAGTCGGGGAAAATAGTAAACATAAGCAGTATTTCCGGGGTACTGCCCACGCCTTTTGCCGGCGCATATTGTTCCACGAAAGCGGCGTTTACCGCTTTTTCCGAATCTCTCCGCATGGAACTTACGCCCTTTGGTATTACAGTTGTTATTGTGCATCCGGGCGGCATAAAATCGAACCTGTCTGAAAACGCGGATAAAAATCTTGACCGTTTCAAAAAATCCCCTTATGGCCCTATCCAGAGCTATATTGTTGAGCGGGCTAATGCTTCGCAGGGCGACGCAACACCGGTGGAAGATTTTGCGAAAAAACTTGTTGATCAACTCGTGAAGAAAAAAACTCCGGTATTCATTCGTCTGGGAAAAGGTTCGAGACTTCTTCCATTTATTGCCAGGTTTCCCCGAGTGCTTATAGACGCGTTACTTGGTAAAAAGTTCGGGCTTGATCGGCTTGGGACTGGCCGGAATTAAGAATATTATATTTGATGCGTTCCCATAAAAAGGGAATGCGCTTTAATTTAGATTGGTGCAAGGATGGTTTTTGTTTTAACTACTTTGATTTGCCGCGATTCGTCCGCGTTTGATTTCAAAACATACGAGATAATATCGGCGGGTCTGGCCGATCCTTCCTGAATATGCGACACAGTGAATTTGATTGTTTCGCAGTCGCCATCCAGAACAAGATTCTGTATACAGGAACGAATGTCTTTTATGATTGTTTTTCCCTTGGATAATTTTTGAATATTGAAGACGGAAGCCGCTAAAAAGTTCTTAACATTTTCTTTCATGACCATCAGGCGGGCAGAATCAATAGCGGCAGGCAGATATAATTCATATTCAAATCCCTGCGTCATTTGAGCAATAGCTTTTTCTCCGTCAGAAAGCTTTCTTATCTCTAAAATTTCAATGCCTGAAGGCAGGGCTGAATTGATTTCGCTTTTTAAGGAGTCCAGGTCTGATAAATAATTTCCCGCGGTAATATCGATGTATTCCTGTCTGCTTGCCATACCTACTGCGGTAGCGGTGGCAAAGGATATTTTGGGATGCGGATGGTAGCCGACAGAATAAGCAAGCGCGATACTGCTGCGGCGCAAGGCGCGTACCAGCGCTCCTGAGAGTTCCAGATGAGATAAAAATCGGGATCGCCCGAGCTTGCTGAAGGTGAAACGATATTTTGTTTCTTTGGCGGAGGCGGCATCGGGAACTGGCGGCGATGACAAAACCGTTTTATTTTCTTCCTTGGCAAAAATATTTTTTGTTATGGAGAAATCGCATGCTCCGCAGTCCTGACAGCCGGAAAACCGGCAATCATCTGTTGCCAATTGGTCTTTCGATCTTTGTCCCTCACGCAGTAGAAATTCACGGCTCACGCCGCAGTCAATATTATCCCACGGCAATTTTTCATTAATATTACGTTCACGCGTAAAATCTTCCGAGTTGATTCCCGTTTCAGCCATTGCTTCCTGCCACAGGTCGAAGCGCAGAATATCACTCCAGCCGTCGAAACGGCAACCCTTGCGAAAAGCCGCCTCCAACAGCGCTCCGAGTGTTTCATCGCCGCGCGAAAATATTCCTTCGAGTAAACTCATTCGCGCGTCATGCCATTTTACATTGATGTTGCGGTTTCTGATTCTCTGATGAATAAATTCCTGTTTGGTATAAGTTTCTTCCATGGAAATTTGTTTATGCCATTGAAAGGGGGTATGTGGTTTGGGGACGAAGGTGGAAAGACTAATGGTGACCTGACCGCGGTTTTTTGCCGCCCGCAGAGTTTCATAGCCTAAGTTAACAATTCCTTCCAAGTCTTCCTGTTCTTCATAAGGCAGACCCAGCATGAAATAAAGTTTAATTGATTTCCAGCCGGCGGCGAATATTTTATCCGCGGTAGAAAGCAAATCCCCGGAGGTATTGCCCTTATTGATAATCAGACGCATTCTATCCGTTCCCGCTTCCGGCGCGAGCGTAAAACTTGTTTTACGTGTTCGTTTGATTTCTTCCATTAATGCTTCGCTGAGAGATTCCACGCGCAACGAAGGAAGCGCCAGAGCCACCCGTTTGGAATGATACCGGTTCATCATATTTTTTACCAAAGGTTCAAGACAGCTGTAATCGCCGGAACTGAGCGATAAAAGCGATATTTCTTCATGGCCGGTTGTCTTAAGCATCTTATCGGCCATTTCCATGAGTAAGGAAGTATTTCTTTCACGGTAAGGACGCCAGAGAATACCTGCCTGACAGAATCTGCAGCTGCGGGTGCAGCCGCGTGCTATTTCCAGAGTGATGCGATCGTGAATGGTTTGCATAAGCGGGACGACAGGTCTATAAGGATGTGTCCATAAGTTCAGGTCAGGGATAGTTCTTTTTTTTATGACCTGATTTTTTCCGTGAACAGCGGGAACGTAAATACCGGGAATTTTCGCCAGCTGGTCTATCAGATTATTTCGGTTAAGAGAGTTCTTTTTACCAGCATGAACCGTCGCGGTAATTTCCCCTACAACTTCTTCTCCTTCGCCGATGACAAAAACGTCGATAAAATCAACAAGCGGGGCAGGATTAAAGCAGCAGGGACCGCCGGCTATTATCAGTGGATGTTCTTCTTTTCTCTCCGTGCGGGCAAGCGGTATGTGACCTAAATCCAGCATGTTTAATAAGTTGGTGTAAGAAAGTTCATACTGCAATGAAAAACCGACAATGTCAAAATCCACCGCCGGCATTTGTGATTCCAGAGATGTTAAAGGTATTTTCCCTTCACGCAGTTGCTTTTCTCTGTCAGGCCAGGGAGCGAAACATCTTTCGGCCGCAACATACGGGATTTCGTTTAAAATAGAATATAAAATCTGCAAACCGAGATGGGACATGCCGACTTCGTAAGTATCTGGAAAGGCAAGCAGAAAGTGTACTTCCGCTTTGTCTTTGCGGATGGCGTTTACTTCCGCGCCGATATAACGGCTTGGTTTTTCGGCGCCAAGCAAGAGTTCATCGAAATTACTATGATTCATGATTTGTTTTCCTGTTTGTAACAAAGCCACAACGTCATTCTTCTGGTCTGTAGTCGGAGCGGGATTGATATTTGTAAGGATTGTTTTTGATATCTCTGAGCAGTGACAGCGCCATCTTTTGGGGGAAATTAACAGAGGCAACATAATCCAAGGAATTATTTTTAAAGGTATTGATCAAATCATCGCGGACGGAATCTTCATTATTCTTAGGTACGAAAGACCTCTCCAGTTTATGTTCGTAGGAAAGTTTTTCGCCCATGATATTTTTAACAATAGCGTAATCTTGAGGGTTGGCGAAATAAGATTTCTTTAAAGAAATCTTCGTCTGAAAAGAAATTTCCACTTTAACTGTATCGGCGGCTATGGGACGGGATAAATCAAAAATCTTTAATTTAAGGCCGTTGGCTAATTGTATTTCTTCGATTAAGTTCATTTGTGTCCATTTCGAAAAATGTTTTATTTAAGGATGTCGACCTTATACAAAATCGCATGGCATCTGACGCCTGACAGGCGGCAAATTCCGTGCGGCCCGGTATTAACATTTTTATACTTGACCTGCAACTCTAATCCTTCTATAAAATAGCTCCGTATTAAATAATCAGCTAAAAAGCTGCAAAATTAACGAAAGAGAAGACTTTTTTTATGAATGATGTCAACGCCATTTTACTTTTGTCCTGTGCCGATGGCATGGGCCTTGTCGCCAAAATTTCCGATTTTATTTTCCGTCATAATGGTAACATTGTACATGCCGATCAACATACTTCCAAGATAGATAAGCTTTTCTTTATGCGGATCGAATGGGAACTCAACGGTTTTGCGCTTAGCCGCGAAGAAATTCCAGCCGCTTTTATGCCATTGGCAAAGCAATTTAACATGAAGTGGGATTTGCATTTTACTGATTATGTGCCTCGCATAGCAATTTTTGTTTCACGTCACCTGCATTGTCTGCACGATCTCATTTTGCGCCGGCATATGGGAGAACTGGGGGCTGATGTTGAAGCGGTAATCAGTAATCATACGGACGCCCGCGATTTGGTGGAACAATTCGGGATGAAATTTTTTCACATTCCAATCACGGAAAAAAACAGGGAGCAGCAGGAAACTCTGGAATTGAATATGTTGCGGGAGATGAATATCGATATGGTTGTTCTGGCGCGGTACATGCAGATCCTCGGCGGGAAATTTCTTAAAAGTTACGGCAAAAGCATAATCAATATCCATCATTCTTTTTTACCGGCGTTTGCCGGAGGAAATCCTTATCAGCAGGCTTATAACCGCGGCGTGAAAATTATCGGAGCGACAGGTCATTATGTAACGGAACAACTGGATGAAGGGCCTATTATCGCGCAGGACGTGATCAAGATCAGTCACCGTGACGCGGTTTCCGATATTCAAACGAAAAGCAAAGATCTGGAAAGAATTGTCCTGGCACGGGCTTTGCGCCTGCATTTGGAAAATAAAATACTCGTTTATGGATCAAAAACCATTGTATTTGATTGATATCTTTTTACCTTCATTTTAAAATACCAGGCAAGTAATCTATGTCGAATTCAAATTTAATCATCCTTTGCCAGCCGGATGAAGGAAAATCGTGCGGCGCCTGTTGCGGCCTTTATAATTATGTAGACAGTTCCCGCTCTTCTCTGACATTGCGTTTACGTTCGCGCACAAAACGTTTCCATCAGATAGTAAAAAATCCAGGCGATGTTGAACGTTACGCGGAAGAAACATCAACCGGGGAAGATTTCAGCAAGAGATATGAAGTGATTTACTGTTGCGAATACCTTGGTTTTCTGGACAAAGGGGAAAAGAAAGTTGGTTGTCTGCTTCATCCGATGCAAAACGCCGGTCTCGATCTGCGTGACTGTTCGTTTTACGGACAGGAACTATGCGCAGGTCATCTTTGTCCCAGCCATTATTTTATTCCGCAGTCCCAATCTCAAATTCTGCTAAAAATAATTGATGATTGGTACCTTTACGGTCTTGTCTTGACAGATATCGATCTGGTTACTACATATTTCCGGCTTATTGCCGATAGAGTAGGAGGGGAGCTTAAACCGGAATTATTCGATAATGAACATTTAAAGAGTATCGCTCTGGAATATTTTAATTGGAAAACTAACTGGCCGTTTCGCTGTCTGGAAACAAACAGGATGGGCAAGTATTATTTTGATGGATCACAATACATGATCAGTCATATTGACTACGCGAGTTTTAACCGGGAGATATCGCCGCTGAACGCAATTTTATTGAGTCTGTCTTCCTCATTTAAAAATGCCGGGGAACTTGAAGCGGGGGAAGGGCTGATTTGGTCAAATATTGAAAACTTTGTTTCCACATATCAGCGCTTTTATTAATTTTTTATTGACATAACACAGCCACTTTAGCTAGTGTAATAGCAATTCTCGATCAAAACGCTATTTTTATTGGCTTTGTTGTCGGTTTCGGGAACGTTGATTTAATATGTTTTGTCGCCTAACTAAAAACTGGCCGCCTCAATATCGTCTTTGATCGTAAGCGTATCCCCTTTAGGGGGCGCATAAAAAATAGAACCTTATATTGCCGGGAATTTTCGCAAACATAGCGAAAAATTTCTTTAGAAGTGGTATAAATCAATTTTAACGAGTTGTTATTTAATTTAGAGGTTTTATGAATGGATAAAATATCCAAAGAAATCCTTTTCCCCCGCGACGTTATTCAAAAGCGCGTGCGAGAGCTTGCCGGTCAAATATCTAAAGATTACGCGGGCCGTGAATTAATTATCATTGGCATTCTTAAGGGCGCGTTTATTTTCATGGCTGATTTAATCCGCGAGATCAGCATTCCCTGCAGGATAGATTTTACCCGGCTGGCAAGTTATGGCGACGGTTCTGATAGTTCTGGAAAAGTAGTAATGACTAAAGATATTGAAACTTCTATAAAAGGCAGGGATATCTTGATTGTGGAAGACATACTTGACACCGGCCTGACATTGCAATATCTTGTTGGGTGGCTTAAGGAGAGAAATCCCGATTCGCTGAAGATTTGCGTTTTATTGGACAAACGTAGAAGAAGAAAAGTGTCTTTTGAGGCCGACTATGTCGGCTTTACCATTGATGATGGCTTTGTGGTTGGTTATGGGCTTGATTTCAATGAAAAGTACCGCTTTTCCCCTGATATTTATGTAATTAAGCAGTGACGAAAGAGGCGAGTAAATGATCATACAATGCAGGCAATGCCGCACAAAATTTCGTTTTGATGACAATTTTATGCAAGGCAATGGTGTATGGCTGCGTTGCAGCCGTTGCGGGCATGTTTATTTTCAGGATAATCCATTGGCAAAGAAACAGGTGATAGATTCTTTACCAGTATCCGAACCTTCTGTTTTAGAAGAAGAGACAGTGCAAGCAGTCGACGAGAGTGAGAAATCATCCACGGAGACTCCCTCCGTCTTCTATAGGGATAAAAATGGTGTTTATTCTCCTGATAGAACCAGGGTGTCAGAAAAGCGTTTAAATGAAGAGATAGATTTGAGGATGGAAAAAACGCAAGAGGAAGAGAAAGGTGTCATAAAAGAGAGCGGGGAAACTGATAAAAAAGAAAGAGTAGAAAAAATTAAAAAGAGAAAAATGTCTTCGTCGAAGGGTTCCGGGAGGGCATGGAAGATTGCTCTTTGGTCTGTTTTCGTGATTGTAGTTATTCCTTGTATTATTTATTTCTTTGTTTTTCCTGAAGTTGGTGAAGATATTATCAATAAATATAATGAATATACGGGAAATTCAAAACCGGTGACTTCGGGAGTTTTTATTAACCAGATGGTGAAGCTTCAGGACGTGCATTATCGGAGGATAAATAATTACATTTTAGGACAGATTGGTATTGTAGAAGGTACGGCTGTTAATCGTGCGGATTATCCTGCTTCGCGGATATTAATAAAAGGTGAGATTGTTGATGCATATTCAGTGGTTTTAAATGAACGTACCGCGTACGCGGGAAATATTCTTACCGATGAAGAACTTACAAATTTATCTGAAGAAGAAATTTTAACGAAACTCGCCCAGCCGCAGGGACTCAATAATTCCAACGATAAAATTATGCCCAACGGACAGATACCTTTCATGATTGTTTTTCCCAATGAGCCGGCAGGCGTAATTAAAACAACGGTGGTGACCATCGGAGTGGAACGCCTTCTTTAAGTGAATGTCCTTCCTCTTTCTTCGTCTGACTTTGTTTGGCACAGCCTGCCCGGCGCAGGCCGGGGTCACAGGCTTCGGGAACGTTTGTATAATACGTCTCGTTGCTTTCTCATTGCCACCTCGTTATTTTTGAAAGAGAAAGGGTATCAATTATTTTTTTAGTAAAAGAGGTAAAAATTGAGATACGAAGGAAATATATTCAGACCGTTTAGCGAGGCCAATAGTTATCTCCTGCAGTGCACTCTCGGCTGTTCACACAATCAGTGCACCTTTTGCGGCATGTATAAAGACAAAAAGTATCGTGTGCGGCAGCTTTCGGAAATTATAGAAGATATCAAAATGGCCAAAGATCACTACGGTGATCTGGAAAAGGTATTTTTGTGCGATGGCGATGCCATTGCCCTGGAGACGGATATGCTGCTGGCAATTATTAAAAAGCTTTATCTGACATTTCCTTCTCTCCGGCACGTGGGCAGCTACGTTGGACCGCAAAGCACACTATCCAAATCCATTGAGGAACTGCGGATACTCCGGGCTGCCGGTCTGACCAAAGCCTATATCGGTGTGGAAACAGGTGACGATGATCTCCTGAAAAAAATAAAAAAAGGCGTTGGTTACGACCAAATGCTTATGGCCGGCCAAAATCTGGTGGATGCGGATATCAATCTGTCTGCAATGGTTTTGTTGGGGCTGGCCGGAAAAGGCGAGGCCTCGAAGCGGCATGCCCTGGCTACGGCAAAAATCTGCAATGACATGAAACCGCAATATCTGGCAGCACTAACTGTTACGCCGGTGCCCGGAACTGTCTTATACCGTCAGGTGCAACAAGGCGAGTTTGAATTGTTGGATCCTTTTGAAACCCTCGAAGAGATGAAACAGATATTTGAAAATATTACTGTTGATAATATGAAATTCGTCGGCACTCACGCCTCAAATTATATGTCCGTCACCGGAACGTTACAAAAAGACAAACAAAAAATGATTGCCGCGGTCGATGACGTTTTGAAAAACAGGGATGAGAGCATGTTGCGTCCTGATTCTATGCGTGGTCTGTAGTACCAAACCGCAGTCTTTTGTTAACTTTGTTAACACAGCCTGCCTGGGCGCAGTCCGGGGTCGCCTGCTTCCTGAACGTATTTATAATACACCTCGCCGCCTCGTTATCCTTTGAACGCAACTCGGTATAAAATAATTCATAATATTAATTGAAATTTAAGTTCTCGATTGCCTTTCTGGTGATTGCCCCTTCGCGTAGAATAGTTGGTGGATTGCATGTAACATCAATAATGGTGGAAGCTTTGCCGCCCTGGGTTTGTCCGCAATCAATAATTGCGTCTATTTTATCGCCGATTTGATGAGCTACATCGGATGCCAGCGAGCATTCAGGCGCGCCGGACAGGTTGGCGCTTGTCGCGGTAAGCGGCTTTTTCAGCTTTTGAACTATTGCCCCAGCGCAGGGATGGCTGGAGATACGCAGGCCGATTTTGCCGGTTCCGGCGGTCAGCAAAGAAGATACTTTATCAGAGGCTGAAAAAACTATCGTCAGCGCTCCCGGCCAGAACGCGGCCATCAGTTTTTGTGCTGATTCAGGAATATCCTTGACAAGATTATATACATCATCTGTTTGACCGATAATGAGGGAAATAGGATTTTTAAAATTTCTGCCTTTAACGGCAAAAATCTTTTCGATTGCTTTTAGGTTTGTCGCGTCCGCTCCCAATCCGTAAAAAGTTTCTGTCGGATAGGCGATAATGCCGCTGCCTGCCAGGATTTCTGCCGCTCTGGTAAGGATTTTTTCTTCGGAATTGTCCGCGCCGATTTTTAGGATTTCAGGCATCAATGGTTTCCCGGATTTAAAATAATTAATTTTAGACTACCTTGCATCGGAGCGATTTACGAGGTAGTCAGATTTTTCTGCTTTTTTTCCACATCTTTGGCCATTTTCTTTATATATGCTGAAAGCTTGGCTCTGAGTTCTTTGTCTTCCAGAGCAAGGATGCGGGCGGCAAATAAAGCGGCGTTTTTAGCTCCGGCTTTGCCTATGGCCATTGTAGCTACCGGAATTCCGCCGGGCATCTGCACGGTGGAAAGCAGTGCGTCAAGACCATTTAGCGCTGTGGCGTTAATAGGAATGCCGATAACCGGCAGGGTTGTTTGCGAGGCGATTACACCGGCCAGATGGGCGGCCGCTCCCGCTCCGACTACAATCACCTTAATGCCGCGTCCGGCCGCGGAGGCTGCAAACTTTGTTGTCCGCTGCGGTGTGCGATGCGCCGAAGTTAAAATCAGTTCGAAATCAATACCGAACTCTTCCAACACTTTTGTTGTTTCGGTCATTATAGGCAAATCCGAATCGCTGCCCATTACCACGCTGACTAACGCCTTTTTGGCGATTTTTGCTTTCATGTAGGCTCCTTTTGTATGTAGATAGTATTGCTGTCTAAATTTACCTGTATCTAACGTATTGGGTCGGTATTTGCAAACTGAAAATTAATATTTTACCCAAATCCAGTTGACATACAAATTTTCTCTACATATACTCCCGCCAAAATTTCTTACCATGAATCAAGGAGAGATGTGATAATGAAAGAAAACTTATACGAATTTCTGGCCGGCAACGAGTATCCCGGCCGCGGTATCTGCATAGGGAAAACGCCTGGCGGCAAAAAAGCCATGATTGCCTACTTTATCATGGGCCGCAGCGTCAACAGCCGCAACCGGGTGTTTGATCCCATTGACGGTGGTATCCGCACCATGGCTGCCGATCCTTCCAAAATGACTGATCCGCACCTCATTATTTACAATCCCGTTCTGACTCTGAACAACACGACGATTGTGACCAACGGTGACCAGACTAATACCATCCGTGATTTTATGGCCCGCAACGAATTCCCCGGATATGGTTTTGAAGCTGCTCTTTCAATCCGCACCTTTGAGGATGACGGTCCCAACTGGACGCCCCGTATTTCCGGTGTTGTGGATATGCGCGCAGGCTGCTATAAACTCAGCATTTTGAAGAGCTGCGACGGCAATGAGAAGAGTGTGCAGCGCTTTACCTTCGATTATCCGCAGCCCCTGGCAGGTGATGGCCACTTTATCAGCACCTACAAGTACAACGGCACGCCGATTCCCAGTTTTGCCAGTGAGCCGTTGCATGTTGCCATTGACGAAGGAGACCCCGACGAATACGCTGCCAAGCTATGGAAAGCGCTGAACGAAGAAAACAAGGTGAGTCTGTTTGTGCGCGCCATTGACCTGGCAACTCAATCCTGCAAAGACGTCATCATCAACAAATACAAAACAGTGGAGGGATAATCAATGAACGAACTACAACTAAAATACGGCTGCAACCCCAACCAGAAACCGGCCAGAATCTTTATGGCGGATGGCAGCAATCTACCTGTTGAGGTTTTGAACGGCAAGCCCGGATACATCAACTTTTTGGACGCATTCAACAGCTGGCAACTGGTTAAAGAGCTCAAAGAAAATACCGGCATGGTTGCCGCGGCCTCCTTTAAACACGTTTCTCCCGCAGGCGCAGCCCTGGGCTATCCTTTGGACAGAGTTCTGCGCAAGATGTATCATATCGACCCCAAAATGAAGCTGTCTGTGCTTGCCTGCGCTTACGCGCGAGCGCGCGGTGCCGATCGCATGAGCAGTTTCGGCGACTGGATTGCTCTTAGCGATGTTTGCGACGTGCCCACAGCGAAGATCATCAAGTCTGAAGTTACGGACGGCATCATTGCTCCGGGCTATGAGCCGGAAGCGCTGGAAATTTTAAAATCCAAGAAGGGCGGCAATTATAATGTCGTTTCCATCGATCCCAACTACGTGCCCGTTTCCCTGGAACACAAGCAGGTGTACGGCATTACCTTTGAGCAGGGCCGCAACGACCTGAAGATCGACAGCCGCATGCTGGAAAATATGGTGACCGAAAATAAAACCCTGACCGACGCGCAGAAGCGCGATCTTGTGTTGAGCCTGATTACCCTGAAATACACACAGTCCAACAGCGTGTGCTACGTGCAGGATGGCCAGGTCATCGGCGTGGGCGCGGGACAGCAGAGCCGCATCCACTGCACGCGACTGGCTGGTCAGAAGGCCGATAACTGGCAGCTGCGCCATATGCCCAGGGTTTTGAATCTGCCTTTCCGAGATGACGTTGCCAAACCCAATCGCGACAACGCTATCGACGTTTACTTAGGCGATACCCCGGAAGATGTCATCGGCGACGACGTTTGGGCACAAACATTCACGAAGCAGCCTAAACCATTAACCATGGCTCAAAAGCAAAAATGGCTGAGCAAGGTGACAGGAGTTTCTCTGGGCAGTGATGCGTTCTTCCCCTTTGGCGACAACATTGAGCGCGCGCACCGCAGCGGAGTGACCGCCATTGTTGAGGCAGGCGGTTCCATACGCGATCAGCAGGTGATTGATACCTGCAACAAATACGGCATTGCTATGGCCTTTTGCGGATTACGTTTGTTTCACCATTAAATTTCAGTCCAATTCAAGGGCTACTTTTGTTGATTGTGTCGTCGGCATCCTCAAGCCCCCTCAAGGCAACCGTCCGGAGGGGGCTTTTAAAATTTGTATTATTTCCCTGCGTTATCGTATTCCGCTGACGCCAGTTTAATACATACCGCCAGCACTTCTATGGCTTTTTCCAGTTCGGAAACCGGTGGCCGGGTTGGTGAAATCCGGATATTGGCATCCTTGGGGTCCTTGCCGAAAGGAAACGTTGCGCCGGCCGGTGTGATAGCCACGCCTGCTTCCTTGCATAGCGCCACTGCCCGCCTGGCAACCGGCTTTGTCGTATCCAGGCTTATGAAATAACCACCCTCAGGGGTGCTCCATGTCGCCAGTCCCGTAGCATCAAGTTCTTTCAAAAGTATTTTTTGGACGATGTCAAATTTGGGTTTCAGGAGTTTGGCGTGTTCTTTCATTAAACCTGCAACTCCGCCGGGAAATTCATTTAGGAATTTCACATGACGTAACTGTTCCACCTTATTGGGACCGATGAACATGGTTCCGAAAAGCTTTGAAATATAAGCCAGATTTGCCAGGCTTGTTGCCATCAATCCTAGTCCGGCGCCGGCAAAGGTTATTTTTGATGTTGAACTAAAGAGATAGACTCTATTCGGATTGCCCGCTTCCTCGCAACTGCGCAGCAGATTCTTAGGAGCTTTGGGATTATCAACCAGATGGTGGACAACATAGGCATCATCGGCAAAAATGGTGAAATCCGGCGCTTCCGTTTTCATGCTTGCCAGGCGTGTTACTGTTTCATCAGAAACCGTATCTCCGGTAGGATTGGAATAAGTGGGGACAAAAAGAATTCCCTTCACGGTTGGGTCTGTCAAAGCAACTTTTTCGACTGCATCCATATCGGGTCCGTCTTTGGTCATTTTGACCTGGATCATCTCGTATCCCAGTTCGGACAGAAGCAGGAAATGCCGGTCGTAACCGGGTACGGTGACGATCATTTTGGGTTTGTCGATTTTACGCCATGGCGCGGTACTTCCAACAAGGCCTCGCAGTAGCGCCCACATCAGAATCTGGGAAAGAATAAGCAGGCTGGCATTGTTGCCCACCATTGTTTCCTCGGGTTTTGCACCTAGAATGGTGGAAAGCAGTTCACGCGCCTCTGGCAGGCCCAAAACACCTCCGGGGTAATTTCGGATATCGAAGCCGCTCTTAGTTATAATATCCTTTTGGGCTATAATGCCCAAAAGTGCATTTGACAGATTGAAATTATCGTCCCCGGGTTGACCGCGCTCAATGTTTAATTTCAAACTAAGGCCTTTAAGGGCTTCATAACGCAACTGTAAGTCCTTCAAGCTTTCCATACAATTTAAACCTCCCGCAAAGTCATATCTTTTTAATTACTATCTTCATGTACATGATTATTAAATTTTGTCAATTAGGCAACTATATGTTTTTATGGTGAACCGTAAAATGGTGGTGGGGGTAATATTTCCGTCTATCTATATTTGTCGTTATATAACTGGTTTTGGAAAAAATAAAAGTGGGGATCATAAAATTGCTGCCAGAATCATTCTGTCAATCTTCGACAAAGGCAGCTTCTTTAAATCAGTGAGTGATAGCCATCGCCAATCCTGACACCCAACCGGTTTAAGGGTGCCTTTCAGCAAATCGCATTTGTATGCCTGAAGGGTTATTCGGAAGTGAGTGTAAGTATGATTGACTGAGGCCAGATGTCTCCCGGGTCGAATGGAAATGCCCAGTTCTTCTTTCACACTGTGCTTCAAACTGTTTTCCATACTTTCAACGTCTTTGATAAAGCCGCCGGGCAGTTTCCACAAAGAGGCCAGCAAGCCCGATGTCGGCCGCTGAACAACCAGCAACTTGCCCTCTGAGTTATGGATGACGGCTGCTGCCGCAAGCCTGTGAGGGATCGCGGGAGTCTTTCTGGTTATCGGCAGAACGCTTTGTAAATTGTGAAGCCGCGCCTGGCAATTGCAGGCTACAGGACAACGGGAACAGTCGGGATTTTTGGCCCTACAGATCATTGCCCCAAGATCCATCATGGCCTGGTTGAAATCGCCGGGATGTTTGACAGGAGTCAGCGAAGCGGCGAGCTTATACAATTTCTTTTGTTCCCGTGCGTTGTCCACGGGTTTGGCAATGGCAAAAAGACGGCATAAAATTCGACGGACGTTGCCGTCAACGGCAGGATGTGCCTTCCCATAGGCAATGCTTAAGATCGCGCCGGCTGTGTATTGACCTATGCCGGGTAGGGTTTTAATCTCTTCCAAATTATCGGGGATCTGACCACCGAACTTATCAACAATCATCCGGGCGGCAACGTGAATATTTCTGGCCCGCGAATAGTAACCCAAATTTTCCCAGGCCTTGAGCACATCCTGCAAGGGGGCGCGAGCCAGTGAAGAAACAGTGGGAAAAGCTTTCAAAAAACGATGATAATAAGGAGTCGCTGTATCAACCTGGGTTTGCTGGAGCATGATCTCAGAAATCCAGATGCGGTAGGGATCACATGTTTCCCGCCAGGGAAGGGCTCGTTGATTACGCCTGTACCAGGCCAACAGTTGGCGGCTCGGAAAACTTTTAATTTTATCAGCGTTCTTCATCATAGCGGTCTGTATACCTCATCCCCAATGACATCGCAACGAGTTAAGGGTTGATGAGACGGGCTATTACTTTGTAAATTATTATCTGACTCAACAGATGTTTTTTACACGCAAAAGGAACAGATCAATCAGCGCATTTCCATGTATGCCTCGTGGTTCTGTTTTTTGCGCGCCTTGCTTCTGAACCTTTTTGAACAGTCCCGGATATGGGCTTTTCAAAAAAGCCCGTATCCGCCCTTTTTATCTTGACTTATTAAGCCGTAATCTTTACATAAACAATCAAAATCATGCTCTTTACGAAGAAAAAGGAGATTAAAATGAAAAACGATTTAAAAGCGGTTATCCAAACCGATAAGGGAACTATCAATTTACGGCTTTTTGCCGAGAAAACGCCGATTACAGTGGGAAATTTTGTCAACCTGGCGCGGCGCGGATATTATAATAATTTGAAGTTTCACCGGGTTATTCCCGATTTTATGATTCAGGGCGGCTGTCCCGCGGGCGATGGCCGCGGCGGACCCGGATATAATTTTCAGGATGAATTTAACAAAGAATTACGGCACAGCAAGCCCGGAATTCTTTCCATGGCTAATGCCGGACCGCAAACAAATGGCAGCCAGTTTTTTATTACCCACGTGTCGACTCCGTGGCTGGACGGCAAACATACTGTTTTCGGCGAAGTGGTGAGCGAAGTTGACATGAGTGTTGTCAATCAAATTGCTCAGGGTGATAAAATCAAGTCTATTGTGATTGAAGGGGATATTGCGGAATTGATGGAGGGCATAAAGCCAGTCATCGATAAATGGAACGCCGCGTTGGACGCTAATTTCCCCAAGCTGCCCCAAGCTCCAAAAGATTAAAGATAATCAGAAGTGGTTTAATGCCGGAGGTGAATATTGTGAGAAAAGTAGAAACAACTCCCGAAAAAATTGTTGAAAAAGACGGAACGATAAATTTCGGTACATTCTGCACACCTTTTATTAACGCGAATATTCTCGATGCGCCGCTTTATTCTTCTTCGCATAAAGCTCCCGCTTTCTGGAAGAAATTTCGCCTCAAGGAATGGCAGCATTTCGGCATTATCACTCCTACCCATTATTTCGGAATGGTTATTTTTGATGCCAAATTTATGGGTGTTTCCTTTTTCTATGCCTATGACAGGGTGGCGAATAAACGTTTTGAACACAGCATGCAGTCGCCGGGCGGCGCGTCGCGTGTCGCCTCACAGGTCTATGATGATAATTGTGAGTTCACGAAAAAAGGTTACCGGTTGCGTTTTGAGAACCGGCTCAAAGACGGTTTTCACAAAATAATAATTGATATTGATGGAAAGAAAAATCTGCCCGCCGTAAAAGGTGAAATTAAGATTTTTGAAGATCTAAAAACTATCGAACCGCTTGTTCAGGTTTCGCCCGTCACGCCATTCAGGCCTTTTTATACGCACAAGGTAGCTGCGCCCGCGGAGGGAACAATTAAACTGGGAACTAAAGAAATTGTAATTGATCGGAAGCAGGATATCGCGTTGCTTGATGAACAAAAAACATATTACCCTTATTCCAGTTTCTGGAAATGGGCGACATCCGCAGGCTATAGTGAATACGGGGAGCTATTAGCATTAAATCTTTGCCAGAACATGATAACCGATGATGATGATTTCAATGAAAACTGCATGTGGGTTGACGGGAAAATTTATTGCCTGAAAGCGGCGCGTTTTAAATTCGAAAAAAACAATGTCCTGCGGCCATGGGAAGTAAGAACAGAAGACGGATGTCTGGATCTGTTGTTCACGCCTTCCGGCGAAAGAGCGGAAAAGATTAATGCCGGACTTATCTGTTCCGACTTTCACCAGCCATTCGGCATGTATAACGGCAGATTCAAAGACGAAAATAACAGGATATATCCGCTTACAAATTTCTTCGGTCTTGCGGAACATCACGTTACACGGTATTAGTTGCTGCCGGTCCACGTGACTATGTAATCAAGTTTATCAGCCATACCTCCGAGGCGGGGATCTTTGGTAGTCCAGATCCCGCTCAATCCTTTTTCATTGGCCGTCAGCGCAAAATGACACATTGCGATTCCAATATCCACAAGCTGCAGATCGGATTTTGCTGTAAATCGCTGAAACTGTTTTAATGCCGGTGTGCGTTTTATGTAGAAATGGTAAATATCCGCGTTTGGCTCCTTTATAACACGCCAGGGCTGAAAATTATTGGCGGAAGGCGCCAAACGGAGCATCTCTAATGGTGTGGCATAACTTCCGGCTTCATCAGCTAAAAGTGGCTTGTCATTCTGGAAAAATAACGCATTCCATGGTTTGCGCCTATCCGCTCCGGAAGAAACGCGAATCAGGGAGTCCACCTGAGAGAGTTTCAGTACAGCGTAACCTACTGGCGTGACAGCCGGCAGGACTTCATTATCTTGCAGAGCGATCTTACGCGAAAACCCGCTTGAACTGAAAGTTCCCCCCAGCCAGCAGGTGCCCAATCCCAAACTGGTCGCCATCAGGATATTTTTTTCCATCAGGTAGCCGAAGTCCTCCAGATTGTAGTGGGCGTTTTCCACTGCTCCGATGATAAAACCCGGAGGATTTTTAATCATTCCGTAGGTGATAAGTCCCCGCAAGGATTCGCGGTCTTCGGGGGCGGCTGTTATAAAGATAAAGCGCGCTTTTGTTCCCAACGGCCCGATTGTGTTGGCTGAAAGGAATTTTCTCAATGCCTCTTTTTTGTTTTCTTCAATGGGTGTACCGGAGTAGCTCCGAATTGATTTACGCTGTTGGATAATATCAGTGACTGGTTTATGAAATAGCATTGCTCCCCCCATAAAGTGGCAATCAGGTAGAATAATCTTTTCTTATCTTTTTCATGTGATCAACGCGTTTCTGGATAAGGGCGTCAGTGCCGATATCGGCGCGATAGGCTACAGGGCCTTTGACGGCCTTAACCCCTTCTTCGGCGATTTTACGGGCATCGGCCAAAGTGTTCGCAATTCCGACGATGCCGATGGCGCGTGAAGAGCTCAAATATAAACCATCTTCTTTCTGATCCACGGATGAATAGTAAAGTCTGGCCTCTCTCACATCGCCCACTTCAATCTTTGCTTTCGAAGATGCGGCGTCGGGATGATTGGCTGGCAAGCCGTAACCTTTCGGCACAACATATTTGCAAACGGTTGCCTTGTGTTCGAATTCAATCTTTAATTTATCCAGTGTTCCGGCAATGATGTGGCGGCAGATTTCCACAAAGTCTGTTTTTAAAAGCGGCAGAATATTCATGGCTTCCGGATCGCCAAACCGCGCGTTGTATTCCAAAAGTTTAACCCCGTCTTTAGTGGCGATGAATCCGCCGTACATTACTCCTTTGTAAAAGATGCCCGTCTCTTTAAACAACGCCGCCGCGACCTGGCGGGTGATCTCCAGCCCGTCCTGCAAATCCTGCGGCCTTAAGAAAGGCATTAAATGATCGGCCATAGAATATGATCCCATGCCTCCGGTGTTTGGCCCCTTATCCTGGTCAAATCTTCTTTTATGATCCTGCACCAGCGGCGTGCCTACCACTGTTTTGCCGTCGCACAGACATTGCAATGAGAATTCCTCGCCGTCAAATTTTTCCTCGACAATGAGCGAAGAACCATCCGTCAGTATTTGTTTGCACAGATTCAGAGCTTCTTTGCGGGTGGCAAAGTGATCGCCCTGCACCAGTACGCCTTTTCCGCCGGTCAAACCATCTGGTTTGAGAACAATACCTTCCAGTTCATTCAGAAAAGCTTCAACACCGTCAATCGCTTTAAATACCCCAAAGCGCGGATTGCCGGGAATGTTATGTTTGCCGACCAGATTTCTTGTAAATGATTTGGAAGTTTCCAGTCTGGCCAGGCTTTTCGTGGGCCCTACTGAAGGGATATCTATACCGGATAAAGCATCCACAACACCGTTGTTGAGAGGATCTTCCGGGCCAATGACGGCAAACTCTATTTTGTTTTTCGCGGCAAACCCTGTGATGGCCTCAAGGTCGGTATAACTGCCCAGCATGGTTTTTATCGAAAGAGAGGCAATGCCGGGATTGTTTGATTTCATGAAAGAGAATAATCGGGGTTTTTGTTCGGAGCGAGAAATCGTTTCGGCCAGCGCGTGTTCGCGGGCGCCGTTTCCTATAAGCAATATGTTGGACATGGACAGAATCTCCTGTTTGGATTTTTCAATAATTGTTCGACTATATAAGAAGAATAATTATTGAAGTCAATGAAATAATCAATAAAAGGGCTTTACAAAACACTCATCTGCGAGGCGCGCAAGAATCCTATCGCGGGGCGTATTTGATATACGCCTCTCTTGCGGGAATACGCGTCCGGTGAAAAGTCCAACATTATGACGTTTTTCAATAAGCTCATTGTATCTTTTTTATTTATAATCTGTTAAATTATACCTTGGATCAATAACAGAGGTGAGGTGGCAAATAATTGGGTTGGAATTCTGATATTATTGTTCTGTTTATTCTTTTTATGCTTTCCGGATTTTTTTCGTCGGCGGAAGCGGCGCTTTTGTCGCTGAGAGATTTACATTTGCATAAGATGAAACAGGATAGTTATCCATTCTTCGACTATGTCGTTAAATTGCTGGAAAACCAAAGGCGGCTGTTGATTACAATAGTAACCAGCAACGAGGCTGTCAATATAAGCATCTCCATTCTGGCAGCGTCCTTTTTTATCGGGCTTCTGGGAATCAACGGACAATGGGTGTCCATTGTTTTTACAACCATTGTTCTTCTAATTGCCGGTGAAGCTATTCCCAAGACCTTTGGTGTTACCTATCCGATGCAGATTTCCACGATGGTTGCCCCTCTGCTTACCGCTATTTCGCGTCTGGAGTATCCGGTGGTCGCCTCTCTGGAAAAAGTTTCCGGGCTTATCTTAAAGCTTTTTGGTCATGATAAAGTCATAGGTTCGGAAGTTCTGATGGAGGATGAATTCAGAACACTCATTGATGCCGGCAGCCTTGAGGGCGTAGTGGATGAATCGCAAAAAGAATTAATTGAAAAAATATTTGAACTGGGAGACAGACCGGTAACGGATGTCATGATTCCCCGTGTGGATATGTTTTGTCTTGGGCTGGATATGCCTGTTGATGATATGCTTCAATCCATTGCCGGGGCAAGACAGGAGCGTGTGCCCGTTTACAGGGAAGACAAAGACGATATTATAGGCATTCTTTTTGCCCGCGACTTGCTCAATAATGTCTGGCGAGGCAAAACGCAGGAAAGCATCCAGAATCTTTTGGCTAAGCCGTATTTTGTGCCTGAACAAAAAACCATAAACGGACTTCTGCATGATTTCCAAAAAAACTTTCTGCAGATTGCTGTTGTTGTTGATGAGTACGGCGGAGTTTCGGGAATGGTTACCCTCGAGCATATTCTGGAACATCTTTTTGAAGAAACCGGCGGGGATGATGAATCGGCTTGTGAAGGCTGTGAAAGAATCGACGAGCAGACTATTATAGTTGAGGGTAACATGCCGGTTGAGCAATTCAATAAACTTCTTGATGCCGGTTTGCCGGAAGATGAATTTGATACCATAGGCGGGTTTGTGCTGCACCTGTTTGGAAAGATGCCGATGAAGGGAGATGAAGTGCACTCGGATGGATATATCTTCCAGATTCATGATGTTGGCAAGACAAGAATCCTGAAGGTGAAAATAACCAGAGAGCTGCATGAGGAACCACAAGAGCCATGAGCGTATATTTAATCATCGCGGTCATATTGTTTTGTCTTGTGCTGGAAATGCTCTATTCGGGCGGCGAAGTGGCGCTGTTCGCTTCCGATATCAATAAACTGAGAAACCGCGCGCACCGGGGCTCAAAAGCATCCAAACTGGCGGTTAAACTCAAGGCGAGACCTGAATGGTACATTTCCACAGCGCTCATCGGGAGCAATCTGGCGATTATCATCGCTTCGACGCTGGCGACAGCTCTTTTGATATCTTTTTACGGGCCGTCGCGGGGCAAACAAATTGCCTTTATGTTTATGATACCGACCCTCTTTTTAATGATTATTGTCCGCAGTTTGTTTCTTAATTATGCGGAAGCAATGGCAGTGAGAGTCGCCTGGTTTATTCGTTTTTCCTCCATTCTCTTTTATCCGGTTGCTTTTGTGATAGCGACCGTTTCAAGGGGAACAGTTCATCTTTCCTCCGACGATAAAATCAGTGAGACTTCCCACATTACTAAGGATGGGCTTAAATATATTCTGGGCGAAAAAACAAAAGGCGGCGATATTCTGACCAGAGAAAAGGAGATGGTCAGCCGCGTGTTCGATTTTTCCGAACTGACGGCTGTTAAAATCATGGTGCCTATTTCCGCGCTGACTTCGCTTCCGGCTTCCATGAAAATATCCGAAGCAGTGAATGTTGTGGCCGATAAAAAATACATGCGTATCCCGGTTTATGAGGACACGGTTTATAATATCGTCGGAATTCTGAACTATTTCGATCTCTTCGGAAAGCTGCTTAAAGACAGGCAGGTCGCCAATGGCGTAGGCGAAGCGACAGTTGCTTCCTGTATGCGTACGGATGTGTTTTACGTGCCGGAAACAAAAAAAGTAAGCGAACTGCTCGCGGCAATGCAGAAAAAAGACGAGCAGATGGCCGTGGTCGTGGATGAATACGGCGGCGCCACCGGTGTTGTAACGATAGAGGACATCGGGGAAGAAATTGTCGGAACGATTGATGAGTACGTGGCGGGAGAAAAGCTCTATAGAGTAATCGCTCCAGGACGTTATCTGGTGTCGGGACGAATGGAGATGGGCACGCTGCGGCAATTGATAAAAACGAAATTGCCCGAAGGGAATTATGAAACCGTCGGCGGATTTTTGATGTATCAGATGGGGAGGATTCCAAAAGTTAAAGAAAGGTATCAGTACGGAGTCATTACGTTTATTGTTGAAAACGCTGATCAGAAATCGATAAAGGATATAGTGGTGATTTTTCCGGAGCAATTGAGCGGTGAATAGGGCGGCAGTTGAATTGAGACTGATAAAAAATACCCCACCTGCGGCGTTGCGCTACAAATCCCATCTAAGAAAGGGTTTTAAAAAAGTGAAAGAAAAAAAGTTTTGTGCGTTGATTCTGGCGGCGGGGAAGGGCACTCGCATGAAATCGGATTTGGCTAAAGTTCTGCATGTTTTAAATGGCGAGCCTCTGCTGCATTATTGTCTGGCAGCTGCCAAGAGCGCCGGGGCTGAAAAGATAGTGGTGGTTATCGGCCATCAGGCGGATATGGTAAGAGAACTTTTTTCCGGCGGCGGTTGTATTTTTGTCGAACAGAAACCGCAACTCGGTACTGGACATGCTGTTTTGCAGGCGAAAGATGTCCTGGCTGGTTACAACGGACTTACTGTAATTCTTTGCGGGGATGTGCCGCTTTTAAAACCCGCAACAATTAAATCTCTGGTGGATGATCATCTTGCCTCAAACGCCACGGTGTCTGTCCTGACAACCATTCCGCCTCCGCCTCATGCCTACGGCCGCATCGTTAAGGATGACAAGGGGAATGTTTTAAAAATAGTTGAGAATAAAGATGCCACCCAAGACGAGAAAAAAATCGGGGAGATAAACACAGGCATTTATTGTGTGGATACAAAATATTTATTTTCCGCGCTGCAAAAAGTTACCAACGATAATAAACAGCACGAATATTATCTAACCGATATAGTCGAGATAGCCTGCCGTGAAGGCCGGAGAGTCAAATCGTTCATCGCTTCCGATTATGTTGAAGTTATGGGAATTAACACGTTGGAAGAACTTGCCCAAGCTGAAAAGTGTCTCCTTGCATGATGGATATAATTAAGGAAGCCGCAAAAAATGGAGCCTTGCTTGCGCCGTTGGCGGGAATTTCCAATCTGCCTTTCCGGTTGCTTGCGCGTTCTCAGGGCTGTTCACTGGCTTACACGGAAATGATCAGCTCCAACGGCCTCATCAGAAAAACGGCAAAAACTTATGAATATTTAAAAACCTGCGCTGATGACAGCCCGCTGGGCGCGCAGATTTTCGGGGCCGATCCCCGGATTATGGCTCAGGCCGCCTGTATTGTCGCCCAGAGCGGCGTTGATTTAATTGATATCAATATGGGTTGTCCGGTAAAAAAGGTGATTAAGGCCGGCGCCGGCGCTGTTTTAATGAAGGATCCCGATCATGTCGCCCGCATTGTTGATGCGGTAAAAAAATCGGTGAAAATTCCCGTAACAGTGAAGATTCGTTCAGGCTGGACACGGGGTTCAATTAACGCCGTGGAAATCGCCCGCATTGCTGAAGATTGTGGAGCCGATGCAATTACCGTCCATGCCCGTACGGCTGATCAGGGTTATAGCGGTCATGCCGATTGGAAAATAATCGCATCTGTGAAAAAAGCGGTTAAAATTCCAGTAATTGGCAATGGTGATATCCGGCAGCCGCAAGACGCGATAAGAATGCTGCAAGAAACTTCCTGCGACGCCGTGATGGTCGGCAGAGCAGCTTTAGGCAATCCCTGGATATTCAGAGGCATTGTTGGGGCACTTTGCGGTCAAACAATTGATTATTTGCCGTCGTCCCGCCAAAGGCGGGAAATGATTGAAAATCATTGGAGAATGGAAGCCGGATTCCTGAATGAAAAGTTGGCCGGAAAAAGTTTTCGTAAACATATTCTATGGTATACCAAGGGGTTAGATAACTCCCACCACTTTAGAGAACGGGCTGGAAAGTTAAAAGATGAAGAAAGTATTTTCTATGAATTAAATGAATATTTCCGGTCTCTGGAAGAGGCTAAAGGTTAAAATAATACCTTGACATTACTGCCATAAATTGGCATAAAATAAGGAAAAAGAAAATATGGAAAATCTCACTTTGTTTAATGAAGGAAGGATAAAGTCTACCGTGGAATTGGAAAAATTTGCGAAACTCGAAGAAAAGATTAAAGTTATTGTTGCTGAAAAAGTTTCTTTAAAAAAACAAATTCAGACATTGGAGGATACATTAAAAAGTAAAGAGGCGGAATTAGAAAGGGCAAATGGTAAATTAAAGGCGTTAGATGAGGAAAGGAACAGCGTGCGCGCAAGGGTAGATTCACTGCTTGATTTAATTGCAGATGTAGATTTGTCAAAATAAGCTTCCAGGGCGTGTGTTTTGAAAAATAGTTATAACATAAGGATATTAGGCCAGGAGATTTCTGTTTTAAGTGATTCAGAAGATGAACAAGTGGCCGAAGTTGTTCAGTTTTTAAATAAGAAGATGGAAGAGATTTTACGCTCCGGCAACGGTCTTAAAAATTTAAACGTTGCCATACTGGCAGCTTTAAACATTTCAGAGGAATTTTTAAAATTAAAGGGAATTAACAGGGAACTCTGCGATCAACTGGAGGGCAGATCCGAAAAACTAATTCAACTGATTGAGGAAGCAAGTTAGCAACTTTTTATGCCCCTGCGATGTGCGTGATTAACATTTGTTTTTGAACCAACATTTTTGAACTTGGGACCTTTCCTTGATTGCGGTGTGCAAGTCCGCTTTTCCTTCAGCGCGTCGGCCAGCGTGTCGGCCAGCTTGTCGGCCGTTTGGCGGGAAGCAGAAAGCCTGAAACAACCAATACCGGTGCCCACTTTATAAGAAGGTTCAAAAAAGTGATTAACATGGCATATGTGGGGGTTTTCATGTCCCTCGTTGTAGAAAAAAATCTTTTCCGCCTTTAGATAAAAATCAATAAACAGAATGGATTCCCGAAGCGAAGTATCTTTGAAACTGGATACTTGCGCTTGGGGGTTTAAATATAGCTCTGCTGGAGATATGTCTTGCTGTAAAAACAGAGATAGTATTCTCAGGTCGAAAATTGGATTCTCCAGAGGAGCATGAAGAAGGAGGTAATATTTATGTTTTATGCCAGTTTATCAGTACTGGTTATTGTTGTGGCAGTCGTATCAGGTATTATTATAGGCTTTATTTTAAAACAGGTTCTTGCCGCCAGAGAAATAAAGTCATCAAGAAATTTAATGACGCGAATTGCCGAGGAAGCTAAAAAAGAAGCGGAAACCATTAAAAAAGAGGCCATCCTTCAGGCCAAGGAAAATCTTCTGAAAATGAAGGCTGATTTTGACAGTGAAGCGAAAGAGCGACGAAATGATTTTGATGCCAGAGATAAACGCATCCGTTCTAAAGAAGAAAATCTGGATAAAAGAATTGATACGCAGGCGCAAAAGGAAGCAGCTATTGAAGGACGTGAAAAATCAATAACCGGAAAGGAAGCCTCTATCGAAGAAAAACGCCGCAAATTAGACGTTCTTTTGCACGAACAACAGGAAAAATTAGAAAAGATAGCGGGAATTTCTCCCGAGGAAGCAAAAAGAATATTAATTCAGTCTATGGAGGCCGATGCCAAACAAGATGCTGCGGTGCTTGTCCGCAAGATTGAAGATGAAGCCAAACTAACCGCCGATAGAAAATCACAGGAAATCGTTGCTTACGCGATTCAAAGATATGCCGGAGATGTTGTCGCGGAAAAAACTGTTTCGGCGGTAAACCTGCCCAGCGAAGAAATGAAGGGACGCATCATTGGTCGTGAAGGCAGAAACATTCGGGCGATTGAAGCGGCAACAGGGATAGATTTGATTATTGATGATACTCCGGAGGCTGTTGTTTTATCCAGCTTTGATCCGATCAGAAGGGAAGTGGCCAGGATATCATTGGAGCGCTTGATTCAGGATGGACGAATTCATCCCGGCCGCATAGAAGAGATTGTTAAAAAGGTAAAAACTGAAGTCGAACAAATCATCAGGGAAACAGGAGAAAAAGCGTCCTTTGATGTTGGTGTTCATGATATCCATCCGGAGATTATCAATTTACTGGGCTCCCTTAAATACCGCACCAGTTATTCGCAAAATGTTTTGCAGCATTCTATGGATGTTGCCTATCTTACCGGGATAATGGCCTCGGAATTGAAAGTGAATGTTAAAGAAGCCAAACGCGCCGGATTATTGCATGATATTGGCAAGGCGGTAGATCATAAAATAGAAGGAACACATGCGGCTATCGGTGCCGATTATGCCAAACGTTTTGGAGAAAATCCCCGCATTGTTCAGGCGATTGCGACCCACCATGATGACGGGCGCAATAATACTCTGTTGGGAGTTTTGGTTCAGGCGGCAGACACACTGTCGGCGGCGAGGCCTGGCGCGCGCCGTGAAATGCTGGAAACCTACGTTAAACGTTTGGAAGGGCTCGAAAAGATCGCTCATTCTTTTAACGGGGTTGATAAATGTTTTGCCATTCAGGCGGGCAGGGAAATCCGCATCCTTGTGGAAAATGAAAAGATATCTGAGAATGACGCTACGATGCTGTGCAAAGATATTATCAAGAAAATTGAAAGCGAACTTACCTATCCGGGACAGATAAAAGTTACTGTAATAAGGGAAACCCGTGTTTCCGATTACGCGAAATAAATTTTATAAGGTTTTGCCAAAGGAAAAACGATTAATGAAAATATTGTTTATAGGCGACATCGTGGGTAGTCCCGGACGAATGGCGGTTGCCGAACTTCTGCCCCCACTTATTTCCAGGAAAAAAATCGACTTTGTCATCGCCAATTGTGAGAATGCCGCCGCCGGATTCGGCGTAAACAAAAGAGTTGTGGAAGAACTTTATAAATCCCGTATTGATGTACTTACTTCCGGCAACCACATCTGGAATAAAAAGGAAGTTCTGGATTTTATCGGTGATTTTGAAAGGCTCTTGAGGCCGGCTAATTATCCGGCTGGAACTCCGGGCGCGGGAACCGTTCTGATACCTCTTTCCACAGGAGAATACGTGGGTGTTCTCAATTTAGCAGGCCGGATTTTCATGCAACCGATTGATTGTCCTTTTGTGGTGGCCAAAAACAAAGTCGCTGAGTTGAGAAAGAAAACGAAAATTATTATCGTGGATATTCATGCTGAAGCCACTTCCGAAAAAAAAGCATTGGGCTGGTATCTTGATGGCGAAGTATCCGCTGTTTTAGGCACTCATACTCATGTGCAAACAGCTGACGAAGAAATTCTGCCTAAGGGCACGGCGTATATAAGTGACGCAGGGATGACCGGACCTTTTGATTCCGTGATTGGGATCAAAAAAGAAATCATTATCGAGAAATTTTTAAATCAAATGCCGAATAAGTTTGACGTGGCCAAAGACGATATAAGAATGCAGGGAGTCATTATGAATATCGATTCGACCACCGGCAAGGCAAACTCTATTGAAAGAATCAGCATTAAACTGAAAGAATAAGGTATAACCGGATGAAAAGCGCCTATGAAATTTTAAAAGAAAGAGGTTTCATTGAGCAGGTAACTGATGAAACATTGATCAGAAAAATTTTCGATGAAGGACAAGTAAACTGCTATATCGGTTTCGATCCCACGGCTACCAGTTTGCATATAGGCTCTCTTGTGCCGATAATGTCGCTGGCGCATATGCAGGCAAACGGCAATAGACCAATCGCGCTTGTCGGCGGTGGCACCGGCTTAATCGGCGATCCCAGCGGTAAAACGGAAATGCGTCAGGTTCTCACCAGGGATCAGATTGACTACAACGCTCAGTGTCTGGGAAAACAGCTTTCTCAGTACCTTGATTTTTCGGATGGCAAAGCGCTTCTTTTGAATAATGCCGACTGGTTGACAAAAATAAACTATATCGAATTTCTCAGAGACATCGGTAGGCATTTCAGCGTAAACCATATGCTGGCGGCGGAAAGTTATAAAATCAGGATGGAAAAAGGCCTTAACTTTATTGAATTTAATTACATGATTCTTCAGGCCTATGATTTTTTATATTTGTTTCAAAATTACGGCTGCGCGTTGCAGATGGGTGGCAATGATCAATGGGGCAATATGCTGGCTGGCACCGAATTGATCCGCAAGGTTGCCGCCAAAGATGCCCATGCCATAACGTTCCCGCTAATTACCACGTCTTTGGGACAAAAGATGGGGAAAACTGAAAAAGGAACTATCTGGCTGGACAAAAATCTGACCACGCCTTATGACTATTATCAGTACTGGATCAATTGCGATGATGCCGATCTGGAAAGATTTCTTAAACTCTTCACATTTTTGCCGCTTGAAGAAATAAGTATTGTCAAGAGACTTACCGATGCTCAACTGAATATGGCCAAAGCGGTGCTTGCTTTTGAAGCCACACGGATAACACACGGAGTGCAGGAGGCCATAGCCGCATGGCAGGCTTCCATGGAAGCTTTTCATTCCCGTCCGGTAGATGCCGGTATGTTTCCTTCCTGCACGATTCCCCGTGCGGCGGCGGCAAGTGATACATCGGCCATTTCCCGCTATAAAATTTCCCGTAAGGAAATGAATGCAGGCGTCCAGATTTGCGCCGCCTGCGCCAAAGCGGGATTGACTCAATCGATCTCAGAAACAAAACGGTTAATTGAGCAGGGCGGAATTTACATCAATGACCGGCAGGTAAAATCCATTGATGAAAAAATTACTTCTGCTGATTTTGGCGGCGGTAACGAATTGCGTGTGAGAAAAGGCAAAAAGAAGTATCTGATCATCGAAGTACAGGACTGATGTTTTTATTACCATCTTTCGCGCGATACAGCTTTCTTTCCTCAGAAGCATATTAAAAAATGCAGAAAATAATTGAGAGAAAAAAGAAGCCCTTTCATTTCAAGCGTTCTAACGCCCAAAGAAAAGCTAAAAGAACAGAGAATGTGCCTTATTACAAGCCGGAAATCGTGCCGGCGCTTAAAAATGTTCTGGCCAGGATAGGGAAACCGCCGTCAACCCCTTTTGTTCCCGATGATTTCCAGGTCAAGGCGTTGGAAGCGATTAATAAGACGGATTGTCTGGTAATTGCGCCAACGGGTTCCGGTAAAACATGGATCGCGCGCGAGGCGATTTTATCTGTGCTTTCGCGGGGCGGGTGCGCCTGGTACGCTTCGCCGCTGAAAGCCCTTTCCAATTCCAAATGGGTGGAGTTCGGACTGCACTTCGACCCTGAAAATGTGGGCATCATAACCGGCGACACCAAAGAAAATACCGAAGCGCCGATTATTGTGGGCACTACGGAAATACTGCGCAATCAGCTCTATGATGCCATGCATCAGGGTAAAGATTTAAAATGCGATCTGGTGATTCTGGATGAAGCACATTTCCTGGGCGATGCCGATCGCGGCGTTGTCTGGGAGGAAATAATGATTTACCTTCCGGCGCGGATTAATCTGCTGCTTTTATCGGCGACAATAGGCAATGGCGAGGAAATTGCGCAATGGCTGGAATCCATACGTAAAAAATCATGCGTTGTAATCAGGGAAGAAAAACGCCCCGTGCCCCTGTATCCTCTTTTCCTTCATCCTTCCGGCTGTCTGCATCCTTTTTTAGACGGGAAAAAAGTTTCCGTACCGGTTGCTGATTTTATAAGAAGAACGGGCGAGAGAAGATTGCGCGCGGGGAGAATGCCGGATTACATCGGCATTATAAGAATCTTGGAAAAATTCAATCTTCTGCCTGCCATCTTTTTCTTGAAGTCACGCGCCGAGTGTGACGCGGCGCTTACAGCGCGAGGTGCGCTGCCTATGCTGCGAAACTCCGAGGAATTTGATGATTCACTGTATGATTTGCTGGATCGTTTTCCAACGCTCAACAATCACCGGCAATTAAAAGTGTTGCGTTCCTGGGGACTTGCTTCTCATCATGGCGGGCAGTTGCCTGCATGGAAAATGATGGTGGAAGAAATGATGAACAGGGGTCATTTGCGCGTGATCTTTGCCACATCCACTATTGCCGCGGGGGTAAATTTTCCGGCAAGAACCATAGTGCTTTTAAACTCTGATCTATTCAACGGAAATGATTTTTCTCCGCTCACTGCTACAGAATTCAACCAGATGACTGGCCGCGCGGGACGCCGCGGTCAGGATAACATCGGTTTTATGCTGACTATTGCCGGGAAATTTATGGATTTGAATCATATTAGGCGTTTGCTGTTTCAAAAACCGGAAGATATTTTAAGTCAATTGAAAAATGATTTTGCCATGGTTCTAAATTTGCTTTTATCGCAGACTCCGGAAGACATCCGTAAAATATTCGAACGGTCGCTCGCGGCTTATCAGCAGAATATCAGGCATCATGGCGCTGCTTTTTCTGCGGCAAAATCACTCTGGGCGGATTTTTCGCGCCACTTGAAATTCCTGCAGAAAGAAGAATTTGTGGATGATTCAGGAGCGCTCACCGATGATGGCCATTGGGCTTCAAAACTTCGTCTGGATTATCCGCTTCTGGTGGCGCAGTGTTTGCGGGAGAATGCTTTTCCTGAAGAAAATGAAAAAATTCTTGCCGCCGTTGTCGCTTTTTTCACTTATGACCGTGACGATGATTTAAATTTGACCGTAAAGGACTTGCCGCCGAAATTGCTGCTGTCATTCAAAAAGGTTGTGCTTGCCGCACGGCCTCTTATCCATCGTTTGGAAGCGGCGGGATTTGCCACCGCAAAACTTCACACATCGGCGGGTGTTGCCGTTTATTATTGGGCGCAGGGGCACAGTTGGGATTCTGTCATCAAGGCCACGGGAATCGCGGAAGGTGATATGGCGTCGCTGGTTTTGCGTACGGCGGATAATCTGCGCCAAATTGCTTCGCTCAAAGATACGCATCCGGGAATTGCCGAATGCGCGTATAGGGCAAGAGACGCAATATTGCGGGAACCAGTCCTGTTTTTGTGATATAAAAAGGCTGTTGAAAAACGCCCACCTACGGCGTTGCGTTTCCCCTTGTGCCGTTCAACGTATGCCAAATGTATGCTTTACGACCCAGGCCTCACACGCCTTGCATCTGGACATATTTGAACAGCCATGTATATTAAAAGGCACTATGGAAAAGCTTTCGATAATAACCGATTTTATTCCGGCGGGCGATCAGCCGCAGGCGATTGACCAGTTGACTCAAGGATTGCAGGACGGCAAAGAACATCAAGTGCTTCTTGGTGTTACCGGCTCCGGCAAAACATTCACTATTGCCAACGTCATCGAACGTGCCCAGCGTCCGGCACTCATTATTGCGCATAATAAAACTCTTGCAGCGCAATTGTATGAAGAGTTCAAGGGGCTCTTTCCCAAAAATGCCGTTGAATATTTTGTAAGTTATTACGATTACTATCAGCCGGAAGCTTATCTGCCGGTTACGGATACCTACATTGAAAAAGATTCAGCCATTAATGAAGAAATTGACAAACTGCGCCACGCGGCCACCCATTCGCTTTTGACGCGGCGAGATGTAATTATCATTGCAAGTGTTTCCTGTATTTATGGTTTGGGCTCGCCGGAAGCCTATTTAGAGATGATGGTTCAACTGGAAGTGGGCAAGGAAATTCCCCGTGAAGATATTTTAAAAAGACTGGTGGAAATTCAGTATGAACGCAATGATATTGATTTTCACCGCGGCACATTCCGCGTGCGAGGCGACATTGTGGAAATATTTCCACCCTATGAAGACGAACAAGCGCTGCGCGTGGAATTTTTCGGTGATACGATTGAGGCGATTAATATTATTGACCCGCTACGCGGCAAGAAACTCGAATCGCTTTCCAAAACAGCCGTTTATCCCGGCAGGCACTATGTTACCACACGTGACAATCTAAAAAGAGCGACAGCCGATATCCGGGCGGAACTTGCTTTGACACTCACCAAACTCAAAGAAGAAAATAAGCTTGTGGAAATGCAGCGTCTCGAACAGCGCACGAATTTTGATCTGGAGATGATGGAAGAAATGGGCTATTGTCAGGGGATAGAAAATTATTCCCGCCATTTAACCGGACGCAAGCCCGGTGAACCGCCGCCTACGCTTATGGAATATCTGGCTAAGGACGCCCTGATCATTATTGATGAGAGTCATGCCACTCTGCCGCAATTGAACGGTATGTATCGGGGAGACAGATCACGCAAGGAAACTCTGATTAAATACGGGTTCCGTCTGCCTTCCGCGCTGGATAACCGTCCGTTGCGTTTCGATGAATATGAGGCCATGACCCATCAGAGAATATATATTTCAGCGACACCGGCGCAGTATGAAACTCAAAAGGCTCAGTGCGTTGTAGTGGAACAAATAATCCGTCCGACCGGATTGATGGATCCCGAGATTGAAATAAAACCGGCGAAACATCAGGTTGATGATTTGCTCGAAGAAATCAGACTGAGAATTAAAAAGAATGAACGGGTATTGGTGACGACTCTGACCAAGAGAATGGCGGAAAATCTAACCGATTACTACGCCGGTATGGGTGTCAGAGTGCGCTATCTGCATTCCGATATCCATACGCTGGAGAGAGTGGAAATTATCCGGGATTTGCGTCTGGGAGGGTTCGATGTACTTGTCGGAGTGAACCTGTTGCGGGAGGGACTGGACATCCCCGAAGTATCGCTGGTGGCGATTCTGGACGCCGACAAGGAAGGCTTTCTACGGTCGGAGCGGTCGCTTATTCAAACGAGCGGCCGTGCTGCGCGTAATGTTGCTGGAAAAGTTATTATGTACGCTGATAAAATTACAAAATCAATTCAGGCCTGCCTTGATGAAACCAAACGCCGCCGCGTTATTCAGCAGAAATATAATGAAGAAAATAACATCACGCCGGAATCCATTAAAAAATCAATCAGCAATGTTCTGGGTTCTATCTATGAAGCCGATTATGTGACAGTGCCTACGGAAATTAAAGGAAAAATCATACCAACTAATGAAGAAGATTTGCCGGTTTTGATTGCCAGGCTTACAAAAGAAATGAAACAGGCGGCAAAAAATATGGAATTCGAACATGCCGCCGAACTGCGCGATGAACTTAAAGAGTTAAATAAAATACTACTGGAAATGGGATAAAACTATCATATATATTGCCTTAAATATTTGCAAGTAAACCCAAAGAATGTTAGTTAATAAATAAGATAATTTTGTAATAAGAAAAACGCCAAACCGTGCAGGTTATGGCGGGCATTTTGTTAATCTCATGCGGGGGTGAATATGGGAGAAGGAATCAGCGATTACACAAAAAATATTTTTGATTTAAGAAGACATATGTGGATGGCGGGCGTGGAAGTGGAATTGAGGCGTCTTATCTGGCAAATTGCCGTTGTCGGTAAATATATTTCCGCGAAAATTCATGAATCCAACAGAAAGCTTGCCGGGCTGAAAAATGTTTATGGTGAGGAGCAAATGGCGCTGGATCGCGCTGCCGATGAAATACTGAAAAATCAGTTGCAGTTTTCAGGTTTTGTACGCGAATACGCGTCCGAAGAGCTGGAAGATATAATTAAAATTGGGTCCGGTAAGGAAAAATACATCGTGACGGCCGATCCGCTCGATGGTTCGTCGCTGGTTGATACGAATTTGTCTATCGGAACGATTATTGGCATCCATAAAGATTCTGTTCTGGATTCAGGCAGAAATTCTATGGTAGCGGCGCTCTATATTACTTATGGCCCGTTGATTACGATGATTTATTCGGCGGGAAAGGGCGCACATGAGTTTGTTCTCAATCGTGAAGGCGAATATGTTTTGTCTCAGGAAGATATTAAACTAAACCAGAAGGGTTCAATCTTTTCGCCGGGCGGTTTACGCCGTGACTGGAATCCGGCGCATCTTAAGTTTATTGAACAACTGGAAAATGAAGGCTACAAATTACGTTACAGCGGCGGTTTTGTTCCGGATATCAATCAAATTCTGATAAAAAAAGGCGGCGTGTTTACCTATCCCGCGTTAAAAAAAGCTCCTCAGGGGAAGTTACGCCTGCTTTTTGAATTGCAGCCTATGGCGTTTATTATGGAACAGGCCGGAGGCCTTGCGACCAACGGCTATCAAGATATTTTATCTATAAAAGTAGAAAGTATAAATCAACTCTCGCCGATTTATATTGGCAGCACTACCGAAGTGCAAATGGCAAAACAAATGTTATCATAATACAAAATACAAAATTGTAAGGAGTAGTTATGATTTACAAAGATAAGAAAGAACTGCAAAATGAATGTGCGAAGGTTCTTGAACCGGATGGCAATGATGTTCGCATTTTAGATGAAGCTAAACTTAAAAGTTCGCTTATTGATGATTTGATTTACACAGCGGTATTCAGTCCCGACAAGACAACGCAATTTGCCGCCCGCTGGCTGATCAGACGTGCCGGCACTGCTTTGGGAATTATGTCCGCTTCAATTCAACCGCTTTATGAGGCGATGGGGCGCGAAGAGTTGAAGGGCTTCACGGTTCCGGCGATCAATATCAGGGGAATAACTTATGATGCGGCTCAGGCTGTTTTTCGCGCGGCATTAAAGAGGAAGGTGGGCCCGGTTATTTTCGAGATTGCCCGTTCGGAAATTGACTATACCCTGCAGCGACCGGTTGAATATGCCTGCGCTATAACTGCCGCCGCTATTAAAACCGGCTATCGGGGACCGATTTTTCTGCAGGGCGATCATTTTCAAATAAATGCCAAAAAATTTTCCGCCGATGCCGCAAAGGAAATTCAGACGGTAAAAAATTTAATATGGGAAGCAATTGAAGCGGGATTTTTTAATATTGATATTGACACGTCCACTTTGGTGGATTTGACAAAAGCAAGCGTCAAGGAACAGCAAAAGACAAACTACAGCCTCGCGGCAGAGCTTACAACAATGATACGTGATTTAGAGCCGGAAGGAATTACCATATCTGTAGGCGGCGAGATCGGCGAAGTCGGCGGGAAAAACAGTACGGTGGAAGAACTTCAGGCTTTTATGGAAGGATATCTGGAAGAACTCAAAAAGCAGGGTGAATCGCTTAAGGGAATAAGTAAAATCAGCATTCAGACGGGAACAACGCACGGAGGCGTTCCTTTGGCCGATGGCAGTGTGGCCAAAGTTAAAATTGATTTTGCTGTTCTGGAAAAATTATCCGCTCTGGCGCGTTCTCAATACGGTCTTGCCGGAGCTGTCCAGCATGGAGCGTCCACTCTTCCTAATGAAGCCTTTGACAGATTTCCGGCTGTAGGCACAGCCGAAATTCATCTGGCCACCGGTTTCCAGAATATAATTTACGATAGTTCCAATTTCCCCGGAGATTTAAAAGAAAAAATGTATGAGTATATGAAAACTGAATTTAAATCTGAATGGAAGGAAAAAGATACCGAAGAGCAGTTTATTTATAAAACCCGCAAGAAAGGATTCGGCCATTTCAAACTGGAAATGTGGCAAATACCAGCCGATACTCTCAATAAAATCGGCGTTGAATTAGAAAAACAATTTTCTTTTTTATTTGACAAACTCAAAATGACAGATACGCAGGAAATAGTTGAAAAATATATCAAGCCGGTAGATGTGCAACTGGAAATTCCTGCCTCTTTAAAATGAAAGCGGCAATTTTAGAGAAGATAACCAACTTAAAAGAAAACAAACAACCGCTGAAAATGGTTGAGTTGCCCCAACCTGTGATCGGTGACGGGGAAATTCTGGTTAGGATATCCGTATGCGGCGTTTGCCATACGGAATTAGACGAAATTGAAGGAAGAACTCCTCCGCCGAGACTACCGGTTATTTTGGGTCATCAGGCGGTCGGCATTGTTGTTGAACGCGGCAAATTCGCGCCAAGATTTGCAATTGGCGACAGAGTTGGAATCGGTTGGATTAATTGGGCCTGTGGCCGATGTCCGGCTTGTCTTGTAGAAAATGAAAATCTCTGCGTGGATTTTAAGGCGACCGGTAGGGACATCCCCGGTGGTTATGCCCAGTATCTGGCGATATCCGAAAACTTCGCTTTTGCCATTCCGGATTTTTTTTCCGATACTCAGGCAGCGCCGCTGTTATGCGCCGGGGCTATAGGATACCGCTCCCTGCGCCTGGCCAATTTAATTGATGGACAACGTTTGGGACTGACCGGATTTGGCGCTTCGGCTCATCTGGTTTTGAAAATGGTTCGTTACCGCTATCCTCACACGGAAATATTCGTTTTTGCCCGTAATAAAGATGAACAAAGTTTTGCCCGTGATCTGGGCGCTGTCTGGGCCGGAGATACAAACGAAGAATCGCCCGGAAAGCTCCACGCCATTATTGATACAACGCCAGTATGGAAACCTGTTGTGGAAGCCCTAAAAAATCTGGAACCGGCAGGAAGATTGATTATCAACGCCATACGTAAAGAAGAGACGGATAAAGATTATCTCCTTCGGCTGGATTACGGCCGTCATTTTTGGCTGGAAAAAGAAATAAAAAGTGTGGCTAATGTAACACGCCGTGATATCAGAGAATTTTTGGATTTGGCCGCTCAAATACCCATAATACCGGAAGTGGAAGAATACCCATTAGAAGAAGCCAACCGGGCTCTTGCCGAACTGAAAGAAGGCAATATCCGCGGCGCCAAAGTTTTAAGAATAAGTTAATTTATTAATCATCATCCTGGCAAAATGAGATAGAAAAACCGGATTGCCGGATCAGCCGGTATGTGCAGGCGGTATGTGCCGGTGGTATGTGCCGGTGGTATGTGCCGGGCGCAGAGTTGGGCAATGACAGGGGGGGGCTTCGTCGCGATGAGTGAAGTGAAGGAGCCATCTCGTTGTTAGTGTATTGTGTTGTCATGGCGTTCAGGGGATTCCTCACGATGACACTTTTTTCTGCCTCGTTATTTTCCCTACAACGATATCTTTTTGTCTTTGTTTTTTTTCAGTCTTTTTTTCGACGAAAATTTTTCTGCCTGTTGCGGGATCAATTTCCGTAAAATACATCAGGCTGGAATAAGTTGAAGGAAGCGGCGTAAAAATCTGCACTTGCCGCGGGTTGGTTTTTAATTCTTTTCCGGCAAAAGATTTAAGTTCGCGCATGTCTTCTTCAGTGCATCCCGGATGGGCGGCGATAAAGTAATAGGTGAGAAATTGCTTCTGCCCTGATGATTTATTTATTTCTTCGAAAATCTGTTTAAATTTCAGTAATGATCGGGCGTGCGGTTTGCCCATGAGTTTCAACGTGTTCGGGGCGCAATGTTCGGGAGCCACCTTCAATTGGCCGGAAGTGTGGTGTTTAACCAGTTCATGCATGTAACGTGTGCAGTGTTTTTTGTCGCCCAGAAGTAAATCGTATCTTATGCCGGAAGCGACAAATACTTTTTTGACGCCTTTTATATGTCGCAGGCTTTTTAACAAATTAATCTGCCGGCTGTGATCCGGTTTTAAACCGTCGCATACTTGCGGATAAAGACATCTTTTGTCTTTGCAAGCGCCGCGGATCTGTTTTTTCAAACATTCGATGCCGTACATGTTTGCTGTTGATCCGCCCACGTCAAGAATATAGCCCCTAAAATCGGGAAGCGCGATGAGTTTTTGTGCTTCGGCCATTATTGATTTTTCGGAACGGCTGATGATTGTTCTTCCTTCATGCAGTCCAATAGAACAGAAATTACATTCACCGAAGCAGCCGCGATGAGAGGATATCGAGAATTTAATCGTCTCCATCGCCTTAACTTTTCCCTGCTCACTATAGAAAGGATGAACGTCGCGGACGAAATCAAGTGCGTATATATTATCCAGTTCTTCAACGGTCATGTCAGGTTGCGGTTTGTTTTGAATCAGATAACGTTGGCTGTATCGCTGAAATAGACCTTGAGCGGATAAGGGATCATTGTTTTGGTAGAATATATTAAACATCCGGACAAAAGATTTTTTATCCGCGGCAACATCCTCATAAGCGGGCAATTCAATGTAATCAGGCGGCGGGGCGGTGGAGATATAACAAATTCCTCTGATGTCCTTTATGCTTTGGCCATTTTGCAATTTCAGTGCGAGTTCCACCGTCGCCTTCTCAGCCATGCCATAAATGAGCGCGTCAGCGCGGGCATCAAACAAAATCGAACGGCGGATGGAATCCGACCAGAAATCATAATGGGCGATGCGTCGCATACTGGCTTCAACACCGCCCAGTACCAGCGGTTTGGTATCCTTAAAATACTGGCGGATTAAATTGGCGTATACTACGACAGCGCGGTCAGGACGGCGGTTATTCCTGCCTCCGGCCGTCAGATCATCGTCATTTCTTTTTTTCTTTGTCGCTGTATAGTTGGCAACCATTGAATCCATACATCCGCCGGTGATGCCCCAGAATAGTTTTGGTTCCCCCAACCGGCATATATCGGTTTTGCTCTGCCAGTTTGGCTGAGCGATGATTCCAACGCGAAATCCGGCGTTGGTAAGAACCCGGCCGATTACGGAAACTCCAATAAAAGGGCTGTCAATGTAAGCGTCGCCGGTGACAAGAATTACATCGAGTTTATCCCATTTTAATTTTTTTAATTCAGCGCTGGTTGTTGGAAGAAACATGTTTTTAAGTGCAGCCCCCTCCGGAAGGACCCGTAGACTCCTTTTTATAATGCGACCTCCCGCAGGTTACGGCGCATTCATCCTCCGCTTAGGCCGGACCCGGAGGATTTCAAGTCGCGGGATTAAAGTGGCGCAATTGCAGGTTTGCTTAAATTATGCCGGTCAGTATCAACCCCAAAGTTACGGTCGTCAGCAACAGCAACAGGGAAAAACGTCCGAGCAAGCGGTGCGCTGTTCTCACGGCTAATTTGTTTTTAGCTTTAGATTGATAAAATCCCAGCATAAGTGTGATTAAAATAAGTATAAATGCCGCTAAACCGTTAATCTGGTGAGGTCCATCAATGTGTTTACCGTCTGTGCCGGAAACATAGAAGAAAGCCATAATAATTCCTGCCGCTATTCCAAAAAGGCCAAATGAATTAAATGATTTATGAATTTTCAGCCAGTATTTATTCTTGCGGAAAAAAATGGCGGCGCTGACACCGGCAATAAGAGCCGATGTAGCTATTGCCATAAATGAAACGTGCAGGGGGAAAAACATGCTTGCTGATCTCCGGAGCTGAAGTGCGAAAATTAAAGATTAAATTCCATTGACTGACTCACGGCGAAGCATTCCAGCTTTTTGCCGCTTTTTTTGATTATCTTGTGACAACTCTTTACAATCGCGTCAACTTCGTCATCAAATCTTTCCTGATTGTGATGAAATAACCCTAAATTCTTTACTCCGGCATGCATGGCAAGATTCAGGACATCCGTGTAACAAGAGTGCCCCCAGCCGCGGGTTTTTTTATATTCGTCTTCATTATATTCGGCATCGTGGATGAGCAAATCAGCGCCGCTGGAAAATTCAAGATATTTCTGAAAATCAAGTCCTCCTTCGTGCTTGTAACTAAGTTCGTTATCGGTAAGAAAAACAAAACATTTGCCGTCTTCCTCAAACTTGTAACCCGTGCCCTGATTAGGATGGCTAATAGGTATGGGAGTGATAACCATCGAACCGAGAGTATAGTGTTCAACGCATGTATCTTGATATGATATATTTGCGCGGATGGAGTCAAAATTTACAGGAAAATGTGGCGCTGTCATAATGCTTGAGAGCATTTCTTTGATTGAATTCCGGGCAAAAGGGCAACCCCAGATGTTCAGATTGGTTTCACGCGAATAAATGGGTTTGAAAAAGGGAAAACCCATGATGTGATCCCAGTGGGCATGCGTCAATAAAAGAGTGAAATCGCGATAACCGGCCGCAATTAGATTATTGCCCGCCTCACGAATGCCGGAACCCGCATCAACGATCAATATTTTATTATCGTTTGTCCTGATTTCAATGCAAGTGGTATTGCCGCCATAGCGCAAATATTGTTTGCCCGAAACAGGAATGGAGCCTCTGGAGCCCCAGCAGTGAATTATCATTTTTTACCTTTTATCTGTTTCTTATTCAATAATACAGAATAAATTTTAAATCAAGCAGGATATAATGCCGTGAATGGGCGGAAAAATATCAAAAAATTATTATAAGCCTTGCTATTATAAGAAAAGTTCTTAAATTAGTTGAACAAAAGGAGGTTGTTTCAATGAAAAGAATAAAAATAAAAGGAATGAACTGTCAGCATTGTGTAATGGCTGTAACTAAGGCGCTCGGCGCTGTGGACGGAATAAAAGATGTTAATGTGGATTTAAAGAGCGGCACGGCGACCTACGGGGAAATAAAAACGGTTGATCTTGCGGTTGTTGCAGCCGTGATAAAGAAGGCTGGATACGAAATTGTTGAATAAAGTGACTGACCGGGAGAAAATAACTATTGCCGTGGGTGGTATGACCTGCGCGGCCTGCGTGAGGCGTGTAGAAGAAGCGCTAAACTCGGTTGCCGGAGTGGTGGAAGCCAATGTCAATCTGGCTAATGGACATGCCACAATTATTCATTCGGCAAAATGGGGCGGCCCTGAGGCGCTACAGAAAGTTATTACCGAACACGGTTATGAATATTTAGGTGAACTTAAAGATAATCTTGCCGATCCCATTGAAGCTTCCCGGGTCGGGGAACTTAAAGATCTGAAGTTAAAAGTAACCTGCGGCGCGATTCTGAGTGTGGTTATTTTCTTCGGTTCAATGCAGCACTGGTTTGGTCTTTTGCATTTCGTTCCGCGTCAGGTCATGCTTTGGGCAATGTTTGTTTTGACGGCTCCCGCGGTTTTTTGGGTGGGCAGCCGATTTTTTATCGGTGCCTATAAAGCCGCGCGGCAAAAGACATCCGATATGAACACCCTCGTCGCTGTAGGCGCTTTTTCGGCTTACGCCTATTCGGCGGCGGCAAGTTTCTTCCCTCATTTTTTCATGACTGCCGGCGTGATGCCTCATGTTTATTATGACGGTGCGGCAATGATTGTTACTCTTATCCTTGTAGGCAGGCTTCTGGAAGCCAAAGCCAAAGGAAAGACTTCTATGGCAATAAAGAAGTTGATGGGGCTAAAACCCAAGACGGCGCATCTGATCAGGAATGATCAAGCGTTGGAAGTTGCTGTGGAAGAAGTGCAGATTGGCGATATCCTGCTTGTCAAACCAGGCGGAAGAATTCCCGTTGACGGAATAATAATGTCTGGCCAATCCGCAATTGACGAATCAATGTTGACCGGTGAAAGCATGCCTGTGGCCAAGGGAATCGGACAAAAAGTGTTTACCGCCACGATGAACAAGACAGGCAGTTTTACTTTTCAGGCGACAGGCGTGGGCGCTGAAACTGCTCTGGCGCAAATTATCCGTCTGGTGGAAGAGGCGCAAGGCTCCAAAGCTCCAATTCAGCGGCTGGCGGATAAGGTTGCTTCTGTTTTTGTTCCGGCGGTATTTCTTGTTGCCTTTATTACTTTTGTCATCTGGTATTTTCTTTCCGCCGAAAGTAATTTCAGCCGCGCTCTGATTAATTTTGTTTCTGTATTGGTGATTGCCTGTCCCTGCGCGCTTGGGCTGGCCACTCCGACGGCAATCATGGTGAGCACGGGCTTAGGAGCGCAAAGCGGAATTTTAATTAAGGGCGGCGAGATTCTCGAAAAAATACATAAACTTTCAACGGTTGTTTTCGATAAAACGGGCACGCTGACACGCGGCGAATTGGCAGTAACCGATATTGGGGCCGTAGCCGGTTATAATGAAAAACAGGTTCTTGCTTACGCCGCGGCGCTGGAGAAAAATTCCGAACATCCGCTGGCACAGGCAATTTTATCAAGAGCGCAAACCGATGGAATTGCAGTTGCCGCTGTGGATAAATTTACAGCGTTATCAGGTATGGGAGCAAAAGCATTGCTTCAAAACAAATTATGTCTTACCGGTAATCGTTCTTTTATGGAAAGCGAAGGTGTCTCCATAAATAATTTGGACGAATCGGCGGCAAGGCTTTCCCGGGAAGGGAAAACGGTAGTGTATGTCGCTTTTGAAAAAAAAGTTCTCGGTTTTATCGCTCTGGCCGATGAACCGAAAGATTCAGCAAAACTTGCGATCGAAAGCTTGAAGAGCAGGGGATTGAAAGTAGTTATGATTACCGGCGATAACGCCGGCACGGCTAAAGCGATTGCCGCTCAACTGGATATTGATCAGGTACTGGCGGATGTTCTTCCGGATAAAAAGGCTGATGAAATAAGAAAACTGCAAGCCGCGGGTGAGGTTGTCGCCATGGTTGGTGACGGTATTAACGACGCTCCGGCGCTTGCTGCTGCGGACGTCGGCATTGCCATTGGCGCGGGGACGGATGTGGCTATTGAAGCCAGCGACATAACTTTGATTCGTGATGATTTGATGGGTGTGCCGGAAGCTATCGGCCTGTCGCTTATCACGATGCGCGTGATCAAACAAAATCTTTTTTGGGCGTTCTTCTACAATGTTATTGGTATTCCTATTGCCGCGGGCGCTCTGTATCCTTTCTTTGGGATACTGCTGAATCCCCAATTTGCCGCTGCGGCTATGGCTTTGAGTTCATTTTCAGTTGTGAGCAATTCTTTGCGGCTACGCAGAGTTTGGAAAAAAGTATCAATCCGGCAAATGACCTAGATGTTATAACTATCATACCATTTCTAAAAACAAAGATAATGCTTTGATTTTGGGTTGGTAAAATATTTATCTGGCTCCATGCAAGAGTTCATCTCCCAGTTTTGCCTGCTTGTCCTGCAAGGTTTTTTCCTGAAGCGCTCCCAGAACGTTAATGTCGGTCTGAAGAACTTTGAAACGTTCTTTTGTTTTGATTTCCCATTTCGTAACGATGGTGGCTATTTTTATCTGAAAACCGGCTGCCAGGTCTTTAAATGTCAACATCAGCGGCACGGCGGTTCTTTCCGGCTGCTCCAGCTTTTGCGCCGCGTCGTGGACAATCGCGCGCATTGTTTCCAGCAAGGAGTCCAGGGCTCCTATTTCATTTTGAAGGGATTTATCCTTATGAATATTACTTTTGTCTATTTCCACGATTGTATCCATAAGTTCCGCGCCCATTGCGCCGGTTACAGCGCCCATCATAATGACATTTTCCACATCGCTAAAGGGGATTACAATATTCGGATAGGCCGTGTCCTTCTCGCCCAATATATTTGAGGAAGATACGCGGCAGTTCTGCAACCCAATGCCACCATGCAGTGAGGGTTTAAGGAAATTGAATTTCAACCGCGGGTTGACAATGAGGCCTTCGTCTGAGGACGAGACCAGAAAGGCGCTGAAGTTATTTTGCTGTTGTTCTTGACCGGTTATCGCAACAACGATAAAAAGACCGGCAATAGGCGCGTTAGTCAGATAAGTTTTTTCTCCATTTAATTTGTAGTAATTGCCATCGTAAGTTGCCGTCGAGGTAAGTAATTTCGGACGCGCACCGTGCTTCGGTTCGGAAACGGCAAAGGACACGATTAGTTTTCCCTGGGCCATAGGCGGTAAATATTTCATTCGCTGTTTTTCAGTGCCGAAACCGGAGATAAGATAGACCGCGATCATCTGCTGATACAACCAGGACAATGCCAGTCCCAAATTATAGCCACTGCGGACGAAAACCTCTCCTGCTTTGGCAAGCCGTGTCAGTCCGCCGCCGCTGCCGCCGTATTCCGGCGCGATTCCTATTTGAAAAAAGCCCGCCTCACCCATTTTCTGCCAAATATCATGGGGAAAATCCGGCGCTGTCTGTAGATCGGCGCGCGAAGCGATATGTTCAATGGCAAAACGGGATATCCAGCTATAAGATTGTCCTGATGGAATCATATCCATTTTATAAAACCAGTTCCTCGATAAAAGTAAATAATTGGTTGATATTCCGGCATTGACGCACCTCATGACAATGCTGCATATATGATTTAATTTCGCTGTCGCCGGTGTCCCAGAGGTTTTCCTGTTCCGGATTTAGCCAGATTACCCGCCGGCAACGCTCTCGCATCTGACCCAAAATAGCGTCTTCGGGATTCATATAATTGGTGCGGCCGTCGCCTACAATAATCAGAGTTGTCTTTTTTGTCAGAAGTTCCATGTGGTCTTTTTTAAAATTCCGCAGGGTTTCTCCATAATCCGTCGACGCATTATAATTCACATCGGATTCCTTCAGCACCATACGAATTGCTTCGCTAATCTGATGTTCCTCAAAAATTGATGTTACTTCCGACAAATGATCAATAAAGACAAAACTGTTAACTTTGTCAAAACAGTCCTGAAGAGAATACAACAGGTTCAGCATAAAACGCGCAGCTGCCCAGACCGATCCAGATACATCGCACAGCGTGACAATCCGGCTTTTGCGTTTCGCTTTATGTCGATACTTGATCTCAACGGGAACGCCGTTGTATTTTGCCGATGCACGCAGTGTTTTTTTAACATCGATACTTCCTCTATTACGGACGGCATAGCGGCGGCTGACAATATTTTTCAATTTCCGCACCAACTTGTCAATCGCTTCGCGCATTTCTTCAACTTCTGCCCGGGTAAAAGAAGAAAATGATTTCTCGCCAAGTCCCCCAAGCCGCTGTTCTTCAGTTTGGGTTTTTTTAGTGCCGGTATCTCCCGGACGCGGCTCATACATGAGCATGGAGCGCGCCGCAGCCACGCGCTCTTGAAAATAAACGGCAAGATCGCGCCCGGCGGCTGAATCTGTTTTTGTGTAATTTTCCTCTACCAGCTCCCCGGCGGCGGACGCGGCTTTATTAATCTGAATCATCATATTAAGGCGATTGCCCAGAGGACCCAGATTAAACCGGAGCATTGTCGCTTCGGCTTCAGCTTCCGTCCTGATCCGGCGCATTTCGTGAAGAAGAGCGAGAGGATTTCCTTCCAGAAATTCCACTACAGCGTCGTAAATGGGGTTATCATGAGGCATCTGCTTGAGAATTTCCGCAGCTTTTTTTATTTGATCAGCGTGCAAGGCGGCCTGTCTCATATCACCCACATCCATGCGCATTTCATGGAAGAAGAGGTGATAAAGACGGTCAAAATGCTGCACATCTCTCATGCTTTTGGCTAAATTGGCGCGAAGCAGGGACCTGAATTGCAATTCATCTGTCGGGTCAATCAACTGTAACTGATTTAGACTGTCGAGAACTTCCGAGGTTGATACCCGCAGCCCTGATGCGCGACAGCAGGAGACAAATTGTTGGATTAGTTTGACCATAGATTAAAATATCAAAAACCGTTCTATTTTGTAACCAATTTTAAAGGAAGTTTTCACCATACCGGCGAAGACTTCCGGCAATATAAGGTTCTATTTATTATGCGCCCCCTAACGGGGGATACGCTTTCGATCAAAGACGATATTGCTTAGGTCATGCCCTGGGCGACGAGGCGTATTATATATGCGTTTTTGGAAGCCGGCAACCCAGGCCTGCGCCTGGTCGGGATTTGCCAGTAAAAACAGCTCTTTGAATACATTACGGCAAAATCCGATCAATATTCTTGCGAACTTTTTCCATGTCGATCTGGTATTTACAGACGATGTTGAGTGTTTCCGAAATAACTTCCGGTGTCAATTCATTGATCTGTAATGCGATAAGCGATTGCGCCCAATCAAGGGTTTCCGAAATGCTGGGACTTTTTTTCAAATCCAGCGTGCGGATTTTACGGATTGCATCAACCAGAGTGTTACAGAGCTTCTCCTCGATACCCGGTATTTTGAGCCGGACGATGGAAATCTCCGTGTCGCGCGCGGGATAATCAATATATAGATGGATGCAACGGCGTTTAAGCGCGTCGCTCATATCGCGGTAGTTATTGGACGTCAGCACGACAAAAGGAATATGAATAGCTTTGCGAGTACCCAGTTCAGGAATAGAAACCTGAAAATCGCTTAAAAGTTCCAGAAGAAATGCCTCAAATTCCGGGTCGGATTTGTCCACTTCATCTATAAGGAGCACGACAGGCTGCTCTGAGCTGATAGCCTGCAGAAGTGGCCGGTGCTGAATGAAACGGTCGGAGAAAAAGGCGTCCTCCTGGGCGGCTATCTGATCAACTGCCTGAGTCAGAGTTGAGGCGGAAGAAATGATGTCGTTTAATCTGTCTTTAACCATCTGGGTATAAAGAAGCTGTTTGGCATATTCCCATTCATAAAGAGCCTTGGCTTCATCCAGGCCTTCGTAACATTGGAGCCGGATAAGTTCCCAATCCAGACTACGGGCTATAGCTTTGGCCAACTCCGTCTTGCCGACACCTGCCGGCCCTTCAACCAGAACCGGCTTTTGCGTTGCGGCTGCCAGAAAAACAACAGTAGCAATTTCCCTTGAAGGAATAAATCCGGCTTTTGTCAGCCTCGATTGAACATCCGCAACACTATCATAATCCATGAATAACTTAATCCCTTCTGATATTTTACAAATAATACGGGAAAGGTGCGGCTATACCAACCGCGATTTCCTTTGATAAGAGCTTGCTTTTATTGGGAGTGAGTATAGGCAAACCTGTTTTGTATGTCAATGAAAAACAGGGCGCATAATATGGAGTGATGTGCAAATGTTTTCCCGGTAAAAACTTTCAATTCTGCTTTTTTAGTGGTCTTGCCCAGAGTGTCAACCAGATGACAACAAACAGCATCATTCCAATGCCTGGCTTATATGCCGTCATTGCCCACAACCATATGGTGCGGATTTCCGGCCAGGTAACTCCTTCACCCCAGAGGCAAAGCATACCTGACGGCTGTCGGGGTATAATCAGTAAATAAGCAAACCATTGAATCAGCAGGATGCAACAGGCTATTAATAAAGTTCACTTTTTGTTAATAGGCCCAATAGGGACCTGTGCCGAGGCTTGATGTCGTTCCTTGAATTCCAACATATACATTCCGTCCCATGAAAAAGGGGAGCCCCCAGTCAAAGTACGCACTTAGAGTGCTCGAATCGTACGGGGCGCCTAATTCACTAAACACATTATAGGATGAACTAAAGGTTGAGGCGTCGCCTATCTGGAACGAAACCGGGCCGCTTGGCAATCCAGTATAACCTTCTGTAGTTGCGGACAAGTTTAGTGTTGAAGAAGGGCAATACCAGCCCGTGTAGGGTCCTGATGAACAGGTTGTCAGGGTGCTCACCGAACCTGGGTCAAAAAATAGTCCATTCGAGCCGGTGTCAAGGAAACTGGAGCTGTACGTGTTTCCTCCAGTGGCCGGAAAAACTGTTATGAATTCTCCATAGGTCGGATCGGCAGGATACATAGTGAATCCGGAAGAGGAGTTGTTTGACCGCGTATCTATGCCGAGGAAAAGATAGCCTTGAATCGAGGTTGCTCCTCCCGGAGCAACAGTAGGAAGCTGCACCATCACGCCATTATTATCAAGAGGAAGGAGCGAAACCGGGTTTTGTACCTGGTTGGATAGAGGCGCTTTCGTTGAAGAGCACACTGAACCGCTGCAGGAATAGTACATTTCATTATTAGTAACACTTGCGCATAGCGAACCACAGTCCTGGGCAAAGAGACCGGCGCCCAGAAGTCCGTTGTATCCGGATAATGATGGACTCGTATCCGGGGTTCCACATGATGATGGCACGGTGCCAAAAGTGGAGTCGATTACATGAATAGGGATGGTAACTGCCGGTTCGTTACCCAGAATGACGTTTGCCATCTGAACCGGTCCCCAATCCGCTGAACCATCAGCGTATTGTATGCAGTCCGCGAGTGATCCTGAACCGCTTGTTACTTGTGTGAGAGAGACAGTCAGAACCGATTTGAATATCCGCAAACCGGAAGCTCCCGTATCCAGCAGAATATCATCAATGGTCTGGCAGTCTGTATTGCTGCCGGGAGTACAGATCGTAACGCTGACGCAGGGTTTGTTGGGATAATAGATTGAAGAGTTTGTGCACAGCGACCCATTCACTGACACAGTAAGGCGGTTATCATTATTATCGGCTTGCACCGTCAGTATCGTGGAGCCGGTAATGCTTCCTGAGGACGCAGTTATCGTTGTTTGTCCGGCGGCAAGCAAAGTAGCAAGTCCATTGGAACCGGAAGTGTTACTGATTGTTGCTACCGCTGTATTTGAGGAACTCCAGGTCACGGAAGTCGTTATATCCTTTGTAGTGCTGTCTGAATAAGTTCCGGTTGCAGTGAATTGTATTGTTGCTGCCGTTTCCAAAAGTATCCCTGGGTTTGCCGGTGTTACGGCAATAGAGGCAAGTGTTACAGCGGGAGTGCTTGTACTGCCGCCGCCTCCACCTCCACATCCGCTGTAGCTTATTACCAGTAAAGAAATCAGAATAAAAAAAAGCAGTTTATTTAATTTCATCAGTGGTCACTCCTTGTGGTATCAAAGCAGGCGCGTAGGCGCGACCCTGCAAATTTCTCATATGTCCCCATTTTTCTACAACAACATTATCTGATTCCACCTTAACGTATTTGTGTCCAGGCTGCCGCTTAATATGACTTGCCGCCTTCTGATGTTCGGAAGCATAGGATCCCAAAAGCGGTGTCAGATCGGGATAAGTCAGGCCGTTCCACGCGATGCCGAATACAACGCCTGAAGGCGACACATATTCACGGACGGTTATGGTTTCAGACTGGAACTCGTGAATGGCGTATTTCGAAGATATTTTCGTGGCACTCCGTACCGCCGAGAGAGTTTTCTTGTTTGTCGCTATCGAATCGACTGATTCGCCGAGAGTGGCGTAAGCCTGTTGGACAAGAAGAAAGGCAAATGCAAGACCAAGACAAATTAACAGACCTGAGAGTTTTCTTGTTTTCATAATCGTTATATCCCCCCGGTTTCAAAGATGCTGACGCAAATGTAGAATGAAACGTCTTTAAAAGACATTTTACGATAACATATTAATTGTATTTGCGAAAAAATCAATCGCTATTTATCTTTCTCAAATTTTGATTTATCCGCGCCGCAGACAGGACACGTCCATGTGTCCGGCAAATCTTCAAATTTTGTTCCAGAGGCAATGCCATTATCAGGATCGCCTTTAACCTCGTCATAAACATAGCCGCAAACACTGCAAACGTAACTGACGGAAGCATGGGACGCGACGGAAGATTCATCTTTTACATAAGTAGGAGCCGTTTTCGGTGATTTGCCTCCCTTGACCTTTTGATAATAAGCGTAAGTTAGAGGCTCGGCATCGTTTACTACATCGCAATCAACAATGTTGCCGATGAATATGGTATGCGTGCCGCAATCTAATTCTTTTTCCAGTTCAACTTCTATATAGGAGACTGTATTTTCCAGGACGATGGGCACTTTAGTTGCTCCTGTTTTTATTTTTACATTTTGCAGTTTGTTGAAATCGCGCCCGCTCTTAAAACCGAAATTGCCGATAAAAGTCATGGGCGTTGCTTCGGAAAGGATAGAAATAACAAACTTACGGCTGAGTTTTATCAATTCATTAGTGTAATTTTGCTTGTTTATGCTGATGGCGACAGTCGCCGGATCCGATGTAGCCTGAAACATGGAGTTGGCGATCTGACCGTTGAATTTACCGTCTTGTCCTGAGGTGACGACATATAGACCATAACTGACTTTATGAAGGGCTGCTCTGTTCATTTATTCTCCTTTTTTAAGGTTTTTTCATGACATTATTTATAACTCAATTTTAATTCCAGCGCCATTGGTTTTTATAATAAGCCACATATTGATATGGTATGTTTTTTGGTGGGATTTTTTCTTTTGACAAAAGAGGCCTTTTCTTATAATCAAAATAAATTAAAGTAATAATCCGGCTTTACAATTTTTTGCCGCAGTTTATTAAAGTCCGGGCATCCGTACTAATACTTAAAAAAAACTTTTATCCAGAGATCATTATGCTGTTCCCGTTTTACGGCCCCAATTTACAGAAAGAGAAAAAATAATTATGAAATATCAGGAATTTATAAAACGCGATCATTTTAATTTCGAAGAAATTCTCGCTTTTGCTTATGGTAAGCTTGTTACAGATCCACCCGAACATTTTGAAGCCAAGCTTCCGGCGCCTCCCTTCCTCATGGTTGATCGCATATTATTGATCCAAAGCGATGGCAAGAAGGGTAAAATAATAGCCGAACAGGATATCAGGCTGGACGCCTGGTATTTTCAATGCCATTTTCAGGGTGATCCGGTACAGCCCGGATGTCTTGGCGTGGATGCGATATGGCAGTTGCTTGGTTTTTTCTGTGTCTGGAATGGTTCGCTGGGGATGGGCAGAGCGTTGGGGTGCGGCGATGTTGCGTTCAACGGCCAGATTCGTCCGTTCAACAAATGTGTCCGTTTTGAAGTTGATGTACGGCGTTATTCGCGGTTGAAGGAATCAGGCGCGAGCATTGTAATCGGAGATGGACGTATTTATGCAGACGATGAATTGATTGCTACTGTTGGGCAGGCTCGTACCGGAATTTTTAAGAATATTGCCTACAAAGATTACCCGCTTCGTTCGAAACATTCTATTGGCGGAATCATGGAAAGGTAATGAATAAGGTCATCAAACTGTTTGCCATGCTTTACTTTATCCACTAAGGAATCTTTATCACATTTTTTTACAGGAAATATTTTGAGTATAATAAAAAAAGCAGCACTTTATTTTGCCCGGAAAGGATTTTGCAGGAAGGCAATAGATGAACACGCTGATTTGAGCATCTTTAAGGAGAAACTTACCGGCACCGTAATTACAGGTCTTGTTATAATATTTTTTAGTTATCTTCTTGGCCTTCCTGCCGTATTTATAGTAGGAGGAATTGCCGCGTGGTTAAAAAGCCCGGCGTTTGGGGTTATCGGAATTCCTTT
>JBKQWB010000074.1:0-50568 GCA_052139735.1 Smithella sp. | reverse complement strand
AAAAAAACAGACAACTACATTATATACTTGGCTTTAAATAAATCAATTTTTATCTTTTTGATTATTGAGCGGATTTATTCTTTTGCAGATTGTCCTGTGAGAAGATATTTTTTGATTTTTATACTTGAACATTTTCATATTCATTAGGAGAAAACTAAGCCAGGTTTCAAATCCCTTAAATGCTTTTATATGATGTTTGGTATCCATAATTCACTCAATTCTATATGACGAGCTCTCCTGTTTTTCTATAATCGTCTAATAGTCCCTTTGCGTTTTTAAATATCTCCTGCCAAGCATCCTTACCTTTTTCTTGACGAATATCTTCAGCTATAAGTGCAGAAGTCATGATGAGCAAACTTATTAAAGATTTGAGATCGCCTTCCATTTTTTCTAAAATTATAGTCGTTTTTTCTTTATCTTCCTGTTCATAGGCAAATATTATTTTTTGCCGGATTAATTCGGACACCGAGCAGTTATTTTCTACTGCTTCCTTATTGATTTTCTCCCTTAACTCGCCCTTTATCCTGGCTGCGACACTTTTCTTCATTTGTTTACCTCGTATGAACTTGTTTTTATTATTAAATTGTTCCATTCTTGTCTTGCTGTGTTAACAGGTTATTAAATAATTATTAAAACTTAATATTTAATAATATCATTAGCTTAATCAACTTTTGCTCTTAATCTACTGTTTATTCAGCTCCAAAAACCTCTTTTTCCTGTTAACATCGTATGTATTTATTTTCATTACGAAATCGTCCTATTTTTTATTCACTGTGTAAACAAATTGTTAACGCTTAATATTTAATGATATCAAATACTAATGATCGTTTTTTTGTTCCGTGTTTAAACATTGAGCAGAATTTTTCTGCGTAGGGTCTCCTGTAGCAAACCCGTGTACTCTTCCATTAACCTCCTACCTAAGTTTTTCACTCCTTAACTTCAAACAGGCAATTACGAAGTGTCCTTTTCTCTCTTGGAAAAATTACTGCTCTGAGGCATTTGCTCCATTGCATTTCTATATTTTTCAATTTGGGATAAATCTTTATGCCAATTAAAATCTTTCGTGCTGCCGCGTGTCCAATTATTTTTCCTCCTGATTAATGGTTTCCGTTTTGCCTGATTGCTTTTTTTCTGCTCTGCCTGTGATTCAAAATATCTCTGTATTGCTTTTTCAATTCGTTTTATCCTATTTTCTTGCTCCATACTTTCACCATCTTGTGTGTTCTAAAAATACAGTTCTTTATTTTAGAATAGAACCGTCACCCTATAATAAGGGTGACAGTTCTAATTCTAAATTCTTATTTGAACTGTTAGAAAATTTAGAAACGTTACGGCAGTTCTAAAATATTTGACCGTTCTATTTTTCATTATGCTGCTTTCCAATTATGATCCATTTTTTATGAATACCCCGGCCTCTTTCATCTCGTATCAAAAAATGCGGATTCCCCCCAGCTGTTGCCCAGGTCAAAAAATCTCTGATCCGGTTATCACTCAATGCGGTTTGTTTTTTGAATGCCATCTTAAATGGCCCAACTTCCATTTCATCATTTTCCAGAATCGATTCTGCAATCGGTAAATACGTTGATAGTGCAGGCGGTGCCGGTTTTGTTTTGGATGTTTTCTTTTCCGGTAAAATGTCATCAGCCAATCGGAAACAATAACCACCTTCTTGATTTGACCATTCAACAGCAAATGACTCTTGCGGCGGATAATTTCTCAATAAAACATCAATGACGACCGCATCGGTGTTTTGTGCATGTGCCGTCAGTGCAATACAGGCATCGTAATCACGGCCTATCACATTTGACCCGGCGCCACGGTCGCGGATATCTCGATCTCCCGGTGCGCCTTTTGCGTCGTGGTGAACGTAAATAATAGCCGCGCCGGTTTGTTCAGCTAATTGATCGAAGTGATTAAGAATCACCTTGACGTCTTCCGCTGCGTTCTCTACACCTTGCGCTATTTTATAAAGAGGATCAAAAGCGATAACTTCAGGACAAAAGGCTTCCATTGCGGATAATATTCGATCAATTCCTTCCGGCCCGATAATATTTAAACCCCGGCCATTAAGGATTAAAAGCCGACCCCCTAAGTCATCAGACAAAATATTCATTGCCTGGCAAATATTTTTCAATCGCCGGTGGAAATGATGATCTTTTATTTCCAGTTGAATATAGGCAACTCGCCGTGGAAATGGAATATCCCAGGACAAGAAGGTCATTCCCGCCGCAATACTTATGCAGAGTTGCAATAGAAAAAATGATTTTCTGAGTTTGCTTGATCCTATAATTGCCAGCTTGTCGGCAATGTCAATAATATCTTTAATTATCTGGTCTGGTTCCGGTGGTTTGCTGATTAGCCAGTCAGACGCTTTAATGAACACCAAAGGTTCGTCATAGGTCAAGCATCCTTGAAGCTTTGCTATAATCTTTTTAACTCCTGGCCTGTCGGCTGACTTTAAGGCTTGGTAAAGATCAATAATAAGTGCTTCTGCTGGATCGTCGGCTTGCTTGATTTGTTCAAAAAACTCATCCATGCCGTTCATTGATTTTCGATCCTATTTTCCGGCGCTGCCAGCCAGAGGATATTTTGATATTTGCCGGTTTCCGTCCTTAAATGACCGGGAAGACGCGCAAGACGCGCCGGATTACTGCAAGCGGAATCAACTCCCAAAGGAATTAGACCTTGCTCATATAGCCTCTGTCTGATTTCCCGCTGCCAGTCATCCACTGATTGAACGTCTACCAGCTTTTGAACATCAATCCAGCCATGTATTGATGTTCCGCCGGAATCTACAAGGCAGACTATAGGCAGTTTAACCGTTGTCCAAAAACGGATTTGATCTTCACGGTTCAGATTGTCAAATTCAGCAAGGCAGTAGCGGAATGATTTTATATTTCCGTCACCCCTGAATGTTTCACCATCACCGTTCTTCTTTATTGCCGGTTTGCCATTTAACGGATTAATAATCAGAAAAGGCGCTGTCTTACCTCCTGCCTGAAAATATTTGATCCAGTCCGCCGCTGTGCGGATATTCTGACCGATGATTCCCGGCTCCAGACGTTCACCGATGAAAATCAAATCATCAGGCATGAACATAGAAAAAAGAAAATTCGCCGCGTCTTCCTGCGGTGTCCAGTTCAGGCGAATAGGTGACGATTCCCAAAGGTCAGCATCATCAGTAATTTTTGATTGTTCAATGATCCTCTGTAATGTTGTCTTGCCGTTATGAACGATTGGTTCTTGTCGGTGCGGTCTGTAGCGCTGATATTTTTCGCCAGTCGGTAAAGTAATTGTTTTATGATCGGAAGCTGCTTTATGGATTGCTGCCTCTATTTCGGAATCAGAAACACGACGCTTGCCTGGTGGAATCGCCCGGCGGATGTCTTCTTGAATTTCACTCTGTTTACATCCGGCCAGAACACCAAGATTAGCAACGCTCAATAACTGAGTGTGACAACCGTTACCGCCCGGCGCCGGGATGTTCTGAAGTCTTGCAAAATATTTTGATTTTGCTGTCATTATCTTTTTCAAATCCTCCGTATCCATGAGAGATGGCCGGGTTTGAGTAGTCGCGCTTAAATTTTCTATTTGCGTTCAGCCTGATTATTTCCCCGGATTTGATTTCTGACCTTTTATTTGTTTGTAATTTCCACCGGTCTGGCTTTCATATCTCGAACCCCCAAATTTCGATGAAAAAACATCAATGATTTCAATATATAAAGTGTACGAAAAATGAGTGGTGTGTATGTTTGTATGGTCATTCGTACACCCCCGCATATTTTTTGATTATCCATTGGGGCAAATTACATGATTTCAGCCAATATTGAACGACGCTCGGCTGAACATCCAAATCCCTGGCTGTTTTCCTAATCCCGTTTCTTTTAATATAGCTGATAATGTTCTTAGCTGTGTTGTCGTTTGCTTTGATTTTTTCCTCAAATCCCAAAAGGCTCGCCTGTACGCAATAAGCACAGGTTACAGCATCATCGCATTCGCAAGGAGAAGCTTCGCCGTTGACAGTCATTACTTTAGGTGCAATAAATTTTATTATCCTGATAGATGCTTCAACCTTGATTTCCAGATTTGATCGGCTCTGTTTTAAAATGTTCGTACCCCCTCGCTGTCTGCTGTCAAAACCGGATCGCTTTTTATCCACTGGTCTAAATCGTCCAGCGAATATAAAATTTTGCCGCCTTTTTTGTAGTAGCGGCAACCGATTTTCCGGCATCTGAAATTAGCCAGTGTTCCGGCTGTAAATCCCGTATATTCAGCCGCCTCATGCGTGTTTAAATATTGCTTGGTCATTTAGAAACCTCCTAATTTTTATTAATGCTATTTTAATAATGACGAGAACTAATGTCAAGAGTTAAGTTACTGATATTACTTATTATTTAATGTATATAGAGATACGTCCAGGTACAAAGAAGTATGACCATACACATTAATTTCGGTTCTCTTTTTGTTGAAAAAAAATGATATTTCCTAAAAACCTGAGATAAAAATAAAGTAGACGATAGTCTGTCGGGAATAAAGGAAGCAGGATAGGGTGGCAAAGAAAGAGTATCTTTTGCGAAATATTAAAGATGTAGAAAATGGATCAAGTATGGTGCGTGCGCTTATATTATCTGTATTCAGCTTTCACAAAGCGAAAAATAATTAATAAAAAAACGGTGACAAGATCGGAACTGGATTGTTTTTTTGTTAGCGGAGGTTATCTTGCCGCAGGCTTAATCTTAACAATCTTATTACGCCCATTAAAAGTAGCTTCCAGCAATGCCGCCGCCTTACGCTTATGATCCGGTATCAAGTGCGAATATCTTTCCGTCATCACCGTTGACTTATGCCCCAGCATTTCTTTCAGGGTGATTAAACTTTCACCCTGAAGGGCTAGCCATGAGGCGAATGTATGACGTAGAGAATGAAATGTAATCTCTTGCCGCCGGTCAGTGATTCCTTCATTGAAATCTAATTTATGAATAATTTTTCTGAAGCTCTGAGATATAGCGACAATCTTTTTTCCGTTGCGGTCTGGAAAGACAAGCCCCTCTGGTGTTTGCGGTTTCCGACTCAATAACATTTCTTTGACTGCTTTAGTCATATAGGCGTGACGTGTCGTCTTATTTTTGGAATCAATAACCTTGATAAGATCATTCTTGAAATCAAGATCATTGCATTTTAAATTGAATATTTCACCGGCTCTCATGCCGGTATAAAGACTTAATAGCGCCATGTCGTGCAAGTCAAGGCTATGCATAGCGGCCAACTTTTGCAGAAGCCTTTTTGCTTCCTCATGGCTTAAGAAGCGTGTTCTTTGATTTTGCAGAACAGGCATTTTAACGCCCCGGATTGGATTCCCGCCTTGATATAAATTCCAAGCCATTGCTTTATTGAAAATTTGCCGTATTAATACCAAACAATGTTTAACAGAAGCTGGGGAATATTTTTTTTTCTGAAGTTCCGCTTTCAATCGCTCCAGATCAAAAGCGGATATTTCATTCAATCTTTTATCGGCAAGCGTTTCTTCTAAGCAATTTGAATAAAGCGAAATGTCATCACGTCCGCCACGTGATTTGTTTTGCTCTGCCCATGTCTTATATTTTCCCCATACGTCACAGAAAAGTGGAGCTTTCTTTTTTTGTCGTGGAATTTCTCCGCCATGTTGCAGTGTGATTATACGCTCATTTCTAATTTGTCTTGCGAGTTCAACCGAATAACCTTGACTTTTCCAGCCTATTTTTTCCCATACCTTCGCTTTATTTTCGCTTTTATAGGAAATGTCATAACATACATCTATAACGCCTCTTATTCGTTCCGCTGTCCTCTCATAAACGCCCGGATATTTTGTTGCGTGTCTTTTAGTGTTGCTGGAATATTTTTTATTCTTTGCCATAATTGCGCCCTATTATAAATAGTCCGTGCTACCCTGTATGCTACCCTGAAGAGTCAAATCAGGTTATATTGGATGAAGTCCAACTTTATTCAATATCGTTGTAAGTGCCTTATAATAGAAAGAAATTTATGTCAAATGATTTTTAGTGAAATGGGTTAAAAATGATATAAAACTGATTCGTAATCAGTAGGTCACCAGTTCGATTCTGGTCATCGGCTCCAGATTTCAATATGAATCGTTTATACATTCCCGCAAAAATTGGTTCCAAATGTGGATAACAGCGCCGTGTCCGATTATATTTTGCAGTCATAATTATTACGGAAAAATCTCGATTTCAATATCCAGATAACTTCTTTCATATATAATGCCATAAGAAATTTTATTCGAGGGTTATTATGTTTAATAGCCAAAAAAAAGATAGAACAAATAAAAAAAGGCCATTTTATAAAAAAAGGTATTTTCCTGGAAACGTTATAAGTGAGTTTCTTTCTTAAAAAGACCGGCAAAGCAGGGAGAACTTTAAAGATGAAATAATACTCATTGTGAAAATCTTTGGACGCCAGGGAGCTTTCGAAATAACTGTGAGGATTAATGCCATGATTAACTAAATTCATCTTTTCATCATTGAGGATGTTGTGTTCAAATGCATTTTCAATAATTTCTGTTTTTGGATGATAAGACATCCAGTAAGGCTCGATGATATCGGGCATGTTTTCAATAAAGAACAGTCTTGCCTCCTCGTAATGCTCTATCGTGTCTCCGGGCAATCCAACAATATAATCGGCAAAAGAAACAATTTTATGCTTTTTCAGAATCTTAAGAGCTTTAATTATATTTGTGTTTTTTTCATTACGTTTCAGGAAAATTCTACGGTATTCTTCATTGATATTTTGAATTCCAAAATCCACCCATTTGCATCCGGCATCTTTCAGTTGTATTGCCATTTCTTCGTCAAATAGGTTCACGTGTATATAACATTTGAAGGGAATGGCTATTTCTTTTTTGTACGCTTCCAGAAATTCTTGGAGCCATTTTTTATCAAGAATAAAAATGTCATCCCAAAATTCTATAGTTTTAATTTTGTATTTTTCTTTATAGTAGGTTAATTCTTCCATTACATGTTTGACGCTTCTCCGCCTTATGTAATTTGATTTCTCTTCAGGAATATCTCTGAAGAAATGATTGAAACAATAGGAACAATTGTAGGGACATCCCCGGGAAGTCATTGTCAGATAATATGATTTTAAAGGGAAGACGTCTGCCCATATTTCATTGTCAAAATGAGGAAGAGAATCGAGGTTTTGAATGAAACCGGCCTGTTTGCCTTTAATGATGATGTTGTTGTTTGATTTGTACCATGTGTTTACTATCGGCTCGGAAGAATCGCCTTTTTCAATATGTTTAATGATTTCAGAGAAGGCGACTTCTCCTTCGCCGATGACTATATAATCTATGAATTTGTTGGCTATAACTAATTCAGGAACGGAAGATACATGTATGCCGCCGAAAACAATTTTTGCTTTAGGGCAAATCTTTTTAAATTGTTCAGCATAATGCAGAGCTCGTTGATAATCAAATGTTACCACGGAAAAGGCGATCAAATCCGGCTGGTAGGCATTAAGCTGTTTAAATATTTCTTTGTCGCTGCTAAAGAATTTTGCCAGCCGCTTAAATTCTCTGGTAGAACCGTCTTTAAAAATAGTTGGAATGTGTATCAATTTTACAGTATGTTTATCTTTCTTCGCGATGGCTGATAAGATTGATATTGCCAGGGATTCGTAGGCAATAGAGGCAAAAGCTATTTTCATATAATTTATCGTCAGGTAACTTTATCGTGAGCGTAAAGGATTGTTTTATGTTCCAGAAACAAAAAACAACCACAAAACCTTCTTTATACTACTTTAATTTTTAATCCTGGATAAACACTTTGCTTTTAAGGGGTCGAAGTATAAGTAATATGGTTTTTAGTGTCAAGGTATATATAGTATTCGAATTACATCAGTAAAATGACATCGAAGGTATAAATGAAAAGCGGGAATCATTTTTCATCTAATATCATCTGTAAAAACAATTCCTCAAAATGAAGATAAATTGAAAATCATTTAATTATTCTAAAGATTCTATAGAAAATATATTTTAATCTTTCCAGTGACCGGGTTGCCAGAAAAACATTTAATATAATTTGGGGTCTCATATAAAAATTGATGAATGCAAGAAAAAATAACCATGTAAATTTTTGTTTGGAAATACCCGCAGGGATATAAGGCATCCGGTCTTGTCCCATCCGTTCCCAATTGATAACTTTTAATTCTTTTTCAGTCATCAATTCGTCAAATATTTCAGTGCCTGGCGTGGGGTGAAAGGGGAAAAAATTGGCGCCATAGAGAGGAAGGATTTTAGCAAGCCGGATGGTTTTATAAACATCCTTTTCTATTTCCATCGGGTAACCTAGAATAAAATTGCCGATAACTTTGATATTGGTTATAGTATTAATAAGGGTTATTTTCTCGTTGATAAGATCAAGAGTTAAATTTTTTTTCATATGATCGAGAATTCGCTGTGACCCCGATTCTATTCCGACGGTTAATAAGTAACAGCCCGATTTTTCCATTAGACTTAATATGTCTTTATCAACCAGGTCCAAACGAATTCCGAAACAAGACCACTTAATATCGAGTTTCTGTTTAATGATCTGTTCACACAGATCAATGACCAGATGTCTGAGAACCAGAAAATTATCATCAATAAAACATATCTCTTTTATTCCGAAATTTGATTTCAGAAATTTTATTTCCTCTATTATGTAAGGAACGCTGTGAGACCTTATCCGGTGACCGGTTACCGATCGGCAGGAGCAGAACGTGCACTGGTAAGGACATCCCCGTGTCATGATAAGAGGAGCGACAAATTTTGATTTTGTCAGGTAAGATGTTTGAAAAGGATAGTTGCAGGGATTTATTAAATTCCAATCAGGGGACCCCAGTGAATCCAAATTTTCAGGAAAGACAGGAGGGTTGATTTTTATTTCTCCGCTTTCTCTCCAGATCAAACCGGAGATATCCTCTTTCCTGACTATATCCGGATCAGAAAAATTTCTAATTAGATCCGCTAACCCTTTTTCTGCTTCGCCTCTGATGGCAAAATCGGCTTGCCCAAAATATTGCAGTGTTTGTTCCGGGAAGGCGGATGGATGAGCTCCGCCGAGAATAATCTTGGCATCCGGACGTCTCTTTTTAACTATCGACAAAGATTTCTTAACGGAAAACAAATCCGTGGAAAATACTCTGAAGCCGATTACATCAAAATCAATACCGGCAATGTAATGCTCGAATTTTTCGAAAGTCAATCTGAGATTGACACAATCCATTATATCAACTTTATGATTTTCTTTCTCCAGAGCTCTGGCCAGATAACCTAATCCCAGATCCGGTGAGGATAAAGAAGTATTGCGTGTGATGGGATTTACCAGTAAAACTTTCATGATGTAAATATAGAACTGTCAATATTTGATTTGCTAAAACATTGCTTATTCATGGAAAGATTTTAAGAACTTACTTTTTTTATGTCAAGGGAATACTGTACCAGGATCAATGTTAAAAAATATGTCATATTTACACTTTAATCTATAATTTGTCGTAAGCGAATCGCCTGCACATAAAATAGCCGGATTGTTGTTGGTTGGTTTAGTTTCTCGAAAACATAAAGAATTAATCGGTTTCCAGTAATATTATAATTACAAAAATATAAAATAGAAGTGTAGTTAATGGAATACTACGGCGCCTTAATTATAGCATCCCCGAGTGTATTCTATTCCTTAATGTTATTTGCAAACGCATTTTCAAATAAGAACGTTGATGGCTGATGTAAATCTACAGGAAGTATTATTATTACAACTTACATTCAGATAGCCGTTTTTTAATTATGAAAGTATGCTTTTGTTTACTGATGTTTGAATTTGGGCTTGAGCGCATGGGGATAACTTTAAATATTTACAACTTTAAAAGTGCATTATTGTTCCAACAATATATTAAGTATAACATATTTGTTTAATAATTTATTTCTATTTTAACACTTTTACCATATAAATATCAATAATATCATAAATATACATTTTTATCACTTCTGTGACACATTTGTGGCACCTTAATTGCTGTTATTTGTTTCAACAAATATGTACAGGAGGTATCTATATGAATTCGGGCGATACGGCTTGGGTTCTTGTTTGTTGTTCCCTTGTTCTGCTGATGACGCCGGCCCTGGCGCTTTTCTACGGCGGAATGGTTCGCAAAAAGAATCTTCTTTCCACTTTAACCTTAAGTTTTATCTTTATGGCCCTTATCAGCGTCCAGTGGGTCCTTTATGGTTATTCACTTTCTTTCGGCGCTGATATCAAAGGATTAATAGGCGGCCTTAACTATTTAGGTTTTATCGGCGTAGATGCTCTGCCCAATGGAGCCTATAGCCAAACAATACCTCACGCGCTTTTTGCAGCCTTTCAAATGATGTTCGCTGTAATTACGCCTGCACTCATTACCGGCGCCTTTGTGGAAAGAATCAAGTTCAAGGCTTTCCTCCTGTTTGGCTTGCTTTGGGCAACTCTGATATACGATCCTCTGTGTCACTGGGTATGGGGGCAGGGTGGATGGCTGAAGGAGATGGGGGTTCTCGACTTTGCCGGTGGTACTGTGGTTCATATTGCAGCCGGATTTTCCGCTTTGGCTTTTGCAATGGTTATTGGACCGCGAAAAGGATTCGGCAAATCTCCCATGGAGCCGAACAATATCCCTCTGACGGTGTTGGGAGCAGGACTACTGTGGGTAGGCTGGTTCGGCTTTAATGCCGGCAGCGCACTGGCCGCCAATGGTGTCGCGGTCAACGCGCTGATAACCACCAACACTTCCGCGGCAATGGCAGGACTTGTCTGGATGATGCTTTCCTGGCTGGATGGCCGTCCGAGCACCCTGGGTATTGCTACAGGTATGGTAGTAGGTTTGGCTGCAGTCACTCCTGCTTCAGGCTTTGTGACACCCCTGACAGCCATGTTTATCGGAGCGGTGGCGGCGCCTATATCTTACTATTCTATGCGTCTGCGCGATAAACGAAATTTGGATGAGTCTCTGGATGTATGGGCATGTCATGGCATGGCCAGCACCTGGGGCATGATAGCCACAGGCTTATTTGCCACAGTTGCCGTCAATAGCAGCGGCGCTAACGGTATGTTTTTAGGTAATCCAAATCAACTCAGTATCCAGATTATAGCGGTAGTGGTTACCATTTGTTTCAGTTTCGGTGGAACCTATGTTCTTGCCAAGCTGCTGAATTGGAGCATTGGCTTGCGTGTAACTCCAATAGAAGAGGAAATAGGTTTGGATATAACGTCCCACGGAGAAAGGTCGTATTCGTAAGGCAAAGTGAAATAATTTTACAGGGAGAAACAAACTATGCTAAAAAAGATCGAAGCCATCATTCGTGAAGATAAGGTCAATGATGTCAGAGAAGCTCTAAAGAAAATCGGTATTGTCGGGATGAATATGATTGAGATTCGTGGACATGGACGACAAGGCGGCATTAGCCTGGTGGGTCGTGCGGGCTCCTATCAGGTGGACATGTTAACCAAAATACAGATCAATATCATCCTGAGCGAAAATAATCTTGAGAATACGATAGAAGCTATTCTCAATTCCGCCAGAACCGGCGAACCTGGAGATGGAATTATCTTTATCTATCCCGTTGATGAGGTAATCCGTATCCGTACTCGCGAGAGAGGGCAGGATGCGATGATGTATCCCAACGATATCGATGAAAGGAAGAAAAGGGGCGCCTGATAGCATCCTTTATATTAATACAAAAGAGTAATAAAAAATGATCAGCAACGCCATAATTGTCGTTGTAACCAGGCAATAATGTTTAGCAAAAAACTCTTGGCAACGTTTATAAAAAAAACTCTTGACAACGTTTATAAAAGGGCATAGTTAGCACGGCAATATTTTAACGATGCCTAAATCTATTCAAAGATAGATGCGGGGGAACCGGTATTTTGGGGCGAATTTCTTAAGAATAGGACACTTCCAGGTCCAAGCCCGTCAGCTAACCTCGTCGGCATGTGGGAGGAACACAGAAGATGTTTATTCTTCTATTATCGCTATTGCTACTTTTGTTACCGGACGTTGGCGAAGAACTCATTTCATCGACTGCCAATTTTCAAGTTGTCTTTATTTCGTCCTGTCATTTCCATAAAAAGACAAAACCAAATTTAAATCCCGGTCCCTATCCGGCGCGGATCACTACTTGTCGTATATGATCGTCTAGCTTTCCTTTGATGTGTTTTAAAATCTATGGAGGTTTATATGATATTAAACGATTGGTTGTGCCTCATATTGTTTTCCGCAATTTTAATAATTCCGGCTTTTGGGCATGGTAAATTAATAGCAGGCGTATTGGCTGGCACAAGAACTTTTATGATGCCGGTTATGTTTTGCTCCTTAATCCGGATATGGATAAGAAAAATTAATGAGGCCGAAGAGGAATTATGAGTGAAGATAGAGCCGACGCATTCTTGAATATGATCAAGCGCAGTCAACGTGGTAAATTAAAAATATATCTGGGCTACGTTGCGGGTGTCGGAAAAACATATGAAATGCTCCAGGAAGCGCACCGATTGAATAAGGAAGGTATCGATGCCGTAGTCGGCCTGGTAGAGACACATGGCCGCGCCGATACGACAAAACTGGTGGAGGGGCTGGAAGTGGTTCCCCGCCGGCGGATCGAGTATCGCGGAGTTGTTCTGGATGAAATGGATGTCGATGCTATTCTGGCGCGTAAACCACAAATAGTCCTGGTTGACGAATTGGCGCACACCAATGTTCCGGGAAGCCGCAACGCCAAGCGCTATGAAGATGTGCAGGAAATTCTGGATGCAGGCATCCATGTAATCAGCACGCTCAACATTCAGCATTTAGAAAGCCTTAACGATGTCGTGGAACAGGCAACAGGCGTTAAGGTGCGGGAGAGAATTCCCGATTGCGTTCTTGCTGAAGCGGATCAACTGGTTAATGTTGATCTGACTTATCAGGATCTCCAGGAGAGGCTCAAGGAAGGGAAAATATACCCCAAGGAACGCATTGCCACAGCCTTGCAGAATTTTTTCAAGAAAACCAATCTTGATCAGCTTCGGGAGCTTGCCCTGCGGGAAATGGCAGCGCACATTGATTTGCGGTATCGTGACCGCCTTCAGGAAGAAATATCCGCTACGCCCGACCAAGTGATGGTTTGTTTAAGTTCCCGGGGTCCCAATAGTGAGAAACTTTTACGTTATGCCTCACGGCTCGCGGGAAGGCTCAACAGAAACTGGTATGCCGTTTATGTTCAGACGCCTTCTGAAGAGCCGACAGCGATTGAAGCCGCAACGCAGCGCATGCTCTCCAATACGCTTACACTGGCCAAACAACTGGGTGCAGTCGTTTTCACTTTTAAAGGCGAGGATATTGCCGGGACAATTTTGCAAGTGGCGAAGGAATACCGAGTGGGACACATTGTAATCGGCAGTCCCCGCAAATTGCCTTTCTGGCAAATATTGATAGGACGCCGTACAGTTGTGGATCAGTTGATCGATGATTCCCGCGGCATCAATATTGTTGTCTTAAACACGTCTCATGAAGAGTATGCTCCTGATGTTACAACGCGGTCTTCTTCCGAAATAGAACCGGAGATGGAGAAAGCTCCGCCGTCCTCAGAAGTTTTAAAAGAATTGCACTTAAGCCAGGTTGTTTCCAGGGGAAGTATTATCGTCTGGAATAAACCGCTTTTAAAGGAAAAACTGCTCCGGGAACTGGCCGGCTTGATTTGGGATGAGATCAAAATATTGTCGCCGGCGCTGATCCTTGATGCCGTACTGGAAAGAGAAAAGCAGGGTTCCACGTTTCTTAATGAAGGTGTTGCTTTTCCACATGCGAGGCTTGACGGCCTTACAAAGTCCTATGTGGCCATCGGGATAACCAGAAAAGGGATTGCCGATGTTGCAACCGAAAAAGCTATTGAGTCTGTATTCCTTATTCTTTCGCCTGCGTCTCGCCCCAACGATATGATCCAGATTCTGGCTTTGGTCAGCAAGGCTTTTCGGGATCGTCAACTCATGAAAAACCTGCGGATTGCTTCAACAACTGATGATGTGATGAGTGCGATTGAAAATTGGGAATCAGACCAGGATAACAGGGAAATGAATGAATAAAGTAACATAGTTTGCAAATGGAGTCCCGGCGGCGGGAAGCGTCGGCTTGTTACAGAGGGTAAATTTATAAAAGGAAATACTATAAAGATATAGGAGATGTTTTAAAATGAATCTTGCAATTTGGCTTTTGGTGCTGTTTTTTTTGGGTCTTTTGTCAATGGGACTATGCTTTCTGTTTCTGAAAGCGTGCGATAAAATTTAAATGTGAGGAGGAGTCGATGATTTATCTGACTGTAGTTGTAGTGGTTTTCTTGTTCGTTTATCTTATAGTTACCCTCGTGAGACCGGAATGGTTTTGAACGGGAACAATGGATAATAATGAAGTTTTGAACTGAAAGGAGTTAAGAAAATGTTTGTAAAGACGTGGTTTCTTCCACTGGCGTTGCTCGTCACGGCGACGATCGTCGCGATTCCTCTAAGCCGTTACATGGCGTGGATTATGGATGGAAAATACAGGCCCCTGCCGATATTGGGCTGGTTTGAAAAACACTTGGACAGCGGTCCACAGAACTGGAAGCAGTATACAGGTTCGCTGCTTTTTTTCAATATGTTGCTGTTTGTCTTCGGCTATCTGGTGCTGATGCTGCAACCTTGGATGCCGCTGAACCCTGACGGTAAAGGCATGCTGTTCCCTTCCACCATTTTTCACAGTGTTATATCGTTTATGACGAACACCAATCTCCAGCACTATGCCGGGGATGTTAACCTGTCGAATTTTAGTCAGATATTCTTCTGCATTGCTAATATGTTTCTATCGGCCTCCGTCGGCCTCTGTGCGTTGACCGCAATCATTAGGGCTTTCCAGGGTAGTTCTTCACTTGGCAACTATTTCGTGGATATGTGGCGGGTGGTGGTCTACATGTTTATACCGGCTGCCCTGATCTTCGGCTTAATTTTCATGCAGCAGGGAAGCCCCATGACATTCAAAAGTTCTCACCAGATCTCGACGCTTGAGGCATCAGCCATGGGAACCACGGACAAGGGAGAACCAAAGCAGCAAACTATCGTAGTCGGGCCGGTTGCGGCCCTTGAATCAATCAAGATGCTCGGCACTAACGGAGGCGGATTTTTTGGCATGAATGCCGCGCATCCCTATGAGAATCCAACCGGTTTATCGAACTTTTTTAGTACATTGGCCATGATGATCTTTCCGTTCGGTCTCGTGCTGATGTACGGCAGAATGCTTGGCCGGCGTCGGCATTCCTGGGTTATTTTCTCAGTAATGATAACGTTGATGGTCGGCACGGTTATCTGGTCGATCTGTTTTGATACATTGAAGCCGAATCCGGGGTTAACGGCTCACCGTATTGCTCGAACATATCAAATCCCTAATGCGAAAGCCCCGGGTGGAACTCAGGTGGTGAACATTCCCGCCGTGGCTGGCCTGCCGGTTGACCAGCATTTGGGGAACCTTGAGGGAAAAGAGATGCGCTTCGGAACTTCGGCCGGCGCAACATATGCGGCGATAACAACAGACGTTACATGCGGCTCGGTGAACGCGGAAATGGACAGCCTCAATCCGCTTGCCGCCCTTTCCCCTATGGTGGGGATGTGGCTCAACTGCTTATTTGGAGGCAAAGGTGTCGGGATGATCAACATGCTGCTTTATCTGATCATCGGGATCTTTCTTGCTGGTATGATGGTGGGGCGGACGCCCGAATATCTTGGCAGAAAAATCGGAGCCCGCGAGGTTAAACTGGCAGTGATCGCTCTCCTGGTCCATCCGACAATGATTCTCCTGCCCACCGGTCTCTTCGCTGCGATGAGTTGGGGGCTGCAGGCAGTCAGCAATCCCGGCGCGCATGGATTTTCCCAGATGCTTTTTCAGTTCTCTTCAGCCTCCGCTAATAATGGCGCGGCTTTCGACGGATTGGGCGTAGTTTATGGATTCGCCAATAACGCCAATCCTTCACCTATGGCCATTCCCTGGGATATTGCCACGGGGCTGGTGATGCTCTTTGCCCGTTATCTGCCGATTATCGCGCCCATTGCCATGGCGGCGTATCTCGGCGCCAAGAAAGCAAGCCCGGCTGGTTTGGGAACACTGCGCGATGACAGCGTAACTTTCGGCTTTCTCCTGCTCGGGACGGTTCTTATCGTCGGGGCGCTGCTTTTCCTGCCGGTTGCTGTGCTTGGTCCGGTGGCGGAACACCTTGGCCCCATGCCTTTCGGCGGATGATAGGAAAATATTACGGTTGCTTAGAGAAAGTATTTGATTCTTAATGAAGTAAATTTAAAAGGAGTTTAACATGGCTACAATATCTCAGGCGATAGATTCCGTGCACGAGGGACAGCAGAGTCCAAAGCGGCCTCAGTCTCATCGCAGGTTTAAACATAGGAAACTGCTGGATAAGGAAACATCATTTGCAGCTTTAAAACAGGCATTCGTTATGTTGCGGCCGGACATTCAGTGGAATAATCCCGTAATGTTCGTGGTAGAGGTCGGCACTATCCTTACCTTTTTGTATATTGTTCAGGCCTTACTGAGCAAGAACGTGAGCGAAGTTCCGGTAAGCTATTTTATAACAGTCGATGTGTGGCTTTTTCTGACAGTCTTGTTTGCCAATTTTGCCACTGCTCTTGCGGAGGCCCGCGGTAAAGCTCAGGCCGACTCGCTCAGAAAGGCGCGTTTTGACACGGTGGCCTATCGCCTGAATTCCGCAAAAACAATCGATGAGGTTTCCTCTACGGATTTAAAACCCGGTGATCTGGTTGTTGTGGAGGCAGGGCAAACAATTCCCGGCGACGGAGAAATCGTAGAAGGGATCGCCTCTGTCAACGAATCCGCTATCACCGGCGAATCAGCGCCGGTTATTCGAGCCGCAGGAGGCGATCGCTCCGGCGTGACCGGCGGCACCACTGTTCTCTCTGACCGGATCGTGGTCCGGATAACCAGCGGCGCCGGAGATTCTTTTCTCGACCGGATGATTGCTCTGGTAGAGGGCGCCATTCGTCAGCGGACCCCTAATGAAATAGCCCTGACACTTGTACTCTCGGCTTTTACGCTGGTCTTTCTGATCGTCGTGGTTCCCATCTGGTCGATGGCATGGAATGCTGAGCAATACATGAAGACCTATCTGGGAATTCAGGAACCATTGAAGAGTCTGGGTACTGATGTTCCCACTCTTGTTGCTCTGATTGTCTGCCTCATACCAACGACTATCGGCGCCTTGCTTTCCGCCATTGGAATTGCCGGTATGGATCGCGCTTTGCAGGCCAATATTATCGCCAAGAGCGGTAAAGCTGTAGAATTGGCCGGAGACATTGATGTGGTCATGCTTGATAAAACCGGCACGATAACAATCGGGAACCGGAAAGCGACGACATTCCTGCCTATCGGGGAATATTCTGCAGCCATACTGGGCAGTTTGGCTGCCCAGGCATCTGCTGCCGACGATACGCCAGAGGGCAAAAGCATCATTGAGTTGTTCATAACTCAAAACAATAAAGCAGTGGATTTTGTTGAGAATACTCAGTTCATTCCATTTACCGCACAAACTCGTATGAGTGGAGTCGATCTTCCTGATGGGCGCCGTATTCGTAAAGGGGCGCCTGATGCTATAGTCAAGTTTGTCACAAACAATGGTGGCAGCGTTCCGGAAGAGCTAAACACATTGGTCAGCGGTGTTGCTCACAAAGGTGCAACTCCTCTTGTTGTTGCTGATGACGCTCACATTGCTGGTGTTGTCGCACTCGAAGATATTCTAAAGCCTAATATGAAGGAACGCTTTGAGCGACTCAGAAGAATGGGCCTCAGGACAGTTATGATAACGGGAGATAATCCTCTTACGGCTGAAACTATTGCCAAGCAGGCCGGGGTAGATGATTTTCTCGCTGAGGTTACGCCGGAGTCCAAGCTTGCCTACATCCGCAAGGAACAAAATGAAGGCAAATTGGTCGCCATGATGGGTGACGGCACTAATGATGCTCCCGCCCTGGCCCAGGCAGATGTTGCTTTGGCCATGAATGCAGGGACACAGGCAGCCAAAGAAGCAGCCAATATGGTCGATCTGGACAGCGATCCGACCAAACTGATTGAGGTAGTGGAGGTAGGGAAGCAGCTCCTGATGACGCGGGGGTCGCTAACGACTTTTTCGATAGCTAATGACGTGGCCAAGTATTTTGCGATTATTCCGGCGCTTTTTGCAGGAACTCTGCCATGGCTGAGTATAATTGACATCATGCATCTGCATTCACCAACCTCGGCTATCCTCTCGGCGGTGATCTTCAATGCGCTAATAATACCTGCACTGATTCCCATTGCTCTAAAGGGCATATCATATCGACCACTGGGTGCCGATGCTCTTTTGCGCAGGAATCTGCTGATTTGGGGCTTGGGAGGAATCATTATCCCGTTTATCGGCATCAAATTGATCGACCTTTTCATGGTGGGTACCCACTTGATCAGTTGATATTAGAAATAAGGAGAAATAATCATGATAAAATATTTTACAAAGAGCTTCTTGCTTTTGCTTGTTTCAGTAGTTATTTGTTGTATCATTTATCCGCTGGGGTTATGGGCGGTCGGGCAGATATTTTTCCCTTTTCAGGCTAATGGCAGCATGCTGAAAGGCCCGGACGGGAAAGTAGTGGGATCGCTGCTCATTGCCCAGCCGTTTACCAAAGACGAGTATTTTCAGCCCCGTCCTTCAGCGGCATCCTACGATGCCTCGGCTTCGGCGTCATCTACCTTTGCACCATCCAATTATGCGCTCCGTGACCGTGTTGCCCGAGTAATTGGTCCGATCGCGATTTATAAAAATGGTCCCAGAGATGGCCAAGCTGTTGCGTCGGACGTTGAAAACTGGTTTGGGAAAGACATATATCAAGGCAAACCGCAGATCGTGTCCCAATGGGCGGATATGCATAATTCTCTTGCCCAGGCCTGGGTGAATGCCGATCCGAAAAACACAAAGTATGTGGAAGACTGGGAAAAAACACACCCCACCATTGTGGCCAAGTGGATAAAAGACAATCCCGGCACACCTCAATCCAAGGCCGCTGATCTGGCCGTGGTCTTCTTTGAAAGTTTTTCTACAGAAAACCCCGGAAAATTTCCTTCAGCCGTCACGAAAAAAGGGGCTGACGGTAAGGATGTAACGATAATCGAGCCTGTTAACAAAGGGACCGATATACAATCGATCTTTTTCGATATGTGGAGACAAGAACATCCTGATGTTGGGCTCCAGGATATACCCGGTGATCTGGTAACCGCCTCCGCTTCCGGGCTCGATCCCGATATAACACTGCAAAACGCCGAGTATCAAATGAATAGGGTTGTCTCTAAATGGGCAGCTAACATGAAGCGCAATCCAAATGACGTCAGGAAAGAGATTGAGCAAATCGTTCAGGAAAATGCTTCGGCGCCTTGGAACGGAATTACCGGCGAAAAATATATTAATGTGCTTGAAGTAAATCTTGCGCTTTGTAAAAAATATGGGATGCCACCAACGCGATGATTCCGGCAAATCATTTTATATGGAAAATGAAATGGTTTTTAAGTGATGCGTAACTTCTTGAGAAAGGCACGAACCAACGGGATGATTATAAGAATCTTTTTCCGAAACAGTGCCGGATTTTAAGAACAATGTCCAATCTTACATCACTGACAGCAGCCCGCCGGATTAAGATATGATGGGAAAATTGATATTAGATTGACATGCGGAAACAGTATTGGTAAAAACAAGTTAAAATTTTGATATTGATCAGGGAAACGAGAGTAACACATTCTTAAGGATATTTATGAAGATATCAATTAAAGAACTTGAGGAACTGACAAGCCGCGCGATAGAGAATTACGGTTACAGGGACAAAGAGGTTCACGTCATTATGGATGTATTGCTTTATGCCCAGATGCGTGACAATAATCAGGGCGTAGTGAAGCTCATCGACAAGGGCATTCCCAAAGATCCAAAAGCTGGGGAGATTGTAATTGAAAAGGAAACCCCCATTTCCGCGCGGATCAACGGCAATAAGAATCACGCCATGATAGTGGTTAGAAGGGCTGTCGATATTGTGGAGGAGAAGGCGCGCATTCGCGGCTTTGCCATTGCCGGAACATTTAACACAAACACTTCCTCCGGTGCTATCGGCTATTATGCATCCCGACTGGCTAAGCAGGGGCTGATCGGTTTCACTTTCAGCCGGTCGCCGGAGCGCGTTGCCGTTCACGGTTCCTACGAACCGGTCTTTGGAACTAATCCTCTGGCTGTGGCAATTCCGACGGAGTCGGATCCCATAGTTTTGGATATGTCAACAGCGGCGACTTCCTATTTTGGTTTGGTAGAAGCTGTGACGGCAGGGAGAGATATTCCCGCTGACTTTGCCTATGATAACCAGGGCATTCCCACTACTGATCCGAAAAAAGCGATTGCCGGGGCTATCCGTTCCTTTGACCGGAGTTACAAAGGATCAGGTCTTGCTCTGATCGGTGAGATACTGGCCGGGCCGCTGGTGGGCGCCGCTTTCTGTGGTCTGGGTGACAGCAAGGGAAATTGGGGACATCTCATCTTCGCCATCGATCCGGAGCTCTTAACGGATCGCCGCGAGCTTGCTAAAAATGTTTCCGCGATGGTTCGCAAAGTAAAGTCCACAAAGAAACTGCAAGGGGTGGAAGAAATATTCGTACCGGGGGAAAAGGAAAGCAGACTGGCCAGAGAACGTCAGAAAACAGGCCTGATCAACATAGAGGATAACCTTCTTGCCGCTTTACGCAAGGTTGCTGCCGTATGATCATACTAAATTTATACACTATGGAAGGAAATATATTATGTTGGAATTCAAAAATGTAACAATTATTAAAAAAGCAAATATATACTTTGATGGCAAGGTTACCAGCCGCACTGTAATTTTCTCCGATGGTTCAAAAAAAACACTGGGCATCATGTTTCCCGGAGATTATGAATTCAGCACGGCGGAGATGGAAATTATGGAAATTCTTGCAGGTGAACTGGATGTGATGTTGCCCGGTGCCGCAAACTGGATAACTGTTAAAGGAGGAGGAGTCTTTGAAGTGCCGGCTCAATCCAAATTCAGTTTGAAAGTGAAGAGTCTTACGGACTATTGTTGTTCCTACGTCAGGTAGAACGATATCATACACCATTTCTAAATCAAAGAGCTTGGATTCAGGAAGAAGTTGATGATTGACTTCACACATTATTTATTTTGAAGAAAGATGGCGAATGACTTACCAGACAATCCTTTGCTCTGATAAATAATCCTTTGCTTCTTTTAAACCTAGTCTGGCAGCCTTTTTTATATCCGTAATTTCCTGATTGTAATTGCCAAGACTGCCATAGGTGACTCCACGGTTATGATAGGCTTCAGCATACTTCGGATTTAATTCAATGGCCTTGCTGTAATCCGCAATGGCCTGATTATCGTTGCCAATCTCATCATAGGTCACTCCACGGCTATTATAGGCCTCTGCAAGTTTCGGATTTAGCTCAATGGCCTTGTTGTAATCCGCGATTGCCTGATTGTAGTCGGCAGACCGATAGTAGGCGTTTCCACGGTTATAATAGGCTTGTGCATACTTCGGATTTAACGCAATGGCCTTGCTGTAATCCGCAATGGCCTGATTGCTGTTGCCAAGCTTAACATAGGTGACTCCACGGCCATTATAGGCTTCCGCAATTTTCGAATTTGACGCGATTGCTTTATTATAAGCATCCAGTGCTTTATCCAGGCGATTGTCCATAAGAGCCTGACGGCCTATTTGATACCAATCAATAGTATTGATGTGAGCATTTGTATCAGTATTGATTCCCTCTGTGATGCTATTAAGTGCGCAACCAACTGTTATGAGTAATGCCGCTAAAATGAATAGCAACGAATTACAGCGAAAATTCATTTGCTTAGCCTTTATTTTCTTGTCTGCTTATTTTTAATCAATTAATAGCCGACCTTTGTTTTTCCAGCAAAGTTAACATTAATTTATCACAACTATTTTTTAATTAAAAGAAATACTGTTTGAAATCCACACAATCTTTATGAGCGGGAATTCAGGGCGAATTCAAAAAACGTAACACTTAATCAAAGGGGAATATACTGGATTGTCAAATCCTCCTGTTACCGCTGAGAAAAGTATTGGGCAGTGACAGAATTATATCCAGACTTTTTTAGTATTTTCCGGTATTTGAAAATCAGGAGAGCCCGAAAAGGTTTGTATTAGTTGGCATACAAACTTTCGATTTCGTCTTTATATTTTTCAAAAACGATTCTGCGTTTGAGTTTCAGAGTCGGTGTTAATTCACCCGTCTCGACGCTGAATGCTTTGTCCAGTACCTTATAGTATTTGATCTGTTCGTAGCGAGGTAATGTTTCGTTAACCTCATCCACCTGCTTCTTGATTAATTCCTTGACCTTTTCATTTTCGACAAGATCTTTATCTGAACATGCCGGAATGCCGTTGTGTTTGGAAAAACGGTGGAGTTCCTGAAAATCGGGAACTATAAGCGCGGTGATGTACTTCCTGGCATCGCCGAGGAGGCAGGCCTGTTCTATATAAGGCTTGGCTGTCAGTGCCAGTTCAATGGGATGCGGGGCTATATTCTTGCCACCGGAAGAAACAAAAAGTTCCTTTTTACGGTCCGTAATCAGAAGAAAACCTTCATTATCAAATTCACCGATATCGCCTGTCTTGAACCAACCATCTTCAGTAAATGCTTCGGCTGTTGCCTCAGGCAAATTCCAGTATCCCTTAGATACCTGGGGACCCCTGACAAGAATTTCACCGTCTTCGGCTATTTTTTCTTCCGTCCAGAGAACCGGTTTCCCGACAGTGCCCGGCTTGATCTGCAGTTTATGAGCAACAGTATTATATGCCAGAGATAGACTTAAGGCACGAATCGGATTGGTATACGGTGAAAGCCCTTTGGACTGCTTGGCAACCATAAGATCCAACGTTAAATCTATCATCTTGTTGTCGAACCATCCGGCTTTACCCGGGTCGTAGCCGTTAAATTCCGGTTCATTGAAGTTAATTACCGGCGATGTTTCTGTAAGCCCGTAGCCTTCGCTGAGTTGAATACCCAGTGAACGAATGAATACGCAAACATCTTTGGATAGTTTTCCGCCGCCTGATACACCTAATACGACGCGGTCCAGACCGGCTGTCTTTTTAATGTTATTAAAAACCAATATGTTGGCCGCGGCAAATTGAATCAAATCAATTTGACCCATTTTTGTGGCGGTTGCCATGGCATCGGAATATTTCCCGCCAAGTTTAGTTGCCCAGCAAAAAATAGATTGAGTGGTCTTGTTTTGCCGGGAGACAATGGATTTTGTGGTGTCATATATTTTTTCCCATAACCGGGGAATACTGACTAATACATTGGGTCTGATTTCCTGGATGTTTTTTGCTATTTTTTCGAAGCTTTCAGCAAAAATAAGAATGCTCCCTTGTTGAAGGGCTCCTACATGGTAGTCGCTTGTTCTGCCGAAAACATGACATAAGGGCAGATGGACAAGATGCGTCATGTGCAGCTCCAAGTCCCGTTGACGGCGCAGAAGCGTGGAACTGGAACATTGATGAAGGTTTGACATCCAATTTTTCTGGGTGAGAATGGCGCCTTTCTGCTTTCCCGTAGTTCCCGATGTATAGATTATGGAAGCGACATCTTCGGGGACAACAGCATTTATTTTCTTTTCTACTTCCTGATCGCTTATCTTTTGTTTTCCCAAAACCATTACATCATGAAACGTGTAAACCCCTTCCGGTTTGGCGCCATTCCACGTACACATCGTAATAATATGTTCAACGGGGGCTCCCTTCGCCTTTGCCTTGAGAGTCATTTCTCCCTTATCCTGATTAGAAACGATAACCGTCCTGGCCCCGCAATCCTGCGTCATATATTCCAATTCTTCCAATGTTAATGTGGGATAAAGAGGAACTCCAATTGCGCCGCAGGCCTGAATAGCCTGATCGGCGATAATCCATCTTGGTCTGCTTTCGGAAAAAATGACGACCCTGTCACCCTTGTTTAAGCCTAAAACCATCAATCCTTTGGCAAGAGATATTATTTCATCACGAGTTTCTTGCCATGTTCGCGAATGCCATTGATTGCCAGGGTTGCCGTTTTTATCAAACTTAGCTCGAAGAAGCTCAACCCGGTCTCCATAACGTAGAGCCTGATTATGAAATATTCCGCATAAAGTGTCTGTCCTGTAAGCCATCATTCCATTATTCCCCTTTGAATGAATTTTGCCAGCTGAAGTCAGCCAATAAAGCTTTGGTTACTTCTTTATTAAATTTGTGTTTAGTCTGAAAGATTTGATTCAACATTTTTTTTCTTATAAAGAAAACGTTCTAAAAAGCGATTGTAGCTTGTCCAATTAGAATCAGGATTAGCAGTGTCACTAAGCAATGTGTGAAAAGCATTAAACTTGGCATCCATGTCATCAATGTAATGGACGACTAAAGCTTCCAGAGTCTTCGGACGTTTAGGAGAACCAAATTCAAACTCTCCATGATGACTCAAAATAATATGTCGTAATTCCAAAGCTAATTGCACGGGAAAGTCAGGAATAACGGCAATTTTTTTATTAATCATTTCCACGCCCATGACAATATGACCGATTAATCTTCCCTCGTCGCTGTAATCAATTATATTATCATAAGAGAATTCATAAATTTTACCGATGTCGTGAAGAATACCTCCGGCAATAATCATATCTTTGTTGAGTTGGGGGTAATGATCAGACACTTTTTCTAATAAGCGCACAACTGAGAGTGTGTGTTCCAAAAGACCGCCCAGATAAATATGATGAAAACCTTTGGCCGCGGGAGCTCTTTTGAAAAGAGAGATGGTATTCTCTTCCTGAAAAAAAGAGTTGAGCAAGGCCCGCAAATATTTATTGTTTACTTTTTCGATGTAGCAAATCATTTCATTGAACATTACATTGACATCTGCATTTACGGCGGGTAGATAATCGGCTGGTTCGACTTCTTCCCATGCAATTTTTTTAATATCAGTGATTGATATTTGGATGGAGTTCTTGTAACTTGCTGCTCTTCCTTCAATGAAAATTATATCGCCTTTTTTAAATTGACGATCAAATTCCAGCGCATTGTCCCAAACCTTGCCTTCGATTCCGCCGCTTTTATCTTTTAACTGCACGGTTAAATAAGGGAACCCTTTTTGAGAAAAGGCCATGTTTTTTTCCGTAACCAGAAAAGAAGAAACGACCTTATCGCCTTGTTTGACATCCTTGAGATAAATTTCTTTAGTCTTCAAATTATTATCCGCCTTTCATGAAAATAAATATTCATTCTGCTGTTACGCACATAACAGATTAACATAATACTTGTTTTGTGTAACAGTTCGATAGCTTTTGTCGCGGGCGCGAAATGGGAAATTATTGCCGCTATGCCCGGATACCAGACTTTATAACAACTAATATTTTTATATTTTCATCATAATTGCTCATATTTTTTCTCTTAGAATGCGGTGGTCGCCTACTCTGACGGTAAGCTTGCTCATGTCGAAATATTCCATTAATGGAATTATATATTTGCGGGAAAGGCCGGTTAAGTCTTTAAAATTTGCCGGCGTAGCTTTACCGTCTTTGATCAGTTGTGTCTTGTAATTATTGCGCAGTTTTTCTAAAGTTTCACGGGCAAAACATAACTCTTCATTTATTTGTATTAAATCTCCTTCTTTAAGCATCAACTTGATAATGCTTTGCGCTTTTGTTTTCTGGTTTTTAAATTTGTTCATAACTTCAGTCAGCGAAGAAGGTGTCAGGCCTGCGTCATTATAAACTCCGGCTATAGTACGGCGTAGAGAATCCAGCTCTTCTGAGAATTCTATCTGATATCCGGTCAAGTGCACAGTGTCTTTATCGCTTACAATAACCCCATTTTTATTGAGAGAATTTATGGCCATGTTGAAAAGTTTTGAAGAAATTATATTTCCCGATGATGCTTTAAGTTCTTCTCTGGATATGCCTTCCTTTAGAGAATATTTCTTATGATAAGCGGAAATGTTTTTGATAATAAGCTCTTCGACCTGATGAAAAAAGTTGGCTGAAATAACAGTTGTGTCATCATGATCCAGAAGGAGGGCTTTCTTGCCGGAAAATAAATTTTCCACCGCTTCCCTGATTTTTTTGGCGTTTATACCCAAACGAAAAGCCAGGCATCGTAAATTGATGCCTGTAAAACCGGCTCTTTCAAGAATCACAGAAATTTTTTCCGCCAGAGATCCTTTTTGCAATAAGTTCAACTCTTCAATAATTTTATCGTTGAGTCTTTTGTGTTTGTCCGGAAGCGGATCAATTATTTGACCACCGCCAATTGTTGTAATCGGAGAATAGCTTCGCAAAACGAAATGGTCGCCGGAAACGACAACGTCTTTATCAGACAAAACAAGTTGAGCAAAGTTTTTTTGGCCTGGTGCAAGTTCATCTTTTTGAAGCAGAATTATTCGCGCGATAATTTCGCTTGTGCCTGTGTGCAGGCGGACCAGAGCCCTGTTTTTAAGGTTTTTAGGATTAGATGCAAGAAATTCAACAAGGACGTCCAGACGTTGTGACGGCCAGACGGTTTGCGGGCGTACAAGTACATCGCCGCGTTCAATGGCTGATTTTTCAATCCCCTGCAAATTTATCGCTGTGCGTTGGCCGGACCGTGCTTCTTCTACGGTCTGATTATGCACCTGAATGCCTCTGATGCGGGTGGTAATATTTTGGGGGAGTATTTGAATATCATCTCCGGTTTTAATGTGGTCAGAAATCAGTGTGCCGGTAACGACGGTGCCAAAGCCTTTCATCGTAAATACGCGATCCACAGGCAGACGAAAAATACCATCGTCTGTTTTTTCGTTAATATGACTGGTAGCAGTTTCCAGTGCCTGAGTGAGATCGGTCAGGCCTTCTTGTTTAATGGCTGACACGGGTACAATGGGTGCGCTTTCTAAAAAAGTTCCCTGGAGAAATTCAATAATTTCTGATTGGACAAGCTTCAGCCAGTCTTTCTCCACAAGATCAATTTTTGTCAGGGCAATGATACCTTTGGAGATTCCCAGTACAGAGCAAATGTTTAAATGTTCTTTCGTTTGAGGCATTATTCCTTCGTCGGCAGCAATGACCATCATGACTAAATCAATGCCTGCGGCGCCGGAAACCATGTTTTTAATGAATTTTTCATGTCCGGGAACATCCACGATACCAAGTGTCTGACCGGAAGGAAGTGTTAGTGAGGCAAAGCCCAGTTCAATGGTAATACCTCTTTCTTTTTCCTCTTTCAAACGATCAGTGTCAATCCCTGTAAGCGCTTTGATTAAAGCGGTTTTCCCATGATCAACATGACCAGCTGTGCCGAGAACAAAATGTTTCATTTGTTTATCCTGATAGAATGTCATTGAAAAGTAACAAACTCTTCATTTTTTCACAAGATTATATTTACTATTAATCAAGTTTAAACAGGTTTGTTTCAAACAGTGAAAAATACCAAATAAATTAATCCTTGAAAAAGGCAGGGGGAATTGTTAGAAAACCCCGCAAAGGAGTTGTTCTTGCGCATACTTGGTTTGGATTATGGTGAAAAAAGAATAGGCGTGGCTCTTTGCGATGAACTGGGTCTTACGGCTCAAGGTTTACCTACGATAATAAGAAAAACTAAAAAGCATGATTGGGAAATTTTAACAGGTTTGATCAAAAACTACAAAGTTGATAAAATTGTAATAGGTTATCCCGTGAGGTTGGACGGTTCCGAGGGTATCCAGTGTGAAAAAGTAAATCGTTTTGCAGTATTGCTTACGAAAACTTTTTCTCTTCCCGTTATTAAATGGCCTGAAACCCTCTCTACCAAAGAGGCTGAAGAAATACTTATAAACTCTGGTGTTCGTTGGGAAAAAAGAAAAAAAATGGTGGATAAACTGGCAGCCTGCCTGATTCTTCAAGGTTATCTGGATTCTCCCGCAAAATAATTTAAATAAATTCCGTAAAGAATATGAATAAATCTGACAAAAAAAATCTTAATAAATCCATCAAAAAAAGCAATTCTACAGATATAAATAAAAGACAAGAAGATTCATGGATAAAGCGGATTTTTTTGTTCAGTTTTTTTAAGAAGTCGTCTTTTACGGGCAGAACAATTCGCCGCGTTATTTTATATTTTATTGTAGTTTTTTTTGTCTTTTGTGTTTTTCTGTTAAATTATTCAATTAGTTCCATTGATAAGAAAAATATTAATGTGCTGGTTGATATACCAACAGGCTCCAGCTTTTTAGAGGTTACAGAAAAACTTAATCAGGCGGGATTGATCAAAAACCGTATTTTCTTTTACAGCCTGGCCATGATAAAAAAAGCCAGGCGCCGCATTTGCGCCGGTGAATATGAAATTAATACTTTGCTGACTCCTTCCATGATGATTGACAAACTAATTCACGGGGAGGTTAAAGAGCATATAATCTTGATTCCGGAAGATTTCTCCATGCAGGAAATTGTCGCGCGACTCGATAACGAAAAGCTGATTAATAAAGAAATATTTTTTGAACTGGCAAGGGATAAAGATTTCCTAAAATCTTTAAATATTAAAGCGGAATCCATAGAAGGCTATCTTTTCCCGGACACTTATTATTTCAACCGTTCTATGAACACGCGCCAGATTATGAAAAAAATGGTTGATCGGTTTTGGGAAAAAGTTACGCCGGAAATGATTAAAAAAGCCCAGGAACTTGGATTTAATACTCATCAGTTTATTACTATTGCCTCTATTATCGGTAAAGAATCAGGTGATGATGCGGAAAAACCTTTTATTGCAGCTGTATTTCTCAACAGGCTCAAAAAGAAAATGCGCTTACAAAGCGATCCAACGGCTGTCTATGATATGGACAGTTTTAACGGCAAAGTCCTGCGCAGTCACTTAAAAAGAAATTCTCCCTACAATACTTATCTAATAAGAGGTTTGCCACCGGGACCCATTGCCAATCCGGGATTGACTTCACTGCAGGCAGCGCTTAACCCGGCTCCTGTTAAATATCTTTATTTTGTTTCCAAAAAAGACGGTTCGCACTTCTTTTCGGATTCTTTAAAAGAGCATAATAAGGCAATATATCGGTATGCACATATTAATAATAAGTAAATACAATAACTTAGATATTAATCCCTTTGGAGACAAATGATGAAAAAACTAATTCATTGTTTTCATCAATATTTCTTTTGTAAAAGTTTTTTAGGTCAAGATTATTTCTAATCCACTTTCCGGATTTCCCCTGTAATTTTAAGTCACTTAATTTCAAAAAAAGTTAAATTTTTTGCTTGACAAAGGAAAATACCGCCTCTATAGTTGCCACGTGGAGTAAAGTGGTTTTTAGTGGGGGGAAGTATGTCTGTATTTAGGGGTCAATATCATCACAATATTGATGAAAAGGGGAGGATAATCTTCCCATCCAAATTTCGCGAAATATTCGCGGAAGAATACGACAACCGGATGGTGATCACCAACTGGGATCAGTACCTAATGGTTTTTCCTTACGATGAATGGCTTATCATTGAAGAGAAAGTAGCCCATCAATCCAAATTGCGCAAGGAAGTGCGATCATTTCAGCGTTTCTTCATGTCCGGAGCGGTTGATTGCAATATCGACGGACAGGGGCGTGTGCTCATACCCCCGACTTTGCGTGAATATGCCAAATTGGAAAAAGATATTGTTCTTGCCGGCATGCTGAAAAATATTGAAATCTGGTCGAAAGATCGTTTTGAAGAAAGAATGAAACTGGCCGCCGGGGAAATTGACAAATGCGCTGACTTCATAGCCGATCTGGGAATTTAAAAGATGATTGCCGACTTCTATCACGAGCCGGTAATGGTTAAGGAAATTATTGAATCGCTTTTAGTCAGTAAAACGGGAATCTATGTGGATTGCACCGTGGGGGGCGCGGGTCATTCTTACGCGATACTTAAAGAAACAGATGCGTTTTTGGTGGGAATTGATTGTGATGATCAGGCTCTGCAGTATGCGGAAAAACGGCTGGCGGAGTTCGGTTCGCGCAAGGTTTTGATAAGAGCTAATTTTGCCGAGTTGGGCAAAATACTTAAAGATTTAAATATAGAAAAAGTTGATGGCGTTCTGCTGGATTTAGGCGTCTCTTCCCATCAACTCGACACAGAGCAAAGAGGTTTTAGTTTTAATCAACAGGCGCTGCTCGACATGCGGATGGATCGCAGTTTAAAAATTAGCGCTTACGATATTGTCAACAGCTTCGCGCAAGACGAACTGGAAAATATTATCAGGCTTTACGGGGAAGAAAAAATGGCCGCAAGAATAGCCAAGGCAATATCAAAAAAAAGACAGCAATCGCCCATTGAAACAACCATAGAACTGGCGTCTATAATTGCTTCCTGCATGCCCGCGAAATTAAAATGGCAGAAAATTCATCCGGCCACAAGAACCTTTCAAGCCATAAGAATAGCCGTCAACAATGAGTTGGATAACATAAAACCGGCAATTGATGCTGCTGCTGAAGCGTTGAAACCCGGTGGCCGCCTTTGTGTAATTTCTTTTCATTCGCTGGAAGATCGTATTGTAAAAAATGAAATTCGCTTTTTGGGCGGAGTTTGTACCTGCCCCAAGGATGTACCGTTTTGTGTTTGTCAAAAAGAAGCAAAGCTCATAAATCTGACTTCAAAAGTAATAGTTCCTGCAGCGGAAGAAATCGAATCCAATCCACGCGCTCGCAGCGCTAAGTTACGCGTAGCCCGGAGAATTTAAAATGGCACAAGCCGCACAGTCTGTTGGAACAAGAACTATGCCCCGTTTTGAGGAACCAAAAGAGTCTTCTTTCGGCATTAAGTATCCTACTTTTATTATTTTTGCCATAGTGCTCATGATTGTTGCTTTGATCTATGTATGGTCACATATTCATATGACGGAATTGGAATATAGCATTGCTACGGAATTAAATATCAAAGAACAAAAACTGGAAGAACAAAAAAAGCTAAGGTTGGAATACGCGATGCTCAAATCACCGCAACGGATTGAAAGCATTATGAGAAGTAAATTGCAGATGTCCTATCCTGATAATAATCAAGTAATTGTCTTGAAAAAATCGGGAGAGTGATATGGCGATTGAATCGAAAAAATGGCTAAAATTCAAGATTGCCATGATTTTCATGTTCTTTTTCGTCTTATTTATTGCTTTGATATCCCGAGCTTTTCAGTTACAGGTTTTATCCGGCCAGAAACTAAAAAAATTGGCAACAAGACAACACACGTCTTTGCTTCAGTTGCAGCCTGAAAGAGGCATAATTTATGATCGCAATGGTGAAAAGCTTGCTGTATCAATCATGGCGAATTCCGTCTGCGCCGATCCTTCCAAAATAGTTGATCCCGTTAAAACGTCCAGACAAATTGCAGAAATTCTCAATTTAGACAATCAAGTGGTTTTAAAAAAATTATCCGCACAAAAAAACTTTTCCTGGTTGGCCAGAAGAATTCCTCCCGAGCAAGCTGCTTCAATAGAGAGCGCGGACATTGACGGGATTTTTCTGGTTAAAGAACCTAAACGCTTTTATCCCAATGGAGAATTGGCTGCACATTTGCTTGGATTTGTTGGCCTGGATGCCTCCGGTCTGGAAGGATTGGAAAGCAAATATGATGAGTCATTAAAAGGAAAACCACAGATGCTGGCCTGGGCCCGGGATGCCAAAGGGAAAAAACTATTCCTGCGCGTCGAAAAGAACGAAACTCAAAAAGATGAAAATGTAAATCTTGTCTTAACGATTGATAATCGGATTCAATATCTTGTGGAAACTCAGTTAAAAGAAGCTGTTCTCTCCAAGGGCGCAAAATCGGGTCTTGCTATCGTCATGGATCCAAAGACAGGAGAGATTTTAGCGATGGCCAACCAGTTAGGATTCAATCCCAATAATATCGAAGGGCTTACACCGGACAAATGGCGGAACCGCGCCATTACCGATTATTTTGATCCGGGATCAACCTTCAAACCTTTTTTAATGGCAGGCGCACTGGAAGAAAAAATCATTAAGGAATCAGATAAGTTTTATTGTGAAAATGGAAATTATAAAGTGGCAAATCGTGTCATTCATGACGCAAACAAGGAACGTCATGGCGTGTTAGACGTCAGAGATATATTAAAATATTCCAGCAATATCGGCGCCGCAAAAATCGCTCAAAAAATGGGAAAAGAAAAATTTTATACTTATATAAAGAAATTTGGTTTTGGGACCAGAACCGGTATAGATCTGCCCGGCGAGTCTGCCGGAGCGGTCAGGCCGGTAAAAAATTGGGTGCCTGTTGACACTGCGATGATTGGTTTTGGCCAGGGCGTTTCGGTTACGGCCATTCAATTAATTTCCGCCGTTTCTGCCGTTGCTAATAACGGAGTTTTAATGAAACCGTATGTTGTGCGCGGCATTGCCGACAAGGATAATCATCTTGTCAAACTTTACACGCCGACGGTAGTTCGCAAAGTTATTTCTTCGGACACGTCCAGGCGTCTTACTAATATGTTGACTGAAGTTGTAAGCGCTCCGGACGGCACCGGTAAAAACGCACGTATTGTCAATGTTGCTGTTGCCGGCAAGACAGGAACTGCTCAAAAGTTCGATTTTAGCCGCGGCGTATATTCTTCGGAAAAAGTGCGAACGTCTTTTATGGGCTTTTTTCCGGCCGAGAACCCGCAGGTTGCCATTCTGGTAATTCTTGACGAACCGCAAAGAGACAAATGGGGTGGGGTTGCCGCCGCGCCGGTGTTTAAGAATATCGGAGAACAAATACTCAATTGCTTTAAAACAAATATCAGGGAAACTCCTGTTTTCGAAAAAGAGAAGACGGATAAAGTTCAGCTTGTTTCGGTGCAGCAGACTTTGGCTCCACAGAGTTCTACCGAAGATGATGGATTAACCATGCCTGATTTTTCGGGTTTAACAATGAGAGAAGCGATGAAAAGAGCTAAAGCTGAATCAATAGAGCTTAAAATATCAGGCAATGGCTGGGCTGTGCGTCAATATCCGTTGGCACACACACCGCTTGGTGATGAGCGCTTATGCAATGTTGTTTTTGAGCTAAATAATTGAGGTTCGTATGAAACTGGCTCACATAATTGAAGGACTGGATATAATAAATGTTTCAGGAGATCCTTGCGGAGAGGTCTCTGCTGTATGTTTTTCTGCGGATAAATGTAAACAGGGTTCTCTGTTTGTGGCTATTCCCGGTTTAAAAAATGATGGGCATGATTTTATTACTGAAGCGATAGCTTGTGGCGCGCAGTTCATTGTTTATGAGAAAAACTTACAGTTTCCCTCTCAAGTAACCGCAATTAAAGTGTCCGACAGCAGGCGTGCTCTGAGTATTTTAGCCAAAAATTATTTTGATAATCCGTCCGGCCAATTGGTGCTCGTTGCTGTTATTGGGACAAATGGTAAAACAACGATCACCTATCTTCTCGAATCCATATTAAAAGCGGCCGGTTTTAAAAGCGGGGTTTTAGGCACTGTCAATTATCGTTACAACGATAAAACCTATCCCGCGCCCAATACCACTCCGGAATCTTATGAACTGCAGAGAATCATGCGTGCGATGGCCGATGATGGCGTTACTCACGTTATTGCCGAGGTTTCATCTCACGCCATTGACATGAAGAGAGTTGAGGACTGCGACTTCGATATGGGGGTTTTTACCAATCTTACCCGTGATCATCTTGATTATCATTTGACAATGGAAAATTATTTTCAGGCGAAGAAAAGATTTTTTGCCGAGGTTTTGCCTCAAAGCAAAAAAGTTTATTCGCAAAAAATGGTTATCAATACCGATGATCAATGGGGACAGAGAATTTTACAGGAGGTGTCTCTGCCGGCGTTGACTTATGGAATAGAGGGCGATTGTGCAATCATGGCGAAGAACTATAAATTGTCATTGGCGGGAATAAAAGTCCGGATTGATTTAGGCGGAGAAACCGTTTCCATAGCATCGCCTCTTATAGGTAAATTTAACCTCTACAATATTTTGGCTGCTGTTGGAGCGGCGGTTATTTTACAGGTTCCTTCCCCGGTGATCAAAAGAGGAATTGAGAATTTGTTTTGTGTGCCGGGAAGACTTGAAAGAGTTGCTTCTCCCGAAGGCGTTAATGTTTTTGTTGATTATGCGCATACCGATGATGCTTTAAGACGCGTGCTGCAAAGTTTAGTGGAACTTAAGAAAAAAAGAATAATTACTGTTTTTGGCTGTGGAGGAAACAGAGACAGGGGCAAAAGACCGCTCATGGGCGAAGCGGCCACGCGCTACAGTGATTTAACGATTATAACTTCTGATAATCCTCGCCTTGAAGATCCTATGACTATCATTGTGGAAATAGAGGAAGGAATTGATGGAAGCAAGATAAAAAAAACAGAATCCGATAACTTGAAATGCAAAGGCGATACGCATTGCTACACGGTAATTCCGGAAAGAAGAAAGGCAATTGAGGTAGCAATAGATGCGGCTGAAAGTGGAGATATTATTTTAATCGCGGGCAAGGGGCATGAAGATTACCAGATTTTGGGAACCCAAAAGATACCGTTTGATGACCGCGTTGTTGTAACGCAGACTTTAAAATTAAGGAGTCATATACCATAAATTGATAAATAATGATTTGCCAGTTTTTTCATTAAAAGATGTGCTGAAGGCAACTGCCGGAACTTTAGTTTCCGGTGCTCAGGAAGTTCCGTTTTACGGGATTTCTACGGATTCGCGGTTGATAAGCAAAGGAAATCTCTTTATCGCGTTGAAAGGAGAAAATTTCGATGGCCACGATTTTGTGATGCGAGCTTTAACGCAGGGGGCTGCCGGAATCTTAGTGCACGATGAAGAAAAAATTAATCAAATCCCGAAGGATAAAACGTTTACCATCATTAAGGTTACTGACACATTGACAGCCCTCGGAGACCTGGCTCATGAGTGGAGGAAAAGGTTTTCCATACCTGTGATTGGATTGACGGGTTCTTCGGGGAAGACAACTACCAAGGAAATGATAGCGGCAATTGTCAGCAGGAAGAAAAATATTTTAAAGACAGAAGGGAATTTAAACAATCTGATAGGAGTGCCACAGACGATATTTCGTCTTACCTCGAAACATGAATTGATGGTTCTGGAGATGGGCACTAATATCAGAGGAGAAATAAAGAGACTTACGCAGATTGCTGAGCCGAATATCGGATTGATTACGAATATCGGGCCGGCGCATCTGGCGGGATTTGGTTCCATTGCTGTTGTCCGGGAAGAAAAAAATGATTTGTTTCTTAACCTGCCGCCGTCGGGAGTTGCTGTCATTAATCTTGATGATGAAGCCATTTCGGTTGCGTCTGAAAAATGGAATGGCAGAAAAATTACTTTTAGCATGAGTCCTAATGCGGATGTAACTGTAAGGGATATAGAAAAGAATGGCATAAAAGGAATGCGCTTTAACTTAGTCATCGGCGGCAATGCGCAAATGGTGGAGATGAAAATTGCCGGCCTTCATCATGTATATAATGCTATGGCGGCTACGGCTGCGGCTGTTGCAGCGGGCATAGATCATAAAACGATCTCAAAAGGCCTGGCCGCGTTCCGGCCATTTAGCGGACGGATGGAAATGATCAAACTGCATAACGGCTCTTTCCTGCTGGATGATTCATACAATGCCAATCCTGCTTCAGTCCGTGAAGCTCTGATGACGTTGAAAGATTTAAAAAACGGCCATAATGGTTATGTGTTTCTAGGCGACATGCTGGAGTTAGGAGCAGATGCTGTCGAAATGCATCGAAAAATAGGGATGTTGATAGCCACTATAGGTATCAATACTCTTTTCCTTCAGGGTGATTTTTCAGAAGTTACCGCTGCCGGTGCTATGGAAGGAGGCCTCTCGCCCCAGAATATTTTCTTTTTATCCGGCGATGAGAAAGGCATAACTTACTTAAAGAAACATTTAAAAAAAGGTGATTGGATTCTGGTAAAAGGTTCCCGCCGGATGAAAATGGAAAAAATTGTGTCTCAGATATGTGACGATTTTGGCGGTGATAAGATTAGTGGAAATAATAAAACGATTAATTAATCCGGAGTATATTTAAATTGATTTACTACTTATTATATCCTTTACATACTACGTTTTCGTTTTTTAACGTATTTCGTTATATAACGTTCAGGACTATTATTGCATCTATTACAGCGCTTTTGATTTTTCTGTTTTTGGGTCAGTGGATGATCCAGAAATTGCAGGAGATGCAAATAGGCCAGCAGATAAGAGATGACGGGCCACAAAGCCATCTTGCCAAGAAAGGTACCCCAACCATGGGAGGAATATTAATCATTCTGGCCGTGGTTGTATCCACGCTGCTCTGGACAAATCTTTCCAATGTTTATGTCTGGATGATACTGCTTGTTACAATCGGCTATGGATTGATCGGTTTTATTGATGATTACAGGAAACTTGCCGGAAAAAGTTCCAAGGGCGTTTCCGGGAAAACAAGATTGACTGCAGAAATAACAATAGCTTTATTCGTCAGTATGATTCTTTATATTATGCCGGGTTTTAATTCGCAAATAACAATTCCTTTCTTCAAGACGGTGTTACCTCATCTCGGTTGGGGCTATGTTTTGCTTTCTACATTCATCATAGTCGGCGCGGCCAATGCCGTGAATTTAACAGATGGTCTGGACGGGCTGGCTATTGGTCCGGTAGTTATCTGTTTTGCCACTTATTTACTCTTTGCCTATTTTGCCGGAAACGTGAAAGTCGCTTCGTATTTGCAGATAGTCCATGTTTCCGGCGCCGGTGAATTGACGGTCTTTTGCGGGGCTCTTGTTGGCGCTGGCCTGGGATTTCTGTGGTTCAATGCCTATCCCGCGGAAATTTTCATGGGAGATGTCGGCTCTCTTTCGCTTGGCGGGGCTTTGGGCACAATAGCTATTATAACCAAACAGGAGATATTACTGGCTATTGTCGGCGGCATATTTGTCATGGAAACATTTTCGGTTATTTTTCAGGTTGGTTATTTCAAAATAACCGGCGGGAAGCGAATTCTCAGGATGGCTCCTCTGCATCACCATTTCGAGTTGAAGGGATGGGCGGAACCGAAAGTAATTGTGAGATTCTGGATCATTTCTATTTTACTGGCTTTACTGGCCATAAGTACATTGAAGTTACGTTAGAGGAAACATGGATTTTACCGGCAAGAAAATAGTTGTAATCGGCATGGGTAAAACCGGAATTGCCACCGCCAGGTACTTGGGAAATCAGGGGGCGAAGGTAACGGTAACGGACGAAAAACAGTTTGATCAATGGAACGGCGAGTTTAAGCAAATTGCCGGAGAAAAATGGCTGGAAGTCGGCGATTATAATGCCCGTGTTTTAGAGGGCGCAGACATGGTTGTGCCCTCTCCCGGTGTTCCTCCGAACAGTGATTTATTGGTGGAGGCGCAAAAAAAGAATATACCTGTTGTCAGTGAAATTGAGCTGGCTTCCTGGTTTTTAAAAGTTCCGGTAATAGCTGTGACCGGAACAAACGGTAAAACGACAACGACAACGCTATTGGGTGAAATTTTGCGAAGGTCGGGAAAGAAAGTTTTTGTCGGCGGGAATATAGGCACTCCCTTGATTGAATACGCGGAAACATCTCAGAAGGATGATTTTATTGTCGCAGAGATAAGCAGTTTTCAGCTTCAATGGATTGAGAAATTCCGTCCGTTTATTGCCATATTATTGAATATTACCTGCGATCATATCAATTATCACGGATCTTTTGCCCAGTACCGTCGCGTTAAGGCAGGAATATTTGCTAATCAGACGAAAACAGATTGGGCGATTCTTAATGCAGCAGATCAGGAACAGGATGGAATTGCCGATGCCACTTATGCGCAAATTGTAAAGTTCAGTTCAAAAGATGTTTTGTCTCAGGGAATATTTATTAAAGATAATGATATGGTTCTGATAATACCCGGGTTTAATGCAGAGAAATATCCGTTGGGCATTATAAATCTTCCCGGTCTGCATAATGTGGAAAATGTGATGGCGGCGATAATGGCGGCGCGTCTTTGCGGATGCCCTCAGAAAGATATCATTGAGGCTGTTAGAGCTTTTAGCGGATTGCCGCACCGGATCGAATTTGCGGGAGAGAGGAATTCAATCAAATTCTACGATGATTCCAAAGGAACAAATGTCGGCTCCGTTCTGCGGGCTCTGGAGACATTTACCCAGCCCGTAATTTTACTTTTGGGAGGCCGCGATAAAGACGGCGATTTTGAATCTCTGAAACCGTTGCTGAAGAAAAAAACCAAGAAAGTAATTTTGTTTGGCGAAGCGCGTAATCGTATTGCGTCATTGATTGGTGAAGATATACCTGTTTTAAAAAAAGAGCGATTACGGGAAGCTATCCAGAGCGCTTATAAAGATGCTCAGTCAGGCGATGTTGTCTTGCTTTCTCCCGGTTGTGCCAGCTTTGATGAATTTGCCAATTACAAAGACCGGGGTAATTTCTTCAAGGATGTAGTGAGGAATCTCTAAATGGATGCCATTATTAAACATAATGAAGATAAATTGCCGGATATTATCCTGCTTTTAGTTACTTTAATTCTGGTGATTGTGGGAACGGCGATGATTTATTCTTCCAGTTCCATTATTGCGCTCGAGAAATTTAAGGACGGTCAATATTTTCTAAAAAAACAACTCTTGTTTGTTTTTTTAGGTCTCACTTCCATGATCATTATGACTAAAGTTCCGTATACGCAATTAAGGAAATGGGCTTATCCGGGAATGTTATTGTCATTTGTATTACTCGCCCTGTTGTTGACGCCTTTAGGAATGAAGCGCGGAGGAGCTACTCGCTGGTTGAATTTAGGCGGCTTTTCTTTTCAGGTAACCGAGATGGTTAAAATTGCAGTCGTTGTTTTTCTTGCACATTTATTAACCAGAAAAGCGTATCAACTGCAAAATTTCGCCAGAGGAATTCTTGTGCCTTTGGCCGTTATCTCTGCTGTAATCTTACTCATTTTACTGGAGCCTGATTTCGGTACGGCTGTAATTATCGCCACTATTTTGCTCTCGATGTTGTGCATAGCTGGAGCGCAGACAAAACATCTTTTATTTTTGATAGGGGCTTTCATTCCTATCGGAGTATCGTTGATTTTGTATAAAGGATACAGGCTGACGCGTTTGACTGCTTTTCTGGATCCGTGGAAAGATGCGGATAATACCGGTTTCCAAATTATCCAATCGCTGCTCTCTTTTGGTTCAGGTGGAACTTTCGGTGTTGGAATAGGCGATGGCATGCAAAAATTATTTTATTTGCCGGAGCCGCATACCGATTTTATTCTCTCTATCATTGCCGAAGAAACCGGTTTTATCGGAGTAACGATTATAATAGTCATGTTCATTATTTTCGCTCTTCGCGGTTTTATGATTGCTGCAAAAGCACCAGATCTTTTCGGGACATTACTGGCTGCCGGAGTAACTATGGTGATTTCCTTAGAAGCGTTTATCAATATTGCCGGTGTAATGGGACTCATACCATTGAAAGGTCTGGTGTTGCCTTTTTTAAGTTATGGCGGGACAGCATTTATTATGAGTATGACGGCTGTGGGTGTTTTGCTGAATATTTCTACACAGACGTAATGAACGAAATATAGAGGTATGTTTGTCAAAGGAAGAGTTAAGCTGTGATTTGATTGTATGGAGTAAAAAATGCGCATTGTAATTGCGGGAGGTGGAACAGGCGGGCATTTATTTCCCGGAATTGCCATCGCTGAAGAATTTTTAAAAAGAGATGATAAAACAAAAATTATTTTTATTGGAACAAAAAAAGGCATTGAAAGCAGGCTGCTTAATAAATTTGGTTACGAACTTAGAGAAATTGATATTGAGGGAGTTAAAGGACGGGGAGTTAAGGCATTGATAAAGGGCGCTTATCAGATTCCAAAAAGCATTTGGCAATCGGGGCATATTTTGAAACAATTTAGTCCTCACATTGTTTTTGGCGTTGGCGGCTATGCTTCAGGGCCGGCAGTGCTTGCTGCTCATTTTATGAGTATACCCACAGCTATCGCGGAACAAAACGCTATACCCGGAATCACGAATAGAATTCTAGGGAAATTCGCGGATAAAATATTCGTCACATATGCACAAACCCGGGAATGCTTTCCGCAAACAAAAGTGATTTTAAGCGGCAACCCCGTAAGGGCGTCGTTTGTCGCGGGACGCAGTAAAGTAAAAGAAAAGAAAAATTACAGGCAACTGCTTATCTTCGGCGGATCGCAGGGAGCGGAGGCTATCAATAAAAGCATCATGGATATGCTGCCGCAATTGCAGAGCATAAAAAATAATGTTCGTATTCTTCATCAGACAGGCTCACAGCAAGCCCAAGAGGTGAGAAAGGCTTATGAACAATTTGGTATTCAGGCTAATGTTACGGCATTTATTGTTGATATGGCCGCAGCTTACGCGGATGCGGATTTAATTGTTTGTCGCGCCGGCGCCACGTCCCTTGCGGAGATCACCGCCGCGGGCAAGGCTGCGATTTTGATTCCGTACCCGTGGGCCGCAAACGACCATCAATTAAAGAATGCGCAGGTTTTAGCCGCGGAAGGCGCTGCTGTGGTGATTCCGGAGAAAGATCTTGGCGGCAGTAATTTGTTTGGTGTGATTGAAAATCTGTTACTGGATGAAAAAAAGCTTCATCAGATGGAAGAAAATTCGTTAAGGTTGAGCAGAATTGATGCGGCGGCAACAATAGTTGACAGATGTATTCAATTAATGGCTGGAAAAAATCGGGCATATAATTCGTAAAAATATAAAGAGCGTGGGAAAACAATGATATCAGATAAGAAAAACAGCCTAATGCAGCACAAAGTAAAATGCATCCATTTTGTAGGAATCGGAGGCATCGGTATGAGCGGGATTGCCGAAGTTCTGGTGAATCTCGGTTACAATGTTGGCGGTTCTGATGTTCAGCCGTCGGAAACAACGGCGCGATTGCAGAAAATTGGCGCAAGAGTCATTATAGGACACGCGGCGGAAAACATCGGTAATGCCGATGTTGTTGTTACTTCTACGGCAGTGAAAACAAACAATCCGGAAGTTATAGAAGCGCACCGGAAAAATATTCCGGTAATTCCGAGGGCGGAAATGCTTGCGGAACTTCTCAAAATGAAATTTTCCGTTGCGGTTTCCGGCAGTCACGGCAAAACCACGACCACTTCGATGATTTCCACAATCCTTGCCGAGGGCGATTTAGACCCGACAATGGTCATCGGAGGAAAACTGGCAAGTATCGGCAGTAATGCCCGATTAGGCGATGGTGAAATTATTGTCGCGGAAGCTGATGAAAGTGACGGCTCATTCCTGAAATTATCGCCCACCATTGCCGTCATTACAAACATCGACCGCGAACATCTGGATTATTATCCGGGCATTGCCGAAATCAAGGAAGCGTTTCTTAAGTTTGCCAATATAGTTCCCTTTTACGGTTGCACGGTTATTTGCACCGATAACATTCATGTGCGGGAAATCCTCCCTATGATTAAACGAAAAATGATTACTTATGGAATGGAGTTTCCCGCGGATTACAGCGCTGTAGATATCAAATTTCTGAAAACAAAAACCAGTTACACTCTGGTTTATAGAAAGAAGAAAGTGGGCGCTGTTGAATTAATTGTGCCAGGGCTTTTCAATGTTTATAATTCTTTAGCGGCAATAGCGGTAGCGCGTGAGTTGAATCTGGATTTTGCAACAATCAAAGAGGGTTTAAAAAGCTTTTCCGGAGTGCAACGCCGTCTGGAAATCAAGGGAAGAGTGGGTGATATCACCGTCGTTGATGATTACGGTCATCATCCGACGGAAATAAAAGAAACGCTGAAAGCTATGCGGCAAATATGGAAAGACAGGTTGATCGTGGTTTTTCAGCCGCACAGGTTCACGCGGACAAAGGCGCTCTTCGACGAATTCACTAAAGCCTTTGGCAATGTCGATATCTTAATCTTAAATGACATATATCCGGCCAGTGAGGAGCCTATTGCCGGAATCAATTCCTTCGCGCTTTGCAAAGCTATCCGAAAAACGGGTCAAACACATGTGGAATATATACCCGATGCGGAAGAAACCATAAAATATCTGTTAAAGACGGTAAAAGCGAAAGATACAGTTGCTACGATAGGGGCGGGAAGCATTTATAAAATCGGTGAAGCTTTTATAAAACAACTGGTGGCAAGGGAAACAAAAAAGTGATGACCCGTAAAAATGAAATTAAAGAAGTTCTGGGCAGTATAATCAATGGAAAGATATTGTTTGATGAACCGATGTCGCTTCATACATCACTTGCCGTTGGAGGCAATGCGGACGCCCTCGTCTATATAGAAAATGAAGATCAACTGGCGCTGGTTGTAGGAAGACTCAAAGAAAAGGGAATAAATATTTTCATAGCGGGAAATCTGACTAATGTCATTGTGCGGGACGGTGGATACCGGGGAGCCATATTGTTAATGACAGGAAGCAAAGGAGTCCGTTGCGACGATACGCCGCAAAACGGTTATTTAATTTCCGCCCAGGCAGGCGCGGCGCTGGCAAAAGTTGTCAGCCGTTCGGTTGAGGAAGAACTAACCGGGCTTGAATTCTGCGCCGGTATTCCAGGCAGTGTTGGCGGCACCGTATGGATGAACGCGGGAGCATACGGAAAAGAAATGAAAGATGTTATAAACGAGATATCTATACTGGATGCCGATGGAGAGAAAAAAACAATGAAAAGGGAGGAAATATCTTTCGGTTATCGCACGACATCTTTCCCTGTTGGCACAATAATACTGGGCGCTCAATTCAAACTGGAAAAAGGTGAGCGTATAAAAATCAAAGAAAAAATAAATGAAATATTGCAGTTGCGCCAGGCCAAACATCCTTTGGAATTTTCCAGCGCCGGATCCATTTTTAAGAATTTGCCCGGGCAGGCGGCAGGTCGTCTTATTGAAGATATGGGAATCAAAGGGATGACCGCCGGAGGCGCTCAAATATCATCTAAACACGCCAATTTTATTGTTAACAGCGGTAATGCCACTGCTTCAGATATTCTAAGGCTGATTGAGTTTATTCAATCCATGGCCAAAAAAGAAAAAGGCGTGAATCTGGAAACAGAAGTCGTGATTATTGGAGAAGATTAATGCTGAGAAGATCAGGACTTAAAACAAAGAAAAACAGGATACGCCGGCGATTTGGCAATATATCGGGAGATTTTTTCACCGCAACGGGATTACTGCTCGTCGCAGTGTTTCTGTGTTCTTTGTTTATTTACGCTTACAACTTTCTTGTAAGCAGGCCGTATTTTCAAATCAAAGAAATATCGGTGCGCGGGTTAAGAGAATTAACGGAAAAAGACGTTCTGGCAACGGCAGGGATAAAGCCTGCGCAAAATCTGTTGGCTATAAATACGGACGCGGTTATACGCCGGGTTTCCGCAAACCAATGGGTAGAGAGTATTTCCGTTGGCAGGGAACTGCCTAACAAGCTGGTTCTGGAAGTGAAGGAAAGAACTCCATTGGTTTTGGTTAAACAGGACAATGATTTTTGTCTTATGGATGCCGAAGGTTTCGTGTTTAAGAAACTTGGTAAAAGCGATGAGGTTGATCTTCCCATCATTACAGGGGTTAACGAGAAAGAAGACGTTAAATCGCAACTGCTTCTTGCCACTCTAAATTTATTGAAGACTGTGTCCAAATCCAGCCAATACGCTTATCTGGGCACAGTTTCCGAAGTTCATGTCGATAATGTATTCGGGCTTTCTTTGATTTCCAGTACAGGTCTTTACTTGAAACTTGGCACAACCGATTTTGAAAACAAGCTGAAGCAATTAAAATTGGTTTTGGCTGATCTGGAAAACAGAGGCATGAAAAACGGTTATTTATGTATCGATTTATCAGATGACGCAAAAGTTACGGTACAACGCAAAAATGTTCCTGATCGGAAGGAACCGGACAGTAAAGGTAAACAGTATTTAATATAAAAATTTATTGATTTGTAAAATTAAAGAAGAGGTGAGGAAGCTGATGGGGAAAAGAAGCAATGTGTTGATCGGGCTTGATATAGGAACGACAAAAACCACGGCTATTGTTGGTGAGGTTACCGAAGCCGGAATTAATATAATCGGCATTGGAACATCTCAAAACAAAGAAATGAGAAAAGGTACTGTTGTTAATATTGACAGCATGGTGGAATCAATAAAAACGGCTGTGGAAGAAGCTGAACACATGTCCGGATGCCGCATTAATTCGGTTTATGTCGGAATTTCAGGCAGTCATATAAAAGGACAAAACTCTTTGAGTATCGTTTCCATTAAGGGCAGGGAAGTGGATGAAAACGATGTGAAAAGAGTGATAGAAGCTTCCAAAGCGATTGCCATTCCCGTGGGCAGGGAAATAATGCACGTCCTTCCCCAGGGTTATGTAATTGACGGTCAGGAGGGAATTAAAGATCCCATAGGGATGTCCGGCGTCCGGCTGGAGGCTAAGGTGCACATTGTTACCGGAGCTACCTCCGCTATTCAGGATATCGTGAAATCCGTCAACAGGGTGGGTTTGGATATTGATGATATCGTTCTGGAACAGTTGGCTGCGGGCAAAGCGGTGTTGAGTAACGACGAGAAAGATTTAGGCGTTGTTTTAATTGATATCGGCGGTTCCAATACTTCTGTAACAATATTTTCTGAATCGAGTATCAAACATACGGCTATATTGCCTGTCGGGGGAAATTATCTTACCTCGGATATTTCAACAGGTTTACGCACGCCTCTTGCTGAAGCGGAAAAAATTAAAATTAAATACGGTTGCGCCCTGACGTCCATGATACCAAAGGATGAAACAATCAGAGTGCCCAGTTTAGGCGGCAGGGAAGACCGTGAAGTGTCGCGTCAGATACTCGGAAGGATCGTCGAGCCGAGAATGGAAGAAATTTTAAATCTTGCTTACAATGAAATTGTCCGTTTCGGATTTGAAGATTTACTGGCAGCCGGAGTTGTTTTAACCGGGGGAACATCGCTTTTGGAAGGTATCAGCGAACTGGCTGAAAAAATATTTGATATGCCGGCGCGAAAAGGCCTTCCTATAGGTGTCGGGGGGTTAACTGATATTGTGAATTCACCGGCGCATGCCATAGGAGTAGGTCTGATCATTTATGGACATGATCAATTGGATGGTGATTCCGTATATAGAAAAACAACCGGTGTGTTCGGTAATATGGCTAGAACTGTAAAAAAAATGTTTTCAGAATTTTTTTGAAAGGAAGGAGAGAACATGTTTGAATTAACTGAAGTATGTAGTGAAAATCTGGCAAAAATAAAGGTGATTGGCGTAGGCGGCGGCGGCGGAAACGCTGTCAATACGATGATTTCATCATCCCTGATGGGAGTTGATTTTATCAACGCAAACACCGATGCGCAGGCTCTGAGCGTATCGTGTTCGCCGGTCAAAATTCAAATCGGCTCTAAGATAACAAAAGGTCTGGGAGCAGGTTCCGATCCGGAAATCGGTAAACAATCGGCGCTGGAATCCCGCGACGATATCCGCCCTTATCTGGAAGGTGCGGATATGATTTTTATCACTGCGGGAATGGGTGGAGGAACGGGAACGGGCGCTGCCCCGGTTATTGCGGAAATTGCCCGTGAATGCAGCATTCTGACTATTGCCGTGGTGACCAAGCCTTTTCAGTTTGAAGGAAAAAAACGCAATATTCAGGCTGAAGAAGGAATAGCTCAATTACGGGATGTTGTAGACACGCTGATTGTTGTTCCGAACCAGAGACTTTTAAGTTTGGGCGGCCGTAACCTGTCGCTTTTGGAAGCTTTTAAAAAGGCGGATGATATTCTTTATCAGGCGGTCAAGGGGATATCCGATCTAATTTTGGTTCCGGGATTGATTAATCTTGATTTTGCCGATGTAAGGAGTGTCATGAGCAATATGGGCATGGCCATTATGGGCACCGGTGTAGCCAGTGGTGAAAACAGGGCGGTGGAAGCGGCGCAACGAGCGATTTCATCTCCTTTGCTGGAAGACAATACTATTCAGGGCGCGCACGGAATTTTACTCAACATCACTGGCGGATCTGACATGAGTCTTTATGAGGTTAACGAGGCTTCATCTTTAATTCAAGAGGAAGCGGATGAAGATGCCAACATTATTTTCGGTACGGTGATTGATGAAAATATGCAGGATGAAATTCGCATCACTGTCATTGCAACAGGTTTTGATGATTTTAATAAAAAGAAAAGGGAATCACTGGGAAATGTTACTCATTTTGGTGGTTTCCGGAGGGAGGATTTGGCTACACCCACGTTCATACGCAAGGAAAGAACACTCAACAATCCTAATGTCGCGGTTGTGGGCCTAACCGATCAAACTGAAAATATGGATATGCAGATTCCGACATTTTTGCGTCGTCAGGCTGACTGATGATTAGTGCGACTCCAATTCCAACAACTAAAAAGATCAGGGGAGTTGGTAAGTTGAGAAAGTCCGTGAAGCAAGCGGATATATATTCCCCCATTTTGATTCGGAATTTATATCCGTGATTTTCAGCGTTGTAATTCAATGATGGCGTCAGCGAGCGCAGGATATAGGCCATGATAAAACCATGGATTGGAAACTGAAAAAACAACATACAACCATTCTGGAGAATGAGACTGGATATGTAAAAAAAGTTTGGGGCAACTACAATACGGTTTGCCTGGCTTATCCCAATAACTACCGGACAGGCATGGCGAATCTGGGCTTCCAAACAGTATATAAAATATTTAATGAACTACCTTCCTTTCTTTGTGAAAGGGTATTCCTGCCTGTCTCCGGGAGCGAGGCCAGATTCGTTTCCGGAGCGGCGGGAATTTTTAGTCTAGAGAACCAAAAATCAATTGTCGAATTTGACATTCTAGCTTTTTCCATATCATTTGAAAATGATTACCCCAATATCTTAAAAATTTTGGATTTAGCCGGTATTCCAATGCTGGCGAAAGACCGCTCGGAAAATTATCCTTTGATAGTTGGCGGCGGCATTGCTGTAACACTTAATCCCGAGCCGCTGGCCGATTTTTTTGATTTATTTATTTTGGGTGAAGCCGAAGAAGTATTGCCGCATTTTTGCCGGAATTTTGAAGAAACGCGCCGTCTTGGTTATGATCGCCGGAAATTAGTCACAGATTTGCAAAAGCAAATTAATAATATTTACGTTCCGGGTCTTTACGACGTAAATTATTCCACGAAAGGTATGATTCAGTCCATTGCGCCGAAAGATGCGGAATTTCCGAAAAAAATAAAAATAAAACATGTAAAAGATATCAATAATTTTCGCACGCAGGAAGTTATCAGCGCGCCTCAAACAGAAATGGAAGATATGTTTCTGGTGGAAGTTAACCGTGGATGCGCACGCAGCTGCCGCTTTTGCGCGGCCAGTTTTGTTTATCGTCCGGTTCGTTTCCGAAGCATGGCGGAAATTGTCGCCTCGATTGATTGCGGTTTAAAAAGAAAAAAGAAAATTGGACTGGTTGGGACAGCGGTCTCCGAGCACCCCGATCTCATGAATGTCTGTGAATACATCATCGCTCAAAAAGCGCAGGCAGGCGTTGGTTCCCTGCGAATTGATCAGATCAATGAAAAGATTGTTGACTTAATAAAAGCCAATGGCATCGAGACAGTCGCGCTTGCGCCGGAGGCGGGCAGTCAGCGAATGCGGGACATATTACGCAAAGACATAACCCAAGCCGATATTTTGAACGCCGCGGAAATACTGGCGGACAAAGAAATTCCCAATTTGAGGCTTTATTTTATGGTTGGCCTTCCAGGAGAAGAAGATCAGGACATAGACGCCATCATTGAAATTACCGGAAAAATTCAACATCATATCCTTCAAAAGTATGCGGGCAAAAAAAAGTTCCGGCACATTACGTTAAGCATTAATCAGTTTATCCCCAAGCCGGCAACGCCTTTTCAATGGTGCGTTCTGGCCGATGTTAATGCTGTCGGCAAAAAAATTAGAAAGATTGAGAATGCTTTCAGGCGGTACAGGCAGGTCAAGGTTATTCACGATGTGCCGAAGTGGAATTATATTCAGGCGCTGCTTTCTCTGGGGGATCGCCGCGTGGGAGAAATATTGCGGGCAGTAAATCGTCTGGAGGGTAATTGGGCGCAGGCGTTGAAAGAAGTAAATATCAATTCCGACTTTTACGTTTACCGTCAAAAAACATTTGATGAAGTTCTGCCCTGGGATATTATTGATCTGGGAGTTTCTAAAAAAGCGCTGATTAGCGAATGTCGGAAAGCAATGAAAGTTTGAATCCCGGATCAAATCGATATTTTTGTTGGCACAGCCTGCCGGGGGCGTAGGCCGAGGTCGTCAGCCTTCCGAAACGTATGAAAACGGGAGTGTCCCCGAAGGGGACACAATATAAATATATCATTTCCTTGCCGATGATCCGCGCCATATGGCGTGGATCACAAATACGCCTGCCAAAGCCTCCTCCTTGCCGCCTCGATATCATCAGTAATTTACCTCAAGAATCGAGTTTCCGGGGCACGTCGCGGAGAACTTCAATCCCACATTTCTATATTAAGGTGACTATTTCTGTTTGGTCTCGGGAGTCTTGCCGTCAGTACAGACTATATTTTGAAGCTCTTCATCACTTGATTTGTGGACAATATCATTCAATTTACCGTAAGATTGCGTAGTAGTAACAGCAACGTGTCCTCTTTTATCGCAAATTCTGTCAGAAGAAATTTTGATCTTTTTATTCAGGCACTCAATTTCAAGCAATTTCAACTCGTGACTTAATATGTAAGGATTGCCCGGCGCTTTACCAAGACTTTTCAAAAATGAATATTCCTCTAATTTCCCTTTTTCACTGTATGTTTTTTTAGTCCAAACACGAACAATATTTTTATTTACTTTTACAATACTTTTCTTATCGTAATACACATCTCCGCTGCCGGATGAAGCAAGGAATTTCCAGTCTGCCGCCCATGCCTGATTAGCTAACAGTAGAATAATTACTAAACAAATAATGCTATAAATATTATTTATTCTCATTATATATCCTCCAACATTAATGTCCGCCTAATAATCGAACAAATTCCTTATTCTTGGCTACGCAAATTTTTTTTAAAGATTTTTATATTCATGTTAGTTTTCTCCATTTTAAAAATGTTCGTATTGTTGCGATTAAGATTTCCGTTGTTTATAACACTTTCCCTCACTTAATGAAATTAGTTTATATCTTAATTCACAGCGATGATCGTGCCAGGTCGGTGTGGATAAAATAGTAAAGTCGTGTTGAAGTATTGATATGAGTATATTCGCTTGTCTTTAATAGTTGCCGTTACAGTTATGGACTTCACAATTGCCAATGGTTTTAAGTTTTGAGAAAGTACAGGAAGTAAAGTTGCGCGCCAAACTGGCCAGTCATGAAGAAATTTCCGCAACACGCATTAAGTTCTGTGCCGCGTTTGATTTTTAGATAGAAGTTTTTAAGAAAAAAGGGATATGGAGTTTGTTTACAAACTCCATATCCCTTTAAATATTTTTATATACCTTAATTATTATTTAGCTTTAGTTGAAGCAGGAGCCGGAGCCGGAACAGCCGCCGGAGCTACAACTGGAGCTACAACCGGAGCCGGAATGCTCATCCCCAGAGCCCCCATAATATTTATTACTTTATCTTTTACAGAGCCGGCCACATTGATTGCGTCGGTGAATTTTTCATTTTTAAAGCTTTCCTGTGCTTTTGTCCACTCATCTTTAGCAGAGGCCAGTCCTGCCTTGGCTTCTTCGAATGTATTCTTCTTTAGTTTAGCCGGAAGTCTTTTGAGCTTGGAGAGAGCATCCACTTTGTCCTGGACGTCTTCAATCATTTTGGGAAGGTCCTGGCTTGCTTCTGTCCATTTTTTGGTCAGTTCTTCTTTTTTGACTTTAGCGGCAGTCATTACTCCCTTTGCCTTGATGGGAAGCAGAGTTGCTTCGTCCAAAGCGGCTTTATATTCGCCTTTGGCAAATTTCTCTTTAGCGGAAGCCAGAGAATCATCCAGTGATTTTACCTGATCGGGAACCATCTTGACTGCTTCCGCTTTAGTTGCATTGATGGCTGTGTCGGCAGCTTTAATAGCGAGGTCCGCCGGGTCTTTATCTCTGGAGCAGGAGATTAAAAAAAATGCACTCACAAACATTACAATGGCTAAACTTAATATTTTCTTTTTCATAATAAAATATCCTTTCACAGTTGTATTTTTTCGGAGTATGATAATGACATTATTCATACCAGATAATTTATTTTGGAGGTATTGAGTCGTGCTTTTTTACGCTGATCAGTTTTGCTCAATTCCTTATTATGGGCGTTGCTTCACCTCCTTTCTACTTTTACTATTAAATATTTTTCTTTAAAACGTCAACTGAAAAATGCCGGCATGATTTGCCGATCAATTCTATTCGTTGCGCATTCATATTTCCATTGTTCGCTAAAG
>JBKQWB010000073.1:0-17845 GCA_052139735.1 Smithella sp. | reverse complement strand
CAGATATTTATTGACAAGAAAAATAAATTTGTTTATGAAAGTACATCTCTAAGAATTAAAATAGCTTTATAAATATTTCACAAGAGCAAGTTTCGCAGATTTACGGTTGTTCATACTAAAACATCTGAATTGTATTTTTGTATGCAATTCAGATATGGAAGCGAAAATGCACGTTCCTGTTGATCGTCAAACTTGTCATGTCATTCCCGATACTAATCAGACTGCCCGGCTAATATGGGGAGTTAATTCCTCTGCTATTGATAGGTACGAGATTTCTTCGCTCACCGCAAACGCTTGTAAAGACATTACTAAACAGTCTGCGTACCTGACTATCGCATTGCCGGTGTCACCACACCTCTGTGTGTTTCTTTGCGCGAAAATCTAAGGAGGGTAGCATGAAGAAAATAAATGAAATAATAAAGATAAATGGAACCATTCATACTTTACTCAAAATATTTGTAATTTTATGTATATCTTTATTAATCGTTCCTTTTTCTCATGCTGAAAATAAAATAAAAAAATTCAGGGTAGTTGAGCCTGAAGGATTTGTATTGAAAAAAGTTGGTTCACATTATGTACCGGTGGAGAAAGATTACAAATCTTTTTTACTGCCGGGCACCGATATAAGAGTTGGATTATTTAGCTACATCAACAAATTAGGATTCGATGTTGGCCAGATTGGCTTTTTATTAGGCAATAATCATTTCTTTTTTGTTGATGATCAAAGTTGTTATGAAGGATTATCATACACTGTTTACAAAGATTACCTTTTAATAGACGGCAATTGTAATGGTCACGTTGCGGACATGTATTTATTTAAATATGATAAGAATACGGTACGTCTGCTTGATTCTCTAATGTCAGCAAAGAGTTTTTCTACTTCCCCAGCCGATAAAATATCATTCCCTTCCAAAAGAAAAAATCCGCCGGTATGGGTATTAAATGATACTGAAAAAATTAAAATAAGATTCTTTGAGTCTGCTCTACCGGAGTGTTCCTATTTTCAGAAAGATGACGCTGACGAGATGACAAAGAAAAGAAATGAAAAATATTTACAAGACTGTGAACAATTTTTTGATGAAATGGGGTTGTATTTAAAGATCAGCGATGATCGCTTACGTATTAACTACGATCCTGAATTATACAATCAAATATTTAAGAATATTCAGACAAAATATAAGGGAAAGCCCAAACCATTTTCGTATTATTTTTATGGTTATTTGGCTAAAAAGCTAAAGCTGGAAGAAATCAAATCCAGGTCAATCGATAGCCGAATTCAAACGGATACAATTGAATGGCTCAACGGAGTCTATCAGTGGGATTTAGAGTTTCATGATCATCCTACAATTAAATTAACTCCATACAAATTGAAAGGAGAATAAGTTTATGTTTATGCCGTCCGTTTTGGATAATCTTTGGAATAATATAATAATAAAAAAAGGTAAAGGTAATGTTGGGGCTATTAATCCAAAATTTGCGCTTACAACAATGACCGAGGCTGCTACGATATGGGCCGGTGAAGGTCTTACTCTGGAGCAGATAGCCTTTGGTGGGAAATCAGGGGACACCATACTAGTTTTTTGGGCTGATAGGTGCATTCCAATTCAAAGTGCACCAGCAGTAGTTAATAATAATATGGAATAAACATGGCGCGTCTTGCAAGAGTAGTAGCAGCAAAATATCCACATCATATAACTCAGCGAGGTAATCGCAGACAGGACACTTTTTTTTGTGCTGACGATTACCGCTATTATATAGAAACCATGTCGGAGTGGTGCAGAAATTACGACGTAGAAATATGGGCATACTGTTTAATGCCTAATCACGTTCATCTGATAGCAGTGCCTGAGACAGAGGAAGGCCTTCGTCGTGCGATAGGCGAGACGCACAGGCGTTATACACGACAGATAAATTTCCGGGAGAAATGGAAAGGTCATCTATGGCAGGGACGTTTTTCATCATATGTTATGGATGAGCAGTATCTTTTAGCTGCGGCCCGCTATATTGAGTTAAATCCAGTTAAAGCAAAACTGGTAAGGAGGCCGGAGCAATATTTATGGAGCAGTGCAAGAGCGCATATAACGGGCAGTGATGATAAACTTGTTAAAGTAAAGCCTTTATTGAAGCTGATTGACGACTGGGGAGAATTTCTTTCCAGTGGGTATACGAAAGAGGAAGCATTATTAATGCATCGTCATGAACAGACAGGAAGGCCTCTTGGCAGCGAGCGATTTATTAAACGTTTAGAGGACAAGTTATCAAGAATACTAATACCCCAGAAAGGTAGAAGGCCTAGAAACCTGGATAAAAACTAGTATGGTGTCCCCGGATTTGAGATTAAAAATGTGGAGTCTTTTCTCAACAATAACGGATTGAAACATGTATATTTCAAATTTATTATTAAATGTCGTATTAAATGTCGTTGACAGAGAAGATCAACCTTTTTATACTGCCTTTCCATGGAAATAATATTTTATTATATATGAAGGGAACCGAAAGTGAAAATCGCCCTCATCATTCCAAGGAACAGCTCTGAAAACTCAAGAAGTTTTTATGATTACAATTTCTATTCCTCTTTTCTTCTTTCAAAGAAATATATTTCATATCTGCTGGCAATACCGACGCTTGCGTCCCTGACCCCGCCTCATCATGAAATCAGGGTTTTCGATGAAAATATCGAGAAGATCGACTATTCTTGGAAGGCTGACCTTGCCGGCATCAGTGTCAGAACCATGTTTGCCCAGAGGGCATATACCATATCGGATAAGTACAGAGATCTGGGGGTTAGAACAGTTCTCGGTGGAATTCATCCTTCCATGTGTCCCGACGAGGCCCTGAATCATTGTGATAGCGTTGTGATAGGTGAGGCTGAAGATGTATGGGCACAACTGCTTGCGGATGCAGAAAGCGGTCATTTAAAAAAACGTTATGCATCGGGATCATACAGCGACTTGAGCCGATCTCCTGCTATTTACAGGAAAAACCTTTCTCGAAATATGTATTTTCAGGATATCCTTCAAACCACCAAAGGGTGTCCCTTCCACTGTGAATTTTGTTCCGTCTATGCTTTTGACGGCCAAAAAAACAGACATAAATCCATTGATCAGGTCATTCAGGAGATTCTCGACATAAAGAGCACCGGTTCCAAATACAAGTCGAAAAAAGCCATTTTTATTGCAGATGACAATATCATCACTAATCGAAAATTCGCCCGTGAGCTTTTTACGGCCATGAAGCCCCATGACATCAACTGGATGTGTCAGTCATCAATCGACATTTCCAAAGAAGACGAACTGTTAGCCCTCATGAGGGATAGCGGGTGCGGGGCGATTTTCATCGGCTTTGAGTCCATCTCCATAGATAACCTCAAAGCCATGCATAAAGATGTTAATCAACGCTTTGATTATGAAGAGGCAATCAGGAAGATTCAATCCCATGGAATGCTGGTTCACAGCTCTTTTATTGTAGGATACGATTACGATTCAGAAAAGACCTTCAATGAGCTTATAACTTTTATCGATAAGACAAAACTCCTCATGCCGCTCGTCAACATCCTTACCCCCTTTCCGGGAACAGAGCTGTTTTGTCGTCTTGAAAAGGAAGGCCGGATTATCCACAAGAACTGGATTAAATATGACACGCAAAACGTTGTCTTTTCTCCTGCCCACCAGACTCCCGAAGAACTCGTTGCAGGGTTCAGGAGAATTGTTCAGGAGATTTACTCCTTTGATTCCATATGGAAAAAACTAAATTATTACTGGGATATCGATTTCTGGAAACGTTCAAATAAATTAGATCCGGTGAAATTTAGATACCGCGTCCTCTTTGCCCTGCGCCTTGGTACCATGATCTTTTCCCGCAATATCGAGCGGTCAAGGTTCATCATGAAGTTGTTGCCCAAAATTTTCAATAAGCGGGTGAGAATATCCACTGTCCTGACATTAATGGCCTACAATGATTTCGCCGCTCATCTGGAGAACACTCCTGTTAATATTTTTAAGTAATGCATCCTTCCTTTGAACATGCAATATTGCTTGACTTAAGGCCGTTCTAAAGATAATTATACGCGATAGTTCAGGAAGAAGTAATTATTATGAAACGTGATAAAATCAGAACATTAATTTTCCCCTTTGTAATTTGTACAGCCGTTTTGTCTGCGCTTTCCTGCGCGCCTAAAACAAGAGTGGCTGTAAATCAACTCGATACCCCCGAACGCCATACCTTCACCGGTTTAAAACTGCTCGATCAGGAAAAATATACCGATGCCCAACGTGAATTCAAAATGGCAATTCAACTTAATAATAATTATTCCAGGGCATATACCGGCATGGCCATGGTTGATATTTTTACATACAAATTCGGTACGGCGCTGGATGATCTGACGCTTGGTTCTAAATATGCCAAATCGGATGAAGAAAAACTTTTCCTTAATGTCGGCAGGATTCAATATTATACTATAAGCAAATCAGATCCCCAATGGCTGGAACTGGCTAAAAAACAATTTGATGAAGCTGTAGCGATTGATGCCAAACATACTTCTGCCTATTATTTCATGGGGTTGGCGTATAAAGACGCGCTCGAATTCAATCTGGCCGGTCAGATGTTTGCCAAGGTTATTCAACTGAAAACCGATCATATGGCCGATGCCGACGCGCAACTGAAGTTTCTGCAAAAAATTCAACTGGCTATGCCTTCAACAGAAGCAGGGAAGAGGATTGCTCTGGTGGAGCGTATGACCAGAGCGGATACGGCGGCGTTATTTATGGAAGAATTAAAAATAAAAAATATTTACAATAAACCGGCTCCAAAAGCCCTGGAATTGCCTTTAAAAGAGACCTCAAAAATATCTGCGGAAGTGAAGGAAAATGAGAATGTTTTGACAGATGCTAAAGAAACACAAAATGTTCTCTCGGGGACTTCTTTGACGTCTGCGCCTCCGGCACCTGTCAAAGTGATGGCAAAAGATATAGCAGACCAGCAATATAAAACATACATTGAGGGTGTACTGGAGGCAGGCGTGCGCGGTTTGGAAAATGATCCGAACGGCAATTTCAATCCGGACGAAGTCATCTCCCGCGGTGAATACGCCATAATGCTTGAAGATGTGCTGCTAAAATTAACACAAGATAAGGATTTAGCCACCAAATATGTTAAATCAAAATCATTATTCCCCGACGTTCCCGTGGATATGCCTTGTTTTAATGCAATTATGACCGTGACCTCACGGGGAATAATGGAAGCTAAGAATACAAAAACGGGAGAATTCGCTCCGCTTAAACCCTTGTCCGGCGTGGAAGCTCTGATGATTATTCGCAAGTTTAAGGAAAAGTTGAAAATAATTGATTAAGTAGATGAAATATAAAGATAATAATGAATAGGGCGAAAGCCCTTTTTGTTTGTGAAATAATGAAATTCGGAAGATATCAATATATCAGGGAGTAGAATTAAATGGCACACAAAGAGTTAAGCAAGGCGTTTGAACCGGCCGACGCCGAGAAAAGATTATATGATTACTGGTTAAAAAATAAATATTTTCACGCGCAGGACGCAAGTGAAGCTCCGGCTTTTTCTATCGTTATTCCTCCTCCAAATGTGACCGGAATGTTGCATATGGGGCATGCTTTGAATAATACATTGCAGGATATTATTACGCGCTTTAAAAGGATGCAGGGCTATAACACTTTGTGGATGCCGGGTATGGATCATGCGGGCATTGCCACACAAAACGTCGTTGAACAGCAGTTGATGAAGGAAGGAATCTCCCGCCATGATCTGGGACGCGAAAAATTTATCGCCCGCGTTTGGGAATGGAAGGAAAAATACGGCGGTGTCATTATTAATCAGTTAAAGCGGCTTGGCTGTTCCTGCGATTGGGAAAGAGAGCGTTTTACGATGGATAAGGGCTTATCCCACGCCGTGCGGGAGGTTTTTGTAAGGCTTTATAATGAAGGCATGATTTATCAGGGCGACTACAGTGTCAACTGGTGTCCCCGCTGCCACACAGCCATTTCCGATCTGGAAGTGGAATTTAAACAGGATCAAAGCTTTTTGTGGAACATCCGTTATAAATTTGAAGACGGTAGCGGAGAAATTGTGGTAGCCACAACAAGACCGGAAACGATGCTGGGCGATACAGCCGTTGCCGTTAATCCCGATGATAAAAGATATACGGATAAAGTCGGCAAATACGTTATTTTGCCTTTAATGAACAAAAAAATTCCCATCATTGCCGATGAATACGTAACGATGGATTTCGGTTCCGGCGCGGTAAAAATCACCCCCGGTTCCGATCCCAATGACTTTGCCATGGCCCAGCGGCACAATCTGGAAATTATTACAATCATAGACGGCAAGGGAATCATCAATGAAAACGGCGGAGCCTATAAAGGGCAGGATCGCTACGAAGCCCGTAAAAACGTTATTGCCGACCTGGAAAAACAGGGCTTTTTAGTAAGCCTGGAACCTTACGCGCATAATGTCGGCCAGTGTTATCGCTGCAAAACGGATATCGAGCCCATGGTCTCCAAACAGTGGTTTGTCAAAATCAAACCTTTGGCTAAACAGGCGATGGCGGCAGTCGTAAAGGGTAAAACAAAGATTGTTCCCAAGTCGTGGGAAGCAACTTATTTTGACTGGATGAATAATATTCGTGACTGGTGCATCTCCAGACAGCTGTGGTGGGGGCATCGTATTCCCGTCTGGTATTGCGATGGTTGCGGCAAAATTATTGTCGCTACGGCTGATCCTGATAAATGTCCCGAATGCGGCGGGGCATCCCTTCGGCAGGATGAAGATGTTCTGGATACCTGGTTTAGTTCCGCGCTGTGGCCTTTTTCCACCCTGGGCTGGCCCCAAAAGACAAAGGCTCTTAAAACATTCTATCCGACCTCATTGTTAATTACCGGTTTCGATATTCTTTTCTTCTGGGTAGCCCGCATGATGATGATGGGCATTTACGTTATGAAAGATGTCCCCTTTAAAGATGTTTATCTGCACGCGCTTGTGCGGGATGAAAAAGGGGAAAAAATGAGCAAGTCCAAGGGCAACAGTATTGATCCTATTTTGATGATCGATCAATACGGCACCGACGCGTTTCGCTTTACGCTGGCCGCTTATACCGCTCAGGGGCGCGACGTGCGGCTATCGCCGGAACGAATTGAAGGCTACAAATATTTTGTCAATAAAATCTGGAACGCGTCAAAACTGACGCTGGGCCATCTGGATGACTTCGACGAATCCGCTTCCGCAGGCGTTTCCGATTCACTGCCGGACAAATGGATAAAGGTAAAATTAAATAAGGCCATTGAAGATATCACGGGGGCTTTGGATGAATACCGTTTCAATGATGCCTCCGCCGCTGTTTACCGTTTTATCTGGCATGAATTATGTGACTGGTACCTGGAATTAAGCAAACCTGTTTTTTACGGCAAAGAAAACCCGGAGCAAAGACAGGCTGCCCAGCGGACTTTGTATGAGGTTTACCAGAAAATGCTGCAACTCCTGCATCCTTTCATGCCTTTTTTAACGGAAGAACTCTGGCAGATTCTCAAAGGCAGTGACGAAAATTCGATCATGGTCAGCAAATTTCCCGTTGTTAACGCGCAATGGGCGGATACGGAAGCAGAGAAAGAGATGGAGATGATTATGGAGATTATTACATCCATCCGCAATATCCGCGGCGAAATGCGCATTGCGCCGTCGCAGAAATTGAAGGTTTTCATTTCCGCCGCTGACGAACAAAATAAAAAATCCATAGAAAAGGATCAAAGCCATATTCTGAATCTGGCCAATCTTGAATCATTGACAGTCGAAATTAATATGGTAGAGCCCAAAGGCGTTGCCACCGCTGTAATGGGCGCTACAAAAATATTCGTTCCGCTTGCTGGCGCCGTGGATATCTCCGCTGAGAGGGCAAGGCTGGAGAAAGAATTGGGCAAGGTATCCAAAGATTTGGAACAGTGTTCGAAGAAACTTGCCAACAGGGACTTTTGCGTCAAGGCAGCGCCGGAAATTATTCAGAAGGAAGAAGAAAAGTTAAAAGACTTCCAGAAAAAGTTTACAACTCTGGAAGGTGCGCTTAAAAAATTAAAAGGGATTTCCCTTTGATCAATGTGTGTCATCGACAGATGCCTCCATGGCAGGGCGGCGATCTTTAAAAATATGAGATCATCTTCGCTTTCTGCCTGGTTTCGGTTGCGGTTGGCTGCAATAATGAATGAGGAGATAAATGGTTTCTCAACAGATCATAAAAATCATTAAAAACGCTCTGGCTGAAGATATCGGCACTGGCGATATTACCACGGGGGCCACAGTAAGCGGCAAAAAGAAGGGAAGGGCATTGGCTATCGCCAAAGATGATTTTGTCATAGCCGGAATTGATGTCTTTGCCGAAACATTTAAGTGTCTTGATAAAAATCTTAAGATAAAAAAAATAATCAACGATGGAAGCTGGGTGAAAAAAGGCGAATTAATTGCCGAAGTTTCCGGTAGTTTATCAAATATTTTAAAAGCGGAGCGCGTTTCACTTAATCTGTTTCAGCGCATGTCAGGCATTGCAACACTAACGGCAAAATACGTGGAAGCTGTATGCGGCTGCAAAGCAGTCATTCTCGATACGCGCAAGACCGTGCCAAACCTGCGAATTCTGGATAAGATGGCCGTGCGCATCGGCGGCGGCACTAATCATCGCATCGGTTTGTATGACGGAGTGCTCATCAAGGATAATCATATTCAAGCAGCCGGCGGAATCACCGCCGCGGTGAATGCGCAACGCAGGCAAATGCCCCGCAAAATGAAAATCGAAGTAGAAACTAAAAATTTAATGGAAGTAAAGGAAGCTCTCCGCTGCGGCGTGGATATCATCATGCTGGATAATATGAGTATTCCGGTTATGAAAAAAGCAGTCGATATAGTGGCCGGACGAGCGCTTATCGAAGCATCCGGAAATGTAAGCCTGCAAAATGTGGCCCAGATTGCCGCAATCGGAGTGGATTTTATTTCCGTGGGAGAACTTACTCATTCTGTCCGCGCCGCTGACATTTCATTAAAAATTATACCTTGTTAGTAGTAGGGTGAATGAAGCGAAGCGCATCCACCGATTTTGATTAATTGTAGAACCTCTACGTTTGTCCCTTCTTGTAAATGCCATGAACTTTAGTGAAGAAACCTTAAGAAAAAGCCTTGCCGGAAAATGCTTCGGTCATCAGCTTTATTATTTTCCTGAAACAGGATCAACCAATGATGAGGCATTTTCTTTGGGTATTGCCGGAGCGCCTCAAGGGACGGTCGTTATTGCCAATAGCCAGACTAAGGGAAAAGGGCGAATGCAGCGTCTCTGGCATTCTCCAAAAGACAGCAATATTTACACGTCTGTAATACTGAGGCCGCAAATCCAATTATCCAAAGCCTCGCAAATTCCAATAGCAGCCGGTGTTGCTGTGGCCGAAGTTCTGGAGAGATACTGCCCGGACAAAGTGGGGCTAAAGTGGCCTAATGATGTTCTGATTGACGGGAAAAAGGTCTGCGGCATTTTAGCGCAGATGAAAACCTATGCAGATGTTGTTGATTTTGTGGTTCTGGGAATCGGCATTAATGTCAATGTAAGCCGTGAACAATTTCCACGGGATATTCAGGAAATTGCCACATCTTTAGCTATTGAAACAGGACGCGAAATTTCCCGGCTGGAATTGATAATTAGACTCTATGAAAATCTGGAAAAATGTTATAAAAAGCTACTGCAAAAAGGGTTTGGACCGATCAGAGAAAAATGGCTTGAACTTGCGCCAATGATAGGGCAGACGGTTCAGGTAATATTTAAGGATGAAGCAATAGAAGGGAAGGCGACGGGCCTTGATGATGACGGTTCCCTGATTCTTCTTACGCAGGGATCCAAAGAAATTAAAGTCTTCGCGGGAGACGCGACGATAATAAAACGGGCAAAGAGATGATGCAGATGAAAAAGAGGAAAGAAATAAAAATAAATAGAACCTTCCCATTTATTCCTCGGTAGAAAGTGATTAAAGACCATGGAAGAATTTAGAAAAAAAATACCGGACACCTATAAAAAAGTACTTATCATCAGTGTTTTTGGCGCTGTTGTGGGTGGGGGCATCGGTGGTTATATTTCTGCATTGAAGGGTAATCAAATCTACTCTGGGATCGGGGCAGTTATTGGATATATCATTGGGACTATCATAGGCTTGCTTGCAAGAAACAAAATCGGTTTGCAATCTCTAGTGTCAACTGAAAGCAGAGTGAATTTAATTACAGGGATTACAAGTATTGCAATAGCAATATCAGGCATTATAGCGTTTATAGGAACGCATAAATGGGAAAATGCTGGAGCTGTGTTGTTTTTTGGAGCTGGAGGAGTATACCTTTTAATAAAGAAAAGAAGATGATGAATGAGCGAAGGGGTCAAGTCTCCTCTTGACTCATGTAGTGAAAAAGAGAAACTGGATACCGGTTTTCACCGGTATGACAAAATAAAGATTGCCACGACACCTAAGAGTGTCATGGCAATGACAAACTATATAAGGAGACGTTATGCTTATAGTAATTGACGTTGGTAATACCAATACGGTTTTGGGACTTTTTGATGGAAAACATTTGCTGCACGATTGGCGTATACGAACTGAAATAGATCATACAATTGATGAATACGGTGTGCTCATATATAATTTGTATCTGTCCACCCCGATGAAAGCCAAAGAGATGAGATCCGTAACAGCCATTATTATTTCGTGTGTAGTGCCGCCGATGCTCAATATTCTGGAGCCTCTCTGCATCAAGTATTTTAACATCAAACCGCTCATTGTAGGCCCTGGAATCAAGACGGGGATGCCTATATTTTATGATAATCCCAAGGAGGTTGGAGCGGACAGAATCGTAAACGCCGTGGCGGCTTACGAAAAATATCACAAAGAATGTATTATCGTTGATTTCGGCACTGCGACTACTTTTGATTACATTTCTCCCAAGGGAGAATATATGGGGGGATGCATCGCTCCGGGAATTGTCATTTCCAGTGAAGCTCTTTTTGAAAAGGCTTCTAAATTGCCGCGGGTTGAATTCAGCAAACCCAAAATGGTCATTACCAAAGATACGGTCAGCGCCATGCAGGCGGGGATAATGTATGGTTACGCGGGGCTTGTGGACGGTATTGTCGATAGAATGAAAGCGGAAGTAAAAACCAATCCGCTGGTGATTGCCACAGGAGGCTTGGCGAATATCATAGCGCCGGAGACGAAGACAATTGAAAAAATTGAAGAGATGCTGACATTGGACGGTCTGCGTATAATCTATGATCTTAATAATAAATAAATTTGAATAAATTATGTTGAATGTTGGATTGACAGGCGGTATCGCCTGCGGAAAATCAACGGTGGCGAAGATGTTTGTGAGCAGGGGCGCGCACCTGATTGATTTTGACAGGCTTACTCACGAAGCGCAGGAGCCGGGAAAACCGGCATGGGAGAAAATTGTTGATTTTTTCGGCAGGGAAATTCTCCAGCCGGACAAAAAAATAGACCGCGTTAAACTGGGCGATATTGTTTTTGCCGATAAAAAGAAACTCAATAAACTCGGTAAAATTGTTCATCCTTTAATTTATCAGGAGTGGGAAGCGCGTCTTGAAAAGATTGAAAAAAAGGAAAAGCATGCCATTATTCTTTCCGATGTTCCTCTTCTGTTCGAAGGGAAAATGCAGTATTTTTTTGATCTGACTATGGTGGTTCTGGTTTCGCAGGAAGATCAGCTGAACCGTTTGATGAAGCGCAACGGGTGGAGCAGGGAAAATGCTCAAAAGAGATTGAATAGCCAGATGCCGGTTAGTGAAAAAATAGCGCTGGCGGATATTGTCATTGATAATGAAGGAACAATTGTCGATACGGAAAGAAAAGTGAATGAAATATGGCAGGAGCTATTGCAGCGTGAAAAACAAAAAAATAAATAAAACCGATTAAAATGTTAATTAAAAGTAAAATATCCGCTGGAAATAAAAACCATTGCCTTTCCTGCGGCACGACAAAAAATATTAAAAACCGCCGCTATTGCTCCATAAAATGCCGCCAGCACCTGAGGCAGAAACTCAACATGAAGAGCGGCTTGCTGCAAGCTTTAAATACCCGTTACGCGACTTTTTATTTCTCCGACACAAAGATTGTTCTGGATATTGTGCCTCATGGGATCAAAGAAATATTCCGCTACGAAAGTAAGCGTAGGGCGGGTAGTAATCCGGCCGCCGATTTCACGATAATGACCAATAATCTGGGGGAGGCCTGGTGGGCGGAGTCCAAGCGGACAAACAAGAATTATCTGGCTTCTGCGTGTGTTTTGAAGTTAGCGACACGCCACGCTATTTCCGACGGATCGCAGCGTCCCAGATTAATAAGAATTCCCACCATAAAAACGGAATCCCTGAATTGCCTGGAAATAAATAAGGCTGATCTTCACTCCCATGAATTAAACAAGATCATAAAAAATGCCTACCGGCGGCAGGTTAAAATTCATCATCCCGATCTGGGCGGGCAGGCTGCGACTTTCAGAAAAATTCATGACGCCTATAAAGAACTTTTACACTGGGCGGACAATCCTGTATTTGTCCGGCGCCGCGGCTTTCCGGATAAATGGTATTATAATGGAGAAAATGAAAACTGGGTTCAACCGGTATCCGCGCGTGATTAAATTTATAAAAAATAAATTATTACCGGCGGGCTTTTTTAGTCTTTTGCTGTTTTGAGGTTGAGAAAAAGGCGTCCATCTTTGTTAAACGGTTTTGTATTTTCTTCCGTAATGGGCAGTATTCGCACTTCTTTGGAAAATCCGGTAATCTTAAGTTCATTCATTGTATCAATCATCCGTTTCATGCCAAGAAGGCAGTTTCGGGAATAAAGCGCGTGCAGGGGCTGGAATCCTTCGGGAAGCTCGGGAACGATAATGTCATATCTGCCCCTTTGATCAATCATATAAAGTATAAAATCTTTATTGAGAAAAGGCATATCGCATGCGCTGACAAAAGCGTAAGAATTTTTCGCATAAAACAGGCCTGTGTAGATTCCTGTCGCCGAGCCCTTGCCTTTGTAAATATCCGTAACAATAGCGGCGTAGGCAAATTCAATATAGGCAAGAGGATCGTTTGTGACGATAATAATTTCGTTGAAGATCTGACGATAAATGTTTAGCGTTTTTTCAATCAGGCGTATCCCGTCAATTGGCAGAAATGCCTTATTGACGCCCATGAGGAAATTTTTACCGCCTGTCAATAGTATTCCGGTTATATCTTCCATGATTATTATTCCGAATTTGTGCTTATGTTACCTTTATCTCTGAACCTCTGCACATTGAGCATAAATATTTCCAGCTTGTTTATCACATTGGGCGGTAAAAGGTTTCCGTCAATTTCAACCGACATGATCGGGTATTTTTGTTCTCTTGCCCACGGAGTCAGAACACCTTCAATCACCCGTCCGATTAGACAGGAAAAAGGAGAAATGTTAACAATACCCGAATATCCATCCATCATCGCAGTGGCGGCGGCGCCGCTCGATATGCTTATTTCAGAATAAAGCTCCCGGTTCACAAAGTGTTTTTCGGTATTTGTCATTATCTCGTGCATATTTTGAGGAGAATCCGGAATCAGCCCCGTTTCAGCCAATATCCCGTGAATATTTTTTTCCACATGATGCTTGTATGCGTGTTCAATATTCCACCTTATTAAATCCATAAATTCTTTGGCAGCGGGGCGGCGATACCAGGGAAGCAAACTTAATCTTTTTTTGAGTTCATTATAACGCATAAAATCGCAATAATAAACCCATTCGGAAACACCCGACACCTTGCCGATGATTCCGCGACGACTGAAATGCTGAATCAATTCGTCCACGGCAAAATCATCACGGCGCACGTAAATCTCTCCTACAATAAGCACTTTAGGGCATTTATCTATATTATTCTTTAATGGTATTTTGGCAATGTCAGCGGATATTTCCCTTAAAACAGGAAGCACTTTGGTAACATCTTTTTCGGCCACATTGATCATCTTTTGCCAGAGCTTATCGTAATCCTTCATTGCTTGTAACGGATCAGCCGCGCATGTTTTTAAGGATGTTTCCAGGTCTTTCATGTAATCGCCCAAAAGAAACGCCCACCAGGCATATTTGGAAAATTCCGGTCCAAGCTCATTGTAGGAATTATCCGAATCCAGCGTGAAAACTACGACGTTTTCCATGCGCAAATCCCGGAAAAGGTTTTCAAAGAAGACAAAATACTGGCCGGTTCGGCAGGGCCCTGTCGTTGTCGGAAGAAATAATATATAGATTTCATCTTTACGGTATTTTCCGGAAGACAAATATTTAAGTGTGCTGCCCAGAATAAGATGCGAGGGCAGGCATTCCTTGCCGGAGGCGTGATTGCGGGCCATTTGCAGTGTGTATGTATCAGGCACAGGCATGGTTTCCGCGTTAATGCCAAAACCGCGGGTCGCCGCGCCAATCAATTCCGCCGATAGCTTGCCCATATTGGATAAGAGCAACTTCACACGGGGGTTGTTTTTAACCGGTATCTTTTCTCTGGTGATGGTGTTTTTGATGTGAATCTCTTCACCAGGATTATTGATGAACCGCAAACCATTGTCATATCTTTCTTCACGGATACCGGAGAGTTTGGAGCGGTATCCTTCGATGATGTCCAGAAACGCTTCAATACGGGTATCCACGCCGGCATCAGCCGTGTGGGAATCCAGTTCCAGAACAAGGAAAGGTTTGGCGCCCATCATCCACTTCAGATAGTGCAGCATAAAAGAATCCGGCGCGCAGGAAAAATTGGATATGTAGGTGACAAAGATGTTATCTTCTTCTTTGATGAGCCTGCATGCCTTCATATCCTGCTGACCGTAATACCAGTACATATTGGGATAGATGGCCTGAGTTTCAAATGGAAGAATATCAAAAGGGATAACCGAATAACCGCGGGATGTGTATTTGCGGGGAATATCCATGTTAGCATCCGTCGTAAAGGAATTATATGGCCGCCCCAGAATAGCTATTACAGGCCGTTTGGCCTGACGGGCATCAACAATAGCCTGTTTGCCCAATTCGGAAAACAAGGCAAAGCACTCCATTTGTTTTGTGTAGGCCGCGGCAAAGGCTTCTTTTGCCTCGGTTTGGCTAAAACCAAGTTTTGCGGCCATTTCAATAAAAGGCAGGGCGGCCTTGTCCTTTCCATACATAAAGCTGATGACCGGCGCTAAATATTTTTCCTCCTCAATCTCCGGGAAAGCTTTCCTGATATAATAGGGAAGACTCTGCGTTATAGGGCAGAAATTGGCGGGAGCAGTTTTTTCATAGCTTTCCATGTCGCGGAAATGGGGCAGAAAAATGTAATCTATTTTCCGGTTAAAAATATCCTGGACTGCTCCGTGCGCGATTTCCGCGGGAAAACAGTAATTGCTTTCCACTCGCGCCGTTCCCTCGCGCGAAATTTCCTGAGAGACAAATGTTTCCACGCCCAGTTTATGGAAGAACCAGGAATACAAAGGCCAGAGCGTATAGATGGAAAAACACCGGGGAATGCCGACAACACAATCTTTTTTTCTAATGAGGTCCTCAGGGTTTGGAGCGCATTCAACGAAGAGAATATTATTGCGTTTATCAATATAGTCGATTACTTCTTCTTCATTAAAGACTTTTTTCTTCCGGATGTTGGCGTATTTATTACAACGGCCGCCGAACATGTATTTGTTACCGTTGACGTTAAGAATGCGGATCGGACAAAAGTTATCGCAGGCCTTGCATTGAAATTCTTTTTCGTAAATAATTTCGGTAGCCAGAATTTTTTCGATGCTGTAACTTGTTTTCGTCAGGAATCCTTCTTTGAGCTTTTGTCCGGCCAGAATCCCGACGCCGAAACAACCCATCAATTCAGGATCGGGCGGCACAAGAATATCCCTATCCAGAAGCATTGCGAAGGCCGGAGGAATGGCCTTGTTTTTGGCAACTCCTCCCTGCAGAACAATATTTTTCCCCAAAGTCCTATTGCCGACGACCCGGTTGAGATAGTTGGAAACAATGGAGGTGATGATGCCTGCCGTGATGTCTTCCCTTGATGCGCCCTGCTGGATAGCTTTGCGGACGTCCGAATTTATAAAGGCGGAACAATGTTCGCCGAATTTCAACGGCTCTTTTGCCGCAAGAGCAATATCGCCGATTTCCATTGCATTGGAAATATTCAAATCCCCCTGAGCGGATTCTTCAAGAAACGATCCCGTTCCCGCGGAGCAGGCTTCATTCATGGCGTAATCTATCGGGACTTTATTTTTAATAAAGACATATTTGGCGTCCTGTCCGCCGATTTCGAATATAGTATCGATATCTTCTTTGTAAAAAGTTGTGCCGACGCTGTGGGCGATGATTTCATTATATACAGCCGGAGTTTCCAGAAATACGCCAAGAAGCTCACGTGACGAGCCTGTTGTCGCGGCAAGCGTTATATTGATCCCGCCGGCGCCTGTATCATCTTTAATTTGTTTTTGCATTTCAACGAAGCAATTTTTCAGCGCTTTAACCGGGTCGCCGTGTGTGCGGCCATAGAAGGATGCCGTAATTTCACTTGTTTCTATATCAATTAAACAGGCTTTGGTCGTGGTTGATCCTCCGTCGACACCGAGGATATATTCTTTCCCCGCCATAACTTTTGATTTTTTGGAGGGGATACAGGTTACCCTTCCCTGAGCTGTCTTGAGGCTTTTAAATCTTTTAAATTGAACACTGTTTTGCCTGAAAAGATTTTCAGCCGAAGGCAATATGCTTCCCGAATTTACAGCCATGAGAGCCGCTCCATAGGCTTCAAAACAAGTAGCCTGTGCGGGAATTATGAATTCATTTTCCGGCATCCTCTCCCGAATAAAGCGAATGATGTGTTGATTTTGCGTGATTCCGCCGACAAGGAGCACCTTCTTGTTTATTATTTTTGCCTTTTTGATAAAATCAATAACCTTGGCGGCCATGACATCGCAAAGCGACACAACAATGTCGCCCCTGTTGGCTTCGCCTTTATTTAATCGGTGGGTACAGTCGCTTTTCAGGAATACGGAACAGCGCGAAGAAAGCTTTAAAGCCCGGCTTTGTTCAGAAATCGAGTTGATGTCATTGAGAGTCATATTCATTCGGGCAAGTTGCTGCTTGAAGAATTCGCCGGTGCCCGACGCGCATTTGTTCCCTGAAAAACTGGTTATTATCTTCCGGTTTTTGTCTATAGTATAAACAACAAGATCTTCACCGCCCAGTGACACTACAGCATCAACCTCGTCATTAATATTGCGGAGCGCCTCTTCTATGCAAAGAGGTTCAATGACGCCGTCAATGTTTAAAAGATGCCTGCCTTCAGTACCCGTAGCCAGGGCTTTAATGTTTGCCGGTAGATCCTGAGATGATAAGATTTTTTCCAGTGTTTGGAGAAAGTTTCCTTCATGGGGTTCTACTTTGCTCCATAAAACATTATTTTCAGTAAGTAGAATTACTTTAACACTGGACGCGCCGATGTTAATTCCCAAACTACGCATAAGTAATACCAAAGCTTCCGATAATAAGAATAATATTTATGATATTGTGCTGAATAATATAATAATGGGGCTGTTGAAAAACGCTCATCTGCTATGTTGCGCTGCAAACCGCACCACTCAACGTATATCTATATACGCCTCGCGGTTCGGTTTTTTGCGCGCCTCGCATCTGAACATTTTTGAACAGCCCCCCAATATGGGGTATTTCAACAACCCCATAATGACTATTTACGATTTTTTAGTTAAACTTATTTCGCCTTTTTTGGACAGATCAATTAAGATTTTATC
>JBKQWB010000072.1:0-8714 GCA_052139735.1 Smithella sp. | reverse complement strand
GTCATCATCCCAGATGAACCCCGCGTGCCACACCGGCTGATAAGCTATGATAACTGCGCCAACAAGGAGAAAGCCCCACAGCCAGCCCGGAACCCGCGAAGATTGAAAGAGTCCGGCGATCCCGTTTGCCGTCTGAACCGAATGAGTCGTCAACTTAGACTGGCCAAAATGCAATTTGCCCCCGCCTTTCGCCTTCCCTTTATCCTCCACGTATGTTTCCTTTGTATTTAACTTAACGAGAAATTTCTTTCTGACATTTTAGATATAATAAAGTCCCGTTTAGATGTCAACTATTTCGAAGTTATCATTACTGTGTGAAACATACACGATAGTATACTGTCACAAAGAGGAATGAAATTTGTATCATATCGACATTTTATTTATATTAATTACTCTTGATAGGCAGTAGATATGTATAAGATCATGGTTAGCTAATGATAAGAAGAACCCTTCGGCCGCTTGGTTGTTAATAAGTTCAATGACAATAACAACAACTATTAATGAGAGAGAGTTCCAGAAGATGAAACGGCGGGGAATGGGAATGAAACTTATTATTAATTGTACCGGGCCTTCAAGAGTAGATCAAACATTATTGAAAACCATTGCTCGTGCTCATAACTGGTTCAATGAGTTGGCAGCCAAGGAAGTGAAAAATATGGCTGAAATAGTATCAAGTGAAAACGTAGATAAAAGCTATGTGTCCCGAGTCGTGAATCTTTCCTTCCTTTTAATATTAATCTCGACGTTTTGCCAGTATATTTTCATATATGTTTGCATATTTTTTTGTTACATCGTCCCAAGTATTCTGATCGGCTGTTTTATAAGCAGCTTCAGCTAACTGTCTGCGGATATTTTCATCAAACAACAGATCAATTTTTGCCGCAATATAATCGCTGTCGGATGTATTGTTAATAATGAATCCATTTCCCCCCTCTTGCACCAGATCTTTCGCCCCGACATTACTGCTGATAATTACCGGCAAACCCGCTGCCATCGCTTCAAGGACAACATTGCCAAAGGTATCGAATTTGGAGAGCATAATATAGAGGTCGCTGGCTAAATACAGTTTTATTATTTTTTCTTTATTTACCGGTCCGGTAAAAATGACGTCAGAAATGATTTGAGCGTCTTGGGCTATTTTCGTATATTTTTTTATGTTTCCTTTGCCGGCAATAATGAATTTAAATTTGCGATTTCGTGTTTTTAATTTAGCCAGAGAAAACAAAATGTCATCAAGTCCTTTAATCTCATAATTCATCGAAACGAACAAGATTACCGGATCAGCAATGTTAATTCCTAATTCACGGCGGATAGTGTTACGAACAGAATCTTTGTTATGTTGTGCATAATCATTTAAATCCACACCCGGGTTAATAACAGCAACTTTATCGGGGTTGATATTGTATTCCTGTAAAAAAATATCTTTAGTCAGACTGGATACGGCAATAAATTTTTTACAATTACCTTTATAAACAAGTTCTTTTTCCACCCATGCGGTGACCAGATCATAAAGGTTCATCTTTTTCCGGCGGATATTATGAACCCAGTAGCGGTGCGGAATGCCGTGCATAGTGAAAATGTCGGCCGCGAAAATTCTTTCGTGGCTGTGTACGAGAGAAAAATTGTTACGATTTATCTGGCGCTGGACAAAATAAGCAAAACTGAGAGTCGTTAGAAATTTGGGGAAAGAAAAAATGGGAATTCCATGAAATTTTATCAAAGTGGATGATGTCTGCCAACGATTGGCTAATACATGAAAATCAAATTTTGTTTGGTTGGCAAGCCGTTCGGTCAATATGGAGGTGGTTTGTTCGGCTCCGCCGAGTAAACCATACTTTGGTATAACAACTGCTATTTTATGCATAGTGACTGCACCCCCAAGTTCAACAAAATATCTAACAGTAGTTGGAAAGAATCAGAGTTCCGGAAAACGGGAAAAAGGATCTTGCAATGAAGCACTGAAGAAGTTTTGCCTTATTCATCATACTGAAATATTTATTCTGTTTCTAGTCTTTATTTTCAAATAAATCCTTAAGTTCATATTATTTTAAAATGTTGTAAGCCGTCTTTGATGATTAACTATTGAAATGTTGTATAAATGGCTTAGTCAAAAATCATGACTTCAGGAATTTTTTCACAAGTCTGATAGACGGAAAACGTTAACTCCGCCGTTGCACCTTATAATCGTTAATCAACAAAAATTTATTACGAAAAATGTTACATGCACTATGCCGGTGTTTACCTACAACTCCTCCCTAAATTTCATGTTAAAACGAGAGAAATAATGAGTCAGGTCGACAGAATTGACCCATGTGTTTACTACAACGAATTGCGCATAAATACGTTTAAGTTAAGTCTTCACTGAGACATTGGACATATTCTTGCTTGCCGTTGCGTTAACGGTCATGCCTGTCACCGTGTTCTCTTTCGTCTTTTTTGTCGTGATCTCGATCGTGTTTATCCCCTACGTGTTCTCCCCTGCGATATTCCTCCCGATGTGTTCTATAATGCGGTACATATACTTTATTGTACCACTTGTCGCTAACGAAATACACCGGGCGACCGCAAGCATTATATCTGCCGCAGAATTTCTTCCAGTTTTTTACATGGCCAGGCGGTACATGCAGATAAAGAGGCTCTCCAATAACGCGACCGGGTCCGGGTTGAATCACGACTGGATTTGGGGAAATGAATTCTGGTTGAGGGGCACTTCCAATGTTGATTTGACCATAAAAACCGGGTTCTCCGACGCTGACGGACACACCAACATCAGCAGCGTATGCCGAGCTGGCAACAATTGATATCACTACAATAAATAGTAACTTTTTCATACTTTCTCCTTTTCCATACCTAAAATGCTGTGACTTACCAATACAGCTATTAACTCAATGAGTTGGTTCATCAGTTCGTTCTCTGCCACAATAATTACTTCGTGCTTCTCATCATTTTATTAAATATCATTAAGCGCACAAGAACTGTGAAAAATATTAATCAGATTTTATCCTTTCTTCGGTTTTTGAGACTTTTTATCCTTTTGCTGGTCTTTGGCTATGAAGTGACGATGATGCGCCCACTCTTTTGCATGGTGTTTGTGAAGGATTTTATCCAGTTTTACAATTTGCTCCGGTGTGAGAATCTTGCGCCACTCAATTTTCATCTGAGCTTTCTTTTCTAATAACTGCTGACGAAGTCCACTTATCTCCTTTTGTTTTGCAAGAAGTGTTTCATCGTCTGTCTTGGGGTCTGTGAAAAGTTTACGCATTTCTACCCGCTTGATTTTGAGATCATACCTCAAATCTTTCGTATCAGCATGGAAGCGGTTTCTCAAATCCTTCATCTTAGCTAATTGTTGGTCGGTAAGATTGAGATGGTTTTTAAAACAAAATTCTTTGTGGGAATCAGGTTTCTTATCGGTCTGAAGGGCATATGTCGGCAACACAGCAACTGCTGATATGATAAGGACAGCAATAACGATAAAAGCTTTTTTCATTTGCTAAGACTCTTTTACAGGAATATTTTGATAATATCAACAGCAGGAAATATGCCAATCAGAATAATGTATGACAAATGTACGATATTATTATGTAATATTTCATAGACGATTAAACCTCTTAAAAGATTGTGGATAGAATATATCCACTTATTGGTATCCGGATGGGTAATAAAGACGCATCTTAATGCTAGTTGTAGTATTGATGTTCACCGTCGAGCGCGAATTGTGCACTTTTGAGCATAGTTGACAGAGATATCTCAGAGAGGAAATTCATGGTGGTGTCTGTAGTTTTACTCGAACCATTCTCCATACTCAATTCCCTGTTTTTCAGGGAATTTTTTCATTTTTGATATATAAATCACAAAAACGTTGGTGAGATAGTTACTAAAAACAACTGATTATAATGAAATTTCCTACACAACAGAACAGTGGATTTTTTTTGCTTATCAGGGAATTTAAATCAAGGAACAGGGAAAATAAAAACAGCAAATAGGGTACGATGCAAAAATAAAAATTCCTTTTCTAAATCTCGTGTAAAACAAGAAAAAACGAGATAATCGATTACAAAAATGGCGGATTTCCAGCGTAACTTGTGGTACAACGTCTCGGAACTGGCCATAGTTCTGAAGCAATGCAAAATAATCCTCCTATTAAAAAAGAAGCAAAAGAATATCATCATTAAAGAGACAGCGTATGGACTATGTAAAAATTTATCAAGCAGCAGCACAAAATTCTAAAAAACTTTCGATACTGCTATTGTCCTTAATAAAGTTTATCAGAAAATTGAAGATCAGACTCTTAAAAAAAAATTTGAGAAAAATCTTCATTACAGGTCAGTTCTTATCAATACCAATAATATCTTTCAATCATTGTGAAATTGAAAGGTGTAAAAAATGTACATAACTAATACTATTTACGGCACTACGCCTCTGATTGTTCATGCCCCAGGGCTTTTACACAGCATGGATAAAATCATTATACATACATTATTCAATCCATACTGGATTCCAATAATGAAAAATTGGCAAAAAGAAGCTCCGGAAATATGCAAAAAGAAAATAAAAGATGAATTAACTATTATTACCTGGAACAACACGGATATTAAAGGCTACTGCGAACAATCATTGGAGAAACTGGGATTGGATTATTTAGTGCTCGGGAAAGGCAAGAAGAGCTGGCAGAATATAAATAAAATTACTACTGCTCTGGAAATAATTGATTTGATAAAAACACCTTATGTTATGGCTTTGGATTGTTTTGATGTTATTGTATTGCGCGATCCTTATGAAGCTTTGGTAAAATTTAAAGCGATGGATTGTGAAATGCTCTTCAATGGAGAAAAAAACTATTATCCCGATTATGGATCAGCCAAAATCGGAAAATTTTCCATTACTGATAAATGGAAAAAATTTGAAACTACTGTGGCAAAAAGTGAATGGGGATTCCTCAACTCAGGAGCATTTATTGTGAAAACGCCATTCTATAAAGAGTTCTTACTCAAGTGTCTAAAGTATTATGAAGAAATAGAAACCAAAGGCACGTCCTTATTTCTTCCCCAAAATCCTGTACATAAAAAATATCCGCATTATAAGATTAGTGATAGCGACCAGCTGATCACACACTGGATGCATTACGATTATTACCCGCGTATCAAAATAGATTATCGTACGGATATTTTTTTTAATACTATTTTCACTACTCTAAATAAAAGAAAGTTAACCATACAAGACAATCTATTTACCTCTCATAAGGAAATTAAATATGATACAAAAATAAGAATAGCCAGTTTTTTACTAAGATTATATTTAAAAACACAAAACCATTGAGCACGACCGCGATCATTACGTTACAATAAGTAAAATACATGGCTGTATTCCGCCACAAAGAAGAATGAAAATAGCCTTTTGACACCTTTTTAACAACTTCGGATTAACTCTTATTCGAAAGGTGCAACCTTCCGGTTCAGCGGCGGTAAGCCGTCCGCTGAACCGGTTGATAGCTGATTGTTTTTTAACCGCCCAGTCAGTAACCCTTGAAAGCGTTTATGCTATGATCAGGCGAGGTCGAAGCGGTCAAGGTTCACGACTTTGTTCCACACCACTACAAAGTCGTGCAGAAACTTCTCCTGGGAGTCCTCAGATCCGTAAACTTCCGCCAAGGCCCGAAGCTGGGAGTTGGAACCGAAGATCAGATCGACACGCATGGCGGTCCATTTCAGTTTGCCCGTCTTTCGGTCGCGCCCTTCGAACACGTCCTTGGCGTCCGAGATGGCCTTCCACTCCGTGCCCATGTCAAGCAGGTTCACGAAAAAGTCGTTAGTCAGTGCCTCCGGTCTTTTCGTAAAGACACCGTGTTGGGACCAGCCGAAGTTTGTCTTCAAGACACGCATACCACCCAAGAGTACCGTCATCTCAGGTGCGGTAAGCATCAGCAATTGCGCCTTGTCAATTAGCAATTCCTCTGCCGATACGGCATAGCTGGCCTTCTGGTAGTTACGGAAGCCGTCCGCTTTCGGCTCTAGCACGGCGAAGGAGGCCACATCGGTTTGCTTCTGCGAGGCGTCCATTCGCCCCGGCGTGAAGGGAACCATCACTTTGTGTCCGGCATTTTTCGCGGCTTGCTCGATGCCTGCGCAACCGGCCAGAACGATCAGGTCAGCCAGCGAAACCTTCTTGCCGCCCGACTGGTCGCTGTTGAACGCTCTCTTGATGCGCTCCAGGGTCTTTAGGACTTTCGCCAGCTGGGCTGGCTGATTAACTTCCCAATCCTTTTGTGGCGCCAGACGAATGCGGGCACCGTTCGCGCCGCCGCGCTTGTCGGAGCCACGGAACGTGGACGCCGACGCCCAAGCCGTTGAAACCAGTTCCGACACAGACAAACCTGAAGCCAGGATCTTGTTTTTAAGGGAGGCAGTGTCCTGTTTATTAATCAGTTTGTGATTGATGGCAGGGATAGGGTCTTGCCAGATGAGCTTCTCCGCAGGAACATCCGGGCCGAGATAGCGTGCGCGCGGACCCATGTCGCGGTGCGTCAGCTTGAACCACGCTCGGGCGAACGCGTCCGCTAACTGATCCGGATTCTCCATGAAACGCCGTGAAATCTTTTCGTAGTCAGGATCGAACCGCAGAGCGAGGTCCGTGGTCAGCATGGATGGCGCGTGACGCTTTGAAGGGTCGTGCGCATCCGGCACGGTACCGGCACCTGCGTCACCCTTCGGCTTCCACTGATGCGCACCGGCTGGGCTCTTTGTAAGTTCCCATTCGTAGCGGAACAGGTTCCTGAAGAAGTTGTTGCTCCACTTGGTGGGCGTGGTGGTCCAGATGACTTCCAGACCGCTGCCGATCGTGTCGCCGCCTTTGCCCGTACCAAAGCTGCTCTTCCAGCCGAGGCCCTGCTCCTCAATGCCGGCCGCTTTGGGCGCTGGCCCTACATGTGATGCAGGGCCAGCGCCGTGGGTCTTGCCGAACGCGTGCCCTCCCGCGATGAGTGCCACCGTCTCCTCGTCGTTCATCGCCATGCGAGCGAAGACTTCGCGGATATCCCGCGCCGCAGCGACCGGATCCGGGTTGCCTTCCTGGCCTTCCGGGTTTACGTAGATCAGGCCCATCTGCACCGCAGCGAGCGGATTCTCAAGGTCACGCTCTCCGGAATAGCGCTTGTCGCCACCCAGCCAGGTCTTCTCGGCGCCCCAATAGACATCATGATCCGGCTCCCAGACGTCCTGCCGACCGCCGCCGAAGCCGAAGGTTTTGAAACCCATCGATTCCAGGGCGACGTTGCCTGCGAGGATCATCAGGTCGGCCCAGGAAATTTTCCGGCCGTACTTCTGCTTGATCGGCCAGAGCAGCCGACGCGCCTTGTCCAAGCTAACATTGTCGGGCCAGCTGTTGAGCGGCGCGAAGCGCTGCTGGCCCCTGCCGCCACCGCCGCGGCCGTCACCAGTGCGATACGTGCCGGCGCTGTGCCACGCCATGCGAATGAACAAGGGTCCGTAGTGACCGAAGTCCGCCGGCCACCAGTCTTGCGAGTCGGTCATCAGCGCTGTGAGATCTTTTTTCACAGCCGCCAGATCGAGGCTCTTAAACTCTTTAGCGTAGCGGAAACCTTCGCCCATCGGATTGGACTTGGATGAATGCTGGTGCAGAATATCGAGCTTCAACTGGTTTGGCCACCAGTCTTGGTTCGTCGTGCCGCCGCCTGTTACTTGGAACTTACCATCTTCATTCATAATGTTTCCTCCTTTCGTTGTATGAACTATTGAAAGTGCTACTATGAATAATGGTGTGTCGCCCATCCACCTGACAAACAATATTTATACAGTCTGTATAAATCTACCAACTCAGACAGTTGCCACTCTGGATAAACCGGTTTATATTTAGAGTTTAATATTAGTGCATCCGCTCTTTTATTGCAAATGGCAAGTTTGGGAAGAGAGTGTAATGCTTTGTACGAGTCGTCGTGAGCGTTGATAGACCTGAAGACATTCTTAATAGCAGTTGCATTGCATCTATAAGTTATATCAAATCAAAAACTCAGTCGTACACGCACGGAATATACCTCAACCGGACCACTGTCTTGGTTGTATCCAGGATTCTGAATGAACTGGAAGTCCGGACTATCTGCACATAAGAGCCAAGCTGTACACGGTAGTAGACTTCCAATACCTGTTCCCATCCATAATTTAAACGGCTATCGCCCAGCATAAAACCACTGCCGCCCGCTGCCAGATAATCCTGGTGTTGATTCGATAATCCATCGACCATATAGGCAATTCCTACACGGTCTTCTTTACGGCCCCAATGGACCCCGCTAACCTGTAGTCCAGCGCTCAGATGTTGATCCGCTTCGGTAAACGCAAAATCTTCATTTGATCCATCATTCCAACCTAATCGGACAAAAAGTCCAGTTTCGCCTTCATCCGCCAGGGGTTGCTCCAGGTTGATTCCGAACCCATACTTGGTGCGCCCTTCTTTATCATCTGCCCTGATATCCGGTGTGGTGTCTGTGATTTGTCCCAAACTAATTGCTTCATTATAATTTCCCATCCGGCCGCGATTATAATATGTAAGAAAGCGCAGCACCGTTCCCAACCCTTTTGGCTTCACAGTCAGCTCCAGATTATAGCCGCCTGCTTCGATAATGTTGCTGTCTAAATCATTGCCATTGGCAGTGGTCGGCATCTGAAAGTATCCCAAAGCCAGTTTCCATTGAGGCTCGACCA
>JBKQWB010000071.1:0-30972 GCA_052139735.1 Smithella sp. | reverse complement strand
CATCCAGGCCGAAGCGAATGGGTGTTCCGGGTATGCGGAAGGCCTCGTCGAGCAGGATTTCGAGCTTGCGCAGTGTCTCGTCGGGCAGTTTCTCTCCAAGAATTTGTTGCTATTTTTATATTCCCTCTTTATAATCTTTGCAAAATCTATTTGGGCAACAGGCCGTTTAGACCCGTAAATTGTAAGGAACGGTTTCAAACTGTTCCCTACATGACTAAGAACGCAAATTATTCAGCGCAGCTAAAGCTACGCACTACGAAAGAAGAAGTATTTCATCTTGCGGGTCTGAAGACCCGGACTTCGAGATTGCCACGCCGCAAGAGATGCGGCTCGCAATGATGCAGGGAAGTAGGGCGCGTTTTCCAAACGCGCCGCTCGGATCGGAAGGCGTTCGATCCCTACAATATCCACATTATAAAAAAACCCCGGAGGATCGGCGTCCTTCCGGGGTTTAGTCTAAATGTTAAACAACGTCTAGAATTCCTTCTAATCGTTGAAGATATAGTCAAACCAGAACTTGGTTTCTCTCTTGGTGCCCAAGTCCACATGGATGTGCTTGGCCTGTGTGTATTCCTTCAGTCCATAGGTTCCCAACTCTCTGCCTACGCCGGATTGCTTATACCCTCCGAAAGGAGCAAGGGCGTTGAGCAGGTGGTAATCGTTGATCCACACGGTTCCGGTGCGAAGTTGCTTGGCTACTTCAATCGCCTTTTGGATGTCGCTAGACCAGACGGCGCCCGCAAGCCCATAGATATTGTCGTTAGCTTGCCTGATGGCGTCCAGAAGAGATTTGTATTTTATCACTGAAAGTACGGGACCGAAGATTTCCTCACGGGCTATCCGCATCTCGTTTTTGACGTTTCCGAAGATGGTGGGCTCGATAAAATGGCCTTTTTCCATGTGCGCGGGTCTCTTGCCCCCGCAGAGCAATTCAGCGCCTTCCTTCTTGCCGATTTCGATATAGGACATAACCGTGTCGTACTGAGACTTGCTCACCACCGGACCCATAGTCGTTTCGAAATCCATTGTATCGCCTAAGACGATGCCTTTTTTTATTTTTGCCAGCATACGGCCGACGAATTCATCATAAATGCTCTCAGGGACAAAACATCTGGTGCCGCTTTCGCAAACCTGTCCCTGATGGAAGAACGTGCCAAACAGGCATCCGTCAACGGCGACGCTGAAGTCCGCATCTTCCAGAACCAGTGATGGAGACTTTCCACCCAGCTCCAAAGTCACCTTCTTGATTGTTTCCGCGCCCATTTTCATGACTTCCCGGCCCACTTCCGTCGATCCGGTAAAAGCGATTTTATCCACCAGAGGCGAGAGGCATAGTTCTGCACCGACGGTGCTTCCCGAACCGATTATAAGATTAAAAACGCCGGGAGGGATATCGGCCTCGGCGACACATCTTGCAAACAAAAGCGCTGTTAGAGGGGTGTCCGAGGCGGGCTTGAGGATAACGGTATTTCCCATCGCCAGGGCAGGGGTCACTTTCCAGATGAGCATCATAAAGGGAAAGTTCCATGGTATGATCCCGGCACAAACCCCTATCGGTTCACGGTTTACGAAGTTCCAGCTCACCGAGGGGAAATCGATCCAGGGAAGGGGCTCGTAAGAAGGAATGCGTTCGGCGGCCTCGATCAAAAGCCTCATATGTTCCATACCGACGGGGATATCCATCATGGATGTCTTTTTGATAGTGCTGCCGCCGTCCATGGCTTCGAGTTTCATAAACTCCTCTTCATGCTCTTTAACGATGTCGAGCAGGCGGTATAGCCTTTTTGCCCTTTCTTTTACCGGCATGCCGCTCCAACTTCTGGAATCAAAAGCTTTACGGGCGGCTTCAATAGCGCGCTTGGCGTCTGCGGTTTCGGCCACCGGAACTTCCGCGATCGGTAGTTCCGTGCAGGGGTCATAAGTGTAGCGGTACTTTCCTTTTTCCGGATCACAAAATTTGCCGTCTATGAACAACTGATACCTATCCATAAAACCTCCTTTGTTTTTTTATACAGGATACGGACTTGCTTTTTACACTTAAATGGTCATTGGCGTCACTTGGTCGGATTTTGGAAGCACACAGGTATCACGATTCCAAGTGTACGTGTTAATTCGTTATGTTATTAACGAAATTATGTCAAGGGTAAAATATCCTGATTTAAGCTTTCTTGCCGCGCACAGGAAACTTATTTTCGGGACATGATTTTTAACCGGATTGAAGCTCTCCCAAGGCAAATCAATAATCAATTCTTCTCTTGACATCCCCTTTCGTCAGGCGTATTAAAAATACGGTTATTCTACGTGTTTGTGTTAACCCGTCAACCAACCCTTAGTCGACCCCTTAACCGACCCCTTAGCTTTTCGGAGTCTGCCATGAAGAAATTCATCATAAAAATATCTAATCGTAAATTGCCGTCATTCAGGCTTTTATAGAGATTATCGTCTCTCTATGAAAGCCTGTTGTTTTCTCTAAAAAATTCCCCTGATTTCATTTTTCAACAAATTGTTTCGCTTGAACAAATGAGGCAAACAGATTGGTCTTTTAATCATTCAATTGAAAGAACAAGGACAAGCGGAGGAAGTAAACTTTCAAATAACTTTCTGCAAAAATAAATATGGAGGTGTATGGAAATGAAAATGCCAAAACCGATGGATGAAAGCTACAAACTGTTTATAGATGGTAAATGGGTTAATGGTAAACAAGGAAAGACATTCAAGTCATTCTGTCCGTCCAATGGTGAACTCCTTGCGACTTGTGCCGAGGCCGGAAAAGAGGACGTAGACAAGGCGGTGAAGGCCGCATGGAAGGCTTTCGAATCCTGGAAAGACGTAAGCCCCCAGGAACGCTCCGGCCTATTGCTGAAGATCGCCGATTTGATTGATGCCAACAAGGAAAAACTTGCCATGGTGGAGACCCTGGACAACGGCAAACCGATCCGCGAGACGATGAATGTCGATGTGCCGCTGGCTTCGGATCATTTCCGTTACTTTGCCGGCGTTATCAGAGCGGAAGAAGGGCAGGCCGTTATGATCGACAAGGACACTTTGAGTATTATCCTCAGAGAGCCCATCGGTGTCGTCGGCCAGATCATCCCCTGGAACTTCCCGCTGCTGATGGCTGCATGGAAGATCGCTCCAGCGCTTGCGGCCGGCGATACGGTGGTAATCAAACCGTCATCGGCGACGCCATTGAGCCTCCTGGAAATGGCAAAGCTGTTCGAGAAAGTGTTGCCCCCCGGCGTAGTGAACGTGATCACGGGAGCCGGTTCAACAACCGGCCAGTATCTGCTGGATCATCCCGACCTGCGCAAGCTGGCCTTCACGGGTTCCACAGAAGTGGGTTACAGCATTGCCGATGCAGCCGCAAAGAAACTGATCCCGGCAACACTGGAACTGGGCGGTAAGTCGGCCAACATCTATTTCCCCGACTGCCCGTGGAAAAAAGCTATCGAGGGTGTTTTGATGGGCATATTGTTCAATCAGGGCCAGGTCTGCTGCGCGGGTTCGCGAGTGTTTATCCATGAGGATATCTATGACAAATTCCTGTCGGAAACCGTTGCCGAATTCAAAAAAGTTAAGGTTGGGCTTCCCTGGGAAAAGGACACCACAATGGGAAGTCAGGTCAATGATGCCCAACTCAAAAAGATCCTTGCCTATGTGCAGGTGGCCAAAAAAGAAGGGGCCACGGTGGCATGCGGCGGAGTTCAGATGACGGAAAAAGGCACGGAAAACGGCTGCTTCATGATGCCGACGATTCTATCGGATGTGAAGGCAAAGATGAGGGTGGCCCAGGAAGAAATCTTCGGCCCGGTTGTGTGCTTCATCAAGTTCAAGGACGAAGCGGAAGTCATCCGCATGGCCAATGACAGTGAGTATGGTCTGGGCGGCGCGGTATGGACAAAGGACATCAACAGGGCGTTTCGGGTTGCCAGAGCCGTTGAGACAGGCCGCATGTGGGTGAATAATTATAACAACCTTCCGGCACACGCGCCTTTCGGCGGATATAAGAAGTCGGGTATCGGACGGGAGACCCATAAAATGATGCTCGAACACTACACACAGAAAAAGAATATCTTTATCAGCCTCAGCGAAGATAAGGTAGGCTTCTACTAGAAAAGGCTCCGGGAGAGAGCGGGCCATCAGGTACAATAACCTGTTAGCCGCTCTCTCCTGATATTTCGGAAGGAGGTAAACCCATGGGCAATAAAGGGAAAAACGCTATGATAACTCTTAAAACAAAGGTGGAGGATATCGTGAATGACTACCCGCAGTCCATCACCTATGGTATTGAGAACGGAGTCAGTTTTGTGTTTTGCGTGGGAGCGTTCCCTACAACCCTCGGAGATCTTCTGCGCATCAAGAAGGTCGTTGACCCGAATGCTTTTGTGAAGGGGTTGAACGAATACCTTATTAAGAATCCGGAGAAATGATCAATAACCCAAGGCTTGTCATTGCCAGACGCCTATCAGGCGTCGTGGCAATATATCTTTTGCATTGCTTTCGTAGTCCTTGTTTTCAGATCCGCTAAAGCGTGGCAAAAGCAACGTGCCACATTATATCTTCATCCTCCCCCGTCACTACGCGACACCCCCTCCAAAGAGGGACATGTGGAACGGAACGGTTTCAAACCGTTCCCTACAGTTTGCGGGTCTGAAGACCCGTACTACGAAAGAAAAAACTCCACCTCCGTCGCTTGCCGACACCTCCGCCAGCGGAGGACATTAATTGTAGGACGCGTTTCCCAAAACGCGCCGCTTCGGACTGTTCGGGGAACAGTCCCTGCAATATCCACCTCAATGCAGGTTTCTTTTATTACGTTTGGTGTTATAATCTTTAATCGCAAATAATCAAATGCCGTAGAATTGTAATTTTAAATATGGTACAAGAATTGGGGGCAGGTTTGTCCATCCAAAAAAAAGCGAATAAAAGTAAAAATATTTTAACCGCAAATAATTAAGGAAGAAATGAAAAGAAAAATTTACCTGATGGCAGTAATTGTCTTATTGATTTTTGCCTGGAGCGCAAGTTCCCCGGCCGCGGATAAAATCGGTTTTATCGATATGAAGGAAATAATGTTTAATTCCGTCATCGGTAAAAAAGCCATGGATGATTTTCAAAAATCATACAAAAAGAAAAAAGAGGAAATTAAATCAGCGGAAGCGGAAATAACGAAGATGAGGAATGAGTTGGATAGACAAAGTGAATTGATGACGCCTAACTCACGGGATGAAAAGGAATCCGCTTACGCAAAGAAGGTGCGCGATTATAAAATTATGGTTCAGGATGCCGATGATGAAATGCAGAGGCGCGATCAGGAGATGTCTCAAAAACTGACAATGGAAATAATAAAAATTGTCCGCGATATTGCTAAAAAGGAAAAATACGCTCTGGTTATTGATGTGGCAAACATGCCGGTCACATACTACGATAAGGAAAACGACTTCAGCAAAAAAGTTATCGAAGAATACGATAAAATGAAATAGCGGCGGGATGAATTAGGAATTCGCCCCGGAATTTACACCGGATTCCCGCCTGCGTACCCAAAAGGCATCAGGCGACGGGAATGACATTATGCGGCAGCGCGTGGAAGAAGCGGCGAGGTTGCTAACATGAGCCAAGAGGAGACTTGACCCCATGTTTAAACTGTTTCCTCATTGTTTGTTTCCCAATAATCCTTAAAAGATTCTGCCCCGCTTATAGCATCGCTGCATTTTTCGGCGGCTTTTTTATATTCATCTTTTGCTTTGACTAAAAGCTTATCTGTATTCTGGGCAATATCTTCACGCATCTCCTTGCCGCTTTTGGGCGCAAACAAAATCCCGAAAGTTATACCGATCAATCCGCCAATAATAAAACCTGCAAGTAAATTCCCATGATTATCCGACATAAAACACTCCCCAAATTGTCGCGGTTATGATGTCTATCTTTTTACGATTTTTTTAATCCCTTCGATTTTCTTGTCCATGATCCTTAAACGTCTGCTGACGGTCTTTAAAAGGCCCATGAGTAACTTTGCCGCTATGCGCGGGTCTGACTGAAGCATCTCATCGAAATTTCGTTTTTTTATCACCAGCAGGACAGAGTCCTCGCTTGTTACACCGGTTGCACTGCGCGGCTGCGAGTCTATCAGTGACATCTCTCCGATTATTTCGTTGGCTCCCATAGAGGCCAATACTATTTTTTCTTTGTCTATGGTCTCTTTTATGATGTCGACCCTGCCCGATATGATGATATAGAGATATTCTCCCGGCATGTCTTCCACAAACAGTATAGAGTCTTTTTTAACATCTTGTTTAAAGATATGTTTTTGGATGATCTCAATTTCTTTTTTGTCAAGGTCTCTAAAAATAGTTAAAGAGCGTAATTTGTCATAATCCATCTGATCGGACATGCGGCCTCCATCTTGCGTAATATATTATTTTCAATGGTATTAATTATAACAATCAGGTTTTTATTTCAAGTGTTATTAAAGTTATCTTGATCGTTTGAAATGTCGCATCAACTATTTTTTACACCTGCTATTTAAAGGTGCTGACGTGGGAAAAGAGAACGGTTGTACCAGCTTAAATAATATGGTAACTTTTTTAAGTTTATCAAAAGGGACCTGGGGACCGGGACAAGACAATAATGAATAATATTGCGCCCTAAGAATCTTCAAAAACCCCTTTCTAATTATTTTCGATACAATATTTTTAAATTGAAATGAATGAATGAAAAGGATATAATAAATGCCAAATGAAATATTAGGAACGGTTCTATTTGTTGAAAAGTTATCAGTCTGCGGTAGGCGAAATTAGATTGCCACGGCATCCGAGGGGATGCCTCGCAATGACAGCGGGAAAAAAGTTTTGCGGCCAAATCAATTGGAAACGCATAATCATGGTAGAAATTATGGAGGTATTCTATGTCAGAAAATAATGGAGATTTACTTGTAGGTTTTATTGTTGGCGGATTGATCGGTACAGCTTTGGGCATTTTGTTTGCGCCTAAAAGCGGTAAGGAGACTCGTGAAGATATTAAGCATAAAGCAGATGAACTTATCATCAAAGCGAAACAGGAGTATGAGAAAGCTGCCCAAAAGTGTAATGAGACTTCAGGGGTAGAGTCTTTTAGGGATTATCGGGCCCAGAACAATGAAGAACTCGTTTGATGATCATTAACCATTTAACCATACGCAGTGATACAACATACTGATTACCAAAACCCCGTTCTAGATAAAGAGAACGGGGTTTTGTGTTTATACGGAGCAGCCATAAAAAATTATTCTGGCGTCAATATCCGCAAAATCCGGGCACACCATGCCGGCTTTGTCTCAAGTCCGGCCGGGTTTTCGGGACCAGGCATGTGATGAATGCTTTGTACTCATATTTAACGGGCGCAAGTTTTTCGTTTTGAGCCTCATTTGAGCGCACGCCGTATTTTGCGGCCAAGCGGCCAAGCTCTTCTTGACACTCAATCTTCTTCTTCATATACTTCCGCCGGATATCTTATCCATTTATATTATCGAATCAAAGGAGATAGTAATGATTGACGAGAAACATATATTCACCGCCAGCCGGTTGACCTCGGGCAACCGGATTTTCCCTGTTCGTATCGAAGTAAATCAAAGCCGGGTTACGCGAATTAAGCCGCGTCTCTTTGGTTCCAACGAAGAGTCCATCGCGGTCGCTAAAGTCGCTTCGGTCAATATCCAAACGGGCTTAATATGGTCCGAAATCCGCATTGATTCGACGGGGGGAAGCAATCCCATCGTCAGCCATGGGCATCGCAAAGATGACGCGCGTGCCATTCGTGACCTGATCGAACGATTCCAGCAAATATCGCGTGACTAAAAGGGGACTGACGATATACTCATATTTTATCGGACTCGGTTTTAGTTTAATTATATTATATACTTAACATCTATTGACATTAACAATAGCATGCTTAATTTAAGATTGAAGACTATTGCAACACCCCCAGTGAGGTGAATGAATTATTCACTTAAGTCTTGGGCGTGATGCAGTCTTGGAAGCACCTTTGGATATGAGCGGTAATTAAAAAAACATTGCAGCTGTCTTCAATGCTTATACTTTGCAAGTGAGATACTGCTGTGTTCGAGAATGTGAGACGGCATAAGCGGTTCTCACTTAACCCCTCGCAAGAAATAATATTTTTCACGAGGGGCTTTGTCTTTTTTTTGCAAATAGAAATGTTCGCGCTGCTGAATTTGTAATGAATTCGGCAGCGAGCATTCCTGTAGTGTGTTACAGAATAAGTGACAGATTATATAATTACAATATTCCTTAAGAATCGAAGCTCTCCGCAGCAAGCGAAGTGAGAGCTTTGATTATTGAAAAATTCACATTTTTTCCACAATCCTTCCAGAATTCCTCCACGCGTTAAATTGAAAAATCTCCATACGACCCTTCCACAAATTCTCATTTTCCATTCTATCGTTTTATGCTACACTAAAAACAGTTTGAAAATGGCGGAATTTTAACTTAACGTATACTATAAGTTTTCTTGAGCAGATTAAAATTAAGTAAGGGGGGTAGCGAGGAAAATAAAAATGATCAATGAAAGTGACGAAACACTTAAAAAAAATATGGAATCCCCTGATGCTCCCCCTGATGCTTTCCCGGATACTTTTATAGTTAAGCGTGCAAATGAGGCGCTGTTGCGCTCTGAAGCGGATTATAAATCGCTTTTTGAACAAAGTGTTGACGGCATAATAATCATTGCCCAATCCCGTATCGTCATGGTCAATAATGCTTACTGCGGTATCCGTAATCTTCCTGCCGAAGAAATAGTGGGCAGGAACCCGCTTGATTTTCTTCACCCTGACGATAGAGAATTAGCCGAGGAAAGACTGAGGAAAATACAATCCGGAGAACATTATTCCGAAGGTAACATTTATCGCTCCTTGCGTTGGGATGGTTCGATATCGTGGGTGGACCTGCGAACAAGGATGATAGAGTGGAAAGGAAAGCCGGCGTTTCAGACCATTGTCCGCGATATCACCGATCGCAAGAGGGCGGAGGAGATGCTTACGGAAAGCGAAGAAAAATACCGATTGCTTGCGGATCACATGAGAGATCAGGTATGGCTCATGGATCTGAACTTAAAATGGACATATATCAGTCCGTCCGCGGAGAAGTTGTGGGGATACTCGCTCGAAGAGCTTATCGCGCTCCCGTTGGATAAGTTCCTCACGTTATCATCTTTCCGGACCGTCATGGAGTTTTTCTCCTCTGAAATGTCCAGAAGGCTGGCGGTTCCTCCGATCCATTCGTTAAAGCGTTTACTTGAATTCGAATGCCGTTGTAAAAACGGCCAGACTTTATGGATTGAAAGCTCTTTTAGTTTCATCAGGGACGAGAATGGCAGATCTGTATCTATTTTGGGAGAAGGCAGGGATATCACCGGGCGCAAAAAAATGGAGGATTCTCTGCGAAAAAGTGAAGAGAATTTCCGTCGTTCATTCGATGATTCTCCGCTGGGCGTGCGGATATCAACCCTGGCAGGCGAAACAATTTATGCCAACAGCGCCATTCTGGACATGTATGGCTATGACACTATCGAAGAGCTGCAAAACACACCGTTGAAAGAGCGTTATACCCTGGAGAGCTATGATGAGTTTCAGACAAGAAAAGAAAAGAGATTGCGTGGGGAACATGGCCCGTCTGAATATGAAATAAGCATCGTGAGGAAAAGCGGTGAAATAGGCCACCTCAATGTTTTACGCAAGGAAATCTTCTGGAATGGACAGAAACAGTCTCAGGTCGTTTATCAGGATATTACTTTGCGCAGACAGGCCGAAAAGAAACTTAATGAGACATTGGAAAACTTACGGCAATCCATTAAAACAACCATTCAGGTATTGGGCACGGCATCGGAAGCAAGAGACCCTTATACGGCAGGTCATCAAAAGAGGGTTGCCGATCTGGCCCGCGCCATTGCCACGGAGATGAGACTTCCTCATGATAAAATTGAAGCCATCCGCATGGCGGCCGCAATTCATGACATTGGCAAGATTTCAGTTCCGTCGGAAATACTTTGCAAGCCGGCCATGCTGACGGATCTTGAATTTTGCTTAATCAAAAATCATCCTCAGTTCAGTTACGACATTATAAAAGACGTTGAATCACCCTGGCCGCTGGCGGATATCGTTTACCAGCATCATGAGCGAATAGACGGTTCCGGATATCCGCAGGGATTAAAGGATGCAAATATTCTCATCGAAGCCCGCATTCTCGCCGTAGCGGATGTGGTGGAAGCCATGATGTCTTATCGTCCTTACAGGCCAATGCTGGGACTTGAAATTGCGCTTGCGGAAATTGAAAATAACGCGGGAATTCTATACGACCGCAGGGTGGCAAAGGCTTGCCTAAAGGTATTCCGGGAGAACGGCTACCAGATTACATGATAAGTCAGAATGTTGACAGGATATGGGTTGGGGATTTGGAAAAAAGTTTTGATGGCCAACGCCGATGCGCTAAATTGTTATGCATTAAAAAATAAAATAGTTTGAAACTGACAGAATTTTAACGTAACATATGGTACAAATACGTGGTATATGTCAACCATTGAAAAAGAAATAAGTCGTATTTCATCCATCGAAAGGAAAATAATTATGACGTTCAAAACATTTCGGATTTTTTTAATCGTTATTGTCTTTTCATTCCCATCTCTTTGTTTTTCAGCGCAACCGGATAGTAAGGTATGGGATTCTTTTGATAAGGATTGGTATTACAATAAAACAAATATCGATAAATCATCTTATATTATTTCAGTCTGGCTTTACAAAAGTGTAACAAATGACATCAGGAAACAGAAAATTGAGATAATAAAGAAATCTGATTTGGATAAATCTATAAAATATCAAAAATTTGACCACTACCTGAGTTTGTGGGAAATTGATACTAAGAATAAACAAAAGAGATTAAAGGAATCAAAGGATTATGACGATAAGGGAAATGTTTTAGACAGTAACGCATATAAAGATCGTGAATGGACAGATATCAAATCCAACAGCGTATTTGATAAATTATACATCAAATTAGGTTTAGCTCAGAAGGAGCAGCAGGCAAACCAACAACAGGCAAAGGAACAGCAGGCGAAGGAACAGCTAGCAAAGGGACAGCAGGCAAAAGAGCAACAGGCAAAGGCGGAGCAAGCAAACGAACAACAGGCAAAAGAGCAGCAGGCAAAGGAGCAGCTAGCAAAGGCACAGCAGGCGAAAGAGCAACAGGCAAAGGCGAAGCAAGCAAACGAACAGCAAGCAAAAGAGCAGCAGGCGAAGGAGCAGCTAGCAAAGGAACAGCAGGCGAAAGAGCAACAGGCAAAGGCGGAGCAAGCAAACGAACAACAAGCAAAAGAGCAGCAGGCAGAGGAAACACCGGCACAAGAAACACCGGCACAGGAAACAGCAGTATGGGAAACAACCCAGAGGGAACCATCGGCAATATCCGGAAAACCACTGGGTAAATCCTGGGCATTTCTTTCGGATAATGTTTATTACAATAAAAGAAATTTCACTAAAATATCCAACATTGTATCTGTCTGGACTTATAATAATGTAACAGATGAGTTCAGGGAACGGAAGATTGAGGCCATTAAGAAAAATGATTTAGATAAATCCAGAAAATACGAATACTATGACCACAATGTTGTTTTATCGGAAATTAATTGCCGCAAGAAACTTGCCAAAACGAAAATGTATGTAGATTATGACGATGCGGGGGAAGTTTTAACCAGTTATACCTATAATAACCGTGAATGGAAAGAGATAGCGCCCGGCAGCCTTGGTGAAAAATTATATCAAAAACTTTGTATGACCCGGAAGGCGCCGTTAAATCAGAAAAAATTGAAGAAATCATTGAAAAAGAAAAAATCCAGAATTCATTCATCAAGAAAAAAGGTTGAGAAGGTTGAGGATGAAGGCGCTGAGAACTAATTATAGATTTTCAAAAACATAAAGCAGATCGTTTTATACCTCGTTTTTTGCTTATCAATAACCCTGCTATTTTGTGATTAACTTCGCTCGCGGGTATTTTCATCTATTGATTGGGAGCGCATGCCTTCGGCATAGAGACGGCCCGCTGATTCGAAGAGAAGATATTTTGTGGTTAAAAGGGGAATTTTAAGTTGGTTGGCCAACGCGATAGTTTCGGTCGAAGGTTTCTTGTTCCTCACCAGCACAATTGCAGGAATATCCAAAATATTGGCGGTTTGGATAACTTGAGGGTTGGTTAATCCGGAGAGAAGAAGGCTGCCGGCTTTGACAAAGGCTAGCACATCACTCATCAAATCGGCCGCGCACGCCGTTTTTATTTCCATGTCCAGATTATCTTCACCTGCAACCACTTCGGCATCCAGTATATTTATTACATCACGTAATTTCATGGGGACACTCCATAATGAATATCAACTTGTTTGTAATTTGTTTTCAAATAAAATTCATTCCTGATACCTTTATACTATTTTTGCGATAAGAATATCATAAAATGTGACTGATAGTCAATAAAAAATGTGACTGATGGTCAATAAGGTAAATTCAAGACATCTGTCCCTATTCCACGATGGATTGCGAACATGGCGAAAGTCCAATGTTTAATGACCCCTAACCGCATCTCTAGAAACTAAAAGCAATCCAACAATAGTATTAATGACGTAAACATGCAGGCAGTGGTACGGAAGAACAATTTAACAAAACATGATTCAGCCCTTTTTAAAAATTCTATGGTTATGATAGGCGCTATGTGTTTCATAATAGACATTGTAACGTTCCGCTATCTACAGGTAAGAATGGGTATATCTTATCACAAACCATTAGTAATATAAATAAAGCAATATAAATAAAGCTTGACTATTATCAACGATTGCTATAATGTAACATCACCTTCGAATATTTTAGAAATAAAGATGCGAAGGAAAGAGTTGGATTTAGACATTTTGAAGCACATAGGTTAGCCACCAGTACTTTAGGGTCTTGGTGGCTTTTTTATTTCTGTCATCGTGCTGATTCGACTTTTAAAAATTTATGAAAGGAGGATTAGAGCTATGTCAGAAGGTAAAGTAAAGTGGTTCAACGAAAGCAAAGGTTTCGGGTTTATTGAGAATTCAGAAGGCGGAGACGTATTTGTTCACTTTAGTGCAATTCAGGCCAGCGGCTTCAAGACACTGCAGGAAGGCGCGAGCGTCAGTTTCGATATTGAACAGGGATCAAAAGGCCCATCAGCAGTTAACGTGAAAGCGCTGTAATCAAATTATGTTAACTAAAGAGGCACTCCGTGAGCTTTGTCTCATGGAGTGCCTTTCTATTTTCAAACTGCCCGGTAACACATGAAAGAAAACCAAGAGGTATTGAAAAATGGGAAAACCCATGTACAACTTTGGGAAGGCCGCCAACCTGAAAGCACGACAGCAGAAGCAAATGGATAAGGCCCTAAAGCGCAGGCTAGCTAAGCAGAGTAAGGCTAATATAGCGTTGAGCAAACCGAACCAAGACGCAGCTACAGACGAATAACGCCCGATGGCGGAAATCACGGCTGCTTTGATTCTATATCTATGCTAGAAATGAAATCGTAAACGATTTATAACTAGAGGTGAGTTAAAATGTGGGAAGTCGTAACAGCTATCGGTGGCAATATTATAAGTGACCGGCATGAAGTTCTTGGAGGATGGATTGTCAGAACATTTAAAACAGATGAATATGGCAGTGGGGTGAAACAAAATTTTGTGAGTGACCCATATCACAAATGGAAGTTGTATAAGGAACCCCTTAAAACAAAAACGAAAGTCCTTTTAAAAATGGAGAGTCGGTGAAACGATTATAACGGTAAAAGGGCATAAGGTCAAAACAATACTAAACACAATCCTGTTTCCCTGTTTCATAGACAGATTAAATAAAGACAGATTAAATAAAGAGGTGGCGCTATGGGAGGAAACCAGCAGGAACAAAAGGAAGGCCCCAGAAGGATTATGGTTAACTCTGATGAGGATTTAATAGAGGCTCTAAAAGAAATAAATAAAACACTCAAAGAAAAAAGAAAGATTATTTGTAAAGAAGGAACGGAGAAATAAACAATGGGAGAGCTGATGAAATAGGGCGCTGTTGTTCCCTATTTCCCCCCAAGCGATTTTATGCCAGGCTCCAACCTGTAATCCTCATGCATTAAACTTTTTATACAAAATACAATAAATACTGTTTAACTTGAAGGAGACTTTCATGAAATACCTTTTTGGACTCTTATTTGTAGTTATCGTCAGCACATCAGTCTTTGCTGGCGACTACTTTGAATCTCGCATCGACACCTACGACCCGATTACCGGTTTGTACTACAAAGCTGTTGAAGATTCACACGGAGAGGGAGGTTTACTGAGTAGCAAAACCTCTGGGTCTGTTGTTGTGAATATCGCCATATTCGATCCAATCAAGGAAACGTCATCCCTTTTATTCAAAGAACCACAGAAAGGCGGAATTTTAATTGTCCTCTTTGAAACAGGATACAAAGAAGGCGTGATTGAATTTAATGGAGTAACCCATTCGTCACTAGTTTTAAACAACACTCACGTCGGGAAGAGAGATCCAAGAAACAAACTACTGATCGCTGTTAGAAGCAAAGAGTCAAAAGACACCATACTATTCGTATCTGATAAGAGAGGCGGCGAACTGAAGAAGTTGGTAACTGTACCGTTAACAGCAGACTGGCATATAGATGAGAAGAACTCGAAACTGCGTGTCGTCCATCAAACAGGAAAAGGGATACGTGTTGAAAGCTACGTGTGGTGACACCAGCATTGCACCTTTCAAATGGTAAGTGCGCCATGAGGCTGCACAAGAGATGAGGGTAGGGCCCTAGGAGCCGGTTTGCAGGAGCAGGCTTCAAACCACCTTAAACTGCATTGGTAAAGAGCCGTTGTGGTGAGCGTTAAGGCAAAAGGCAGGGCAACGACTCTGTCAGGTAAGTTTCAGGGAGGCGGGCGCAAGCAAACTACCTCTGAGGTGTCGAAATGAAAAGGACGATGTCAGAACTGGGGGCATACCAATCTCTAGTATCCTATCCCGTAAATAAGTATCTGCGAATGTATTTGTATGTAGCTGAAAAGCAGATGATCTGGTGATTGATTATTAAGCCATTTTGTGCTATTGGTTGCGACATTAAGGAGGTAGATGTATGCCCACGGCAATAATTAAAGAAGAAGCCCACAAAATCATCGACCGGATGCCTGTAGGTGCTACGTGGGATGATTTGATACATGAAATATACGTGCGTGAAGTAATCGAGCTGGGGTTGGCAGATAGTAAAGCAGGCCGAACAAAAGATGTGAAAGAAATCCGTGCAAAGTATGACCTGCCGGAATGAAAGTTCACTGGACAAATACGGCTGAAGGACATCTCGATGCCATCTTCAAACATATAGCACAGAATTCCCCCGAGTATGCCAAACGCATGGTTGATCGCATTACCCGGCGATCTCAACAGATTGCCGAATATCCCCTCTCGGGCCGCAGAGTTTTTGAATACGATTTTAATCAGATTCGCGAAGTGATAGAAGGTTCCTACCGTATTATTTATCACATAAAATCAGACCAAGTTGATGTCCTGGCAGTTATCCATGGTGCCATGAATATATTGCACTCCTCAAAAGAGGCTGTTGATTGAGCCGTGCCAATCAATCCCAATGTCACTCGTTACTCGCGCCAATTATACGCACTATTACTCTCTTTCAAGCGGTAATCCTCAATTCGGACAACTGACCGCCACTGAAACTTTGAAAACTCAACAGGGACTTCTTCCTTTATCCTTAATTCGTCAATGATGAAAATTATTCAACCTTTCCTAAAATAGATTTTGTTAAAGAGCCGCATGTGATAGGATTACAGCATGCAGCATGAACTCATTATTACAAAGAATGATCTGAGCATTGTCGATTCAACTCCCGGATGCCGCTATTTCATGGAAAAGAGTTCTCTGAAGGCGAACCGGAATCTCTTGGAATGTATTCCTGTTCTTCAAACCATCTTCAATCCGAAAGTCCTCAAGGAAGGAGGGCTGTTTGAAGGTATAGTACTTGGAACCAGGATATATGCTGTCCAGGTCATTCCGGCAGGCGATCACATCACCTTCCTGTTTCAGCTTAGCGACAAGACGTTGTCAGATTCTGCCGCATTGAGCGAACTCTCTGAACTAAGGGAGCGTATAGCGCTTCTGGAGACCATCATTGAGGAGGCGCCAATAGGTTTAATCCTCTGTAACGAGGATGGGACCATCTCGTACATGAACAAGAAACAGGAGCGGAATACCCGCAAAAAGAGGAAGCAACTCATCGACCACAATGTCAAGGATGTTTACCGGAAGACCTTTGAGTATCCCGAGATAACTGGATTTTTTGACAGGATCATGAACAGCACTACCTCCAATAAGGTGCTGGTTATCGATCACTACTATCCGCAGTTCTACAAGCGGGATATGATTATCAAGTTTCTGGCAAACAGGCTCAAGGAGCACAAAAAGATCGCCATTTTTGTTGAGATTGAAGACGAACTCTACCGTGAGAAACGCAAGGCCGAGAAGGCCGGTGAAGAGCTGAGGATGTCCCAGAGCTATATGTCCAAGCTGCTCGATTCGTCTCCAAACATGGTCATCTCCATGGACAGCAAGCGCAGGGTCGTCAGCTTTAACAAGACCGCTGAATACCTGCTGGGTTTCAAGGCGAACGACGTCTATAATTCTCCTGTGGACAGGTTCTTTCCCAAAGAGGAACTTCCCAAGATCAACGCTGCGGTCTCTTCTCAAGACCTCTGGTTCGACACTTTGCATATATACCGTTCCGACAAGTCCAGTTTCCCTATAGAACTCTACAGCAACAAGATAAAAGACGAAAAAACTGGCAAGGATATTGCAACCCTGTTTCTAGCAGTGGATATTGAGGAACGTAACAAACTCAGAAAAAATCTCATGCAGTCTCAGAAGATGAACTTCATCGGAGAACTGGTGAGCGGCCTTGCCCACCAGATTAACAACCCCCTTGTGGGTGTGATCAACATTGCGGACGTGCTGTTACAGAAGATCGACGCTGATGATGAGAAATATTCCTATGTCAGGATGATAAGGGAGGCAGGGGAAAGCTGCAAGGATGTGATCTCCCGGTTACTTAGGTTCTCCAGGAGGCAAGAGGGTATCACCCAGGCAGACATCAATATCAGAAATGTGCTTGATGCCGGCATTGAAATGCTTATGAAGCACCCAAAGCTCAAAGGAGTGAAGGTGGAACGAAGCTACCGGAATGTTCCTGTCATCCGGGGGGACCCTGTTCTCCTCCAGCAGGCATTCATGAACATGCTCATCAACAGTGCCCAGGCCCTTGACGGCAACGGTGTCATCAGGGTTGAATGCGGTCCGGATCATACAAGGGGGACACAGATCATAGTGGCTATTAAGGATACCGGCTGTGGGATACTTGAAGAAGATATCCCCAGAGTATTCGAGCCGTTTTTCAGTACCAAGAATGCAGAGGACGGTACGGGTATCGGGCTGAGTCTTGCCTACTGGATAATCCAGGACCACGGCGGCAGGATAAGCGTAGAAAGTGTTATTGGCAAGGGATCCACCTTCACAACCTACCTGCCGGTTACAAGTTAAGGATGATATGGAAAAAGAACTGCCCAGGATACTAGTGGTGGATGACGAAGAATACACAAGGGCTTACTTCAAGGGAATCCTTTCGCCGGAAGACTACCATGTGAGCTTTGCGAAAGATGGAAGCGAAGCTCTCGAGAAGTGGTCTAATGAACCCTTCGACCTCATTATCATGGATATCCGTATGCCCGGTATTGACGGTATGGAGGCTTTAAAGCGCATCAGAGTACTGGACATGGATATCATGATCATCATGATATCCGCTTATGGCGACATGGATTCGGTCATTGACGCCATGAGGCTGGGAGCGAACGATTTCTTTGCCAAACCATTCAGCAGTATCGACAAGATCAAGCTGGATATTAAAAACTGCCTTGAGCGGCGAAGACTTCTGCGCGAGAATGAGCGGCTCAAAGAACAGATCGGTTCAGATCCTGGTAAGCATGCCATGGTTTATTCCTGCAAGGCCATGGAGACCGTGATCGAACAGGCAACGCGTGTCGCGCGTCTGGAAATGCCGGTGCTTATCATGGGAGAAAGCGGAACAGGCAAGGAGCTTATTGCCCGGTATATCCATGCAAACAGTTCACGGACCAATGCACCGTTTTTTGCCGTAAACTGCGGGGCATTAAGTGAGACACTGCTGGAGCCTGCCCTGTTCGGTCATGAGAAAGGGGCGTTCACCGGTGCGAACGCAACGCACCTCGGATATTTCGAGGTGGCTGAAGGGGGAACTATCTTTCTGGATGAAATCGGCGAGACCTCGCCATCATTTCAGGTAAAACTGCTTCGCGTTATTCAGGAAGGTGAAATCATGCGGGTTGGCGGGACAAAAACTATCAAGGTGAACTTCAGGCTTATCTCTGCCACAAACACGGATATTTTAGGCATGGTCAAGTGCGGGACATTCAGGAAAGATCTCTTATACCGCATCAATGTCATCAAGATAGATATCCCCCCTTTACATGACAGGACCGAGGATATTCCTCTGCTTCTGGATCACTTCATACACCAGGTCTGTGAGCGAAATGAAATCAGGAAAAAGCGATTTTCACCTGAAGTAATCGCCTGCCTTATGCAGCATCCCTGGGAAGGTAACATAAGAGAGCTGCGTAACCTGGTGGAGAGAATGGCCGTCTTCTCCAAACGGCAAGTGATCACATTTGAAGATCTCCCACGAGAGTATCGGTCCATATGTACAGACCAGCAGGCACCCGAAGCCCTGCCACTAAATTACGAACAGGCGAAGGTCCAATTCGAGTCAAATTACCTGCGAGGCCTGCTCGCCATAACAGGGGATGATCTCAAACAGGCCTCGTCGCTGTCCGGGCTCAATCTGTCCACACTCTACCGTAGGAAAATCAAACTAAACGAATAGACCTTTTGCGCAAGTGCGAAAGATTAGCCAAATCGCGAAATAACTCACCTTATTAATATTCAAAGAGAAAGTTATTTATTGTAGACAAATTCATTTGCAATGATGCAAATATTTTCTTTCTGCTTGTTCCCCTCACAGAATATGTTTCATATTATAGAACCCTTTCACCAAACCGCTATTGGCGAATAATCACCAGCGGTAACTGTCGTTGGCACATTAGTTGCTCTATTGGTGATCAAATACAATATCTAAGTTTTTTTGTTGTCGTTCAAAGTTATGCCAGTACAAATACTCTTAAAGGGGGGAAGTGGATATGGCGGTTTTTAAGGACACAGAACATTTATACGATGTTCTCGGAGGATTTTGGAAGGCTCTCTATGAAAAGAGCGAGTTCAAGAGTTCGATACAGGAGGCCGATGTTCAGATAAAGTTCGAAATTACTGATCCTTCCGCCGTCATCTGGGTTGGCCCGGATGGAGTGGAATTCGGTGAGCAGAAGCTCAAGGCAGACGTCACCATGCAGCTCGCCGGCGATGTCTGCGATGCCTTCTGGAAGAAGGATCTGAGCCTGCCGGTGGCGCTGGCCATGCGCAAGATTAAATCCAGGGGCAACATAGCCAAAGTCATGAAGCTTCTTCCCGTGCTGAAGCCAGCCTATGTATTGTACCCGGAGTACATGAAAACGCGCGGACTCTAGCAGTTTACGATCAAAGCATTTTTAGATTTTCAAGAACAAGAAGTGAGGAGGAACTATGTCGGGAGGTTTTGTAGCCGGGCTATTTTCGGATGAAGTGGCGCGGAAATGCGAGGAGATGCCCCATTTCCCTGTGGTCACCTTTGAAAATGGTGAGAACCAGGCGGATGAGATCGTTTCTTATAAAGACCTTTTCATAAACGGATGCAAGGTGGCTAAGGCTCTTCAAAACAACGGCATCGGTAAGGGCGATCGTTTCAGTCTGGTTATGCGCAATCATCCGGAATTTCTCTACACCATGCTCGCGGCATCCATTATAGGCGCAGTGGTAGTGCCAATAGATCCGCGTTCAAAGGGTAGTAAACTGAGCTATCAAATCAAGGACTCCAACTCCAAGGGCATTATCTTTACCAATGAATTCACCCCTGATGTGGAGAAATCTCTCGCAGAGTTGAAGGACGTCAAGGTAATCGGAGTGATGTACAAGGAGGGATTTGATAAGCAGGTCCTACCTCAGTACCCGTCATTGAATGAGATCCTGAATGGTCCGGAGGTCGGCCTACCCGGTAACCCAAACAGGGATCTGAATACACCCTTCGAGGTCATCTACACCTCGGGGACTACAGGCGACCCCAAGGGCGTGGTCATCAAGGCGAGCCGAATGCCCCAGTTCACCATGCTTGCGCAATTCATCTGGCAGTATACCGCACACGACAAACTCTACACCGGGTTGTCACTCACCCATGGCAATGCCCAGTCCGTGACCCTAGTGCCCTCGCTTATGCTGAACATTCCTTCGGTCATTAGCCGCAAGTTCACCAAGAGCAGGCTCTGGGATATCTGCAGGAAGCACGGATGCACGACGTTTTCGCTCTTGGGCGGCATGATGATGGGTCTCTACAGCGAGCCGAGAAAGGCAAACGATGCGGATAACCCCGTACGCAAGGTGCTCAGTGCAGGCACGCCGCGGAGTATCTGGGAAGATTTCGAGAAGAGATTCAACGTGAAAATCCACGAGTGGTACGCTGCTGTGGAGGGCGGGTTTGCCCATAATCCCCCGGGTGAGGGGCCCATCGGATCATTCGGCAAACCCATTGAAGGGCTCATGGAGACGAAGATCTTAAGGGACGATGAGACCGAGTGCGCCCCCGGAGAGATCGGCGAGCTTGTGGTGGTACAGAAACAGGGCAAGGTGGAGGTGGAGTACCTGGGCAAGAAGGATGCATCTGCTGAAAAAACCAGGGGTGGCGTGTTGCGCACCGGCGACATGTGCCACAAGGATGAGAACGGCTGGCTTTTCTTTGATTTCCGCAAGGGTGGAGGGTTGAGGCGCCAGGGAGACTTCATCCTGCCCGAGTATGTGGAAAAGGCTCTGGCCGATCTGGCGGATGTCAGTGATGTCTGTGTGTACGGTATCCCTGCAGAGTCAGGGTCGCCAGGGGAGAGTGACATCGTAGCTTCCATAGTCCTGGCGCCGGGAATGAAACTCGATATTAAAAAGATCTACAAGGAACTGACCAAGACACTCGAGAAAGGCTACATTCCACAGTTCCTTCAAGTGGTGAGCGATATTCCCAAGACCGCTTCCGAGAAAAATCTCGAACGCGTATTGCGTGATGAGTTTCACAAGGATGCGGCGAATGTATTTAGATTTTAGACATGAACTCAATTAAAAAATAAGGAGCAAACACCATGGCGTATGATTTTCTCGACCTACATGTAGCAGACCAGATTACATTATCCGATGAACACGCGGCCCTCAAGAAGGCTGTCAGGAAGTTCGCCACCGAAGTGGTCAGACCGGCTTCCATCGAAATTGACAAGATGAGCGCAGAAGACATGGCTCAAAAAGATTCCCCTTATTGGACTGTAATGAAGAAGGCCCACGAGCTCGGTTACCACACCATCTTCATTCCAGAGGAATACGGCGGCCTCGGACTTGATCCTTTGGGTATCCACATATTTTTCGAAGAGATGGCCGCGGCGAGTATCGGCATCGCTGTTGCCTGCGGAGTGGATGTTTTCCCCACTTTCTTTGCCAACATGATCATGGCAGAATATCCCCAGCTTGAAGATATACTCATCAAACCTTACGTAGCAGACAAGGATTGTTCCATGCTGGGGTGTTGGGCCATCACCGAACCCGAGCACGGCTCCGACATTCTCACGCCTTATCAGCCCCATTTCCATAATCCGAAAATCAGCCATCAACTTGTGGGCAAGAAAGACGGGGACGACTGGATATTGAACGGCCAGAAGGCGGCCTGGGTCTCCAACGGCACAGTGGCCACTATGGCGCTGCTCTTCTTCGGTACCGACTCATCCATGGGACTGGCCGGAGGCGGAATCGCCATAGCAGACCTCACGGACAAGGGGGTTACAAGGGGTAAAACACTGGAGAAGATAGGCCAGAGGGACCTTCCCCAGGGTGAGATTTTCTTCGACGATGTGAGGGTGCCCAAGGAGCGCATCTTCTCCCTATCCAATTCATATGAACAGATGACCGATCTCGTGTTGGGCGCGGCAAATGCCCATATGGCGATCATGTGCCTCGGCGGCGCCAGAGCCGCATTCGAAGAAACCCTTTCCTACAGCAAGGAAAGAATTCAGGGTGGCAAGCTTTTATGCGAACACCAGGATGTCCAGAGGAGACTCGCCGAGATGTTCATCAGTATTGAGGCGGCCAGGCAATTGTCCCGGAACGTGATGACTTATAACCTCTGGAACTTTCCACCAAATACGACCTATTCCATGGCCTCAAAGGTATACTGTTCAAGAGTCGCCTTTGACGTAGCCCAGAACGCAGTTCAGATATTCGGCGGGAACGGTCTTACAAAGGAATATGTTATCGAGAAGCTCTTCAGAGACATTACCTCCACCAGGATTGAGGACGGTTCAAACGAAAGCCTGACACTGGCGATCGGCCATGAGATTCTCCATGGTGAAATTCCTTACGGAATCTGATCGGAGGCTTTAAAGGTGCAGCGGATTTTCAACACATCGGATAAGAAGAAAAGGAGATAGAAATGGACAGCGTGTATGTGATCGGCGTTGGCATGATCAGATTTAACAAGTATCCCGACAGGACGGTTCAGAGCATGGCACATGAGGCCATAGAACTGGTTCTAAAAGATGCCGGTCTTACTAAAGAAGATATGGAAGCAGTATTTTTTTCCAATACCTTTTGGGGGATGTTTGATAATCAACATTCCATCCGGGGAGAGGTGGTCATGCGCAATATGGGAGTAGGCAATATTCCCATTACCAATGTGGAGAACGCCTGTGCCGGCGGTTCCACAGCCCTCCACCTGGCGTATACAGGGATCAGGGCAGGCATGTACGATGTGGCGCTGGCCATCGGATCGGAAAAGATCACCAATCCCAATAAAGCCTTGTCCCTCGGCGCTTATGCGACCTGCATGGATGTGGGTAATTTCGCAAAGCATATAGAAAATATAATGGAATTAAGTAAGACTCTAACCATCAAGATTCCTGAGGATCAAACGGATCCAGGGGAAGGACGCAGTATCTTTATGGACGCCTATGCCATGGGTGCCCGGTGGCACATGAGCCGTTTTAATTCAACGCAGCAGCAGCTGGCGGTGATCTGCGCCAAGAACCATTTCCATGGTTCTCTCAATCCTTTGTCCCAGTATCAGCAAATCATGACTGCGGAAGAGGTTCTGGCCGCAAAGTCTGTCGCCTATCCATTAACGCGGCCCATGTGCGCCCCTGTCGGCGACGGCGCTGCGGCAACCATTGTCTGTTCTGAGAAATTTCTCAAAAAATTGACTAACGTCCGGCCTGTGCGGATCAGAGCGTCCATTCTCGGGACGGGCGCCGACCGCGACATCGATGCTCCCGATATCGGTGAGCGTCTGGCGAAAAAGGCTTACATGGCGGCGGGAGTTGGTCCTAAAGATATCGATACTGCGGAAGTTCACGATGCCACGTCGTGGGGGGAACTCCATCAGACTGAATCCATGGGGTTCTGTCCTATGGGCGAGGGTGGACCTTTTGCGGAATCGGGTGCAACAAAACTGGGAGGTAAAATGCCTGTTAATACCAGTGGCGGATTGGAATGCAAAGGGCATCCCATTGGCGCCTCGGGACTTTCTCAGATTTATGAGCTGGTCACACAACTCCGGGGAGAAGCCGGAAAACGTCAAGTTAAAGGTGCAAGGCTGGCATTAGCGGAAAACGGCGGGGGTAATATCGGTGTCGAGGAAGCGGCCATGGGCATTCACATATTGGAAAAGGTGTGATGAGAGAATGGGCAATGAATATCTGAACCTTGATCATAGAGGCTATCCCGGGTGTATAATGGCTCTTCACCACCCGAGGCAGTCTTCTTCTGTTAGTGGCCGCTCCGGATATGAATAATGGTTTCTATGGTGTTTAATGCTCGCTGGTTACTTCGGGGCGGCCACCCCTCTTAACTCGCCGTGCAGTCAAGGCTGCCCTGGGTTGTATCATCATCCCACTGCTCAGGGTAGCCGCCTTCCTTGAAAAACGGAGGGATTTGTTTTATGTGTTGACAACAGGGGCTCTGTAAGGTTTTTACAGAGAAGAATTAATACAGATTGGCGCCTGCTTAAACAGGCCGAGATGTGTTCATTGAAAGGGAGTAATGCGTATGTCAGCATCTTTTGATCCGAGTAAGTTTAAATATTTAAACGACCCACCGATTGTATCCAGGCCATTCAGTATCAAGGTTGATCAAGACAAGTGCATCGGTTGCGGTGTCTGCATCAAGCAGTGCCCGTGTCAGACCCTGGAGATGGTCGTAAGAAAAGAAGCATCGACCCTTCAGCAGCCTTCCTGCCAGTACCACTGTCCGGCAGGGGCGAATATCCGTGACTATCTCCAGATCCTGTCCAAAGGGGGATCTTTTGAAGATGCCTGGCGCATCATCACCAAAACAAATCCTATGCCTGCCATTACGGGCAGGGTATGCCCGCATCCCTGCGAAAGTTCCTGTAACCGCTCGGGTGTGGACAGTTCACTTAACATTAGCAACCTCGAACGTGCTGTTGGTGACTACGGGATCGAAAAGGGACTCGCCTTTGAGAAACCCGTAAAAGCTCTCAAGGAAAAGGTGGCGGTAGTCGGTTCCGGGCCTTCAGGCATGTCATGTGCCTATCAGCTTGCACGTCTCGGCTATCAGGTTACTGTCTATGAGACGAACGGGAAACCCGGCGGTATGCTCACCTATGCGATACCCAACTATAGATTGCCGGAAGCGGTTGTGGACAGCGAGTTGCAGAAGATCATCGATCTCGGTATTACCATGAAACTTTGCACCACAGTTGGCAAGGACGTATTGATCGATAACCTTAAGAAGGAGTTTGCTGCAATCTATGTGGCCGTGGGCGCGCAGGCCGGGACGGCACTCGGAATCAAGGGAGAGGGTGCAAATAGTGTCTATTCCGGTCTTGCCTTCCTGAAATCCATCAAGGAGAAAAAGCCGCTTATACCAGGGAAGAAGGTGTTTGTCGTCGGTGGCGGTAATACCGCCATTGATTCGGCCCGTGCAGCCCGTAGGATGGGCTCGGAAGTTACCGTCCTTTATCGAAGGACTTTATCTGAGATGCCTGCGCATGCAGCAGAGGTGGAGGCGGCGCAGGCAGAGGGTGTGAAAATTGATTTCCTGTGTGCCCCTGTGAGCGTGTCCGGCAATGGTAAAAAGAGTATTTCCTGCGTAAGGATGGAACTGGGAGATCCTGATGAATCCGGCAGACCAAGGCCCATGCCTATCAAAGGGAGCAATTTTGAGATAGCTTTTGACACGCTGATAACAGCCGTCGGCCAGGACCTGCTGCACGAAGGGTTTGAAGAGCTGCTGGTATCTTCTTGGATCGGTACCGATGAACTGGGCCAGACTTCTCAGAAAGGAATATTTGCCGGCGGAGATGCGGCAACCGGTCCTGGACTGGTTGCTGAGGCTATAGGCGCTGGCTCAAAGGCGGCCATTGCTATCGATGCCTTTATCAATGGCGGGAAGGTTGATCTACCGGAAAAGAAAGAGATATCGTACAAAGACGTTCCGTTGAATGACTGGCCGAAGATAGTACGTAACATCGCTGAAGAGCTTCCCGTGAAGCAGAGACTTGCCGCTGCGGCTGCCGAGGTGAACATGCCCTTAAGCCCGGAACAGGTGCAGAGCGAGGTCAAGCGTTGTCTTGGCTGCGGTATGCAGGAACCGAAGTTCACCGGTATGCCCTATTTTGGAAAAGTCTGCCTCGCGTGCCACAACTGCGAGGCCATTTGTCCCCAGAGCGCATTGTCTTTCCCGTACTACTATCAAATCAATAAGGGAAGGTGGGCATATGATTTCGACTACCCCTCCGAAGCTGGTCAGGGAATGCCTAATCCGCTCATGCTGAAGAAGCCTTTACCCTTCAGTGAGATCGAATCCCAACTCACGGATGTGGAAAAGGTCATCTACCGCAGGCGTTCAGTGCGGGTCTACAAGCAGGAGCCCGTGCCCAAGGATATGATCAGACGGGTACTTGAGGCGGGCAGGTTCGCGCCTTCTGCCGGGAACTGTCAGGGGTGGAAGTTCATCGTAGTCACTGACCGAAAGCTCATGAATGATCTTTCTGCCTCCACTATAAAATTCCTCAGTATTTTTACAAAGCTCTATCAGGGGAAAGGTCCGGGCAGGACGACACTCAAGAAGATGCTGGCCTTCATGAAACCAAACGCCATCGACATGCGGCCCATGGTCGCCATACAGGCCCTTATGACGCCCAAATTTGGCGAGGGTCAGCTTGATTGCTTCTTCGGCGCACCGGTTGCCATCATTCTTGTTACTCACCACCTTCATGTTTCTGAACCCGAGCTTGGAATGGGTATTTGTGGACAGAATATGGTGCTGGCAGCCCATTCGCTGGGCCTGGGGACTTGTTATGTTGGATTCGTCACGACTGCACTAAACCTTGATCCAACAACCAAAAGTAAATTCAGGAAGAAACTTGGGATCAAGTGGCCATACGATTCCGTGGCAACAATCCTCACACTCGGATATCCCGCCGTTCCACTTGATAAACCAGTGGATCGCGAGTTTCCCAAGGTTGACTGGATAGAATAAAGTCAGAGGATGTTTTTATGAAACATATTCTCATCACCGGGGTTTCAGGGTATTTCGGGCAGAAGCTCGTAAAACTTTTTGAGGGTAAAACAGAAGTAGCCCGTATCACCGGAATTGATATCAGACCTCCTGCGTATTCCTCAAAAAAACTGGAGTTTATCAAGCGCGACGTAAGACATAACCTGGATAATGTTTTTGCGAGAAGGGATATTGACTGTGTCATCCACACCGCATACATCCTCCCGCCGATTCACGATATTGCACTTATGGAGGACATTAATATAAGCGGCACCAAGAATGTACTTACCGCTTCCGCTTTCCATAAGGTCGTTCAGATCCTCGACTGTTCGTCGAGCACGGCATACGGGTTCCATCCCGACAATCCTCCGTTATTAACCGAAGAGAGTCCGCTCAGGGGGAATGATAATTTTACCTACGCAAAAAATAAAAAGGAACTGGAGGGCTGGGTTGACGGGTTTGAGAGGGCGCATCCGAATATCAGACTGACTGTTATACGCCCTTGCTTTGTTGTTGGCCCGGGATTCACTAATCCTTTGGCCAGACATCTATGCAAGAAAATATGCATCCTTCCGTGGGGGAACGCAGAGTTTCAGTACATCCACGAGGATGATCTGGTGGAGATCATGTACCTCCTGCTGAAGAATAAAAAGACAGGGGTCTATAATCTGGCGGCGGACGGCACCATGACCTTTAAAGAGATGCTTCGCATCCTGGGCGGGTGGCCATTGAAGATACCGGTGTGGCTCCTGTGGCCCATGAACAACCTCATGTGGCATTTGAGAATCACATTCATGACCGAATTTCCCAGTTCAAGTCTAAATCTAATCCGCTATCCATGGATTGCGAGCAACGAAAAGGTCAAGAGGGAACTTGGGTATAAATTCAAGTACACGACCACAGAGGCCTTTGAGGACTTTGCCCAACATGTGAAGGTGGCAAGGGGTATCCGATAAAAGGCAGCACTAAATGACAATGGGAGGGCATCAGTAATGAAAGTGCATATTAAAGGCAGGAATGTACTTGTGACCGGATCCTCCATGGGGATAGGTAAGGGACTATCGGAGTGTTTTGCCAAGGAGGGTGCTAATCTTGTTTTGGCCGATCACCCGGGACAACATGAGCGTTTGGAGGAGTGGGCGGCTGAACTCGGGAGTACGTATAGGATCAAGACATGGACCTTTTATGCCGATCTTACGGAATACGACGGACCCGAACAACTGTATAAACAGATTGTCCAGATTGTGCCGGAAGTGCATGTGCTTGTGAACAACGCCGGCATTTGCTGGTTCGGCAAATTCTCGGAAATGCCCATGGAGAAGCTGAGCACGATGATCCTGCTCAATGGAATGGCTTATGCGAAAATGAGCCGACTTTTCCTGCCTGCCATGATCGAGCGCGGTGAAGGGGGTATACTGAATATATCTTCTGTTTCGGCATTCCAGCCTGTCCCAACACTCGGACTCTATGCTGCCACCAAGGCCTTGACACAGAGCCTCACGGAAGCAATCAGGGCAGAACTGCCCAAGGGGAGCAAGGTGGCCGTCTCTACGTTGAATCCGCCGTTTACCAGAACGCACCTCATTGAAGATGCAGGAGTCCCGCTGGATTATATACCGGTAAAAATGTCTTTCATGAGTGTGGATGAAGTCACTTCCTCCGGGATAAAGGCGTTCATGCGAGGCAAAGAACGGTATGTTCCCGGCCTTTTCAACCGGATCTTTTACCTGGGCATAGTCAAGTTCACGCCACACAGCCTCTTAAACTTGTTCTCCCGGTTACTCACCCACAGGCTTTCCGATTTCATTCCCATACCGGTCATGGCATTTTTCAACGGATCGAAATCGAAGTAGAGCCGCATGTGATCAGCCCCGAAGCCGGGCAGATCGTAAAATTTTTATATAGAAATGTTCAATCCTGGACAGACGAATGAGCCGATTTCAGGCGGCAATTTTTCCTCTTGACAATTAATTACACAAAGAGTATCAAACAATTACAGTTATTTCTCTTCGTTAATGTATCAACCTGACAATCAACTTTCTTAAAGTCCGCTATAAAGGAGTCCGTCGTGTATGGGATTTATCGAAAGTTACCTGTTTTGTGGTTTCCATGGAGATTATCATACCTCTTCGGGGAACCCACCATTTTCTCTTAAATAATTTCCATTAATTTGTTTTCTTATAAAAAATGTTTGACTCAAATGAAAGGAAGCAAAGGTTTTTTATTTTGAAAATTTTTATTTCAGATAAAGGAGCTGATTATGGAAAACAAGGAAATAATGAAACATCTGATTAATTTGCAAAAGACGTCCTTTGAGAACTGCTTTTCTGCAATTGTAACGATTCAGGACCAGGCAGAAAAGCTTTTCGTAACTTTTGTTGAGCATACCCCGGGAATGGACAATGGAGGGAAGGAAATCATGGACAAGTGGAGTAATGCATATAAAAAGGGGTGTGATAATTTTAAGAAAGCCGTCGTTGATGGCTACTCCGAAGCAGAATCATTCATAGACAATGATACGATGGTCCTATTCGAGGATCAAACCAAGAAGATTTTCGATTTTTTTTTAAACCAAAATAACTGGATGTTTCAGGATTCGAAAAAGACGAAATAAACCTCTGAAAGTCAACAATTTAATTATAAAGAATAAGGAGTCCATTGCCAAAATGCCGTGTTGGGAACAATAGAAGTAGCGAAAGATCCCGGATTATCCGCCCAGAAAGCTGCTTTTGGCGGCGGCAATGGGGGCAATTGAGGCGGCGGAGGCAATTGGCAGTGAAACAGGTAAAGCAATAAAGAAGGCAGTCACAGGGATAATCAGCGGTATAAAAGTTATTGTAAAAGAGCCTTTCAGGTTAGTAAAGAGTCAATGTGGTGAGCATTAAGGAAAAGGCATGGCAGAAAACCATAACTGCTGCAAAGGTCAACGGCAGACCCCTTGCCCCTTTGAGCTTTACTTCCTCTAATCCACAGATTTTCAATCATGACAATCGTTCAACCTTTCAATTGTTAATCAATATATAATCAACATGTAATCAATATATGATTGACATGCAAAAGTGTTTTTTTTATACTGCCGTATATTATTTTTACAGGGTGATACCGTCTAAATAAAAAAGGAGGGAATAATTATGGAAGAAAGAAGGAGAACGGAACGACATATGGGGGAAGCTGATATTATGATGGCTGAAATCTCCGAAGAAAAAAGCCTTCCTGAAAAATTAATCTTAGCTGTCAGCAAGGATGTCTCTAAGTACGGAATCGGAGTTCAGACGACCGTTTTTTTACCAGTCGATACCCAACTCAAGATAAACGTTAAGTTAAAGGAACCTCCTCAATTGATAACTGCTTTAACCAAAGTAAAATGGATTAATAAAGATCCTTCATTTGAATTATATGACGTGGGTTTGGAATTCTTCGATACACCAGGCGAAATAACCCAGAAACTAATGGATTACGTCATGAATAAACAAAATCTACAAGTCTTAGACCGGAGGCAAACTATGGAATATAAGATTGTTTCCAGCAAAGGATGGGCAGCCGACTCAGCAATTAAAACATTAGAAAAAAAAGTTAATGATTTAATTGCTGAGGGATGGGAACCAATAGGCGGTATTATGATAATTGCTTTCAATGAGACTGTATACCAAACACTTATAAAAAGAGATAAAAATGTAGTTAAGTAAAAGTAATATGAAATGACGGGGTCAGGTGACCCCCTGTCTCCTTAATCGTCATACCGGTGAAGACCGGTATCCAGTCGCTATTTGTCATTGCGGAGCGGCTCTGTGGCCGCTGTGGTAATCTATCTTTAACTTTTATCCTTTCCCCCAAAACTGATATTTCAAGACTCCATTGCCTTTTTTGCATATTTATTTTGACGCAAAATTGTATATCCGGGGGAGGGAGGCACAACCCCCGGGGACCGAAACCTTGATCAAGTTGAGCACCGACCGCGTGAAGATCAAGGTCATTCACGCCGGCGCCGGCGCCATCACCGAGTCCGACGTCCTGCTGGCTTCGGCTTCCAACGCCGTAATCATCGGGTTCAACGTCCGGCCGGAGCGGAAGGCGACCGAGTTGGCACAACTCGAGAACGTCGATATCCGTTTGCACACGATCATTTACAACGTCACCGATGAAATCAAGAAAGCCATGGTGGG
>JBKQWB010000070.1:0-29029 GCA_052139735.1 Smithella sp. | reverse complement strand
TGCTTGATCAACAAGCGCTAAAATAAATCCTTGCTGAATTTATAGGGCTTGGTTTATTATGTGTCTCTGGAAAAAAGGCGATGGAATGGCTACCGCGAAGCGGTTTAGTTCTTCAAATGGTAATCCTTAATTTTCACAGATGTTCAATACTGAGATTTAGTAGGTGTAACAAACAGTTCGTCCGGATCGGAAATCGGGTTTTTGTTTTTTCTTTAAAAGTCTTTTTCTCCATTTTGTCGTTTTATGCTTCTATGTAACAAAGCAAGTCTTTTATTTTAAAGAGACATGATCAACATTCTTTTATAAAATATCGGGTGCATCGCAATCTTTAAAATCAATCTTCTATCTTCAGACAGACCATAAGGTTATCTGACTTACTCAAAAATTAAATTTCAAAAATTGACGTATTTACAATAAACAGTTTTAGAGGCCAAAAGGACGCTTCGTGTATTACATCTTGGGGATTGACCTCTTTTGCCTGCCCTGTATTTTTGCCTGAAAATTACTGTCTGATAATTACTGCTTGACATTTTAGTTTACTAAAGGTATGTTACATACCAAAAGTAATTATGATTTGTAACTGTTGTCTTGAAACAAAGAATCAATTTATCAGACACGACAGGAGGAACTGACATTGCTTCAGCAGGATGAACATAAAGCAATCTGCCATCTCAGAAGAGAAAGAGAAAAGAATCAACGTATTCAAAGTATTGTTGACGCCGCCCGAAAAGTCTTCTCCGCAAAAGGTTATCTTAAATCGACCATGGACGAAATTGCTCTGGCTGCCGAGATTACGAAACCCACCATCTATTTATATTTTAAAACGAAGGATGATCTTCTTATAAACCTCATGCAGCCTTTGATTGATGATATTCGAAACAGACTGGAAATCGTTGAAACAAAACTGCTGGAAGGAAAAATCAAAGACGGGAACGGTCTGATAAGCGGAATTTTACGCGCCTTCTATCACGGGTATGAATCTCTGCCTGAGACATTTCGCATTGTCCAATTATTTCAGCAGCAGGACCTGATCAGTGAACTGAGACCGGAAATTCGTACGGAGTTGGAAGATCGAGGCCGGATCAATTTCGATATTTGCCGCCGTCTGCTGACCAAAGGCATAGAAATGGGGTTGATTAAAAAGGTAAATGTCTATGCAATGGCCGATGTGATCTGGGGCCTGATGGTTGGCGTGATTCAACTGGAAAATTTTAAAGCCGACGAGCAGAAGGGACATAAACTGAAAAAGAAAACACTGGAGCTGGCGGGACGTCTGATTGTGGCGGCGCTGGCCTGCGAAATGAAATAATCTTACCGGACAGAAAAGAGGAGAAACGAAAGTGAACATGTCGAATGCCGCTGAACTGATCGAATGCGCTAAAAAAGAAAAGCGACTGTCTCTGACAGAATCCGAATCCAAAATATTGTTGAAAAATTATGGCATTCCCGTCGTAGAAGAAGCCGTAGCCAAGAGTGAAGATGACGCTGTTTCCCAATCAAGGAAAATGGGCTTTCCTGTTGTATTAAAGGGACACGGCTCGAAACTGACTCACAAAACGGAAAGAGGCCTGGTCAGCGTGAATTTACGCTCCGATTCGGAAATTCGCCATGCCTACCGCCGGATCAAAGCATCCGCCGCGGATGACTGGGAAGGATGCCTGATCCAGCCGCTTATCGAAGGCAAGCGCGAATTTGTTGCCGGTTTGATTCGGGACGCCCGGTTCGGCCCGACGGTGATGTTCGGGCTTGGCGGTGTCTTTACGGAGGCTCTGGCCGACGTTTCCTTTCGTATTGCGCCTTTGAATGACACTCAGGCCGACGCCTTGATTGATAATATTAAAAGCAGCAAACTGTTGGGCGATTTTCGCGGCGAAAAAGCAGCCGATCGGGCGCAACTGCGCCGGGTGCTTCTGGGACTGTCGCGACTGGGCATGGAGCATCCGGAAATCCGGGAAGTGGATATCAATCCTCTCATCGTCATGCCGGATGGACAAGTCAAAGCCGTCGATGCGCTGGTCGTGTTTAAAGAAGATGACACCCGGCCTGCGGCAAACGACAAGACGAAAGAAGAAAGCGAAATGCATGCGCGGGAAATCCGCCATGCCCTTGATGCCGCCGTTAATGCCGGATCCGTCGCTGTGGTTGGAGCATCGCAACCGGTCAAAGGAAATTACCCCGGCATGTATGGCTGTATGCGCAATTTCTGCTATGCCGGACGACTTTATCCCGTCAATCCAAAACTCAGCGATATCGATGGCGTCAAAACCTATCCGAATCTTGCATCCCTTCCCGAACAGGTGGATTTGGTCATCATTGCCGTGCGGGCGCCGTTAGTACCTGATGTATTGCGGGAATGCGTTGCCACGGGGAACAAGACCATACAGATATTTACGTCAGGCTTCAAAGAATCGGGAGAAGAGGAAGGCATCAGGCTTCAGGAGGAGATGGAAAAGATCGCTCTGCAAGGCAACCTGCGAGTTATCGGCCCTAATTGCATGGGTTTTTATGTGCCCAAAACAAGGATGGTAACCTGGCCCGGAGCATCCGCAAAAAGCGGTTCCGTGGCGCTCATCAGCCAGAGTGGAGGCAATGCTCAGGATTTCACAAACTATGTAACAAGCCAAACCGGAATCCAGTTCAGCAAGGTCATCAGTTATGGAAACGCCCTTACGCTGGACAGCACTGATTTTCTGGATTATCTGGCCCATGACGATGAAACGAAAATCATTACCATGTACCTGGAAGGCGTAAAAGACGGATCGCGCTTTTTAAAACTGGTTACAGAAATCAATCGACGAAAACCAATTATTATCTTTAAAGGCGGGCTATCCGAATCGGGCGCTTTGGCTGTTTCATCCCACACAGGAGCTTTGGCGGGCGGAGAAAAAATTTGGCAGGCTTTTTTCCGGCAAACCGGCGCCGTGCTGGTCGAGTCCATTGAAGAGATGGCCGATGTGGCTCTGGCATTTCATCATCTGGAAAAGACACGGGGACACAAAACAGCCGTTCTCGGATTTGGCGGAGGAGCGGTTGTTTCCGTGGCGGACAATTGCGCAAAAACAGGCCTTTTACTTCCAACCTTTTCACCCGGGTTAATCCATGAATTGCGGAAGTTGATTCCGCCCGCAGGCACAATGATTCGTAATCCAATTGACGCGGCAATTGCCTTCTACAGTCTTGACATCATGGGAAATGTTCTCCAACTGCTTGCCGAAACGGACGAAATCGACAACATTATCGTATCCATACCTCTTGACTGGCTGACATACAAAGAAGCCGGATGGGGATATATCGAAAAAGTCGCCTTGTATCTGGCCGGAGAAGGACGAAAACGGACGGGCGATAAACCAATGATTGTGGTCTGGCGGCAATACCAGCCCAATGAGGAGATCAAGAAATGGATACCCGTTTTGAAAAATATTCTTCTGACGGCCGGAATTCCTGTCTATGAAGGGGTTCCCCGGGCAGTCAATGCTCTGGACAAACTGACGGCCTATCACGCCTTTCAATTGCATTGTCATTCATAAAGAGCTAAGCTTAACTTAAGAGATCGTAATGAATTTGAAAAAAGAGGTAATTCAAATGAAAGAAACGAAATGTTTAATGCAGTTCTTGAAATATTTCACGGTGTGGTTATTTGTCTGGTTTACGTGCGTTACATACGCATACGCTGATTTGAACCAGAGTGCAGCCGCGCGACTTGCCGAGCAGCAGCAACTTATCAGTAAAATCACGCCGCTTACTGATGAGTTTAAAGAAATTGATAAGGACGAGGTAATACAGACGAAGCGATGGGATGATCTGAAGTGGTCTGAGGCGCAGTTGAAAAAACAGATTGACGAACACAAAGCGGAAGGCGCGGAGTTCGACCGGGCTTCAGAGAAGTTTGAAGCAGCCAGAAGAGATCATGATTCACGATGTGTGGGGACGTTTTCTGATGGAGCTTATGTGGCTGCTTGTAACAAAGAAGCGGACGCGGGTGACGCAGAGGCGAGACGACTGAGGGAATGGGGTACGCATCTCAATGACATGCAAGCCCTTCTCCAGAAAGCCATCGCTAATCATAGCGAAGAGACACAGAAGGTTTTCGCAAAACACAAGGCGAACACTGCCCGTATGGACGAAATCCGCGCAACGGTGCAGCCGATGCTTGATCGCCTGAAGGCTATTCAAAACGAAGTTGATACATGCGTCGCCGCAATCAAAAACGGTTCTGATGAGGTAATGCACGATACATGCGGCCGGATGTTTGACAACAACAAGTGAAGTCAACAATTCTGCCGGATCGGAAATCGGGTTTTTGTTTCTTGCTTTCCTGTAAGGTTGTTTTTCTTATTTTCCCAATACATACAACATTGCGATCCGTAATAAATGTGGTTGTGTAATTTTCTCTTTTAAAAAAAAAGAATAGTGCTATTATTATATCCGCCTCATCAAAAAAACGAAGTCCGCATATTAATTGTTAGATGGCACAAATCAAGACTTAAGAAGGAATTAGTGCCATCCACCCCAATAAGAGTAGTTTGTGAGTAACGTACTATCGGATTTCCGATGACTATAAGACATTGAGGGATGGATCATATGTTGACACGTCAAAAAAAAGTTGACAGACAACACAATGCCCCCCTTTCCATGCAATTTCTGCGATGGTTTCCCCTACTATTGCTTTTTTTATCTCTTGGTATTCCATACGCGCAAGCCGATAACCAGGTCGTGAAGGTTGGCGTTTATGAAAATGAGCCTAAGGTTTTTACCTCAGAAGATGGTCGTCCTTCGGGTATCTTTATTGATATTATCGAGTTTATCGCGAAGCGCGAAGGATGGGACTTAAAATATGTACCCGGCACATGGGCAGAGGGTTTGGATCGTTTGGCTAAAGGGGAAATTGATCTTATGCCTGATGTCGCATATACGTCGGATCGTGAAAAAATATACTCCTTTCACAAGATTCCGGTATTGTCAGTATGGTCTCAGGTGTATGCCCGCAAAGGCAGCAATATCCAATCGATATTGGACTTGAATGGAAAGCGTATTGCAGCATTAGAGAACACAATTCAAATGGAAACTTTTACCCGGCTCTCAAATAGCTTCGGGTTAAAAATCATCCTTATTCCCGTGCCGAATTACAAAACCGAGTTTGAAATGATTGCCAGGGGTAAAGTTGATGCAGGCGTAACCAACCGTTTTTATGGATTGATGCATGCAAGAAAATTCGGTTTTGAAGATACTCCTGTTATGTTTGACCCTGCCCCTTTCTTTTTCGCAGCACAAAAGAACGATCCCAAACACTTGCTGAACGCCATTGACAGACATATTGCAGTTCTGAAAAAAGACACTCACTCAGTGTATTATGCATCTCTTGAACGATGGACATCTGAAGAGGTACGATACAAGTTACCGGCATGGCTTAAAATATTCGGTCTGTCTGCGGGAATCATTCTCCTTGTGAGTATCATTGGAAGCATTGTGTTGAAGCGACAAGTAAATTCGCGCACTCATGAACTGCAACAGATCAATAAAGAAATGGAGCAGCGGATCATCGAACGCACGGAAAAACTCGAACAGGCTAATAAAAAACTATTGCTGGAAATTGAGGAGCGCGCCAAAACCGAAAAAGCGCTTTTTACAAGTGAGACCATGTACCGCAATTTGATAGAAAGCGTCAACAGCGTTATCTTGAGATGGAAACCGGACGGATCAATTACTTTTTTCAATGCCTACGCTCAGAAATTTCTCGGTTTTACCGAGCCGGAGATCATCGGCCGGAATATAATGGGTTCCATTGTTCCGGTTTTGGAATCGTCGGGAAGAGACCTTTCATGGTTGATAGAAGATATCGTCAGCAGACCCGAAGCGCACGCGTTTAATGAAAACGAAAACATCAGGAAAAACGGCGAAAAGGTCTGGATTGCCTGGACGAACAAACCAATCTATAATGAATCCGGCTCTGTCACGGAAATACTGTCTGTCGGAAACGATATTACGAAGCGCAAAAAAATTGAGGAATCGTTAAAAAGAACTCTGGACGATCTGGCTATAGCCAAAGAGCGCGCCGAATCCGCCGACCGGATAAAATCTGCTTTTCTTGCCGCCATGTCTCATGAGCTTCGCACACCTCTTAATTCCATTATTGGATTTACAGGAATGGTGCTGCAAGGTCTTGCCGGCCCCTTAAACAAAGAACAGGAAAAACAACTGGGAATGGTTCGCGGAAGCGCACGTCATCTCCTGGATCTCATCAACGATATTCTTGATATATCCAAGATCGAAGCGGGGCAACTCACGATTATGCCGGAAATTTTCGACCTGAAAAAATCAATAGAGAAGGCGGTACAAATTATAATGCCTCTATCTGACAAAAAAAATCTTAGCCTTCATTTCAAAATTGAAGACGATGTATCCGAAATGTACGGAGACCAGCGAAGGGTTGAACAGATACTCATCAATCTTCTCAGCAATGCCGTAAAGTTTACCAACGAAGGAGAAATTAATCTCCATTGCCATTCAGATAATAATTCAATTATTCTGTCCGTAGTGGATACAGGAATAGGCATCAAACCGGAAAATTTTAATATTATCTTTGACGCATTTCGCCAGGTGGATACGGGTATCGCACGAGTACAGGAAGGAACAGGACTCGGGCTAAATATCACCAAAAAACTTGTTGAAATGATGGGCGGCTCTATCCATGTGGAAAGCGAATGGGAAAAAGGCAGTACCTTGACAGTTATATTTCCAATAAAGGAGCGATAATGGTATGAATCCAGTAGTCCTTGTAATTGAAGACAACGAACAAAATCTTTATCTCATGCGGTTCCTTCTGGAAAAAAACGGTTTCACCGTGGCAGAGGCAACGGACGGTGAAAAAGGAGTGGAAATGGCGAAACAGATGAAGCCCGATCTTATTCTCTTAGACATCCAGCTCCCCAAAATGGACGGGTATGCCGTGGCACGGGAACTAAGAAAAAATGGTGAACTTGCCAAAACGTCCATTGTTGCCGTTACCTCCTATGCCATGGTCGGCGACCGGGAACGGGCTCTTGCTGCCGGGGCAGACGGCTATATTGAAAAACCGATTGACCCTGATACCTTTATAGCAAAAATTGCACAACATTTACCCGCAGGGATGAGAGGTGCGTGACAATGATAAAAAAAGTTTTAATTGCCGATGATAACAGCGCCAATCTATATATGCTGGAAACCATGCTGAAGGGATATGGATTGGGAGTAACTTTGGCGGAAAACGGCAAGGATGCCTTGGATAAGGCCCGCCTCAACCCTCCTGACCTGATTATCACAGATATACTGATGCCCGTGATGGACGGCTATGCCTTATGCCGTCAGTGGAAATCAGATGATAAACTAAAAACTATCCCCCTGGTATTTTACACCGCCACATATACGGAACCTAAAGACGAGAAGTTTGCGTTAAGCCTCGGGGCGGATCTCTTCATTATCAAACCCCAGGAACCGGATATTTTTATGGATATGTTAAAAAAGGTGTTGGAAGAGAAATATACGGCAATGCAAGCGGCGAACAAACCTCTCGGTGAAGAAATGGAGTTCTTCAGGAAGCACAATGAAATCCTGTTCGAAAAACTTGAAAAGAAAATGTCGGATCTGGAAATTGCAAATCAAAAACTGAGAGACAGCGAGGATAAATACCGGACCATCCTCGAAGAGATGGATGACGTTTACTTTGAAGTTGATATCAAGGGTAACATCAAGTTCGTTAATCCTTCTTCCTGTAAAATGAGCGGATACTCTAAGAAAGAACTGCTCGGGATGTCTTTTAAGAAAATCAGCGCACCCGATGGTATTGAGATGATCATACAATATTTTAGTGAAATTTTCCTGACAAACAAAACGGGTAAACCGTTTTTATGGAATCTGGTAAAAAAGAACGGGGAACGGGGATTTTTTGAAATAGTCGTCTCCTTAATCAGGGACAAACAGGGTAAATCCATAGGATTTCGGGGAATAGGACGAGACATTACCGAGCGCAGGCAGGCTGAGATGAAACTTCAGCAGACCCTTAACAGCCTCGAGAAAGCGGTTGGCACGACGATTCAAGTATTAGTGTCCGCTGTAGAGTTCCGAGATCCCTATACGGCCGGTCATCAATCACGGGTTGCCGATCTCGCCCATGCCATCGCCACTGAGATGGGATTAGCTCCGGATAAAATTGAAGGAATTCGCATGGCAGGTTCTATCCATGACATCGGAAAATTATCCATACCCGCGGAGATATTGTCAAAGCCCACCAAACTGACAAATATCGAATTTTCTCTGATTAAACAACACCCTCAAAGTGGATACGAGATGCTGAAGGATGTGGAATCTCCCTGGCCGCTGGCACAGATTGTCTATCAGCATCATGAAAGGATGAATGGTTCGGGCTATCCGGGAAATCTGAAAGGGGATGAAATTCTTATAGAGGCAAGAATTATGGCTGTTGCCGACGTAGTGGAAGCCATGGCATCTCATCGTCCCTATCGGCCAACTCTGGGTATTGAGGTAGCTCTTGAAGAGATCGAGAAAAATAAAGGCATTCTTTATGATGATGTTGTCGCCGATGCCTGCATGAGATTATTCCGGGAAAAAGGCTATAAGCTTACATAATATGAAGATGTCATCCATTCAGCTAAAAGTCTTAAAAATACAACGTACCTGTGTTCATGACGGCCCCGGCATCCGCACAACGATTTTCTTTCAGGGATGCGGCATGCGTTGCTTATGGTGCCAGAATCCGGAAGCGCTGTCATTCCATCCCGACATGACGCCTGAGTGTGATTATGAGATTTCCGACATTATCGAACTTGTTTCAAGAGACAAGGATTATTATTGCAAAACAAACGGCGGGGTTACCCTGAGCGGCGGCGAGCCTCTATTACAGGCTCCGGAGGCTCTGATACCTTTGCTTGTATCATTAAAAAAAGAGAACATCGCTGTGGCCGTTGAAACTTCCCTTCACGTCCCCTGGGAGAATATCGAAAAATTGGCGCCTTATGTAGATCTGTTTCTCGCTGATTTGAAGGTTGTCGGCGATGAGGGCCTCCATAAGAAATACACCGGGCAGGACAGCAAACTAATCCATGATAATATAAAGAAACTGATTGCAATGGACGCCAATGTTAAATTCCGCATCGTGATGGTGCCTGGTTACAACGATGGGGAAAACAATATCAAGGCGGTTGCGGATTTCCTGAAGTCTGTCAATCACAACGCAATCGAGCTGCTGAAATACCACAACATGTATGAAGAGAAAGCCAGGCGTCTGGGTTTGGCTTTAGAGTCGTTGTATATCACAAATGAGATAAGTCTTGCCTCCGTAAAAAGGGCAGTCAAATTATTCAAATCTCTTGGCATTAAAGCCGAGTGTTACGAGCTTTCTGCCGTGAGAAATAAAGCCGTCTTTTCCCGGCGCGTTTATGACATACAAAACGCTATCAGGGAAAGCGGCAGGAGTCTGTGTTTTGAAGTATCCAGACTAAAAACAGATTACTATAAAAAGCATGGTTTTGAAAAACCAAATCCCATTGGCAGGGCCGAGCGTCTGTCTTATGTATTAGAAAACAAAAGTGTTATTATCTACCCTCAGGAACTGCTCGTCGGCAATTTCACCGCCAAGAGATGCGGCGGTCAGATATGGGAAGAACACTATGGCGCGCTGTTTGCTTCGATTCTCCATCAAATCCATCGCCAGAAACCGGTTTCCTTCCAGTGTTCCTGGAAGGAAAGGCTTAACTTCTTTTATAGAACACTTCCTTTCTGGCTGGGACACAGCCTTTTATTGAAGGTAAATAACTCCATCCCCAAGTTTATTTTAACCATTGCACGCTCTTCCGAGAATGTTGCCGGATTCAATAATAACATGGCTGCAATAGCGCATTTTACCGTCAACTTCGAGCGCATGCTTGAGTTGGGAACTACGGGGATCATCAAAGAGATCCAAATCGCGCGAAAAGGAAAGCCTGACAAAAGCCAGCCTTTCTACGAGGGAGCAATTATCGGCCTGAGGGCATTGGATACTTTTGCCGCGCGTTATGCCGAGGGCCTTTCTTGCCAAAGCCGCGGGGAATCGGACCCGGAACGCCGCGAGGAACTGGAAAAAATGGCCGCGATCTGCCGGCATGTTCCCAAATATCCCGCCCGCACGTACCATGAAGCGCTCCAAAGCATGATGTTTTTGCAGATCGCGATTTGTACAGAATCCTATGAAAATGCAATATCTCATGGACGCCTCGATCAGGTATTATATCCCTACTATAAAAGAGATAACGAGGCCGGTATCATCGATTACGATAAGGCAAAAGAACTGCTGGCTTTATATATTCTGAAGATGGACGAAGCCATTCTGGTAAACGACGGCGATACCTATTTGAGAATCGGAAGACTCTTTGAGACCATGTCCACCGACCAGGCTGTGACAGCCGGAGGTCTTGGCCCGGACGGAAAGGACGCCACCAACGACGTCACTTACATGCTGCTCGATATTTGCGAACTGCAACCTTACTCCTGCAATATGACGGCCCGGATTCATAAGGACAGTCCCATCCAATATCTGGACAGGCTGGCCGAGGTTTATATTAACGGCGCGCCCATGCCCGCTTTGTATAATGATGAAATTTACCTGAAAACTCTGGCGAAGCATTACCCGTCCGCTCCCGTTGCGGATGCCAGAAATTACGCGGTAATCGGATGCGTTGAACCCAATGTGTCTGATGATCATTTTGGCAATACCGACTGCGCCAATGTGAACGTTACCCTGCCTTTCCTGCAGGCCCTCAAAGGTGAAGAAGACGATCTGTGGAACGTTGGCTTTGCCGATCAACTGGAGAAAATGACCACGAAGTTTTTCGAATTCAACTGCCGAAGAGACAATAAATTTTCCCGATATGTTCTTGCAAAATATATGAATGCCCGGAAACGGTTCAAAAAGAAAAGGGCCTCCGCACCCAGGCCTCCGGCGAATATGGATGAGTTGCTTGCGCGCTTTCAGGCACGTTTGAATTTTTTAACCAACTCCATCCTGACCGACCACCAGAGCATTGAAAAGGTGATTCGTGAAAACTTTACAACGCCCCTTGCTTCCTCACTCTTTAAGGGTTGCATTGAAAGCGGAAAAGATCTGTGCGAAGGCGGCGCAACGATAAACAGCAGCGGCATTCAGGGTGTGGGAATTACGGACGTCGCCGATTCATTATTTGCCATCGATGAGGTGGTATATAAAAAGAAGCTGTATTCAATGCATGACGTCATCAACGCCATTGACAACAACTTTGAAGGGGAAGACGATCAGAAGGTCAGATCGGCGTTACTTGATGTCCCGAAATTCGGCCATGACGGCTCGCCAGAAGCAGTCGCATGGGTGAACAAAACATTGCAGATTTACATAAACGCGCTAAACTCGGTTGCAAACTGTCCCAGGGGCGGCATCTATACAGCCGGATATTACGCGTTGAATGTAAATGATGTCTACGGAAAGAAAACACCCGCCCTGCCTTCAGGCCGATTGAGCGGTGTTCCTCTTGCCAACAGTATTACGCCTCATTATGGAATGGAGACGACTGATTTGTTGTCATCGCTCAATGCCGTCGCCGGTGTTGATTTTGTAAACTATGCCCCCAACGGCACCACGGTTACATTCACTGTTGACTCGGCGCTGTTTCAGGGTCCGGACGGAGTCAGGAACCTCTCCGGCATCATCAGCGCGTACTTTGATAAAGGCGGCATGCAGTTCCAGCCAAACGTCATTGACCGGAAAATTTTAATGGACGCATACGACAATCCGGCAAAATACCCGCATCTCCTGGTTCGTGTTGCCGGTTACTGCTCGTATTTTAATGACCTTTCCGATGATTTGAAAAAGGTCATCATAAACAGAACCTGTTACTGCTAGACTTGTGTTTTTGAATCACAGGAACATGTTTGTATAAGCGATAGCTTCGTTATTAAAACACGCCAGCTTATTTAATCCTGTTTTTTTCGTCGACGAAAACGCAGCACGGAATCCATCCGCCTAATTCTTCTTCCTCAACTAATTCATACGTGGCGATAATGATGAGATCGCCGGGTGCGGCTTTTCTCGCTGCGGCTCCGTTGAGGCAAATAACACCGCTGTTTGGGTCACCGGGAATTGCGTATGTGGAGAAGCGCTCGCCGTTACTGAGATTATAAATGGCTACTTTCTCGTAGGTCAGAATCTCCGCCTTCTTCATTAATAATTGATCAATGGTGATGCTGCCTTCATAACGCAAATCCGCATCCGTAACCGTCGCCCTGTGAATTTTTGATTTTAGCATGAATCTTTGCATAACGACCCAACCCTCCTTTTTAGAATTATAAAGTTATTAATTTATCTAATTCAGTCACGGAATGTAATCTTCAATTCCCAAAGTCCGACAACGTTTTTCTTCTCCAGATCAAAACCGCCTTTATTAAAAACGTGCATCATAGGATAATTGTCCATCAGGACCTCGGCCGTGACGCCCAAAAGCCCCCGACGCTTGGCAAGATATGTCAGATAGGACAATAGCTCCGTGCCGATTCCTTTATTGTTGTAACTATCTTTGACGGCAAAAGCGACTTCCGCCGTATGGGTTGATCCGTTAATGTAATATCTGCCGACACCGACGATTTCTTCGTTTTCCCCCTGGGGCACAACAGCCAGGATGGCCATTTCGGCCGTATAATCAATAATCACCAGCGACTGTAATACCTCGTGAGGGACATCTTTTCTGGTAGACATGAACCGGCGGTAAAGGCTCTGCTCCGACAGCGAATAGACAAAATCCTTCAAACGAGGTTCATCGCTGATTTTAATCGGCCTGAATAAAATATTGAGGCCTGTCTTCGTCGTTTTGTGAGATTCCAGATGTTCGGGATATTCTCCTCTGGTTCCGGTAATGAAATGCTGGTCGTGGTAGATCATATTTCGCTTTTTGGCTTCTTCAATCAATATCGGCCTGAATTTGGGATGCGCAATGGCAATGAGTTCCATGGCCCGCTCACGGATATTCTTCCCGTGAAGATACGCGATTCCATACTCCGTCACAACATAGTGAACGTCTCCGCGGGTCAAGGTAACCCCGGCGCCTTCCCGCAGGCACGGAACAATCCGGGAAACAACCCCGCAGGCAGCCGTTGATTGTAAAGCAAGAATGGCCTTGCCGCCTTTGGATAAAACAGCTCCGCGCATGAAGTCCGCCTGTCCTCCCACGCCGCTGTGGAAAATGCCGCCGATGGATTCGGCTGTGGCCTGTCCTGTCAGATCGATCTCCAAAGCGCTGTTGATGGCCACCATATTGTCATGTTGCGCTATTATCATCGGGTTGTTGGTGTAGTCGATGGTCCGAAAATCGATGGACGGATTATCATTCAGGTAATCGTACGTCGCTTGATGCCCCATACAGAAGGTCGTAACGGTTTTTCCCGGATTCACGTTTTTTTTCGAGTTGTCGATGATGCCTTTCCGCATCAGATCAACAGTGCCGTCCGTGATCAGTTCCGTGTGGATGCCCAGGTGCTTTTTACCGCAGAGGTTCTGCAAGACGGCATTGGGAATTCGTCCGTATCCAACCTGAAGGGTATCGCCATCTTCAATCAAACGCGAAACATAATCGCCGATTTTGATGGCAATATCCGTTTCGGCCTCCGGACCATATTCCAGGAGCGTCTCATCATAGGGAACGATGTAATCGATATCCTTAATATTTAGAAAAGAATCGCCGTGCACCCGGGGCATAAAACGGTTTACCTGAGCAACAACAACCGATGCCCTTTTTACGGCCGCCTTGATCACATCAACGCTGATACCCAGACTCATATAACCAAGATTATCCGGGAGAGAAGTCTGGATCAGGGCAATATCCATCCTGGCCATACCGCTGTCGAACAGCTTCGGCGTTTGTGAAAGAAATATCGGCGTATAATCCGCAACGCCTCGATTTATGGCATCCCGTGTGCTGTCGCCGATGAAAAAAGAATTGTGGCGAAAATGCTGTTTAAATCTTTCTGCAGCGTACGGGGCGATTCCCAGAGATCGGATGTGAAGAACTTCGGCATCGCAGAAAGCCTTGGGATTCGATTTTACATAATTGATCAGAGACTGCACCAGATGTTGCGGTTCCGCGCAGGCCGAACCGATAAAAATCGTATTCCCCCGATGAATGCGGCCGAAGATTACATTCTCCGAGGCAAACTTTTCCGGATATTCATTTTTCCAAATTTCCAAATCCATGCTCTTTCCCTCATTTTCATGCCGGTTACAGAACATTGATGCTGTTTTTAACAGGCATCCTGTTTGCCATTCATAATCCAGATCTTCATCTGTTGAGCCTGTTTGATTAACTCTTCCCGAAAATCAGGGTGAGCTATGCTGATGAGGGCTTCAGCTCTTTCCCATGTGGATTTTCCCTTCAGTTGAATCATACCGTATTCCGTCGTAACATACTGAACGATTGACCGCGGCACAGTGACAATCGATCCCGGCTCAACGGTCGGAACAATGCGTGAATGCAATTTGCCTTCTTTATCCGTATAGGTTGAACTCAGAGAAATAATCCCCTTGCCGCCCTTGGACTGAAAAGCGCCGAAAATAAAATCAAGCTGGCCGCCCGTGCCTGTTTTTTGGTGGATACCTGATGATTCCGAGCAAACCTGACCGTACAGATCCACTTCAATAGCGTTATTAATGGCAATCACTTTGCTGTTGAATGATATGATTCTGGGATCATTCGTAATACTGACCGGATAGGAAGAACAGGTGGGGTTGTGATCCAGAAAATCATAGAGTTTTTTTGTCCCCATGGCAAAGGTGTAAACTATTTTGCCCTTATCAGCCGATTTCAGACGGCCTGTGACTTTGCCGGCGTTATACAAATCGACGACGGAATCACACATCATTTCCGTGTGAATGCCCAGGTCTTTCAAATCGCTTTCGGCGATCATCTGACCGATCAGATTCGGCAGACCGCCAATTCCCAATTGAATACACGACCCATCCTCAATTTCCTTCATAATATGCTCGGCAATGCGTCGATCAACTTCCTTGGGCGCTCCGGATTTAACCTCCATCAGCGGCGGGTTTTTCCCTTCCACGATATAATCCACTTTGGATATGTGGATGGACTCTTTGTTGCCTCCGTAGCAGTAGGGAACGTTCTTGTTTACTTCAACAATAATCTTTTTTGTTTTATCCAGTACCGCGCCCGTGAGCGAATTGCACAGGCCGTAATTGAAATAGCCGTTTTTGTCCATCTCGGTTACCGTAATAAATGCGACATCGAAATCGAGATATTTCCTGATTGTTCGCGGCCCCTGATGATAGCTGAAAGGGATGTAGTTACATAAATCTTCATCATGGAGACGGCGGCCGGCTGTTGACAAATGCCAGTCGTTCATGACGACATGCTTGCGCTTGGGATCCGCTTCGACAATCTTGGGAACCCGTGATATACAAACGCATCTTAAGTCAATATGCTTGAGTTGGTGAATTCTTTTGGACAGCGCTTCATCCAAAGATTCGGGTATCAAAATAAATTCACTGTAAAAAATTCTATCACCGGACTTGACATAGCTTGCCGCTTCATCAGCCGAAATCAGCTTTTGCTTATAGTCTGCATATACTTCTTTCATGTTTTTCATCCTCTAAATAAATTTTATATTAATAAATATTCAGCTCTTATAGTCATACACGCCGCGATTGCTCTTTCTCCCCAGATTTCCGGCCCGAACGAGTTTTCTCAAATAGGGCGCCGGACGGTATTTATCGCCTAATTCCCTGTGCAGACCTTCCATAACTCGAAGCAGCGTGTCATTGCCGATCAGGTCCGACAGCGCCAGAGGACCAATGGGATGATTGCAGCCCATGACCATGCCTTTATCAATGTCTTCGGCAGTCGCCACACCTTCCTCCAATGCATAAAAGGCTTCGTTGATCATCGTGCAGAGAATGCGGTTCACGGCAAAAGCCGGGGCTTCCTTGACGATAATGCATTCCTTGCCCAGTTTCTTACCCCAGGCCAATGCGGCTTGCAGGGTTTCATCCGATGTCTGATGGGCCCGGATGACTTCCAGCAGACGCATGACGGGGACGGGATTAAAGAAATGAGTGCCGATCACTTTTTCCGGCCGGTTGGTAATCGCAGCCATTTCCGTGATACTCAGACCGGATGTGTTGGTAAAATAGAGACAGTCGGCGGAGACAATTTCATCGAGTTCCTTATAGAGTTTCTTCTTGACGTCCATTACTTCGATAATGACTTCAACAATAACATCTGCATCTTTGGCTGCTTCCTTAAGATCAAGAACCGGTTTGATTCTGGCCAGGATGGCGTCTGCCTCGGCCTTCGTCTTTTTCCCTTTTTCTACGTCCCGATTGATATTCTTAGTGATGGCTTTCATCCCGCTGTCGATAAAGCGCTGTTCGATATCCCGCATGGTCACCTCCATGCCCGCCTGAGAACAAACCTGTGCAATGCCGTTACCCATCAATCCTGCGCCTAAGACACAAACTTTTTTTATTTCTTTCATGACTGTCTCCTTCGAAAATTTTTTATACTCACTTGAAGATTTACCTATCAATCTTCAACCGGTCTTTCTGTTGCCGGATTCACCCGTTTAGGGTGTTGTAAGAGCCGTGTTGCCAGAGCCGTTTGGGCCCTTTGTTTGATTGTAAAGTATCAATAAATATCCGAAACGTAAATTCGGTGGAGACCTCATTTTGCCCCGGCAATACCCGTATTTATTTCCCCGGCACCTTATGCCGCCTCTAGCAGCAGGGGTGGAGATATCAGGTCCTGAAATGCCGCGATTTGCTCCGCGCCCGTTACGCGCCTGTCAAGCTTCCGACAAGCGCCCATCAAGCTTCCGGCAAGCGTTCGGCACGCACCCATCAAGCTTCCGTCACGCCTCCGTCAAGCGTTGGGCAAGCGTTGAGCAAGCATTGGGCATAAACAAAAAAGAAAGGGCCGGCAAAAACCGGCCCTTTCTTCAGAGCTTGCATGAGGATCACTGGCAATACTATTTTTGCAGCAACTTGCCAATCGTCATGATTTCCGCCTCTTTGGTGCCCTCATAGAGTTCGAGGATTTTGGCGTCCCGATACCATTTTTGAACATCATACTCCTCCATGTAACCGTAGCCTCCGTGGATTTCCACACCTGCATTGGCACAGAAGACCGCCGTTTGTCCGCCTAAATATTTACCCATAGCCGCCAGGGTGTAATCGGGCGTTCCATTGTCGACCAGCCATGCTGATTTATAGACAAAGCCGCGCAGGGCTTCAATTTTAATGGCCATTTCCGTCAACTTCTGCATGGTGATCTGATAGCTTCCCAGAGGAGCGCCAAAAACGGTTCTATCCTTGGCATATTTCACGGAAGCAGCCAGACAGGCTTCTGATAATCCCAGGGCCTGGGCGGCAATCATGATTCTGGTGATATCGAAGAAGTGCATCAGCTGATAAAAACCTTTACCGGCCGTGCCAACCAGATTTGCCTGAGGCACACGGACATCTTCCAGAGCGATTTCCGCCGTGTCGCTGGCGCGAAGTCCCAGTTTGCCGTGAAGTTTTGTTCTTGTAACGCCTTTGGTATCGCACGGAACAAGAATCTGGCTGAAACTGGAGTGTTTTTTGGCGTCGGCCTCTGTAATGGCCTGAACGATCATGTGGGTGCTGCAGGTTCCATTGGTGATAAACATTTTGGTTCCGTTAATGATCCAGTCCTTGCCGTCTTTTACGGCCCTTGTCTTATAGCCTGCCACGTCGGTGCCGGCATTCGGTTCCGTATAGGCACCTGCAAAAACATACTCACCGGTACAAATGGGCGGAAGGTATTTCTTTTTCTGTTCTTCGGTTCCATAGTTAAAAATATTCTGCGCTCCAAAACAGGCGCCATAAAGATTCAAACCGATGCCGATGCAGGCTTTGGAAAGTTCTTCGGTGACAATTGCATGCCCCAGGAAGCCGACACCTGCTCCTCCATACTCTTCGGGAATCCAGGCACCCAGTAAACCATTTTCCGCCGCCTTCATTCTGACCTCCGGTGTATACTGCTCTTTTTCGTCCGCCTCATGGGCAATAGGCGCCATTTCGGTCTGGCCGAATTTATAGGCCATGTCTTTTAACATTTGAAGTTCTTCGGTTAATCGAAAGTCCATTGTGTTCTCCTTTGCTTAAATTTGTATTATTTCATTTCACCTTCAGCCAAATCTTGCCGCGCTGAAGACCATTTTCTTCTTACAGAAGCTCCAAAGCAGTTGCCATGGACACGCCGCCGCCGCCGCAAAGCGTAGCCAGGCCCAGATTCTTGCCGTTTTTCATCATCGCATACAGCAATGTGACCATGATGCGGCATCCCGTCGAGCCGATAGGATGACCCAGTCCGATACCGGAACCGTTGACGTTGGTGATGTCCCGGTTGAGGCCCAGTCCCCTCTCACAGGAAAGATACTGGGCGGCAAAGGCCTCGTTGACTTCAATCTGTCCAAAATCACTGATTTTGAGACCTGATTTCTTAAGCATCTGATTGACGGCCGGAATGGGGCTTGTACCCATGATGGAAGGATGGCATCCGCCGTAACCGACTGCCTTGATCCGGGCCAAGGGCTTTAGTCCCAATTCTTTGGCCTTTGCGGCGGACATAATGATCATAGCGCTTGCGCCGTCATTGAGGCCGGAAGCGTTTCCGGCGGTAACCTTCCCGACTTCGGGAATAAAGGCCGGTTTGAGCGACACCAGCTTATCCATGGTCAGGCCGGGCATGAAGTGTTCATCCTTGTCGAAGATCACCGGCGGTTTGCCTTTTTTGCCGGCAAGGGAGATGGGTACGATTTCTGCTGCAAAGTCTCCGTTTTGCGTTGCCCGTTCGGCGTTGTTGTGGCTCCGCAGGGCGACTTCATCCATTTCTTCGCGGCTGATGCCGAGCATCTGAGCGACAAATTCCGCCGTCAGGCCCATGATGTAGGGTTTGCCCTTGTACATATCTATGGGCATGCCCGATTTGACGGGGCCTTTTTCCGGTCCGGGAAGGAGGCGCGATCCGCAGAAAAGTTTGCGTTGCAGAGCGTCTTCGAGGACCTGATCCTGCAAGCGATATCCCCATCGGGCGCCCGACAGGGCATAGGGCACGCCGGACATGTGTTCAACACCGCCGCCCAGAATGACATCAGCAAATCCGGCCTGGATCATGGCCATGCCGGAAACGACAGCTTCCATTCCGGAAATACAGACCCGGTTGATAGTAACCCCATTGCTCGATTCCGGAATACCGGCCATCAGTGCAGCCACTCTGGCGATATTCAGGTTGTCATGGTGCTCGCAACAGCATCCGTAACGCACATCGTCAATGATCACCGGATCAATGCCGGCGCGCCGCACGGCTTCTTTCATAGCAACACTGGCAATTGTTGGACCGTTCGAATCTTTCAGCGTACCGCCGAAACGCCCAATGGCTGTACGGCAGGCAGAAACAATAACTACATCTTTGGTTTTCGTATTCATATTTGTTCTCCTTTTATAGAGGTTCTTTACGGTTTATGGACTTGATACAAAACGTGGTATCCACAGAACCTGCATTTTTTATTTCTTTTCCAAACCGGGTTACCATCCGGATCCATGTCCTCCGCCCTGACTGACGGGGAGGGGCAATCACAGTCATGGGGGAGGCATGGATCACGGAATGGCGGTTATGTGTTTGCATCGTTTCACTCTTCTTTCGGGTTGAGAATATGAAATTCTCCTTTATTTGTAAATCCGGTGAACAGCTTATTTCGGCCATTGAATATCCGCATTTCCAGAATACTTTAACCCTATGCATGGGATCATCAGATCCCTCAGGCAAAAGCGGTAAAAGGCTTTTTTCACTTTTAACGGCCGATGTATACGGGTTTCCTCTTTTCCAGAAAAGCCTTCATGCCTTCTTTTTGATCATCGGTGCTGAAGCACTGGGCGCAGCACTCGGCCTCCAGACGGGTGGCGCTGTCCAGAGACTGATCATAGCCGTAATTGATGCTGTGCTTGGCCATTTTCAGTGCAAAGCCCGGTAATGCAGCCAGCTTCCCGGCAAACTTCTTCGTCTCCGCGAGCAGTTGGCCGGCGGGAAGCACCCGGTTGACCAGACCGATTTCATAGGCGCGCAGGGCTGTAATCTGGCCGCCTCCTAAAATCAACTCCTTGGCTCGTCCCATCCCAATGATCCTGGGAAGACGCTGCGTCCCGCCCCAGCCGGGAATCAGACCAATCAGGATTTCCGGCTGACCGAATGCGGCATTTTCGGAGGCAAAGCGCACATCGCAGGCAAGCGTTATCTCTGTTCCGCCGCCCAATGCAAATCCGTTGATAGCGGCGATGACGGGCTTAGGCATCGTTTCGATCAGCCGCAGGGTTTCGTGGCCCAGTTCCATAAAGGACAGCGCTTCGGCAGCCGTCATGTTCTGCATTTGTGAGATGTCGGCTCCTGCGACAAAAGCCTTGTCTCCGGAGCCTGTCAAAATCAAAGCCCTGACGGACGCAGAATTCTTACAAGCCGTAGCGGCATGAAGCAACTCTGTCATGGTCACTGCGTTCATGGCGTTTAGGGCTTTCGGGCGATTGAAAGTGATAGTGGCAATGCCGTCTTCGAGTTCAAAAATAATGTTTTGATAGTCCATCGTTCTTTTCCTTTCTTGTGTAGAAGTATTATTTGTATGTTGACTTCATTTCCCGATCCTGCCCGCACGACAGATAACGCGGATACGATCGGTAATGACTTCTGTTGTAATAGATTTTTTTAAAAGACAATAATAAACCCCGCTGTCATGGGCTTTTTGGAGGTATTCCGGCTGATCATAACTTGTGATCCAGATGATGCGAAAACCGCGGCGGGACGTTTTGAAGTTCTCCGTTAGTCCGAAACAAGTTGTTCCCATGGACTGGATATCGGCAAATACGATATCCGGAGAAAACAGTTTGAATTGCTCCATGAGAGCGGGGTTTTTTGCCTTCAGACATATAACCGATGACGAAAAATTCATCCTGACAATATCCGCCGGTAGCTGCCCGAAGGTTGGATTGTTATCGATAATCATGATATTCAGCATCAGACTTATTCTCTTCTTTCTAAAGATCAATGGTTTGCCGGAAAACAGATTAGGGGAAAGGCAAGTGAAAGTAAATCAGGTGATGTCCCCATTTGCGGCCTTGCTATACCTTATTCTTTCTTAAAAGACCGAAGAGGATATCCTGTTTTGTCCTTTACGAATGAATGATCTCGTGATAGATAATAGTCATGGATACAGAGAAAAAAAGAATCGTCATCGCCGAAGATCATACCATCCTCAGGGAAGGCCTGAAGTCGTTGCTGTCTCTAAACGCCGAGCTTGTCGTGGTCGGAGAAGCTGAAGATGGACGCGAAGCCGTCCGGATTGCCTCGGAATTAAAACCCGATCTATTACTTATGGATCTTTCCATGCCCAGGATGAACGGCATTGAAGCCATCAAAGAAATCAAGAAACAGCATCCGGAAATCAAAATCATCGTTTTCACTGTTTATAAAACGGAAGAATATGTTCTGGCCAGTCTTCAGGCCGGAGCGGACGGCTACATATTAAAAGAAGCCAACTACGCCGAGTTTTTGCTGGCCATCAAGAATGTACTGATGGGCAGGCATTATCTGAGTCCTGAAATCTCGGGAAAAGTCATTGAGGGTTATCTGAAAGGGCAACATGATCACGCGCCCGTCACAGTCTGGGATACACTCACCTCACGGGAGCGCGAGATTCTAAAACTGGTGGGAGAAGGATACAAAAACCGGGAAATCGCCGACGATTTGTGCATCAGCATGAAAACGGTTGAAAAGCATCGCGAGAACCTGATGAAAAAGCTCGATCTTCATACAGCCTCGGCGCTCACCTCATACGCCATCGAAAAAGGACTGGTCACCAAATAGACCTTGACGCGATCTGCCAGGCTACCGGGCTACCACGACGCGATAATGGACGTACCCTTTCCTAATGCTGTCCGTATCTTCAGGGTTCCTCCGGTATGTTCCGCCCGTTCCAGCATACTCATCAGCCCCAATCCCTCAAGAACTGAAATATCATAGTTTCTGGCAACCTGCTTTAGATCAAACCCCTTGCCATTATCCTCGATCGTCAGTTGAATCTTGTTTTTTACTTTTTTGAGGGATACATACACGTGATCGGCGGAACTGTGTTTTGCGGCATTGTTGAGCGCCTCCTGAAGGATCCGGTAAATGATGATTTTCAGGGGTTCCGAAATATCATCCTCTTTAAGTTGAATATCCTGCTCCACGCGCATTCCGGAATAAACCGCATGAAATTCCCGGCAAAACCATGAAATAGTCGCCAGAATACCCAGATCATCAAGAATGGTCGGGCGAAGGTCCATCATGATTCTGCGCACTTCATCAATAGTCTGTTTCAATAAATTTACGCCTGTCTCCAACAGGGCGACTGCTTTTGGTATATCCTGTTTTTCAATGAGATGCTGATGGGTCGTCTCCATACTGAATTTAATCGCCGTCAGATACTGCCCGATGCTGTCGTGGAGTTCACGGGAAATATGTTTTTTTTGCCGTTCCTCGACGTTCATGAGCTGGGCGGACATAGCGCGCAGCTGTTTTTCCGATGTCTGGAGCTTTTGCTGGGCCATCTTTCGCTCGGTGATATCTTCCATATGAGTTATAACGGAATCCGGCGGCATGTAAGTGAAAGTAAATATGATAATTTTTTCTATTTCCCGGGTAAACATCCGGTAGGGCGTCTCTCGTTTGATCAGGCGATGTTTATTGAAGCAGGTGTTCAAATCCGCCTGAATGTCAGGTCTGTCTCTATAGATGATACTTGCCGGCGTATCCAGAAAATTGCCGATCAATCCATCCGTGAAATCTTCCATTGTAATATTGTAGTCGGCAATAATAAAATCATCGCCCTTTTTCTGCCAGGTAATGGTTGGAATGTGCGTGAGCCGGAATTGGATTTTCAGACGCTCCTTGCTGGCCTGAATCTTTTTTTCCATCTGCTTGAGTTTGATTTCACTATCTTCCAGTTCAGCAATTCTCTTGCGCAAAACGGTTACATTATCAGTCATTTCCGGATCTATCTTCTCGTTCATCCGAACATCTCCATGTCTTAAAAAATGTTTTATATTTAACGACCTGTTATTTAGCATCTCTGCAAACAAAATAACAGTATTTGACCAAGGAGAGGCTGCTTGGCCACTCTATTTGCTCGATTTTTTATATTATGTCAAGTGGAATGAGGGGCTCCAAAATTGCCTCAAATAAAATATTATCGCGTTTTATCGTTAGTCTTGAATTTTGATTATTACGGTAATCTTCATTTTTCCAGCTTCATAAATTTATTTTTTTGGGCAAGGCAAGGGGGCTTGCCGTTAACATTACGAAGGTCAACGGCAGACCTGACCACTTGCCTTTAAATAATTATGGAGGCACACGATGACAACAAAGGAAGTGATAAATCTGTTCAAATATTATCATCAATATTTTATTGACATACTGAACTGATACAGTATAAATAATAATTGTATATGTATCATTTACAGTTCCATTTGTGTGGTACATGCACTCTATAATATCAATATAATCCGAACCATCCGCGAGGGTGGAACCAAAAACTATAGGAGATACTATGAATAAAATGCACTCTTTTTTCAACAAATTCCACTACTCTCTAATTCCGGGCTATACCCGAGTCATGCTGGTGGTACTACTCACCCTGGTTTGGAGCAGCATCGCCTTCTGCGGCGAGATTCATGAGGCGGCTGAGAACGGCGACTTGGCAAAGGTTGAGGCACTGCTAAAAGATAATCCTGCTCTGGTATCCAGCAGAAACAATTACGGCACGACGCCTTTGCACCTGGCGGTGGAAAATAGCCACAAAGATGTGGCGGAATTCCTGCTGTCCAAAGGGGCCGATGTCAATGCCAAGGACAACTACGACGGCGAGGAGCCTTTGCAGGCAGCGGCGCAAGTAGGCCACAAGGATGTGGTGGAATTGCTGCTGTCCAAAGGGGCCGAGGTCAATGTCAAGGACCAAAGCGACGTGACGCCTTTGCATGCAGCGGCGCTAAGTGGCCACAGGGTCGTGGTGGAATTGCTGCTGGCCAAAAGAGCCGATGTCAATGCCAAGGACAAAAACGGTGTGACGCCTTTGCACATAGCGACGCAAAAGGGCTACAGGGACGTAGCGGAATTGCTGCTGGCCACTAAAGCCGATGTCAATGCCAAGGACAATAATGGTACGACGCCTTTGTTAGCAGCGGCGCAAAAAGGATACAGGGACGTGGCGGAATTGCTGCTGTCCAAAGGGGCCGATGTCAATGCGAAGGATAAAAGCGGCGCAGCGCCTTTACACGCAGCGGCGCAACTAGGATACAGGGACGTGGCGGAATTGCTGCTGGCCAACAAGGCCGATGTTAATACCAAGGACCAAAGCGGCGTAACGCCTTTGTTCGCAGCGGCGCAAAATGGCCACAGGAACGTGGTGGAATTGCTGCTGGCCAAAGGGGCCGATGTTAATGCCAAGGACAACTACGGCTGGACGCCTTTGAACATAGCGACGCAAACTGGCCACAAGGACACGGTGGAATTGCTGCGCCAGCATGACGGGCACGAATAAACTGTTTTGACTAAATAAAATACATTATTTTGTCTATTATCTAAAAAGGTCCCTCAACAACGGTGCGACTTTGCGTTGCACTTTTCAAATGATAATCCGGCAAGGGTTCTGCCGTTGACTGTTGCAAAAGTCAACGGCGGACCTGACCCCTTGCTCAATCCGTAATAAACAAAATCGCGTCTCGTATTTTGTGGCCAATATTTAGTTGACATAAAATGCTGACAATTTTATAATTTATTTGCAAACGATCAAAGTCTTATCAATTTTCTCTTTAATAGTAAATGCAATGGAGGGGTATTATGCGCTTTAAGATTACGGCAATCTTGTTCGTTTTTCTTATCACTTTAACTTTTGGTTGTACTCAATTGATATGGCTGCCGAAGTCTGATGTAAAAAGACAAAACTTAGAAAAAATAGTATCAAAAAAAGTTACGGAACTTGCCGAAAAGGATAATTATTTTCCGCCATCTTTGATAAGGAAATATGTTGATGGAGTAATGAACTCACTGAACAAAAATAATGGACACGCACTAATTATTGCTCATGATGGCCGGCGTTTTACTAAGTTGACGTTTATTTTAGAAAACAATGAAAATATCACACTGAACACTACTACATATTCAAAAGATTTTTTTGCAATGTTTAAAGATGATGAAATCGATCAAAGCGATTGGCCTAAACTGATATATCAATTTAACACATTGGGCTATGCAACTGCCGTAGGCGATGGAAATATCAAATACAGTTATGATTATGAAAAGAGCGCCTTTTTAATAAACCGTAAAAGAACCGTTCCAGCAAAGGACAACCTTTACATTAGAGTTCCAATTTGAAGAAGCCCCGAAGGGCAGCAGGCAAGGGGTCACGTCTGCCTTTAACTGTTGCAAAGGTCCACGGCGGACCTGACCTTCAACTTAACTCGTCTTTGATGTCTCGGCGATGTCTCGGCGATGTCTTTAGCAAATTATCATCCAAATCCGCAGGAGCGCCTACGCGGCTCATAATCTGGCGTATTTTCCCCGAACGAATGTCACGCGGAATATTTTCTACACATAAAGTATTAAGAGTTACCCGATTAATCAATCCCGCCTGGCGCAAACCATCTTCGAGAACTTTTCGTACTTTGTTTTCAACCCCGGCTCCGGAATGAACGGGCACGTAAGAAAAAGTCACTTCGTTGCGGCCGGTTTGCACAAGCTGATATTCGCGCACCTGCGTCAGTTCTACAATAGGACCGAGGAACAGATAAGGATGAACGGCATCGTAACCGGAACCGGGACGGTCAATATAGAAGATATCGTCCGTTCGTCCTTCTACCGGCAAAAGTGTCGGGAAAGGCTGACCGCAACTGCAGGACTGTGTGGAATAACCCGTAACGTCATTTACTTCATAACGAATAAACGGCTGGGTTGAATTAAACAGATTGGTAAGCAGCAGCTTATCCCCGGTCTGTCCGTCAGGAACCGGCATCCTATGACGATCAACTATTTCCAGACAGCAAAGGTCTGTCATGACGTGCATCCTTTCAAATTTGCCGCATGACCGCGCCATAAGAATGCACTCGGATGAACCGTAGGTATCCTGTATCTTCATTCCCCATGCCCTCTGCACAAGGTGTTTGGTTGTTTCCGTTAAAGGTTCGCTTGCGGATACTATCGTTGCCAGAGGTTCTTCTATGTTCAGTTTCAGACGCCCGGCCAGTTGTTCCCGCGCCAGTATGTCAAGCATTGTCGGATAAGAATACAATTCATTGCAACAAGATCCGTTCAGCTTTTCAACAATCTTCGGAACAGGGTCAAGCAAAGAATGAATATTTTCTTTCACGATCAATTGATGAAACGGCGGCGGATACGACGCTATAGTATACGCCGGATAAGGTCCGCCGGTCATCAGTATGGCAGTAAGGCTTAAACGTTTGATCAACAGCGCTTTTAACAAAATGCCAAGAATTTCCAACATGGTCATTTGTTGGGGTTGGGCATGACGTGCTATCAGTGCCGCGTGCACGTAATCAAGCGCGTGCCGGTCATAAACAATCAATGCATTTTCGCCTGTTGTTCCGGACGTATGAAAGGCAACGTATTTTCCCAGATACATCTTCCCCAGATTGTTCTTATCCTCCAGCCAACGGCTGATTTGCGCTTTCTTGAGGCGTCGATCGGTTACAAAATCATCAAAGTTCGCCATCATTGTCGGTTTGTCCACGACAGGAAGATCGGCAAGCCGACAAGTTTCTATATCAATGTTTCTATACAGATCACGATAAAATGGTGATTTAGCTACAGCCGTGCGTAAAAGTCTGCGGAAACGTTTTTCGCGGATACGGGCGATTTCTTCAGGAGTCGCCTGACTGGCATGAAGCATAGAAAAAATCAAGCCGATGGCATGTGGTAAACCCATAACACTCCTTCGATCATAAAATTGATTGTTAAAATTAACTATAAGAAGAATTATCACCAGTGTCAATTAGATATTGGTTTAAGAAAGCAAAGAATCTTCATTATCGTCGCGTCATCCTTTGACTATTGCAAAGGTCAACGGCAGACCTGACTTCTTGCGACCCTAAACTGCATTTCGCCCGGACCTGGGATAGCCATAAAAAAAATGAATTTTCATTGAGGCTTTTAAATTATTAATGTATCTTAAAAATAAAAGAATTACTTTAACCGCGTGACATACATGGCTGAAAGCAATCTGATACTTCTTCCTCTATTTGGATTCATGATAGGCTTATTCGTAACAATGATAGGCGGTGGCGGCGGTGTGTTTTTTGTTCCGGTCTTAACGTTGCTTTTCCATACATCGACACAGATTGCAGTTGCCACGTCGCTTGCCTCCATTCTGCCTGTAACAGTTATGGGCGCATATAGTCATCATCGTCAAGGGAACGTTGACGTCCGTACAGGCCTGATTTTAGGATTCGGAGCAATATTGGGAGTATCGTTAGGAGCATACATTGCCAATATGCTTCCTTCACTCCTTTTAAAAAAGTTTTTCGGTGTCTTTCTGTTAATATTAACGATTCCTATGGTTGCGAGCGCGTCGAAAAGATACGGAAAAGAAAAGACTTCAACCCCTGAAGGATTTCGGAGAGTGACGGGATTTTTTTTCGGTATTGCATCCGGTTTAATGGCGGGCATTTTCGGAATAAGCGGAACTCCTCCGCTTATCGCCGGTTTGTATTCTCTCGGTCTTCCCGCGGCAGCAGTTGTCGGCACATCGGTTTTTGTACTTATCTTCAATTCGATCACTGGTGTCATAGGATACTTCCTGTTGGGGCAATTCAATTTAATTCTTATTATTCTTCTGGGTGGGGGCGGAGCCGCAGGCGCATTTTTAGGACCTAAATTGCTCAGGAAAATAAAGAAGGAAACTTTAGAGAAAATTTATGCTCCTTTATTTGTAACGATAAACCTGATTTTAAGTTTCGCAATGATTTTTCTGTAAGCCGATTTAAAATGATACGTAAAAATTGCAATGGGGCGGGCCTGCCTTTAACTGTTGCAAAGGTCAACGGAAGATCTGACTCCTTGCTGACTTTCAATCCATAATCAACAAGCCTGTAATTTTTTCTTTTAAAAATAATGAATAGTGCTATTATTATATTCAACATTGGAAAAAACCGGTAAAGGGTTGTTTATGAACAAAAGGACATCTTCTGTAATAAGGGTTATAGAATGTGAAACATTAGAAAGGGGGGTAAAATGAAAAACACAGTCAAAGCAGTTTTGTTGTTGGTAATCATCTTTTCAATTGGCTTTTATGGTTGCTCTAATAATTCTAATCCATTAGAAAAAGTGAAGTCATTATTTACCTCTAGTGCGGAACAATCTGGTCCGTCAGACAAAGAGGTTATAAGCGATATTGTATTATGTCATGGGGCGGATGAGTGTGAATGTCATGTGGTACAGAGGGATAAACAAATGGAAGAGGGTTCTTATCCTGTTCATGTAAGAGTGTCCTGCACCGACGGGACCAAAGGTGACCAGATATATAATTGTAAGAAAGTTCAGAATGAGAATGGTAATGATGTTTGGAACTGTCCTCAAGTTTCGAACTAAAGGTCCATTAATGAAACTTAAGGAAGCAAGGGGGTCAGGTCTGCCGTTGACCTTTGATGATCTGCTTTCGCATTTCACGTTTAAAACGAAGGCCTTGTCTTCAGACCCGCAGTTGTAGGGAACGGTTTGAAACCGTTCCGTTTGACTGTCATTGCGAGCCGTCTTTCAGACGGCGTGGCAATCTTGCTTTATTATTTTTCGTAGTTCGGGTCTTTACGGCCTGTTGCCCAAATAGATTTTGCAAAGATTATAAAGAGGGAATATAAAAATAGCAACAAATTCTTGGAGAGAAACTGCCATGATGGGTCACCAGCCAGATGCAC
>JBKQWB010000069.1:0-27149 GCA_052139735.1 Smithella sp. | reverse complement strand
TTTAATGCGAGATTATGGCATCCCGAAGAAAAATATTTCAAATCGATAAATAACTTTTTATTGCTTATTCTCATTGTTTTCTATAATTTACATCATCATCCGATTAAAACGTTGGGACAGTAGTGATTAATTACACAATTTAATAGATGTAGAAGTGCTATCCATCCTGAAAAGACTTATAGAAAGGTCGGATCATGGAATTCGGTCCGCAACAAATCGGTAAATGGCTGATTCTAACCGGAGCTTTAATTGCACTGGCAGGATTAATGGTAATTTTATTAGGAAGAACAGTCCTGTTTAAACTGCCCGGCGATTTTGTGTTTGGCGGCAAGAATTGGCGAATCTATCTGCCTGTAGCAAGCAGTATAATAATATCAATCGTACTGACTCTTATTCTGTGGCTTATCAATTATTTTCGCAAGTGAAGAGGAGAAATCATTAATCATATATGAAAAAAACGGAATTGCTTGAAATCATCAAAAAATTACTAAAGGCGGAAACAGATATGGACTTTTTGCTGAATTTGCCGGAAAATGATTTGGAAACTCTGGTAGTGTGCATTAGGGAACGGTTTGATCAATCGGGTAAATAATTATCGGAAATCATTTTATATAAAGATGGTAGATGGGACATAATAAGTTACAAGCAGTGCGAATATTGTAGCGGATTTTCAAGCCGTGTTAGCCAACGCCAATGGAGGTGCTGAGGATGAAGGAATTGATTAAGCATATAGCTCAATCTTTAGTTGATAATCCCGACAAAGTGGAAGTAACTGAAATTATCGGTGAACAAGCATATGTAATTGAATTGCGTGTGGCAAAAGAAGATATGGGGAAAGTTATTGGGAAGCATGGTAGAATAGCCCAAGCCATACGCTCCATTCTGAGTGCCGCATCCGCCAAAGCGCATAAAAGGGCAGTACTGGAAATTTTAGAATAAAAAAATGACTGACTTTATTTCAGAGCAACAGAATCTACACTACCGAAAGATGTTTTGGACAACAGGAAAAGGAGAAACGTCATAGGAGACAAGGGGGGTAAGAAAAATAAGGAAAAGGGTCAGAAACAGAATGCTGAAAAACAGAAACAACAGTCCATGGATAGGCTTGATAAACAGCCTAAAGAAAACCTTGATAAAAATTACAGTTCAGAAATTTGCATAACAACTTTGTCTCTTAAAGTGCAAGGTCGAAAGTAGCAGGTGAATTGAGATTGCAAATGGCTCCACAAAAAAACACAATACAAAGGAGGATTAGAGATGCCGGAAGGAAAAGTTAAATGGTTTAATGACAAAAAAGGATTTGGTTTTATCGAGCAGGATGGTGGCGGTGACCTATTCGTACACCACTCCTCAATACAGGGAGAAGGTTATAAATCGCTGGCAGAGGGTGATCGTGTCAGTTTCGATGTTGGCAAAGGCGCTAAGGGTCCAGCTGCCGAGAATGTTCGCAAGTTATAGAGAAAAGTATTCTTTTAGATGGCCATATATGATCCAATTATAAAAAGATTACAGGCCGATGGAGGAAATGTGTATGGACGAAATATTTATAAAGAAAATTCGGGCGGCGGCGGCGGCTGGATGGTGGACTTTTTTAATCGCTTATTGTCTCGTGCTGATTTCATGGTTTGGTTATCTGCTGATTATGGCAAGACAGCCGGAAGGAATGCTTTGCCTCTTCGGTAAAGGTGCTACGTGGGCGGAAATTCGTACGGTCTGGCTGTGGGGATTAGTGGCATATAAACTTGTGGTTGCCATGCTGCTGTTCATCGTCATTTGGCTGACAATTTGGGCGAAAAAACTGGCAAAAAAATAGACTGGCCTGTGTTGGCGATTGATAAAATAAATACGCTTGATGAAATAAATACGCAGGAGTCTGCGTTTTTTGCTATCTAAAAGACATTTTAATAATAAAATAATGTATTAAATCGGAGGGAAATTGGACCATCATAAGCTTAAGTTAGCTCATGAAGAATTGAAGGAATTGCGAAAGCCAATATATAATATCAACGTAAATCATAAGGAAAGTTTCAGTGGCTTAGAAAAAATTGCTGTTAAAATTACTGAGTATGTCGGTTCCATGGGGTTTTTCTTAGTTATACTTGTTTGGACTTTACTATGGTTAGGCTGGAACACACTTGCACCAAATAAATTAAGCTTTGATCCATTTCCCGCTTTTGTTTTATGGCTTTTTATTTCTAACGTGATTCAAATATTATTGATGCCATTGATAATGGTTGGTCAAAATCTTCAAGGCCGTCATGCTGAGCAAAGAGCGGAATCTGATTTTGAGGTTAATGTCAGAGCAGAAAAAGAGATTAAAGTAATCCTCCTGCATTTAGAGCATCAGAATGAACTGATATTAAAAGTCCTTCATAATATAGAAAAAGCCAATATTAAAAAGTAGATTAACTTAAAATAAAAAGTCCGGAATAAAAATGAAGAATTTAAACAAAAAAATAATCTATATACTTATTGTATGCGTTGCCTTCGCTATTATCGGATTTTCTGCGGCGCTCAATAATTATTCATCTACACCCATTAATAATAATGATCACAAAGATGCAGTGGTGCACGTCTATATACTTAAAGACTACAACTTTTTAGAAGCCACAAAAATGCTTAAACAGGCGGGATTGGTAAAAAACAGTTTTTTATTTTACAGCTTGGCCATAATAAAAAGATCTAATTATCACGTTCGTGCAGGTGAATATAAATTTAGCACTTCCATGACTCCTTCGGAAATGATTGACGAACTAATGCGTGGAGGAAGCAAAATTTAGCGAAAAACTTTTTGATGTTCTGCGGAATATAAACTTTTTCTCTGCGAATCTCTTGTGTTGCTGATTCCACGCGTGTTTCCTCCATAAAATTTGAAGGGGTGTTAAGGAGTTGTTATTGGGTAAGGGATGTGTGGCTGTATCTGGGGTGAGATAATGATTTGACAATTGACATTGATGATGAGCTGTTTCAATGGATTAGCACTCATAGTGGCCGAGTCATTGTATATAAAATAAAGTGCGTGTGTTCAGATGGGTAGAAGAAGAACAAACAGGCGATATATCAAGATTCCTTATACTCAACCTGTTAAAAAGGGTAAGAATATAAAAGGAATTTCATGGGTTACTTTGATCATTGGTGTAATCATCGCGTTTGGAATTGCTTATTATTATTTTGTAAGAGCTGAAAGGCGCACCCAACATTCCATAAATTATTTTCAACCTCATGGTAAATATCCGGAACAGCGATAATCAACATCAATACCGGAATGATTCTAATCTGATAAAAACATAAAACAGAAATTCCTGGAAACTTTTCAATTAGAAAATCATCAACAGTGAACTAATAAAAATATGCATACCCCTGCTTTTTTCTATTTTAGCATAAACATCAACGCCCCAAACCGTTCCATGAGTCATATGTTGCCAATCCATCCCAATTCTCAATATATTAATTACAAAAGAGCTCCTGTTTAAGAAGGTCATGGAAGGTTTTTAGATGGCAAATTATAATCCATAAGATGGATGATAGCCTGCCGGTAATTGTATTTTGAGGCTTGCTGAATAGATTTAAAAGGTTTATATGTGAACATAAAATTTCTCTTTGCACATTTACATAGAGGCTCAATGATGAATACAAAAAGATATCCCTATCCGTTATTTTTTTTCTGTATCCTGTTTTTGATGATTTCCGCCTGCGGATACACAACAATTAAACATGGTGTTTCAATCAGCGATGATAGAATTGCTCGAAGTATCATTGACGGCAAGACAACAAAACAGGAAGTTCTGCTTGAGTTTGGCTCGCCGACAAAGACTGTTGATAATGAAAAGATGTTTTTCTATGAATGGACTGAAGAAAGTCAAGTGAAAATTCCTTTATATAAAGGAACGACAACATATATCAATCAACTGAGCATTGTTTTTGATGAAGCGGGTGTTGTTAAAAATCACCGTATTTCTGAAATATCAGCAGGATCTCAAAGAAGCATAGGTGAAACGAAAACCCCTCAAAGCAATTAAACGTATTTCCGGTGCTATCTTTTGTTACCGGCTTTCAACGGGAGGAAACGATGAACATTTTAAAGCTGCTGGAGTATAACCGATTTTTAAGGCACAGATATCTGGAAACTTTAAGCAAACTCTCCTTGGATGACTTTGTCAAAGATCGCGGCGCCAGTTTTCCGTCCCTGAAAGACATCTACGTGCATATCGTCTTTGTGGTGGATATTTATTTTAATTATATCCTTCAAGGCAATCCCAATTATCCGAGCATCAACTATAACGAATACGACAGTATCGAGAAAATCACTAAATATCTGAAACAGGCAGAATCCAAGGCCAACGACTATCTGAGCAAAGTCACGCCGGAAGAACTGACAAAAAAGATTCCCAGAAAGCAGAAGGACGGTTCGATATTCCTTGCATCCGTTGAGGATACGTTGTTGGACTTTTTCCAGGAAGAGACACATCATCGGGGAGAACTTATAGCGCTGTTATGGCAAATGGACGTTGCACCTCCCCATATGGGTTTTATTCAGTACCTGCGGTCGCAAACTGGCAAATAAGGGCGGCAAGATCGACTTTTAAGGAGGCTTTATGAAATGGTATCATTATGTTGCTTGCTTCTGTGCGGGTCTGTTTTTAACCAACACTGTTCCACATTTCGTCCACGGTGTATCGGGTGACTTTTTCCCCTCTCCATTTGCACATCCGCCGGGCAAGGGATTATCGTCTCCAACAGTAAACGTTCTGTGGGCTCTGGCTAATCTCGTTATCGGATACATTCTCTTGAGGGTGGGTAAGTTATCCCAAACAAATAAATGGAGTCTCCTTGCATTTTTTGCTGGTGTCGTTTGCTTCAGTATACAGCTAAGTATTGTATTCGTTGACAAGATGCATTAAAAATACGCAGACTCCTGCATATTTTAATCAAATAAAAGTTATTTAAATGGATCATCTCCGGTTTCCTTTTCCAACTTCACCCTTGCTCTATGCCGGTCTCGAACAACTGCGGATTGAAATAGATAATTTGGAGATTTTCATTGTAAATAAACAACGGTAATAGTAATATCAATTGGGGAAAGATGTCTCCATCCTGCTGAAATCAACGTGAAGTACTATCCAGTAGTGCAGATATTAGGGAAGGACGATGAGTCAGATCGAGAAAGGAGAAGAAGAAAGATGATTGCCAGGCTTAGACGAACCGGAATTTTGGTTTTACTGTGTATGGTTTTTGCTTTTGTTGGGTTGGTTTCCTCCGTGAGCGCAAATGAGAAAAAAGCGGATGACCCCAGGCAGGTCCAATCTTCGGTGAGTGCCGGTCCTTCGATAGATTTGCGGATGAAAACCATAGGTGTCATCGGCGGGGTGAGTTGGGTGTCTTCCCTCGAGTACTACCGCCTGATGAACGAAATGGTCAGAGACGAGTTTGGCCCCTTGTATTCCGCAAAGATCCTTATGTATTCAATCGAATTTGGAGAATTTTCAAAACAGGAACGGCTGGCGGATAAAGGGGACTGGAGACCATTGAGAAAAACGATGATTGACGCCGCACAAAGACTTAAACGCGGAGGCGCTGATTTTGTCGTCATTGCCTCCAATACCCTGAACTCCACAGGTGATCTCATTCAAGGCAATGTCAACATTCCAGTTCTTAACATCGCTGATGCAACCGGTAAAAAAGTCAAAGCAAGTGGAATAAAAACCGTCGCCCTGTTGGGGACGTCCTTTACGATGGAAAATCCTTTTTACCGGAACCGTCTGAAGAAATACGGGATCAAGGTCATTACACCCAATAAAATCGAGCGGGATTACATCAATAAGGTTATTTTTGATGAGCTATGTGCGGGAAAATTCTTAAAGGAATCAAAAGAGCAATATATTCGAATTATTGACCGTCTGGTGAAAGAAGAAGGAGTAGAAGGAGTAATCCTGGGCTGCACAGAGATTCCTTTATTGATCAAACAGCAAGATGTAAACGTGCCGGTTTTCGACACGACGGCGATTCACGTGGAGGCAGCGGTGAAACATGCTCTGAACAGGCAATGACGTCAGAGAATTTCATAGGGCATAATTCCGTTTAGAGAGACACGGTTCAATATGATGAAATCACTTATGCGTACATTTTTTAATCATCTTTGTTTGCTTTTGAGCATAACCTTTATTTTTGTTTTCTCGTCCGATGCCCTATCCAGGGAACCAGAACACCAAAATCCGGCAAAAGTAACTATCGGAATCTATATAATGGATGTTTATGACCTTGATGTCAGAAAAGGCAATTACACAGTTGATTTCTATATTTGGTTTAAATGGAAGGGTAATGTTAATCCGCGAAATTTTGAGATAATGAACGGATACATTGCATATAAAGCGACGCAGGATAACTTAATCACACGTGGTGATTATCATCATGTTTCTTACCGATGCAGAGCGAACCTTCATACACCATTCAATTTATCCGCGTATCCGTGGGACAAGCAAGTAATATCAATACATGTCGAAGACGAGGATGACGATATTAAAACATTGATTTACGTCCCTGATGTGGAAAATTCAAAAATATATTCCGGTCTGAACATCAATGACTGGGCTATAAACGCCCTCAAGGTGTATACTACTGAGAATATATATGAAACCAATTTTGGTAAACCGTCAAGAAGTCGTGACGAAAAAGCAACATATTCACGATTCACGTTTGATATTCATATTGATCACAAAGGCATCAATTTATTTTTAAAAACCTTCATTGCATTGTTTATCTCAGTCGCAATTGCGTTTTTAACATTTCTTATTCACCCAAAACATTATGCTGCCCCTCGTTTTAGCGTCTGCGTAACGGGAATGTTTGGTGCTGTATCATCTCATATTGTTGTATCGCAAAGGATATTTGAGAGCCCCGTGTTAACCTTAGCGGACCATATTCATTTTCTGGGATTTTTTTTCATTTTTCTTTCGGTACTTGAATCATGTATTGCATTAAGGCTGTATCATAAAGGCAGGGATCATAAGGCGCGTCTGCTTGATTTATGTTCCGTATATCTTTTCCCTGTTGTCTTCCTGATATCAGTCATTATTGCTATTTCAATAAACAAATAGACTCAATAAGCGGCTCGAATTCGGAGGTGTTGTTCGCAAAACCATTATCCGGACTCTGCTTGCATGTGGTACAACTATTTAGGGCAGGCCACCCACACAAATATTCTGAAGTTTATATAAGGTTATATCGTTCCATTTTTCGATAAAGGGTGCTGCGGGAAATTTTTAATTTTTTCATGATCTCGTTTTTTGAGATTTTCATCCGCAGCATTTTTTCCAGCATTTGCCGTTCAAGATCTTTTGCCGCTTCAAACTCTTCGCCGACATTCGATAAAGGGGGCTGAAAGCGAAGAATATCTTCCGGAATGAGATCTACCGTCAGTTCACCATTGTGGCTGAAATTCATCATCCGCTCGATGATATTTTGCAATTCCCTGACGTTGCCCGGCCATGAGTACTTCATAAAAGCATCGATGACCTTGTCATCGATCCGGTTGATGCTTTTATCCATTAATTTGCTGTATTTATTTACAAAGCAATCTACCAGCAGAGGAATATCATCAAGTCTTTCTCTCAACGGAATCACCTTCAAAGCAAAGACATTGGCGCGATAGTACAGATCTTCCCGGAAATTACCCTTTCGTACCTCCTCTTTCAGGTCCCGGTTTGTGGCAACGATGATCCGCACATCGATGGGTCGGATTCGTGAGCCTCCGATCCGCACGATAGATTTGTCCTCAACCACTCGCAGCAAAACGGCTTGCAGCTCCAGAGGTGTTTCCGCGATTTCATCGAGAAATATGGTTCCGCCGTCGGCCAGTTCAAACTTTCCCTGGTTCCCGCCCCGGCGCGAGCCCGTAAAGGATCCTTCCTCGTACCCGAAAAGCTCGCTGGTGATTAAATCCCGGGGAATGGCGGCGCAGTTGATGGCTACATAAGGACCGCTCCGGCGTTTACTGGCATTGTGGATGGCTTGGGCGAAAATATCTTTACCCGTGCCGCTTTCGCCGAGCAGGAGGACGTTGGAAATGCTTTGGGAAACCATCCTGGCTTGTCTGACGGTTTCCAGAAACTTTACATTCAACCCGCAGATATCTTCAAAGCGCAAGTTCGCTTTGGCGCCGATCATATTGGTGACCAGCATTTTCGCCCGTTTGATTTCATTGAGAATGATAATTTTTCCCATAATTTCTCCACTGCCCGACAGAATGGGATTGCAGGTCATCGTGAAATCGTTTGCTTCACCATTGGCAAAAATTCGCACTTCCGTGTCTGTGAGGGTTTCATTTTTTTCGATCAGTTTGAAGAAATGGCTGTTTTTTTCATCCAGCACTTCCCGAATGTCTTTATGCCCGTCCCAGCGAACACGCAAAGAAAGCATCTTCATGGCATTGTCATTCATTAAAGAAATATGGCCGTCGTTGTCTATGGCAATGAGGGCCTCCGGTATGGATGAGATGACCGTTTTCTGGTAACTGTTGGCAACATGGGCTTCAATCAGGGCTTTATTGATCCGGAGCTCATTTTCAATTGCCATGGCCGCCGCAACGGTCATTCCCAGCGTGTGGGGATTTACCTTATCATAGCTGCCGGTCATGGCAAGCCCGCCGATAAATTCACCCTCAGGATTGAATATCGGGGCGGCGGAAGCTGTTTCCTTATGGAAATTCCGGCAGTAATGCTGACATCCGAAGATTTGTATGGGTTTTTGCACCTTCAAAAGAGTGCCGACGCCGTTTGTCCCGGCCGATCCTTCCCCCCAATATGCCCCCGGCACGAAATTGCCTCTCGTGACATGGTTGATCACATTCTCATCACCGATTAATTCCAGGAGATATCCCTCATGGTTGAACAGAACAACGATAAATTCAGAGCCTTCAACAAATTTATAGAGATGTCTCATGAACGGTTGGCTGATGGTGATCAGTTCTTTGTTTTTGCTCTGCATACCCTTTAACTGATCGGCGGTCAGTACATCGTTGATGACCGCTTTATCGGGATTGACACCGCTTTTTTTACAGCGATTCCATGAGTCCAGGATTTCACCGGGGATAATGGTGCTGTCGATATTGGACCGCCCGTCTATAAATTTTTTCCATTCCCTCAGAGTGCGTTGAAATTTTTCATCGTAGTTGACGGCCTGCATGCTCTCTGCAGGCTCCTTCTTCAGTTGTTTTTCTTTTTGTGAAACCATTTTCTTTTCCTCGCTTTCGATGCCTGTGTCAAATAGAAACATGTTTCATTCAATTGTTTCATTATGGAACAATATTTATATCATAATGGGATTGTTTTTGAAAGTAAAAAAGCAAAATAAAAGTCAAAATATATTATTTCCTAATAATTACTAATATATACATGTGTCATAAAGAAACTCCTGGAAATGGCACAGGGAATGCAATCGCATAGCTTGAACGGTTGCCATTACTAACCGTTTTAAAAAGTTCGTCAGGTCTGAATGAGGGAGCAATCAAATGGGGTATCTCGAAAATTTCAAGGTGGTGGATGAGGTGGCCATTGTTACCGGAGGCAGTAAGGGTCTGGGACGGGCCATGGCTTTCGGTTTAGCTGAATGCGGCGCAAAGGTTGTCGTGGCCAGCAGGACGGTCAGTCTGATTGAAGAGACAGCGAACAAAATTATTAAAAAAGGCGGTCAGGCGATCGCCGTGCCGGTTGATGTGAAAAATCCGCAGAGCATTGAGCAAATGGTGGCTCAGGTTATGGATCGATACGGCCGGGTGGATATTCTGATCAACAACGCGGGCATTGCCCCGATGAAAAAAACAATGGAAACGGATATCGAGGATTGGAACGATGTATTAAATACCAACCTGAAATCGGCCTTTCTTATATCTAAAATTATCGCCAAGGGCATGATCAAGCAGCGTAAAGGCAAAATTATTAACATTGGTTCTGTTTTGGGGAACATGGCTTCCAATGTGGCAATGCCCTACTGCGTTTCCAAAGCGGGGATTGCCCAGATGACCAGAGCGTTGGCCCTGGAATGGGCGCCTTTCGGAATCAACGTCAATTGCATTGCTCCAGGCTTCTTTGAAACGGAAATGACGGCCGAACAGCGCGAAGACGAATCCCACATGAAGTTTCTGAAGTATAAAATTCCCTTCAAGCGCCTTGGCAAGCCGGACGAAATTGTCGGCGCCGCCTTGTTTCTGGCTTCCAGAGCTTCTGATTATATGACCGGCGCCGTTCTGTACATCGACGGCGGATACAGCATCTGGTGAGAGGGTAGGAGTGTAATCAATGAAGGCTGTTGTATTTCATGGCAATGGCGATATCCGATTCGAGAGTGTGCCGGATCCGGCGATCATTCATCCGTCGGATGCATTGCTTCGTGTCACCACGTCATCGATTTGCAGTACGGATATCCACATAAAACATCACGGCTATGAGATGAAGGTGACACCGGGGACGATCCTTGGTCACGAATTTGTCGGTGTTGTTGAAGAAATCGGAAAGGCGCATAGTCCTTTTTCCCGGGGCGACAGAGTGGCTGTATCCTGCACCTATAGCTGCGGAGAATGCTACTACTGCAAAAAGCAATTATATTCTCAGTGCCTGACGGGGTCATGCTTCGGCGCTATGGGTGACGGATTCAATCATGGCGCCCATGCGGAATTCATCAGGGTTCCCTATGCCTCAAGAATCATGCACGCGATACCGGATGAACTCTCTGATGAAGATGTTCTCTTTGTTGGCGATATTCTGTCAACAGGTCTCTTTGGTGTGGAGTTGGGGAACGTTAAAAAAGGCGATGCCGTGGTCATATGCGGGGCCGGGCCGGTGGGCATGTGCGCTATGATCGCCGCCCGACTTTATGGTGCGGCAAAAATCATCGCCCTTGAGAAAAATACACACAGGGCAACCCTCATATTGGAGCAAGGATTGGTTGATGATGTCATCCATCCTTCAGAGGATAGACCATCAAGGTCCATCAAAGATTTAACCCATGGCCGGGGGGCGGATGTTGTCATCGATGCGTCAGGAGATCCCAGAAGCTTTGGGAACTTGTTTGATTTTGTAAGACCGGGTGGAACAGTCGCTCTGATAGGCGTCTACAACGATGCCGTCAACTTCCCTATTTACAAGTACTGGTGGAAAAATCTGACAATCAGAATGGGTTTGGTGGAAACGAACAAAATGGGGCAACTGATGGAGTGGATCTGGCAGGGCAAGATAAATACACGCTTTCTGATCACCCGCACGTTGCCGTTTAATGAAATAATGAAGGGGTATGACATGATGGACACCAGAAGCGAAACGACGCTGAAAGTGGCTATCAAGGCGAAAATGTTCTCTGAGAATTCAGCGCATCAATGTCAAAATTCCTGAGGGATTAAAAAAATGAAAGATAAGAGGTTTGTTGTGTCCATGCATAGAAAAGACGATGTGGTAATTGTCAGTGGCGTGAGAACGCCGTTTTCAAGGTTTGGTTCGGTGCTGCGTGAAATGCACAGCATGGAGTTGGGTATTGTTGCCATCAAAGCCTGCCTGGAGCGGTCCGGACTGAAAGGCAGCGATCTGGATGAATTGTACTACGGGATGTGCATCCAGTCCGAAGCGGCGTTGAATTATAATGTGATCGGGCGTCAGGCCCTTCTGAAAGCCGGTTTACCGGAGGATCTTCCGTCTCTTACGGTAGACAGGGCCTGCTGCTCGTCTCTGGTTTGCGTCCAGTTGGGCAGAAAGTCGATTCGACTGGGTGAGGCGGAAGTCTGCATGGCTGTCGGCGCTGAAAACATGAGCAACACGCCGGTTGTCTTAAACGGCCACCGCTGGGGACGGGGACTGTCGCCCGTCACCATGGTCGACCATCTCAATCCGATTCAATACAATGGTTTTGGCATTCTGGCTAAGGATGCCGGTGAAGTGGCCCTGGAGCATGACATAACCAGGGAAATGCAGGATCAGTGGGCGCTGGGATCTCAGCAGAAATATCAACTTGCCAAGAAAGCCGGCAAGTTTGCCGATGAAGTCGTGCCCGTAGAAGTACCGCAGAAAAAAGGACTGGCAAAAATTTTTACAGAGGATGATTTTCCCAGAGTCGATTCCACCATTGAAGGTTTGGCAAAACTAAAAACCGTATACGGAAGCCCCACAGTGACCGCCGGAAACGCACCGGGGCTCGATGCCGGGGCATCGGCGGTGATCATCATGAAAAGATCCCGTGCCGATGCGATGGGTGTAAAACCTCTGGCTACCATTCTTTCCATGGCGAGCATGGCCAAGGAACCCAGAAGAATGGCGGAAGTGCCTGGTTACGCCATTCAAGTTGCCTTAGCACGGGCCGGTCTCACCATGGACAACGTGGATGTATTCGAAATCAATGAAGCGTTTGCCGCCATGCCGTTGGTGTCAACGAAAATCATGGCCGACGGGAATAAAAACACCTGGACGAAAATCATGGATAAGACCAATCCCAACGGTGGCGCCATTGCGATGGGACATCCCGTCGGCGCCAGCGGTGCAAGGATTCTTCTGACCATGATGTACGAGCTGAAAAGACGCGGCGGCGGCATCGGCGCCTGCGGCATCTGCGGCGGCCTGGCCCAGGGTGATGCGGCAGTGATTAAAGTTGATTGAATCGTTCAAACGGATGAACGCGGGTAAAAAAGAAAAAGAAAGGATTTTGTAAATGGGAAATCAATTAACGGACATGAGAGACACCAGGTTTGTGCTTTACGAACAACTCAATGCAGACGAGCTGTGTCAGGCGGAGCGCTTTCTGAATCATTCGAAAGAAACCTTCGAAATGATCATAACGGCGGCGGAAAAGCTGGCTGTCAATGAATTTGCACCGGTCAACAGCGCCGGAGATAAAATCGGCTGCCACTGGCAGGACGGCAAAGTTACCGTGCCGGAACCTTTTCAGGCGCCTTTTAAAAAGTTCTGTGAAGGCGGATGGATGAACATGCAGGAAGATGAAAGTGTCGGCGGGCAGAAGGTTCCTTTCTGTCTGCATTATGCATGCAATGCCATGTTCTTCGCCGCCAATCATTCTCTGGCCGGCTATATGGGGTTGACGCACAGCGCGGCAAAAGTGATTGAGCTCTATGGGACCGACGAACAAAAAAACAAATACATGATTCCGCTTTACGAAGGCCGTTATGCGGGGGTCATGGATCTGACGGAGTCCCAGGCAGGGTCGGATGTCGGCGCGGTGCGAACCAAGGCGTTAAAAAATCCGGATGGAACCTATTCGATTACGGGATCGAAAATCTTCATCACCGGCGGGGAGCAAAACCTGACAGAAAACATCATTCACATTCTGCTCGCCCGGATCGAGGGTGATCCCGAAGGCACGAAAGGCATCTCCTGCTTTGTTTTGCCTAAGATCAGAATAACCGCGGACGGAACTTTGGGCGAATTCAATGATATCCACTGTTCGGGAATCGAACACAAGATGGGCATGAAAGGTTCAGCCACGGCGGTTTTGAACTTTGGCGACAACGGTCATTGCATTGCCGAATTGTTGGGGCCCCAACGAAAAGGCATCCTGGTCATGTTTCATATGATGAACGAGCAGCGGATTCTCGTGGGCATGCAGGGTATGGCGCAGGCCGGCACGGCTTATCTTCATGCCCTCAACTTTGCCAAAGAAAGAAAGCAGGGAGCGGCTTTCGGAACGAGAAGCGCTGAACAGACAGCCATTATCGGCCATCCCGATGTCAGGAGAAACCTGTTGTGGATGAAGGCCTATACGGAAGGAATGAGGGCGCTGATTCTCTATACCATGTATTGCATGGACCTGGAGACGGTGACGCGCAATAAAGATGAAAAAAGCCGGTGGCATGACCTGGTGGAGATCCTGACGCCCATCTGCAAAGCCTATTGTTCAGACAAGGGTTTTGAAACCTGTGTGAAGGCTATCCAGGTTCACGGCGGTTATGGCTATTGCCATGAATACAAAGTTGAACAATGCGCCCGGGACAGCAAGATCACGTCCATCTATGAAGGAACCAATGCCATTCAGGCGCTGGATCTCTTTGACCGCAAAATCAGAATGAAACAGGGCGCGGCTTTCGAGACTTTGCTGTCCCATATGAAGGCAACCGTCAAACGAGCGCAGGGTATTGCCGATTTATCTCCCTATGCCGCGGAAATCGGAAAAGTCATTACAGCCCTGGAAGACCTGACGGCGGAACTGCTTGCCGCAACGGCAGGGGATGATCCCTTCCTCGCTTATTCCTGGGCGTCGCCCTATCTGGAAATTTTCGGTGATGTCGTTATGGGGTGGATGTTGATCTGGCAGGCCGCCATTGCTTCAGGAAAAATCGGCAAGGACGACGATGCCTATTATACGTCAAAAATCCTGACGGCAAAATTCTATGCCGGTTCGCTCTTGCCAATGGTTTACGGGAAGATTGCCGCTATTCAAAAAAATGACCGGTCGCTTCTGCACATGACGGAATCGATATTTACACAATCATGAAACAAGGGAGAAGATCATGATCAAAACGAAGGAAGATTATATCGAAAGTTTAAAGAAACAGAAATTGAATGTCTATTACAAGGGGAAACGTGTAGACGACGTCACGATCCATCCAGCCCTGATCCCCCATATCAACGCGGCGGCGAAAACATACGAACTGGCGCTGCGGCCGGAAAACGAAGACCTGTTGACGGTGACGAGTCATCTGACAGGAAAGAAGATCAGCCGCTTCACCCACATTCACCAATCCGTGGAAGATCTGATTAAAAAAGTTTTAATGCTTCGGCTCATCTCTCATGAAACCGGGAGCTGTTACCAGCGGTGCGTCGGATTTGATGCCATGAATGCCATGTATTCGACCACTTATGAGATCGACGAAGCCAAAGGGACATCCTACTTCAAACGATTTGTTGAATTTTTAAAGTACATTCAATCGGAGAACCTGATGGTCGTCGGCGGTATGACGGACCCCAAGGGAGACCGGTCCAAGCGCCCCGGTGAACAATCCGACCCGGATCTATTCCTCCATGTTGTTGAAAAAAGGAAAGACGGCATCGTGATCCGGGGGGCGAAGGCCCATATGACCGGTTCGATCAACAGCCATGAAATCCTCATTATGCCTACGCAGAACATGGCCAAGGGAGATGAAGCCTATGCCGTTGCGGCGGCCATTCCCCTCAACGCGCCCGGCATTACCCTGATCTTCGGACGTCAATCCAATGAAGAGCGGAAGCTCGAAGATGGTATTGATGCCGGCAACAAGGAATTCGGGGTTGTTGGCGGCGAGGCCCTCATTATCTTTGAAGACGTTTTCGTGCCATGGGACAGAGTTTTTATGTGCGGAGAGATTGATTTCAGCGGTTTGCTTGTCGAGCGGTTTGCCACACTACACCGTCAGAACTATGGAGGATGCAAAGGCGGCGTGTCCGATATCATTATCGGCGCTACGGCGCTGGCAGCCCAGTATCAGGGAACGGCGAACGCTTCCCACATCAAGGATAAGCTCATCGAGATGATGCACCTGACTGAAACGGTTTATGCAGGCTCTGTGGCCTGTTCCGCCATGGGATCAAAAACAATGAGCGGCGCCTTCTATCCCGATCCGCTTCTGGCCAATTGCACCAAGCACAACATTACCCGGAACATCTATGAAATCTCCCGGCTGGCCCATGATATCGCCGGGGGGATCATGGCGACTCTTCCCTTTGATCAGGATCTGAGAAGCCCGGAAATCGGAAAGCATGTGAAGAAATATCTGGCGGGGGTGGAAGGTGTTCCGACGGAAACGCGGATGAAAATCCTCCGACTGATCGAGAACATGACGGGGGGAACATGTCTGGTAGAGAGCATGCACGGCGCCGGTCCGCCTCAGAGTCAGCGGGTTATGTATCAACGCCTGGGCAACCTGCCACAGAAGATTAAGATGGCTAAGGTATTGGCCGGAATTGATAACTGAGCGTTTGTCCATAAAAAAGAAAGGGGGGGGGATAAGAAACAAAAGAAAAAAGAACAGCCTTGTACGATTCGGCAATGTCGAAGTTAAAGTTTTTTAATTATCTATCAATTAGGAGGAGGGTTTCCTTATGACTCAAGAACACAGTTTTGCATCACCGACGCCCGCTGGTTTAGGGGCGTTGGCAATCGCGGTATTCGGATTTGCGGCGTATTTTCTCGGATTAGTGGATGTTAATGGACTGCCGCTTCTGGCAGCCTGGCTTATCGCCGGTTTTGTTGTACAGGTTGTTGTTGGTGTCGCGGAAATGAAGAATCAAAACCTCACGGGCGGCAACGTCTTTCTCTTTTTTAGCGCCTTCTTTATGTTAGCGGCCGCTCTGAGCATTTTTATGAAATGGTATATGATTTCCTTCATGTTCGGGCCCAAGGCGGCAAAGGACGCCCTGGATGCCGCTGCCGCCATAGCGGGTCTGAAAGTGGACATGCTTTCGCCCGTCCAGATCAAGGCAGCCATGGCTGGCGTTGGCCCTGCCGTTGGCGCAATGGTGCACAAAGCCGCCCATGTTGAAGGTTGGATGTGGATAGCCGGCGCGGGATTCCTAACCGTTGCAACCCCATGCTATGCGCGGGGCAGCTGGGTGTTCTTTTTGGGATTTGTTTTGGCCGATATTCTGCTGTTCCTCATTGCCGGTTTGGATACGGGTTGGTTTAGCATTATCGATGTCGAGACGACAAAGCATATCATCGCATACGGTTTTATATTTATCGGCCTCAGCTCTCTTTATCATGCCGGCGCCATCATGGTAAACACGGCTTACGAAAAGGCGATCTTGCCTGTACCGAGACCTCTCATCAAACCTAAGTCTTAAACATACGGTCAGGAAAGTTCCGGAAGAGGCGGTCATATGAACCGCCGCTTCTGGATGCCGGGACATGCTGCCGGGAGAGTTATTTACACATCAAATGAAAAGAAAAAGGAATAGATCAAACGTTCAAAACCAAGAGAAAACAGGAGGGAAGTAAAGTGAATATTATTGATGAGTACAAGCAAAAACTGGTCAGCCCGGAAGAAGCGGTAAATGTTGTTAAGTCAGGCGACAAAGTGCATTACGGGCATTTCGCCATGTCCCCAACATTTCTGGATCCGTATCTGGCGAAAAGAAAAGATGAATTGCAGGATGTCAAAGTTTACGGAGTGACTTATCCAGGCCTGGCGCAGGTTGGCGCCTGCGACCCGACGCGGGATCACTTTATGTATCACTCCTGGCATTTCAGCGGCGGCGACCGCATCCTGCATGACAAGGGGCTATGCAATTATATTCCGATGCTGTACCGGGAAGGTCCGGAACTCATCGAGCGCTATGTCGATCCGGGCGTGGTCATGATCAAGGTTGCCCCCATGGATAATCGCGGATACTTCAATTTCAGCGTTTCCAATTCCGACACCCATTGTTTTATAAAAAAGGCGACAACGATGATTGTCGAAGTTTGCGACAAAGCGCCCTACTGCCTGGGCGGCAACAATGAAGCGGTGCATATATCGGATGTCGATATGATTGTCGAAACAGACAACAAGCCGCTGATTCAGGTGCCCGCCATTCCGCCGACCGACGTGGACAAAGCGGTGGCGATGCATATTATGAAATTGATCGAAGACGGCTCGGTGATTCAGCTGGGCATCGGCGGTATGCCCAATGCGGTAGGAGCCATGCTTGCACAATCCGATTTGAAAGACCTGGGATGCCACACGGAAGTCTTGGTGGATTCCTATGTCGATATGTATGAGGCGGGTGTTATGACGGGCCGTCGCAAAGCATTTGATCGTGGCAGAATGGTTTACACCTTTGCTCTGGGCTCCCAGAGACTTTATGATTTCCTGCACATGAATCGGGCGGCGGCCAGCTGCTCGGTAGATTATACAAACGATATAAACATTGCATCGGCGCATGACAAACTGGTGTCCGTCAACAATGCCATCGAGATCGATCTGTACGGGCAAGTCTGTTCCGAATCTTCCGGTACTCGCCACATCACCGGTACAGGCGGACAGCTCGATTTCATCAACGCCGCCTTTAAGTCCGAAGGCGGCAAGGGAATTGTCTGTCTGTCTTCTCTCAAAGAAAGTAAAAAAGGTGAAAAGATATCCCGTATCGTTCCAACTCTGACTCCCGGCGGCATTGTAACGGTTCCACGTACCATGACCCATTATGTGATCACGGAATACGGAGCTGTGGACCTCAAGGGCAAGAGCACGTGGGAACGCGCGGAGCTTCTGATCAGCATAGCCCACCCCGATACGCGCGATGAGCTGATCAAAGCGGCCCAGCAACAGGGCATCTGGAGATAAAGCAATAAAAAAAGGAGTGAGATGGGGAAGTTTGTTGGAATAATAACGAAAAGCTGTGCCTGCTATTCCGATCCGCTGCATGCTGACTGTACGAAACACAACAAACAAATTCATATAATTTTTTTAGATTGAATGCAAAAAATGCGTGATCGCTTAAAACAAGCCGCCTTTGGATATTTGATGGATCTTCGTCATGAAATCTAATTACTGTCTTCAATCATCAGTCCTCACACGTGAGTAACTAATATTTTTTTGCTTAAGGAGGAAATCATAATGACAAGTAAGTGGGTGGATGAAAGAGACTTACGCTTCATCCTGCATGAGGTTTTTAATATCAGTGAAGTTATCTTGGGGAAAGCACCTTTTGAGGACCATGATAAAGATATGGTGAACATGGTTCTCGATGCAGCGGTCAAGTTTGCCGAAAACGAGATTGCCCCAACTTATCCCGATGAAGTTCATCGGAAGCCTGTGGAGGCAGTTTTCAGAGACGGCAAAGTTTTTGCGCCGGAAATTTACCACAGATTATGGAGGCTATATGCTGAAGGTGGCTGGTTTAGTATAGCCGATAGCCCCGAAGTGGGAGGCCAGGGATTGCCCGAGGTGGTCGGCGCCGCCTGCATGAATATGTTCTTCGCCTGTAACGAGGCATTTATCATGTATGCGTCTCTAACCCACGGTGCAGCCAAGCTTGTGGAAAAGTTCTGCTCTGAAGAATTGAAGGCCATCTATCTCAATAAAATGTTCGACGGCACCTGGTCGGGAACGATGTGCTTGACGGAACCGGGCGCTGGTTCAGATGTAGGCGCTCTGAAGTCCACCGCTAAGAGAAATCCGGACGGCACCTATTCCATTACCGGTACAAAGTGTTTCATCTCAGCCGGCGATCATGACCTGGCCGAAAATATCATCCATCAGGTTCTTGCCCGGATTGAAGGAGATTCTCCCGGAACAAAGGGCATCTCCATTTTCCTTGTTCCCAAGATTCGGGTAAACCCGGATGGCTCTCTGGGAAAATCCAATGATGTGGCGACAGGCAATATCGAGAGTAAAATGGGCATTCACGGTAATGCAACCTGTACACTGAACTTTGGAGAAAACGGCAATTGCATCGGCTATCTCATGGGACAGGAGCGAGACGGCATGAAGATCATGTTTCACATGATGAACGAAGAGAGGCAGGGTGTAGGCATGATGGGCGTTGCACTCGCTTCATCGGCCTATCGCCATGCTCTGGCCTATTCCAAAGACCGCGTCCAGGGTTCCAATATCATGCAGAAGGATCCGACTGTAACGGTTCCCATCATTCAGCACCCCGATGTCCGCAGAATGCTGCTCAAACAGAAATCCATCGTCGAAGGCATTCGTATGCTTTGCCTGTATTGCTATTATGCCATGGACCGCAGGAAAGCAGCTATCGGTGATGAAGAAGCCGATAAATGGCGGGGGATGATCGAGGTCCTCACACCCATAGTGAAATCATATTGCACCGAAATGGGTCTGGTTGTCAACGATCTGGCCGTCCAGACCTATGGTGGTTATGGATACTGCCGGGAATACCCGGTCGAACAATTCATGCGGGATCAGAAAATCAACACGATCTATGAGGGAACAAACGGCATCCAGGCTATGGACCTGTTGGGCCGTAAGTTAGGAATGAAGAAGGGAACATGTTTCATGGCTCTCATCAACGAGGCAAAGGCATGTCTGGGGCAGACCATTGAAATGGGCATTCTGAAGGAAGAGACAGCCATTGTCGATAGTGCTCTCGATGCCATATTGAAAGTAGCCATGGATTTTGCCGGTCTGATGAAGACCAATCCTTTCATACCGCTCATTGCCGCGAGCGACTTCCTCAACTGTTTCGGCGATACCCTGCTCGGCTGGTATCACATCTGGATGGCGACTGTTGCCGCAAAGAAGCAATCCGAAGCAAAAGGTCAGGAAAAGTCTTTCTATGAAGGGAAAATAGAAAGCGCTATCTTCTTTATCAAACGCACAACGGCGCTGGTTCCGGCAAAGTGTGAGATTCTGAAGAAAGATGACACCAGCGCAATGAAAATCTCTGAAGAAGCTTTCGGCATTTAAAGCGGTGTTAACATCGGCAAACCCAGCCAAGGTATCATGGGGATGATGATGCGAATCCTTTCTCTATCCTCAGGTTTTAGTATCACGTCCCCGATGCCTTGTGTCTGTCTCCGGTGATTTTGCGTGAGTTGCCTTATTATTTTAGAAATGGAGGAAAATTAATGACTAAAGTTTTTCAGTTGAAGGTGGAAGGTGATCTCGGCGTCGTTACTTTTGATGTTGCAGGTAACGCCATGAATACTTGGACGGATGAGGCTTTTTCCAGTTTTGCCGAGCTGATGGAGAAACTGGAGCAGGAAAAATCGATTAAAGGAGTTATCCTGATTTCGGGAAAACCTGATAATTTCTTTGCAGGTGCCAATCTGAAGATGCTTGCCGCCCTGACAACCCCGGAAGAAATCCGTAAGGCACTGGAACTCTTCCATGGGGCATTTAACAGGCTGGAAAAATTGAAAATACCTGTTGTATCGGCAATTCATGGTTTTTGCCTGGGCGGCGGATTAGAATTGACCCTTTCCTGTATCGCCCGAATAGCCAAGGAAGGAAACACGACATTGATCGGTCTGCCCGAGTGTAATGTTGGCGTTTTCCCCGGTGGCGGTGGCACACAGCGACTTCCGCGGCTGATCGGACCTGTTGCAGCGGAACTGATTGTAAAAGGAACAATGCTTCCTGCAGCAAAAGCTTTGGAACTGGGCATTATTGATCGTTTAGTTCCTGCCGACGGAGATCTTCTGGATGCCGCAAAGAAATTTATCAGCGAAATCATAGCTGGAACGGCTAATCTTCAACGGCCCAAACGTGATTTTTCAAAGATAGATGATGTTATAGGAGCATTGAAACAGGCAGCTATCAAGGCAGCTCGGGGACGCGCCCTTCCCGGACCTATATTGGCCCTCGATGCCATTCATAAAGGCGTAAAGGTGTCCCTTGCTGAAGGTTTGGAGATTGAAAAATCTAACTTTGTCGAAGTTCTAATGTCCAGGGAATCTAAGGGAAGTATTAACACCTTCTTCATCAAGGGTATGACGGACAAGCCCAAAGCCATGATGACCGGAGGTTTCGTGCCGAAGCCGCTCAAGAAAATTGCAGTCCTCGGATTTGGCACTATGGGACGGGGGATTGTCATTGAGATTATCACCAATATGAAGATGCTTGTTGTCGTTAAAGATATTCCCGAAGCGCTGGAACCGGGCAAAGCCTTTGTTCGCAAAATTCTGGATGGCATGGCTCAGAAGAAACGCCTGAAAGTGCCCGTTGATGATGCCATGAATCTGATCACCGTGACGTCCGACTATAAAACGGGGTTCAATGATGTCGACATCGTCATTGAAGCTGTTTTCGAGGATCTCAAAGTCAAAGAACAAGTCTATGGTGAACTATGCAAGGTCGTCAGGGAAGATTGCATCATTGCGAGCAATACCTCATCCATTCCCATTACGTCGATGGCCAAATATGTAACCCATCCGGCGCGATTTGGCGGAATTCATTTCTTCTCTCCCGTCTGGTTGATGCAGCTTGTGGAAGTGATCCGCGGTGAGCAGACGAGTCAGGACACTGTCGACAATCTGTTGAATTTTGCGGCTTCCATCAAGAAACGCCCCATTGTGTGCCGGGATAATGCAGGATTTGTAGTGAATGCACTTCTGTTCCCCATGTTTCTGGAAATATTTCGTTGTTTGGAGGAAGGTAACACCATCGAGAAAATTGATAATGCGATGCTTGCATTCGGCATGCCTGTCGGCCCTATACGTCTTACTGATGAAGTGGGAATCGATATCCTATACAAAGTTCTGAAAGGTATGAGAATCAGACAGGACACCTTGGCTAATGTTGTGGAATCGGGTCGTCTTGGCCTCAAGAAATCGGGGAAGGGTTTCTTCTTGAAGGATGGTAGCGTCGATCCGGAAGTTCTAACCTTCATTAGTAAAAAACAGAAGAATGATTTGGTGCCGGAGAAGATTCAAGAAATCTTTCTCGAAGCCATGGTGAAAACGGGCAAGGATCTCTTAGACCGAAAAGTGGTCGATGATGTACGCATGATCGATGTCGGCATGATCTGGGGTGTAGGTTTCCCTTCCGACAAAGGTGGACCCATGAAATGGGCTGATCTTATCGGAATGAGCAATCGCTTGTTCGGCAAGAACTTCTATTAAAATTAAATCCGTATTCGCCTCCTGCCATTACGATGAGGGGCGAATACGGGAATCTCAGGTGAAGAACCATGGACACGCTTTGAAGATACATATTCACCAAAAAATAAATGTTTTTAGGCAGTCCACTAATCGAAAGACGATCAGCTGACACAGGGAAAATATAAACATAGAGAAAACTTTAAATATCATGCTCTTTGTATCCCTTTTATACCCCCTCTGTACCCCCGCACTATTGACAAATTAATCTATAAGAGCATATAAAGACATCTTGAATCATAGAACATTTAATCAGAAGCATTAATTAAACTACTTGAGGGGGGATATATGAAAAAAATTATTTTCTTTTTAACATTATCAATTTTGTTGAACATTTCATTTGCATTTGCAGAAACAACATTACAAGGAGAACAGGGGAAGGGGAAAGAGGCAACCACAAATTTAAGTGTGAATATGGAGAACATAGCAAAACATCTTGAATTATTGGGTTACAGGATAGATAAAGGTAATTATTTAACGACTACTGGAAAACCGTATTTTATTGCTTATAGTGATTATGAAAATAATCTGATTGTTGAAGAAAAATTGCCAAGATTCATTGATATTGGAGTTGTTATATATACAGAAAAACCTTTATCTGAAGATATGAAAGATTTCGCTAATAGAGCTAATTCATTCTTTGAAATATCGAGGATGTTTTTTTCTATTAGTGAGAAAACGAAAAATGCTGATATAAATTTTGAAGCAACATATATTGGGGATTATTCAAAAGAACTTTTTGGGTCTTTTATTAATATATTTAAAAGTGACGTAAATCTTATAAGAACAATGAACGACTATTCTAAAGTGATTTTGAATAAATAAAAATGTTATGATTTGGGTTTTACTAATTGGATTGTTTTATTTCTTCATAAGCATGAAGTCAACCTGCCACAATTGTCAGCAAAATTAAATGGTTTATTGTAGTTGTTGGTTAGGAAAAAATATCGATTCCACTTTTTTTAATATTCCGTGGGGACCATTATTCAGACCGCAGGGCATGTTTTCTGATCGTAGGCTGGTTTGGAAACATTATACAGAATACCTATGGGAATGCGGTCGCCCCACTCCAGTGATTTCTGAAATGCGATGCCGATATCAGTAGGTTTATATGATGAGTCAAGCTTGTAAACGCGCTGGGAATACCATTCGTAGGTGTTCTTTTTGTTGAAGGTGACGCAGGGCTGAAGCACATCGATCAGGGCGAATCCTTTGTAATTGATGCCTGAAAAGATGAGGTCGGCTAAATGATCGGTTTCCTGGGCAAAGCCGCGGGCGACAAAGCCGGCGCCCACCGACAAAGCCAGAGCCAGCGGCGACAGGTGCTCAAGTATAACGCCCGCTGTCTGGATTTTTGTAACCGTACACTCATCTGTTGTCGGCGATGCCTGGCCTTTGGTAAGGCCGTAGACCTGATTATCGCTGACAATAACCGTGACGTCGGGGTTGCGGCGGATGTTGTGGATTAAATGGTTGCCGCCTTCGCCGTAGCAATCGCCTTCGCCGGTTGTAACAATGACTGTGAGATCATTATTGGCGGTCTTGGCGCCGAATGCCGCGGGAAGCGCTCTGCCGTGAAGGCCGTTAAAACAGTTGGCTTTGACATAATGCGGCATCTTTGCGGCCTGGCCGATGCCGGAGACCAGCAGAATATCTTTAGGCTGTCTGCCCAGCTTGACAAGCGCGCGCTTGAGGCTTGTTAATATGCCGTAATTGCCGCAGCGAGGACACCAGGCCATCGGTTCAGAACTTTTGAAGTCATTTATTTCCATAAATTAATCTCTTTTAATTGTGTGCCACTTTTTTATAATTGCAGTTGCGGTTTTATGATCTCGATGACGGAGTCGATATCGAAAGGACGGCCATCGTATTTCAAAATGGATTTACCTACCTTGATGCCTGTTTCCCTGCACAAAAGCCTGGCCAGTTGTCCCTGGGCGTTGTTCTCTATACTGATGATCATGCGCGCGCCGGATAACAGCTTCAGCATCTCATCGCCCGGAAAAGGCCAAACCTGAGAAAGGTGAATGAAGCCCACTTTCCACTTTTCCAGCGCTTGCGCCGCTTCCTGAAGTATGCCCAGCGTAGAACCAAATCCCAGAAGGATAATACTGGCATCATTTGTATTGAATGACATCGGCTGTTCAAGCTCTTGAAGCAGGCCATGTAATTTTTTGTGAAGACGTTTTTGGACCATCTGCTTCCGCATTTCGGCATCTTCGGTTATATGGCCCGACTCATCGTGCTCGTCGCTGTCCACGTATATCACATCCTGAATCCAGGAAGGGATCGCCCGCGGGGAAATCCCCGAGTCAGTCAGGGCGTAGCGTTTATATGAAGTTATCTCTGCAGATTCTTCTTTGGAAATTATGAAACGCTTTGCAGGGGATGTGCCCGGATCGAGCGCGTGGGCATCTGTTGCCGAATCCTGTAAATGCTGGTCGGTAAGGATTATAACCGGGATCTGATATTTCTCGGCGATGTTGAATGCTTTAATAGTCAGAGAGTATGCCTGCCCGACCGACCCCGGCGCGTACACGACTCTCGCGAATTCACCGTGGCCTGCCGCCAGGACGAAATCAAGGTCAGCCTGCTCTGTGCGCGTGGGAAAACCTGTTGCCGGGCCGGGTCGCTGGGCATCTACTATTACAATCGGCGTCTCGGTCATGCCGGCAAGGCTTATGCCTTCTGTCATCAGGCAAAATCCACCGCCTGACGTAGAGGTCATGGCGCGGCTGCCGGCAAAGGACGCGCCGATGGCCATATTAATGGCCGCTATCTCATCCTCCGCCTGTTCAACTATAATATGCTCTTGTGCCGCGTGCTCGGCAACAATGTTCATGATATTTGTCGATGGGGACATCGGGTATGCGGTATAGAATTTACAGGCGGCTTTGATAGCGCCGAGCGCTATGGCGCTAGAGCCATCCAGCAGAATTATTCCGTCAAGGCCTGTAAGCCTGTCTTTACCGACAGCCGGTAGTAAGAACATTTTTCTATGCTGATTTTCCAGGCCCAGATCGAAACCGGCGCGTACGCTGTTGATATTGTTTTGGATAATTTCCTTTGATTTACTGCTAAACACCGCTTGCATGCCTTGCTCGACAAAGGCAAAATCCAGGCCCGCAAGGCCTGCAATCAGACCGCAGGCAATGGCGTTTGAATACAGCGCGTCATTGGCCACTCTCAGAGCAATCTCGTTAAAAGCCACATCATACATAGATACTTCAAGCCCGGCCATGCCGAACTTTGTTTTATCGACAATGAGCATGCCATCAACAGCAAGATCTTTTTTATGGATATCCACACTGGGTTTGTCCAGGCAGATAATGATGTCAGCTCTGCGGCGCGGCGAATGCACCGGTTTGATGGAAACGCGTATCTCAAAAAAGTTATTGCCACCGCGGATGCGCGACATGAAATCCTGATAGGCAAATAAATGATAGCCGGCAGATTTAAATATCTGTGTAAGGGCGTCGCCAATCGTCTGCGTGCCTTGTCCTGCTTCACCGGTTATTCGGACAGTGATTTCATCGGGCATAATTCACTGTGCCTTTCCCACGGTTTAAATTGATAGGGAATCCTTTCTCGCGGCAAAATTATACGAGGAAGGATTTTGTATGTCAATTTAATATTCGTCAACGAATTGTTTTTTAATAATCGAGTTAAACTGTGTTTAGTATACTGATCGAAGTAATTACCGGAGCAAAAAGGCAGGATTTTGGTTTTTAAACCAAGGGAGATATGCGAGGGGGAAAATCCTTCACAAAAAGAAAAAGCCGTCATGGGAGCCATCAACTCCTGAAATGGCAGAGCGGAAATGAAGGTGTGATTCCTATATTATCAGAATCTCTGGTTATTTTTGGTAGTCCCACAGGGAGTTGAACCCTGGTTTCCGGCGTGAGAGGCCGAATTTTAACATTTATCTTGTTTTACTTTCTTTTACCCTCAATAATTTAATCACAGCAAAATCAATGCTATCAAGGCTTATAAGATTTACCTTGACTTACTTTTTTTATTTGCTATATCTAAAACGAATGTAGGGGATAGTGTAGGGGAAAAAGTTTCCGGCATACAAAGACAAGGGGGAAATGAAAAATGCCAAAGCAAGACAGGATAAAGACGAAATATCCGGGTGTTTATTACATAGCCAAAGGGAAAGAAAAAGTTTTCTATATTGTTTATTATCTCAATCGTAAAAAGATTGAAGAAAAGGCTGGCCGCCAATTCGCGGATGATATGACAGCGGCAAAGGCGGCGGGTATCCGCGCCGAACGTTCAAAGGGGAAAGAACTTTCTAATACTGCCCGGCGTGAAAAAACACAAGCTGCTAAACTAGCAGAGGCCGGAAAAATGACTCTGGTGCGTTTATGGAAAGAATATGAAGCAAACAAGGCAGATTCTAAAGCAATCAATACAGACCGGGGAAGATTTGAAAAATATCTTTTGCCGGATTTTGGCAACAAAGAACCGCATAATATTATCCGGCTTGATGTTGAGGTCTCGATCGCGCCGCTGCGCGAGCCGGCCATAGTCGCAGGAAGCTCGGTCACGGCGATCAGATGTTCGCGCTTGCGATAGACGAG
>JBKQWB010000068.1:0-46527 GCA_052139735.1 Smithella sp. | reverse complement strand
AAAATACTTATGAGAAAGAACTAAAAAACCAGCGTCGCTTCGCTCCGATCACGGGGGGTGGCGACTTCCTCCGGATTTGAGTGGCGGATTCCTGCGGATTAGGATGGAGACTTAAGCGGTATAGTCATTGAGCCTAGGCAATTCACTTGCCTTTCGTTGCGGCAATGATGTTGTAAGCGTTGGTGACGCTTCCACCAGTGCTCAAGAAAAATGTGGAAATCCTGTTCAATACGGTTCAGGAACTGAAAAAGTTAAAGGAAAAAGTCAATTAGTTACAAAAGAGTTTTATAATTGCGGCGAAAATGACTTTCTTTATTCAATATCTATATATAATGGAATAATTGTTAAAATTGATTCTGTTGAACGAGGAACCGGAAAAGGACAATGCCAATAAAATTTAAGCTTTGCGATCTGCCATTTTGCCTGATTATTGATAAATAATTTAATCAACAATCAGGTAGAGCCCCCTGCCCCGCACAAACCATAACTCTTAAACATAAAAAAATATTACGGAAAAGACATTGTTCAATTAAATCATATCTCTGTTATTTCTTTCACCTACCAGTCATCAACATTTGGCAGTCATCAAATTTGAGGATTATCATTTGTAGAAAGATTCAACTAACGGTTCAAAGGATATAACCCATATTATTTAGATATTTAAAATAGATAGCCACCTAATCTTTTTCAACACAGTGGTCTGGAACTGATTCCCAGGTACTACACTTACGACCCACATTTCTCTTAAAAACACGGAAGAGTTCGTGTGAGTCAAAAGTGGAGTCGGGGCGAAGTACTGATTTAACAGTTTCCTCCAAAGCCTTTCGCATTTCTGAACTTAAATGATCAACTATATCTTCGATCTTGACTCTAGCCATTACACTTACTCCTTTCGAAATTAATATACTGTATAAATATGACCTAATAATTAATTCTACTGCTTTTCAAAAAGATTATTTATCCAGATCGATCAATAAAAACGTTTATGTTTTTTGATATATTAACCGCCTTTTTACCGATATTTAAATATTCGAATTCTAGATTATCTCTAATTATTTTAGCATTGTTTTCTGACAGGTCAGAATCAAAAGTCTTGAAGAAATAAAACCATGCAAGATCAATTTGTTCATTAATGCGTCTAATTTCCTCGCGTATCTCCAAAATACCTTCCTGAAACTTTGTATTGAATAAATGAATCTGTGAATAATTACTATCTATGAAAGGCATATTAAACTTCTTGAGCGAAAGGCCTTTGTTTAAATCTTCACTTTTTTTCATCAATTCCACAGTAGCTTCAAAATCTTCTTCTTTAATTTGTAAGAGAATATCGATTTCTTTTGGATTTTTAAGATGTTCATAAAATCCATTATATGTCTTTATAATAGATTGAATCCATAATAGATATTCTCTATCTATTTTTCCAATTCTTGAATATATTATAAAGGATAGAACTGCGAGATGGCATTTTAGGTCATTTAGTTCAACAAAAATACTTTTCTTAAGAGGTTGCTTTTTGAACGAATTCTGTATGTATATAATCGGACGTTGACCTAATATACCAAACAACCAACCTAATATGATACCAATTATAGTATACATAAGCTCTCCTTGCTAGCAAAGAAGATCGAAAAAATAAGCCATAGCGTAATAGGTATAACTAACTATTTTTCTGTGGATTCTTTTCATATAGATAGCTAGATAAGAAACCAATTATTAGCCCTATTGAATTTAAAAAAGATGCCACAATTACAAGAATAAAACTCCAATGGTTCATATTAGTTATATTATTTTCGTATTCTACTACTTTGCCTATATTAGTTTTATTATTTTTTTCGGCCTCAGATATATATTTTTCTTGAATTGATTGTAATTGGCCAGAATCAGTAAGGGTTGACCATTCATTGTTGGCTTTATCATCAAGTTTACCTTTTGCAGCTGCATAAGCACAATTAATAGACATCTTCCTATAAATAATTTCTTGATCATGCCATAATCTTATCTCTTCATGCTTTTCATGTAATAGGTTTAAAAGGTTGATGTGCATTCTAATATAATTGATATCATTATTAAACTTCATAGAAGTATCAACATTATATCTTACACCCTCTTCATTAAATTTAATGAGTTTTAATGATTTTTCGATAGTAGATATTCTATTTTCTAAGATTATTTTACCAAACAAACATCCAGTGGACACCATAACAAAAATTATTGATGTCGTAAGTAATTTTTTTTTCTCAATATAACCTTTTTTATCTTTAGAAGATTTTGGAGATGATTTGATTGCGTTAGTATTTTGTTGTCCCATTAACACATCCCTCAACTATTAAATTATATTATTATATTAATTGAATTGATAAGAACTTCCTTTTTGTGGAGTGAAGTATAAGAAGTCCAGTATTTTATGTCAAGGAGATCTTGGCCACAAAAGGTGGGGCGTAAATCGTGTTCCTTACGAATTGAAATGTTGTATGAAGTTGAAAAACAAGAATAACAACATTGCAGGAAGTTATCAATAGCCTTGCATTATCAGCAATAATTATTAAATTCCTTCATCGGCGAGTTGTTGAATGAGTTTTGCCTGGCGGTCGGATAGTTTTCTGGGAACATCAACATTAATTTTTACGTACAGATCGCCTTTGGCGGCACCTTTTAATCCCGGTACGCCATAACCCTTCATTCTTATCTTGGTGTTGTTCTGAGTGCCGGGACTGATCTTTAATCTCTTGACCGTGCCGTCCAGAGTTGAAACATCAATTGAACTTCCCATGGCTGCCTGCGTGAATTTTATGGTTTTTTCAATGTAGAGGTCATTGCCGTCGCGGGCATAAATAGGATGAGGTAATACATTAATGTTTAAGTATAAGTCGCCGCTCGGAGCACCGTTAAAGCCGGTTAATCCTTTACCGGGCAATCGCAGCTTTTTACCGCTGCTTATTCCCGCGGGTATCTTTACATTGATATCTTCGATGCGATTTTCAAGCTGGAAGGAGATCTTTTTGTCCGCGCCGAATACGGATTCTTCTAAAGAGATAGATAAGTTATACTCTGCATCCTGGCCTTTTTGCGGCATTTCCTCATATTGCTGCCTGCCGCCGCCCATTCCGCCGCCGAATAAGCCGGCAAATGGATCTTCATAATCATCGCGGACGCTGCCGCCTCCCCTTCTGGTTGTACGAAATGTTGTCCTGCCTCCGCCGCCTCTGGCACCGCCAAAGCCAAAACCGCGCAGTATTTCATCAAGATCAAAGTTACGGAAAATATCTTCCTGAGTATGCTGCTGGCGGTATTGATCCGCTGAACCGAATTGATCATATTGTTGACGTTTTTCAGTATCGCTTAAAACGGCGTAAGCTTCACTGATTTTCTTAAATTTTTCTTCCGCTGCTTTATTGTTAGGATTTTTGTCCGGATGCCATTTTAAGGCAAGCTTTCGATATGCTTTTTTTATTTCATCAGCCGCTGCTTTTTTATCTACGCCTAAAACCTGATAGTAATCTTCTGCCATATTAACCTTTCTGCCAGCCACTTAAAAAATCCATATGCCTGGAGATTTTTACGAGGCCTTTAATATTAAGCATTTATTTTCGTTAATTTAAGCATTAATTCCCATTTGAAAAGCGTCTAAATTCATTTTTATCAATTTTTCCGGAAATGATTTTTTAATAACATTTTCCCAGATTGATTGATCAATATTCATGAGATTGGATGTGGCGCCAAGAAGGACCACATTTGCCGTTTTGATGTTACCCGCCTTTTGCGCGAGCCGTGCCGCGTCAAAACTAATAACCTTTCCGTAATTATCCTTTAAAAATAAGATAACATCTTCAGGGTAAGACGCTTCACCCAGATTAACCGCCGGAGGGTAAATTTCTTCCGTGTTCACAATAATAGCGGCATCTTTTGTCAATAAGTTCAAATAGCGCAGGGCTTCCATTTTTTCAAAAGAAATAAGCGTCTGAATGCTTCCGGATTCGGCCAGCGGCGAATAAACTTTCTTCCCGTAACGAACGTGGCTGGTAACACAGCCGCCGCGCTGCGCCATGCCGTGAACTTCGCTTTTTTTAACATCCAAACCGGCCTCCATTATTACCTCGCAGATGATATCGCTTGCCCGCAATATTCCCTGCCCGCCCACACCGGCAAATAATATGCTTTTTACTTCATTATCAGACATTTAAATACATTCCTTTAATCTAACTTATAGCGCCGAATTTGCAAATTTGTTCACATAAGCCGCACCCGTTGCAAAGGGTTTGATCAATGAAGGAAATACCTTTTCGCTTCGATCCTTCTTTTGTTATGCCCTTCTTCCAGGAAATCGGCGGACAATTCAGAGCAAGACACGATTTGCAGCCTTCGCATTTATCCGGATCAACTTTCAGGGCCGGTTTCTGTTTAATTTTTGATCGTTTAAACAAGGCGCAGGGCCTTTGAGCGATGATAACCGAAGGGCCGTCCTTAGCCAGTTCTTCTTTGATGGCAGCTCTTGTTGCTTTGAGGTCCATCGGATCAATAACCTTTATATTTTCAATTCCCAGAGCAGATACTAAATCCGTTAGATTAACTTTTTTAGCCTCTTTTTTCATCAGGGTATAGCCGGTTCCCGGATGCTCCTGCATGCCGGTCATAGCTGTTGTGCTGTTATCAAGGATAATGATCAAAGCGTCACTGTTGTTATAAGCCATATTCAAAAGCGGCGTGATGCCTGAATGCAGAAAAGTGGAATCGCCGATTACTCCGACAACCTTGCCCTTCCCTTTTTCCTTCAAGGCTTTGCTCATGCCGTGCGCCATTCCGATACTGGCGCCCATGCAGATGCATGAGTGCAGGCCTTCCAGCGGTTTCATATAAGACAGGGTATAGCAGCCGATATCGCCGTGGACATAAACCTTTTGTTTTTTCAAAGCGTAAAATAACCCGCGGTGCGGACAACCGGGACAGAGATTCGGCGGACGCGGCGCGAGAGTTTCTTTATAAGGCGAAACCGCCTGCCCGGAGTTTCCTTCAATAGCGTTTTTAATAATTCCGGGGTCAAATTCGTTGGTATAGGGGAATATTTCCTTGCCGGTAACCGAAATTCCCATGGCTTTGATCTGTTCTTCCAGAAAAGGATCCAACTCCTCGATGACATATATTTTTTTAACTTTAGAGGCAAATTCGCGGATCAGTTTCTCCGGCAACGGATAAACCATTCCCAGCTTCAGGTAGGAATAATCGGGAAAGACTTCTTTAGCGTAGTTATAAGGCATTCCGGCGGTAATAATTCCAATTTCCGGATTACCCATTTCTATTTTGTTTTCCGGAAATGTTTCTACAAAATCTTTGAGCGCCTTTTGGCGTTTTTCCACTTCCACTCGCCTTACGCGGGCATTGATGGGAACCATGACATATTTTTCGGCATCATAAACAAAACCGGTTTTATCTTGGTATTTTTCAGGTTCCTTAATATCCACAACCGATTTGGAATGAGATACGCGGGTCGTTGAGCGGAAAAAGACCGGCGTGTCGAACTTCCGGCTTAGATCAAAAGCGAGCTTGATATATTCTTTGGCTTCCGCTGCATCGGCCGGTTCCAGCATAGGAATTTTAGCAAACTTGGCGTAATTGCGGTTGTCCTGTTCATTTTGAGAGCTGTGCAATGAGGGATCATCCGCGCTGACGATAACCAGCGCCCCGTTTGTGCCGGTATAACTGACCGTAAATATAGGATCGGCGGCAACATTAACGCCAACGTGTTTCATAACCGCCAGCGCCTTTTCTCCGCCTATGGCCGCGCCGATGGCAACTTCGACGGCTACTTTTTCATTGGGTGACCATTCCGCGTAAACACCGTCATATTTGGAAAATTCTTCCATAATTTCCGTGCTGGGCGTGCCCGGATAAGCGGCGGCAAACCTGACGCCCGCTTCATACGCTCCGCGGGCGATAGCTTCATTTCCTGACATTAACACTTTCAAAAGCTTAAACCTCCAAACCGGCTCTAGCTAAGAGAAGATATTTTGTACTTGATAAAAGAAACCATGGCCGGATCAGTGGTCTTTTCAAGGGCTTTTTTATAATTTTCCAACGCGTTTTTTTTGTCATTTAGCAGTTCATAGGCGCGGCCGATATTGCGAAAACCGATTGATTCAAAACCGGTATTGTCGCTTTTTTGCGCTTTTTCATAATAGTCCAGCGCCGATTTGAAATCTTTCTTTGCCTCATAGCAATATCCCATTGAAGTTAAAGCCAGAAATTTTATTCCGGCATGGTAGGATATTCTGGAGGAAACAAATTTATTATAATCGGCAATGGCTTGATCGTACTGCCCTAAACTATAATAAATATTTCCCAGATGATAATGCGCCATCCTGGCGCTCCAACTGTGGGGATATTTATTAATCAATTCCTGGTAAACTTTAATAGTTCTCATGGCGTCATCAGGCGTCTCAATATTTTGCTGCGCTTTATTGTACATTTCCCTTGCGGAAGCCTGATAATGATCCCAGTACATGTAAAAGCCAAACGCGATAAGCGAGGCTATAATTATTGCCGCCACAATGGCATAGAAGCGTTTCTCGTTTTCGGAAATATAATCCTGTATTACTTCTATGCTGGACTGAAAAGCATCCGGTTGCTTCAATTCTTTTTTTGATAATTTTGCCGCCATATTATTCCCCTTTACTAATGTTATATTTATTGATCAACTCAAGAAGCAGTTGAGGTATTCTTCGTATTTTGCCCTCACTATTTGTGCAGGCGTGAATGGTATAGCCTTCCGCGATAAGATTTTCTTTATTTTCATCCCATATTCGGGAGTTAAATCTGATACTGGCTCTCTTGATATAATCGAATTTTGTTTCGATAGTCAGAACCTGATCGTATGTCGCAAATTTGTGATAATTGCAACTTACCTTTGTCAGCGGAAGATTGAGCCCCAGCTTTGCCACCTCAATATAGGGAATGCCAAGCTGACGCATAAACTCATTGCGGCCATGTTCAAACCATTTTATGTAGTTTGTATGATAAACGACCCCCATTGCGTCGGTATCGGCAAAAAGCACCCTGACTTTTGTTAAATTATGAACCGGCAACGCTCCTCCAGTCTTTGATAAATTTTTCCATCAACAGATGTCCCGGAGAAATTAAAACAGAGCTGTTTTTAGCGTTTATTTCATTAAAGGACAAACCAGCCGCTCTGTTTTCTCCGTTCAGAGAAGACAATACCGCGAAGGGACTGGGGTCGCTGACATGGGTTTTTAAGTCTACCGGCGTAGGATGATCGCTTAAAACAATAATCCGGTAATCGCCGAATGATCCGATTTTGTTTAAAATCGGCCCCACTATTTTTTGATCAAAAAGCTCGATTGAGCGAATTTTGCCTTCGGCGTTCCCTTCGTGTCCCATTTCATCAGGGGCTTCCAGATGGACAAAAACAAAATCCATAAAATTTAAAACATCCAGAGCCATATTAGCTTTGCCTTCATAATTAGTATCGATGTAACCTGTCGCCCCTTCGACCGGAAACACTCTCAATCCTGAAATTATCGCAATGCCTTTGAGCAGATCAACGGCGGAGATCATCCCGCCCGTAATAGAATATTTTTGAGTGAGCGGAACAAGCTGCGGTTTCTTCCCCTGCCCCCACAGCCAGATGGAATTTGCCTGTTTTTTGCCCGCTTCCTTTCTTTTGGCGTTGACGGGGTGGTTTGCTAAAATTTCACCGGCACGCCGCATCATTGAATTTATTTCCTCTGAGGAATCTCCGTGCGGAAGATAATCGGCAATGAGCTTCCCTGTTATGTCGTGCGGCGCTGTTGTTTGGGGAGCGCCGGGTGCGTCGCGCCAGACGAATAAATGCCGGTAACCGACACCCGGGAAAAATTGATAAGGAGGTAACCCGAGTTCTTTATTGATATCAAGAATAATTTGTCTGGATTCTTCCGTGGAAATATGGCCGGCGGTAAAATCATCCATGAACGCGCCGGGAGTATCCTTGTCGCCTATTGCTACAAGGTTACAGCGATAAACCATATCATTTTGTTCAAGAGGTATTCCCATGCTGGCCGCCTCCAGAGGACCGCGGCCTGTATAAGTTTCGCGGGGATCATAACCCAGCACGCTTAAAGTAGCGACATCGCTGCCCGGAATTAATCCCGCGGGAACCGTGTCCACAAGTCCCAGAGTGCCTTCGGCGGCAATCTGATCCATAAAAGGCGTAAAAGCGCACTCAAGCGGAGTCTTGCCGCCGAGCATTTCGGTTGGATAATCGGCCATTCCATCGCCGAGCAATATTACATACTTCATATTAACATTTTGAGAATCTTCACTATGAATAATTTTAATTTAAGTTGTCCTCGATTCTAATTAGAATAGTTTCGTCCTGAACCATATCCAATTTATTTATTTTCTTGAGCGCTTTTTGAACATTTTTTTCCTGCGCCTTATAAGTTGTCATGACAATAGGCACCGCCCCTTCCTCTTTACTTACCTTCTGAATACAGGTGGCAATGCTGATGTTATTCTCTCCAAGAATGCCGGAGATTTTAGAAAGAACACCGGGACGGTCAAGAGCGGAAAAACGGAAATAATATTTTGTCTCGACATTATCCATCGGGATAAGCTTTATCTGGCTCATTTCCGTTTCACTCCTCGACCGAAGAGGAACCCGGCTTGCAACATCTTTCAAAATATTGCGGGCTATGTCTATTATATCGCTGAAAACCGCGCTTGCCGTGGGCATCATTCCCGCCCCCTGCCCGAAAAGAAAAACGGGGCCCGAAGCATCACCCATGATATGAAAAGCATTGTAATTCTGATTGACGTTCGCCAGAAGATGGCCTGAAGGAATCATCGTCGGATGAATTCTCGCTTCCACCTCCCCATTTTTAAGTATCGCTATTGCCAGCAATTTTATCCTGAAACCCAGTTCCCGGGCAAACCCGATATCATCACTGCTGATTTTAGTAATGCCTTCAAGATAAATATCCTTCAGGTTCACTTTTTTGCCGTAAGCCAGCGACAGAATTATCGCCATTTTATGGGCTGTATCAATTCCTTCGATATCAAAAGTAGGATCAGCTTCGGCAAAACCAAGTTTTTGCGCTTCTTTTAAAACAACATCGAACGCTTTGCCTTCATCAGACATTTTGGTCAGAATGAAATTGCATGTTCCATTCATAATGCCCATAACGGAGTTAATCTTATTGGCGACAAGGCTTTCTTTTAAAGTCTTAATGATCGGAATAGTCCCGCCGACACTGGCTTCAAAACCTATATCCACAGCTTTTTTCTGAGCAGCCGCAAATATTTCATTGCCGTAAGTAGCCAGAAGCGCCTTGTTGGCTGTAACCACATGCTTGCCGTTATTGATAGCCTCCAGAACAAAAGTACGGGCTGGTTCATATCCGCCCATCAGTTCAATAACAATAGGAATATCCTTATCGTTGATTATCTTCCGGGCGTCGGTAGTCAGCAGATTTTTGCTGATTTTAATTCCGCGCGAAGCGGTAATATTAATATCGGCGATTTTTTTCAAAACGATACGTGCGCCGAGCTTTTTAGTAATCAATTCTTCGTTTTGCTGCAGCAGTTTTACCACTCCGGTTCCAATGGTGCCAAAGCCAATTAAACCGATATTAATATCTTTCATCGTATACACCTGATATTACTTTATAATTTTGTATTTTTACAATTAATCGTCAATAATTCGCTTGAGAGGTTTCTATAACAAACACAGTGGTTTTGTCAAACAAATATAAATAATATTTACTGAGTTAACCAATGAAAATCAAAAAGAATTAACATAGAAAAGATACAACTTAAGTAATTAACTTTGAGGCTTTCATAATTCGGGCCTTTAGGAAAGTTTTCGTAGTTCGGGCCTTTAGGGAAGCTTTCGTAGGTCGAGCCTTCAGGGATGCTGTCGTAGTTCTGACCTTTAGGCGCGTGGACATTGGGGACGCCTCTCGTGCGCTGTGGCAATCTATCTTTTGCATTGCTTTCGTAGTTCGGGCTTTTAGGCCCGCGAAACAGGCGCAGCTAAAGCAACGCACTATATGAGCCTTTTTCAACAGCCTGTTCTTCATAATAATATCTTCAGTCATAGATTAGCGAACGACCTTTTTTGCTCATGTAAGGAACAAGTGTTTTCCAGTCTATTGTGATTAGATCTAAGTCACATTCATATTCGTCAAATGAAATACTCAGACCATCTTTCGAGAGCAGCCATCGGTGTAAAGAAGTTACACTTTTTTTCACATCAAGCCATTCTGCAAATGTGTAGATTTTTTTGTCAGCAACTGCCTGCTTTTTCAGCTTTTGAGTAACTAATGCCGCAAGTTTGTTACGCCAGTCGGTTTTATCATCGAACAAATCTGAAGCTTTTAATTCGCTTTTGTCTTCTAACAGCCAATTAAAGGACTCACTATTTGAAGATCCATGAGGTGCCCCTTGCGGATAATAATATCTCCCTTTATCAATGGCTATCAAATACTTGTTACAAAAGCGAACTGTGTAGTTCACGTCAGCATCTGTGCATTTATCGTCGATTTTAAGTTCATTTCGCACTTTTTGAGAAATAAAATTATTCCAGAATTTCTCATTCTCATCACGTGGCTTCTCAATTTGAGGATACGTGAGATCTTTTTTGTCGTATAAATACTCACAGGTTTTGTCAGCTTTGGAATGACTGACATAAACATTTCTAAAGATATAATCAGGAAATTTTATTAGGCTTTGTTGAAGTTGTTGGATCCTTTCTTCATAAGTATATTTCAGACATTCAGCCGCATCATCATGCCATGCAGATTTCATTCTTGCTTCACAATATGGGGATATCTCTTTCAGCCATTGCTTCTGATATTGTTTTGTTTCTTTCTGACCTTCAGGAGATAAACTGGCCAGGGCATCAGAATAAGCTTTAGCCATTTCTTCATCGAGTTTGGAGAGTTCCGGATTGGAGCAGACCGTTTTCTCCAGCCAGGTAGATGCCTTTTTGCAATCAAAGCTTGCGGCATTGGCTTGTGTGGAAAGCAGCACGAAAAGGGCGATGATAATAACACCAAGCCGAATTAGCCGGGCAACCCGATTTGTGCCGGGGATGACATGACAAGATTGACGATCAACAGGAACGTGCATTTTCGCTTCCATATCTAAATTGCTTACAAAAATACAATTCAGATGTTTTAATATGAGCAACTGCAAATCCGTGAAACTTTTTGTGAGAAACATTTGTGAAGCTATTTTGATTCTTAAATATGTACTATCATAAACAAATTTATTTTTTTGTCTATAACAATCTGCCATAAATATCTTAATCAATAATATATCAAATAACTTTAACAAATGGAACTTTTAGTGACAATAATTTTAATTGCAGGGCGGGTTTCTCAAACGCGCCGCATACCGGATTGTTCGGGGAACAATCCCTACAATGTTCACCTCCTTCACTTACGTGACACCACAGCCTGCGCAGAATAAAAAAAATAACGGGCTTGAAGGGTGCACACCCCTCAAGCCCGTGAAGTACTCATGGAATCAAGTTACATCATGCCGAGCATGTGGTCCTTGAGATCCTCCTGAACAGGTTTCTCTCCGAGCCAGATGCCGTAGAGGGCTTTTTTGAAGGCCAGGCCTTCAATGGTGCCCTTAAGAGTTCCATTCTTGTAAACCTCGACACCTTTGCCTGGTACGTTGATGAAATCGAAATAATCATTAACCGCGGTTTTTTCTTTGAATGTGAGTCCCATGAACTGGTCTATCTGTGCCTTGACGGGTGCGATATTGCCGTTTGTCGCACTCTCGAAACCTTCCATGGTCGCTTTTTCCATTTTCTTGCTATCGACCAGCCCGGAAATGACCTGGAGTCTGACTGCCATTACCTCGTCGGCTTTAACGATGGCGTGGTCATTGCTGCTTTTCTGTCCCAGGTACAGGCCTGCTACATATACCTTAATAAAGAATTTCGTCCTGATTCCGGCGCCATTCAATACCAAGTTCTTACCGCCTGCACTCAGTGTATCAGGTAATTTGACACCGCCTACTTCCAGTGCATATGCTGATGTTGCGAGTACTGCTGTTGCCAGTAAAATACCAAGAACCTTTTTAAACATAACTGCCTCCTCATACGTTAATTTTTGATAACAATTTGCTTTTCGTTTGCAGAGTATAGAGAAAATGTTTTTAAATGTCAATTATAAGCTAGGCCACCACAATTAGCGCTGTGGTGTCAATTTACATAAAACTTTGAGGCTTTCGTAGTTCGGGCCTTTAGGCCGGCAAAACCCCGCGCAGCTAAAGTGTAAAAGGAGACGTCCCTTTTATCCCCTTTAGCAGGAGGCTGCTATTGCAGACGAGGCAAGATCAGATATTTTTCGTCTCTGCCGACTAACCATCGTTCAAACTTTGCGCATCTTACTTTTTTACCAAAGAAAAAATCTGGTCTTTTCCCACGAATGACTCGTTTTTCTGCTCACAGGCAAATTCATTGCGGTCGTCTCGATACAGAATGCATTGTTTCGCGAGTTCATCTTTCAACTTTAACCTTGCCCTATGTAATCTTATCTTGACTGATTCAAGGCCAATCCCGAGTATTTTGGCAGTGTCTTCATTTTTAAACCCTTCGAATTCGCTCAGTACAATTACAGTGCGGTATGTCGCGGGAAGTTTGAAAATCACGCTACGTATGCAGTCGTTCATTTCTTTGCGAATGACATGATCGTCCAAAGGAAGGATTTCGCCTGTCCAGATATTTTTATCTTCCATTTCTTCTGCAACATCGAGCGTAAGATCATGTTTAGAAAGCTTAGTTTTTCTACTTCTATCGATGGCTGTGTTGGTGGCAATTCTATATATCCAGGTCCAGAGGCTGGATTGACCACGGTAATTTTTCAAAGACTTGCTGACTCGCTCAAATGTTTCCTGAGTCAGATCCTCCGCCTCATTTTCACCCGCAAGTTTTGCCAGATAAAATTTTATCCTTGGCGCATAAGTGTCGTGTATCTTTTTAAAGTCTAATTCCTGACTGGTCATTGAAACCCTTTTGGAAGAAATTACTTTTGGATTTGTCATAGTTATTATTATTTTACTATACCCATACTCCTTCCACAAGCAATTTACCCGCAGGAACAAGTCGAAGTTTCTTTGGTGTTTGCAGAACCGGGGCAGCATATGCCCTGGAGATCAGGTTCAGAACAACTGAATTTGTTCGAGATTTCCTGATCGGAAAAACTCATGGCATTCTTTCGCACCATTTTAGCCGTGGCAATACAAAGTTGCACTTGTTCGTTGGTTATTCCCTTAGACGCAGGCTTGTTGATTGCAGCAAGGAAATCGGGTGCGGAGTTGGCAGCAATAAAAGAAGCCATGCGAATCATGGATGCCAGATTTTCTGAAAAATCTTTAGCATTGCCTGCATTTCCATCCATCAGCGCTGAAACTTTATCCTGCATTGTTTTAACTGCTGCTGCTTTGGCATCGAGCCCCAGATGAAAGGCTTTGAGCATTTCTTCCTGTGGGATATTCAGGGATTTGGCTACATCGTAAAGTTTATCGGCACATGTGCGACAACCGGCGCCCATAGCAGCACCCATCGCGATCAGTGTTTTTTCCTGATTCGATAATTGATTATCCTTGATATTGTCCATTTTTTATTCCTCCTTTTCGTTGTAGAAAATATTAACCTCTTGTCTAGTTAGACGAAAGGAGAATTAAAAAGGATACAAAAAGATATGATAGGAGGAAGTTATCAATAGTCTTGACACTCTATGTCAGGTCAAATTATGTCTAAGGTTTTCGTAGTTCGGGCCTTTAGGGAGGTTTTCGTAGTCCGTGCCTTTATGCCCGCGGAACAAGCGCAGCTAAAAAAGCGCACTACATGATTCTTCTATCCACCTCCGTCACTTACGTGACACCACAGCCAGCGGAGGATAAAAAATAGTGTAATATTAATATCGTTTTCTTTTAAAGAATAACGAGGCGGCAAGGAGGATGCTCCGCAGGCGTATATACATTTACGTTCTGGGATGCTGACGACGAAGCCAACAAAGTTAGTCGCAGAAAGAAAACGGTATTCTATTGGATCGTTATTGGTTTGTCTATTATACCGGCATAAAAAACGATAATTTCTGCCGTTTGTGTGCCTTCGTTCTTTCCGTAATGCTTCTTATTGACAAGTTCAACAATGGAATCTCCGGCTTTGAGATGCAGTGTTTTGTTGTCTTCCGTTATTACGGTCAGTTCTCCGGCAATCAAAACACCCGCGTTGATTACCGGATGGTAGTGCATCGCTAATTGTGCGCCTGCCGGAATTTTAATTCTTAAGATGGTAATTTCAGGCTGGCCTTCAGGATATGCAGGCAGTGTTGTTCCATCCCAGCTTGTCGTTGATTTTGCCAACTGTTCAACGATAATATTATTATTAACAGCAACATTATTTAAATTCCCGGCGCATGCTGTAATGAATAGAAAAAATGTCACTAATATTGCCAAATTTATTTTTCTCATTTTTTGTTTCTCCTTATTGCTTAATGATTATTGGAAATATTATTTTATCAGTTGCGCGTAGACTTCATCATGCAGGGGCGTGGGGACTCCCGATTCTTTACCTGCCTTACACAAATAAGCGGTCAGCGCGTCAATTTCGGTTTGCCCGCCTTTTTCTCTGTCGAGCTGCATGGATGTTTTTGAGTCATAGCCAAAAGCGGCAAGCATTTCCATCGCTTTGTCGACTGTATTTTCCGGAAGATATACATGATGCGCTTTGGCAACTGCCGCTACTTCCAGCATCATATCTCTTGCCTTTTTCTTAAGCGATGCGTCCGCCCAAACAGCGCCGTATGTCTTGCCTGTCGCGGACATTAGAGATGCCAGAGGGCACATCAGCAGATATTTTGTCCACAATGCTTCGGAGATTTTATCCGTTAATACGGCATTGATTTTTGCCTGTAATAAAATATCTAAAATATATGAATACTTTTTGGCGGATTGGGCGTCATCCGTGCCGAATGTCAGTTTGCATGCGCCATCCTCCTGATGGATGACGCCCGGCTTTTCAATGTGTGAAATGATATAGACGCTGCCGCCTAAAACATTTGCCTGCGGCAATACATAGCAAAGCTCTTGAGCGCTGTTGACGCCGTTTTGCAATGGAATCACCACTGTATTTTTATTGATGCAGGCGCTGAATTTTCGCGCGGTGCTCTCTAATGAATAACTTTTGGTGCAAAAGAAAACCAGATCGAAAATTCCTGCATCGCCCGGATCATCCGTGGCAATTTTCGGCCTGGCAATATAATTCCCTTCTCTCGTGATTAATTGCAAACCGTTTTCCCGAATTGCTTTTAAATGCTCGCCTCGTGCGATAAATATTATTTCATGCTCTGTGGAGTTTTCAAATTCCCTGGCGAGTTTTCCGCCAAAATATCCTCCTACTCCGCCTATGCCGATAATTGCGATTCTCATTTTTAACCTTTAAATGTTATTTCCCCTTTTGTCATTACAGGATGCCTTTGGGGCACAGCCTGCCCCCGACCAGATCGGAAGTGATAATCTCATATCTTACGAGATTGCCACGGCTCCCAAGGGTCGCCTCGCAATGACAGCGTACTCCTGTTTGTCATTATGGGACGCCTCCGGGGCAAGGATTGCATTCACAATGACATCAGGAAACAATGTGAAACTATATCTCATTTTTTAGTATGTCAAGTGTTGAAAGCAATACAAAAGATAGATTGCCACAGCGCACGAGGTGCGCTCCGCAATCCTATGAATATAATAAAAGCATATTAATGTAGGGATCGAACACCTGCCGATCCGAGCGACGCGTTTAGGGAAACGCGCCCTACAATACACCGAGAAATACCATTTCTAAATTTAAGATGATATTGAGCCGACAACGACGCCAACAAAAATAGCGCTTAAACCGGAAGCGCATTCCCATTAGGGGAGCGCATAATAAATAGGAATTTACATTACCGTGAATTTTCGCCAATACGGCGAAAATTCCATTTAGGAATGGTATAATTCTTCTTGACGATTGCATCGGCCGGGTAATATATATATTCCATCACCATTTAAAATAAACCATCTTTCACAGCAAGGAGAACGCCATGAACATCCGTCCGTCTGCCCGTCTAAGTCGTTTTCAAGTTCCTGTGGTTTTAATCATTATCCTGTGTTTTATGATAAGCGGATGCACTTCGCTTATCAACTCCAAATTCAAAGACACCTTGCCGCCAATGGAAGGGGTACAGACGGTTCCCGGCTTATCGGATAAGGTCACTGTAAAGCGCGACAACATGGGCATTCCCTTCATAGAGGCCGGCAACATGGATGATCTCCTGTTCGCCATGGGATATGTCAGCTCCTATGACCGGTTCTCCCAGATGGAAGGATTCAGGCTCCTGGGCAAAGGCCGGATCTCCGAAATGGCCGGAGGGGCCACCCTGGATATGGATATATACATGAGGGCGTTAAACCTTAAGCGGGTGGCTGAGATTCTTTATGAATCAGCCTCGCCCGATCTTAAACACAAGCTTGATCGCTATAGCGACGGAGTCAACGCGTATCTTGCCAACGCGCCGCTTCCGATGACTCTCAAGTTGTCCGGGCATAAGCCCGAACAATGGAAACCCATTGATTCCGTTTATGTCTTTGTAGTGCTGACATTGGGTCTTAGTGAAAATCTTCATCAGGAAATTGATATATTGAATGTAGCCCAAAAGGTCGGGGTCGACAAACTGGCATGGCTTTTCCCCATTTATCCCGACGAACCTCTTCCCTTTGAGGAGATGGAAAAACTCAAGGGTGTGGACCTGACAACCGCGTCTCAGGATATTGAACGCCTCTTTACAGTTTCCGGTGATGTAAACCGAATACTGGTCCCTGCCGCCGCGGCATCCAACAACTGGGTCGTGTCGGGAAGCCGCACCAAATCGGGCAAACCCGTTTTTGCCAACGACACCCATCTTCCCCTTTCCATGCCCTCCATCTGGATGATGATGCATGTGAAATGTCCTGAAATTCAGGGAGCCGGTATAGCGATAGCCGGAGTTCCGGGAATCATTGCCGGATATAACGGCAACGTGGCATACGGCATGACAATGGTTATGGCCGACAATCAGGATTTATTTTTAGAAAAACTTAAAAAGGAACCGGACGGACTCTATTACCTTTACAAAGATCAGTGGCACAAAGCAACAAGCAGACAGGAAATATTTCACATCAAGGGACAGAAGGATGTTACCCGAACCATATACGAAACCAGGCATGGCGTACTGTTAAACGGCATTCTGAACAATGAGCCGCACCCTGATCTTCTTGTTCCCATGCCCGTCAATGAATCCTTGGGAGTAGCCCTAAGCTGGTCAGGCTATGAACCGGACCGGACAATGGATACGTCTTTCAAGATGATGCTGGCAAAATCGGCTGACGAGGTATTCAAATATGCAAAGGAGAACACTTCTATTATTCCTCTGAACTATGTAATGGCCGATGAAAAGGATATCGCCTGGCAAGTCACGGGACGCTACCCGCTGCGTAAAAAAGGACGCGGGCTTTGCCCCTCGCCCGGGTGGACAGGCGATTATGACTGGAACGGCTATCTTGACCCATTGTTGCATCCGTCATCAAAAAATCCTGAAAAAGGGTATATCGGCACCGCCAACAATAGAACGGTTCCAATCGATTTTCCCTACATTCTTTCCTCTTCCTGGTACTATCCGGACAGGGCCGAGCGCATAGATCAAATGATGAAGGGCAAAGATAGATACACCGTGGAAGACGCCAAAGCCATGCAACTGGATATCTATTCGCCTTTTGTCCAAACGATCAAGGCGGCGCTATTAGATGAAACGACTATGGGCGAGATGAAAGCAACATGGAAAAATTCTGAAAAACGCGAAGCCGCGGAAAAGGCGCTGGCAATTCTGAGTAATTTTGACGGCAATATGCGTGCAGATTCAGCGGGCGCGGCCTTCTGCGGCGTTTTCATGTCCTCTCTTTCCGGAAATCTCTTTGCCGATGAACTAGGAGGTCCTGATTCCATCGCTTATAAATCACTTAAGGAAACTTATCTTCTGGGCTACTCGGCCCTGCATGACCACTTGACCGAAAGGTGCAAAAACAGTCCCTTCTGGAGGGGAAAGCGATCGCAGATTCTTGCCAAAACCGTGCTTGATACAGTGGACATTCTGGAAAAACGCTGTGGCAAAGACCCCAAATCTTGGCAGTGGGGATCGCTGCACACCTATTATTGGAAAACTGAAGGCACTAAACTTGCGGATTATATGGGTTTTGTCGAAAAGGAAAGCATGAAGTATCTCTCCGGTTATTTTGACAGAGGTCCATACCCCGCGCCCGGCGACCACACCACGCTCAATGTTGCGGCCTACCATCCCGGGACAGATTATGATGTATGGCTGATTCCTGAAATGCGCATTATCGTGGACTTCGGGAGCGATGAACCGCTCATCGGCATCAATAGTTCCGGCGAGTCGGATAACCCCGCAAGCCCCTATTACGACGATGGCATAACCGCCTGGCGTGAAGGCAGGTATAAAGATTTCCCGTTTAAAGAGGAAAATATTAATAAGCTCTACACAAAAACGCTTACTCTACTGCCTAAGCAGTAAAGATAGTCACAAAAAAAGGAGGGTAATTCATAAATCACCCTCCTTTTTTATTTCTGGAAATTAAAGAAGTATTGATTAATAATGTGAATTAGTTTATATTTTAAGTATGAGTCCAACAATATTCAGAGAAAAAGGGTATAGATTTTACTTTCTTTCTAATGAAGAAACTCGAATCCATGTTCATATCACATGTGAAAAAGGTGAGGCAAAATTCTGGTTGGAACCCATTGTGTCTTTGGCTACTTCTTTTGGCCTTAATACAAAAAAATTAATTGAAGTGCAAAAAATCTTAGAGGAACATAAGCATGAAATCGTCAAAGCGTGGCGTAAACATTTCAGTCAACGTTGAAAATATTACACCTTTCGGTTTGTGGCTATTTGTCAACGGGCATGAATATTTTCTAAACTATCAGGATTATCCTTACTTTAGGGAACAGACGATAAAAGCCATTCAAAATGTAAAATTGTTGCATAGTTGTCATCTGTATTGGCCGGATTTAGATGTTGATCTGGAAATAGATAATTTAGAAAACCCTGAAAAATATCCATTGAAATCAAAAGTGATGAAAACCACATCACCACACAGTTCTGTTCGCCGCGTTGCTGTCGCGTAATAATCGTCCCGATTCTGAACTCGCTCATAGCTTCTGTTTACCCTGTTCTGGCGAAATCCAGTTTCCCCTGCCATTTCCCGATTAAAGTTTCCCGTAAAATGATGTGTTCAGGTTTTTCCAGGAAAGGATCACGGGCTGCCAGCGCGAAAGCGTCTTCTTTGGCATCGTTCAAAATTCGGGCGTCGCGAATGATGCTGGCAATGCGGAAATCGGGAAGGCCGGATTGCCTTGTTCCCAGAAAGTCTCCGGGGCCGCGAATAGCCAGGTCTTCTTCGGCAATGGCAAAACCGTCTGTTGTTTTTTCCATCACCTTTAATCTTTTACGGGCATCCATAGAGCATTTAAAATCCGTGAGCAGAATACAGCTTGAGGGAATATCGCGCCGCCCTACCCTGCCGCGTAACTGATGCAACTGCGAAAGGCCGAAGCGTTCGGCGTGTTCGATTACCATTAAAGACGCCCGCGGCACATCAATGCCTACTTCAATGACTGTTGTGGAGACAAGAATTTGTATTTTATTTTCCAGAAATTCCCGCATGACCTCATCTTTGTCTTTTTGGTTCATCTTGCCGTGAATCAATCCTACACGGTATTCGGGGAAAATATCATTTTGCAGATGTTTGGACATATTTGTGGCATCTTTTAAATCGAGCGTTTCCGACTCTTCGACCAACGGATATACAATAAACGCCTGATGACCTTTCGCCAGTTCCGCGCTGATGGTCTGATAAACCTTGTCTCTTTTGCTCTCCGGCATCACTACGGTGCGCACCGGCTTTTTGCCCGGAGGCATTTCATCGATGACGGAAACATCCAGATCGCCGTAAACAGTCATCGCTAGCGTTCGCGGGATGGGCGTCGCCGTCATGACAAGAACATCGGCGTTGATTCCCTTGCCGCGCAAAGTCGCTCTTTGCATAACGCCGAAACGGTGCTGTTCATCAATCACAACCATTCCCAGCTTATGGAAATCAACATCTTCCTGAATCAAAGCATGCGTGCCGATGATAATATCGGCATCGCCGTTTTGAATTTGACCAAGGGCTTCCTTCCTCAGTGCGTTTGTCATGCTGCCGGTGAGCAATACGGTATTGAGACCAATCTGCCCGGCCCAGGCGCTGATCGTTTCGAAGTGTTGCTTGGCCAGTATTTCCGTTGGCGCCATGATGGCCGCCTGATAAGAATTTTCGCAAGCCGTAATCATTGCCGCCATCGAAACAATTGTTTTGCCGCTGCCCACATCGCCCTGCAAGAGGCGGTTCATCGCGGTTTCTTTGGACATGTCTTCCTGAATTTCGTCAATGACCCGGATCTGGGCTTCGGTTAACGCAAAAGACAAATTTGAATAGAATTTTTTTAGAAAGTTGCCCCTGGGTTTAAATGAAATTCCTTTGTCCAGAACTCTTCCCGATTTCTTTACCGCCATGCCCAATTGAAAAAAGAAAAATTCATCGTAAATTAAACGCCTGTGCGCCTCGGAGCGGGAAGATAAAAATTCATCTACCAATTCGTTATTCCCCGGAAAATGAACAGAGAGCAGCGCTTCGTGAATATTGATCAGTTTTCGTTTTTCGCAGATGTTGTCAGGTATCGGGGACGACACGTAGCGTGAATAATTTTCCAGCGCGAAATTCATTACTTTGCGGAAGTATTTTTGATGCAGTCCTTCCGTCTCGGAATAAATAGGCACTATCCTTTTGAAATTTAAAAGATTTTCTTCTTCTTTTTCGTCCAGTATTTCATAGTCGGGATGAATCATCGCCTTGCCGTTATAATCCGGCCGGACCACGCCTGTAAAAATCACTTTTGTTCCCTTCTTAAAAATACCGAGCAGGTAAGACATTTGTCCTTTGAACCATTTCGCTGTCAGATTCGCCGTGCCGTCACTGATGACGGTTTCCAGTATTTTCTTTCTTCCATAGAAACGATATTGCGACGTTGTTACGGTGCCCATGGTGGTCTGAATTTTTTCGAGTTCCAGACGATTTATTTTTTTTGTTTCCCGGCGGTCTTCATATGTTCGCGGCAGAAAGAAAAGCAAATCCTCCACTGTGGCAATTTTTTTGGCGGCAAAGCGATCGGCCATTATGGGTCCCACGCCTTTGAGGTATTGAACAGGCAGGTTAAGTTTGGCCGCGGCTTCTTTTAAATCGGATATTCTCTCTATTGTCTTGGGATCGGGAGGATTAATGTGTACGGCTGAAGAATCAATATCGGTTTTTAATTTTCCCAATATAATCTGTGCTTTTTCAATTTTATTCTTCTTTAATTCCAGCTTTTGCCAGTCATAATCGGAAAATATTTCCAATAATTCGTCTATCAGGGCATTGAAATCAGAAACTGCCGCAGGCAATGAGGAATCTTTCAATACAGGCAGAAGATTTAAAAGGAATTTCCCTAAATCTTTTATGTTGGACAGATTTTTATAATTATCTTTTGAGGCAAAAGTTAAAGGCCGCTCTATTTTCTGCAGAATATCTTTTGGTGAATCCATTTAGTCTCCGCATGGTAAAAAGTTGGCAAACCTTAATTATTTCTAATAAATCGATTGTTTTTGTTAACAAATATATTTCGTTTGCGCAAGGAATGATTGACTTAAAATTTGATTTACGCTACACAAATCTAAGCTGCACTTCCATATTAAAATTAAATTCATACAGAGGCAACATGACAGATAAGAGTACATATAAAGACGCGGGAGTAGATATCGATACCGCCAATGAATTTGTCGAACGTATCAAAGCTTCCATAAAAACAACCGCCCGCAAAGAAGTTATATCCGGCATCGGCGGTTTTGGCGGCCTTTTTCATCTTAATTCGACCGATTTAAAAAATCCGGTGCTGGTCTCTTCGACGGACGGCGTGGGCACCAAACTGCGCATCGCTCAATTATTGGATAAACATGACACGATCGGCATTGATCTTGTGGCCATGTCGGTCAATGATGTCGTTGTTCAGGGCGCTGAACCGTTATTTTTTCTTGATTACCTCGCCACGGGGAAAATAGAACTGGAAAAAAGCGTTAAAATCATTGAAGGAATTACCGAAGGTTGTAGGCAGGCAGGATGCGCGCTCTTAGGCGGTGAAACCGCCGAAATGCCCGGCTTTTATAAACCCGGCGAATATGATCTTGCCGGTTTTTGCGTGGGTGTTGTGGATTCGGAAAAATTAATTAACGGCTCGACGGTCAGCATTAATGACAGAATCATTGGACTTGCATCAAGCGGTCTGCACAGTAACGGCTTTTCGCTGGCAAGAAATGTTCTTCTGGAAAAAGGTAAATTAGGCGTTAACGATAAAGTTCCCGGCCTTAATAAAACTATTGGCGAGGAATTGCTTGAACCGACAAGAATTTATGTTAAGCCTCTTTTGAAACTTTTCAAAAAATTTAATATAAAAGGACTTGTCCATATCACCGGCGGCGGATTTTACGATAATATTCCAAGAATAATTCCTCAGGCGTGCCGCTCAGTTATTAAAAAAGGAAGCTGGCCTGTACCGCCTGTTTTTGATCTTATTAAAGAAACAGGCAACGTTGAAGAAAAAGAAATGTTTCGTGTATTTAACATGGGCATCGGAATGATGATTATTGTCGCGGAAAAAGAGTGTCAGGAAGTTCTTGAATACCTGAGGACTCTTGGCGAAAAAGCTTATCTGATCGGTTCCATAGAAAGAAAAGGAGACAAACAGGATCAGGTTTGTCTTTCCGAAAATTAGGACAAACGATATGTCTGATTTATTGAAACTGGGAGTTTTGATTTCCGGAAACGGTTCCAACCTGCAATCAATTATTGATCATATTGAAAAAGGTTCGCTAAAAGCGGTCATCAAAATTGTTATAAGCAACAATCCCGATGCTCTTGGACTCAAAAGAGCTGAAAAACACTCAATTCCCTGTGTTGTTTTAAAAAACAGAGATTTTAAAAGTAAAGAAGACTTTGATTTAAAGTTAATAAAGACATTAAAAGACAATGGCGTTGATCTGGTTGTTCTTGCCGGTTTTATGCGTATTATTTCTCCCGCTTTTTTGAAAGCTTTCACCCATAAAATAATGAATATTCACCCTGCCCTTCTTCCGTCTTTCCCAGGGCTTCACGGACAAAAACAGGCCGTCGATTACGGCGTGAAATTTTCCGGCTGCACAGTCCATTTTGTTGATGACGGCGTGGATACAGGACCGGTCATTATTCAAAGCGTCGTGCCGGTCTTAGATGACGATACGGAAGAGTCGCTTGCGGCAAGAATATTAAAGGAAGAACATAAAATTTATCCGCGGGCAATCCAGCTTTTTGCTGATGGTAAAATTGAAATCAAAGGACGTAAAGTCTACATTAAAAGCTAAAAAAATAAATATCTCGCCCTGCTTAATATAATACCATTTTAACCGGCTTTTGAAATTTTGTTTTTTTGGGATATTTATTTATGAGGTTACATTCATTAATGTACGGTTTAATTGTTATAGGAGATGATCTTTCCTCCCATGTGGCCGCTGCAGTTGCCTGCAGTTACGGCATTAAGACGGCGCTGCTGTCTGAGAGCGGGATGGGAGATGTCTGTTTTATCGGCGATCTCGCTTTTAATGGCGATCACACGCCTTTAACCGGTTTTGGCGAAAATCAAATCGGTTTATCGCTAATGACTGCGCTGGGCGTTTCTCCGGAAAACGTTTTATTAAATCCCGCCTACCAGATAATTCTCCCTGAAAACAGAATAGATTTTTTCAACATGAAGGAAGACCTTGTCAAAGAAATGACCAGAGAATTCCCGGAACTGGCCTCGGGAATAAAATCCTTTTACAATGCTGTTGAGAGAAACTCGGATATAGCCGCTAAATGGCTGCGCAATCATCCTGATATTGCGCCCCGAAGCCCAAGAGATTATATCGATTTTATTAAGCTGATACCCCAATTATTGCGGTGTAAATTGGACAATGCAAATTTAGGGCGAATGATGTCGCTTAATGCTTCTTTTAAAAAAGTAATGGAAGCGCAAAAGGTTTTACTTTCCTTCAGGACAAACAATCTAAAGTCCATTTTCTCTTATTTTCAATATGGTGCGCCTATGCGCGGCGCTTATTGTTTTTCACAGGACAAACAGGCGCTTTTTGATTCTATGCTGAAAAAAATAGAGGCGGCGGACGGTTTGTATCAAAATCGCTGCGAAGTGCTGTCCATCAAAAAAGGCAAGTTAATCGAAGTAACATTCATGGATAAAGACGGCACAGCCTCAAGGATAGAGGCGGATAACTTAATTGTCAGCACAAAATGGCAAAACATGCATTTGCTGATTAAACGTAAAAAGAAAATTAATCTAAGTGATTTGATCAGGCCGGTTAAAATATCCCATTATCCTTTTACAATTCATTTGGGTATTAACCCGAAATGCATTCCCGAAAAAATGGCAAAGCACGTCGCGGTAATCAGTGACGTGGACAAAGACATTTATGATAATAATTTGATTATTTTGGAATTAAACGCGCCCGCGGGTGAAATAGTTACTTCCACATCAACAAAGGTTCCATTGTCTGCTACTGTTTTTCTTCCAAACGATCAGGCGATCTGGTCTAACGAGAATTTAAGCCAGACAGCTGATTCAATCATTAATCGTCTTGAATATTTTCTCCCCTTTTTAAAAGAAAACATTGAATTTTCAGATATAGAGGAATCCATAAATATTTCCAAAAAACAACGCGAGATTGTTAATCCTAAATATCAATTACGAAACTCACTGATTACCGGTTTTGCCGCGAAAACCAATAAAACAAGATTTGGCAATATTTATCTTACGGGAGCTTCATTACTGACAGACGCAGGCTTCGAAGGAGAAATTATTTCCGGTATAAACGCCGTCTCGCGAGCGGCCGGTAAAACGGAGTAATCTATGAAATACGATTTTTTCACCTCGAATCTCGGAGGGCGATTAATTAAATCTCCACTGAATATCAGCAATTTTACGCCGGACAAAAAAAGATTGTTAGTCAACGCCTATTCTGATAATTATCGTTCCTGCGTTGATAAAAATGGTCAGCCGCTTTCCGTCGAACTCGCCGGTCCCCGTGATAAAATATTTTTTAATCCCTCCCGGACAAAAGCGGCAATCGTTACGTGCGGCGGTCTCTGCCCGGGCATTAACGATGTCATCAGGTCAATAACGACAACTCTCTTTTTCAATTATAATGTCAGAAATATTGTTGGCGTTAAATATGGCCTGCGGGGATTAAATCCGGTCTGCGGACATGAATTAGTCAAGCTGTCCCCTGAAGCGGTCAAAGATATAACAAGCATCGGAGGCAGCATTCTTTCCACGTCCCGCGGCCCGCAGGATGTAAACGCAATGGTGAATTATCTTGCCGGATTAAAAATCAATATTCTTTTTTGTATCGGCGGTGACGGCACAATAAGGGCGGCCGAATTTATAACTGCCCGGATAAAAAAAAGAGGTTTGAAAATTGCCGTTGTCTGTATTCCTAAAACAATTGATAATGATCTTAATTTAATTCAGAAATCATTCGGGTTCGACACGGCAATAGAAAAAGCGGCTGAGGCGATTAAAAGCGCTCATGTAGAAGCCAAGGGCGCGTTCAATGGAATAGGTCTGATTAAAATAATGGGGCGTAACTCCGGCCATATCGCTGCCTGGGCGGCGCTGGCGCAAAATGATACGAATTTTGTTTTAATCCCGGAGGCGCCCTTTGATCTTAAAGGAAGAAATGGATTTTTAGCAGCATTAAGAAAACGTATAACATCCGGAGGACACGCGGTGGTTCTGGCAGCGGAAGGCGCGGGTCAATACCTTTTCAGTGAAAATACTTCTTCCATTGAAAAAGATCCTTCAGGAAATATTCGCCTGCAGGATATTGGATTATTCTTAAAAAATGCTATTGATGATTATTTTAAGAAAATTAATATCGAAATTAACCTAAAGTACATTGAGCCCAGTTATTTGATTCGTTCGGTTCCGGCAAATGCTTCAGACGGCATCTATTGCAACTCGCTTGGACAATACGCTGTTCACGCGGGAATGGCCGGTAAAACAGGCATCCTGGTTGCCTTGATGCAAGACGAATACGTTCATCTTCCGCTTAGCGCGGTCGCTTCCAGCCGTAAAATTGATCCACGCGATGATATATGGCTGCGCGTTTTGGAAACAACCGGACAGCCTCCTTCCATGAAAAATTGACGTCGTTACAATATATAATTATATCATATACTTAAGATCAATGTCCGCTTTGCTTTTACAGGGGCAAATTACCCGCAGCGCTCAATAAACAGGCCTGATCCCTTAATTTTTAAAGAAAGACGAAAAAATGCTTGCAAAATACTGCCTTATAGTTTAGTAACGACGCACATTTCTAGGAGGATTTTTAAATGTCTCGTATTTGTGAAGTTTGTGGAAAAAAACCGGCAATAGGCAACAAAGTGAGCCATGCCAATAATAAATCAAAAGCTACATGGTATCCTAATCTGCAAAGATTACGTTGTATTGATGAGAAAACAGGCTCAATAAAAAGGGTGAAGGTTTGCACCAGTTGTATTCGATCCGGATTTGTAAAGAAAGCTATTTAAAAGCCGGAAGCCAACCAGAGTTTTTTATAATCTGCATGGTTTCCAGAAAAAATAATTCATCATCGTCAACTAAATCTATAGCTTGCTGAAACAAATTTTTCAGGCAATCGTAAAATAATCGTTCAGAGCTTTGAAGGCCGAATTTACCTTTATAAAGATTGATTCGGCCTTCAATATTCATTATGCTTTCCATCCCGTCTTTCCTTATATAAAATAAAGCACCCTCCATCACTTCATCAATTTCATTTTTTCCTAAATCATATAACCAGTTCATTGCGGCCGTGAATTCATTCATTTTATTTTTGACGGTAAAATTAATCGCTTCCACTAAAAGATCAATGGTTTTAAAGGAATTAAGATGATTTAAAATAACAAGATCATAGATCATCTCGATAATCAGATGTGAATGATAAACCGCTTCATTATAAGAAATTTCCTTGTTAATAATTTTATGCAATTCCATAATGAATTTGATCAGATGTTTACCTTTCACATAGGAATACCCTTTAGAGTCGGCATTGAATTCTTCCTGATAATCGGAACAAATATACCCGTGATGGGAAAGGTCATCAACAAGCAGATGAAATATTACATAAGATGATTTTGAATATTGCGGAGGAATCTGCAGCGACCTCCGTATTTTATGAGTTTTAATGGGGCTTATTCGCGGATGAATTGTTAATAAATCCGGAGCAATGTTATAAACATAAACATCCAGGTCAATATCTTTTATATTTGCAGTGCCTAAAACCTTCTGCAAAAAATATGTGTGGGTCAGCATAAACATAATAAAACCGATTAAGGGGCTCTTGACCGGGAGCGCATTCCCGTAGGGAGGCGCAATCATAATTAATTATCTTCCTCACCGGAAAAAGTCAAAGACTTTACAAAACGTTCATTTGCTGCGTTGCGCTGCAAACATCATCGCTCAACGTATGTCTATATACGCCTCGCGGTTCTGTTTTTACGCGCCTTGCATCTGAGCATATTGTAAAGCCTACGGCTTTTTCCGGCAAGGAAGGAGCTAATTTATAATTGCGCTCCCCTGCGGGATGCGCTTCCGGTGAATAGCCCATAAATATATTGTATTTCAAATTGTTAGTCTTTTATTTCAATGGCCAATTAATTTCATCCATTTTATATTTATCTTTCAAATATTCAATTAAATCGCACATATTTGAAATAAAATCAGGAATAATTGAAATTTGGATTATTGCTTTTTGAGGATCTATAGTTTTGACTGTAGCCATATCTCCATATCCTTCAATAATGAATTGAACTAAGACAATATTTTTCCGGTCTAATTTGAAATATTTTGTTATCATCTTCTAATGCTCTTTACATTTATCACATTATCGTTTTAATAATAAAGATTCAATGAGCAATTGACGTCAACGGATAAAGACTGTATATGATTAATAAATAATCGAGGAGAATTTATGCGCATTTTCAGAAACATACTAATCTTTCTGTCATTATTTATTTTATCCTGCTCGACCGTAAATACAAATATAAAAAGCATATCTGATGGCGATGTCAATTTATTTTTAAAACAAGCTCCAGTCGCCTCTGACCATCCCAATGCCGGAGCTGACATTTTATATTCTTATGATTATGCGGAATTTTATGAAGATGGCGCCAGCATCACAAGACATGCAGACCGCATCAAAATATTCAATGAGCGCGGACGTAATCTTGCATCAAAATCAATATCTTATCGCGACGGATATCAGGAAGTAAAAATATTATTTGCCAATACCATCAAACCTGATGGAAAGGTTGTGCCGCTAGACAGGAAAGATATTCAGGATTCCTCAGAGTATGCCGGTTATGAATTTTATACGGATATAAAAGTAAAAAAGTTTACTATGCCCGCCGTGGAAGACGGCTGTATAATTGAATATGCTTACGAAATAGAGAATTTAAAACCGGTTTTATCCTTCGACTATTTTGACATTTTTTTCTTTCAGAATATTTATCCCATTGAAAAAGATATCATGGAAATCGTTTTGCCGGCTAATATCGATTTGAAATACAAGGGTTTTAAGACAGCGCTTACTCCCGAAATCATTGCCGATGGCAGCAAGAAAAGATATATTTTGACCTCTACCAATCAAAAAGAAATAATTCCTGAATCGCGCATGCCTTCTCTTTTAGACAGAGAAACTTTTCCTCAAATTTATTTATGGACACTCAACAGTTGGGATGAAATCTCAAAATGGTATATCCGTCTTGTCAAAGAACAGATGAAATCAGACAGCGAACTGGAAAGTTATACAAAGCATCTCATTGCCGATGCAAAAACAGATGAAGATAAAATCAACGCCATCTTTACTTTTGTTTCCCAGAACATCAGATATATTTCCGTTCTTCTGGGCCCTTACACTCACAAACCTCACGCTGCCAACGACATATTCCACAACAGATACGGAGACTGCAAAGATAAAACGGTTCTCCTGCTCACCATGCTTAAAATTGCCGGTATTAAAGGAATGCCGGCTCTTGTTCCCGCTTATGGCAAATACTTTGATGATTCCATGCCTTCATTGAATGTATTTAACCATGTCATTGCCGTTGTTCCATTCAAAAATAAATATTTCTGGCTGGATGCGACAAACGAAACAGCCGCCTATAACGCACCCCCTTTCACGCTTCCCACTAAAATATTTCTGATTCATGAAGACGGATCTTATCAATTTATCACGACTCCGGAACCCAGCGATAAAAATGATTCTTACAATATCGATATGAAATATTTTATCGATCAGGAAGGTAATGCGGCTATTGATTATCATTATGAATATTCAGGTAAATCTGCTGAAGGTATCAGATATTTATTTAAATATTCCCCGCCGGAACAAAGAAAGAAATATTTTGAAGACCGGGGTATCGAAGTTAAAGAACTTAAACTGGGCAGTTTAACAGACACGACAATACCATTTGAAATAAGACTTTCAGGAAATTTGAAAAATCTGGCGCAGAAATTAGATGAAAAAACAATGGTTTTATCCAACATTGTTTCTCTGGATTCGTTCCGGGATATAACCGCAGCAAGCAATCGCACGTATCCGATCAGTCAGTCACAATCATTCTATTCACGGGAAAACAAATCTTATAAATTTCCGGCAGGATTTAAAATAAAGAAATTGCCGCAGGATTTTACTTCCGTAAAACCCTTTCAATATATCAATGAAAAATACAGTTTTAAAGACACCACCTTCAATGTTTATGTGGAAACAAAAAACACGGAAGACACAATCCGTGTGGAAAATATTGATGATTTTAAAAAGTACGCCACTGAATTGCAGCAATATGAAACATCAGTAAAAAATATTGTCTTTGAAAAAAAGTAGCAAACACTTGACATAAAAGACAGCCTTGATATGATCAAATAAATAATAAAATAAATTCGAAAGTAATATAATGACAGTAGTTAATCAATTACCGGCAACAAAATGGAAATTAAAAGAAACCGGCGATAAAAACGTGGAATATTTACTGAGCAAAGAATTTGGGATTCATCCTATTATATCTCAAATTCTTGTAAATAGAGGGATTCTGGATATTGAAGCCGCCCGTCGTTATCTCCACCCTTCCCTGAATGATTTACACAGCCCCTTTTTAATGATGGACATGAAAAAGGGCGTTTCGCGATTGCTCAAAGCGATTCACGATCACGAAGAGATTATGATTTACGGCGATTATGACGCTGACGGAATTACATCTGTAGTTATTCTTTACAAATTCATAAAGGAAATAACGCCTCACATAAATTATTATATTCCCGATAGAGTGCAGGAGGGTTACGGTTTAAAAACACCGGCTATTGACAAGTTTAAAAATAATAATGTCAAGCTGCTTATCACCGTTGATTGCGGTATTTCCGACGTGGAACAAATTGCCTATGCTCAATCAATCGGAATCGACACGATTGTTCTGGATCATCATGAAATATCCGGGCCGCTGCCTCCCGCGGTAGCCTCAATAAATCCAAATCGTGAAGATTGCTCTTTCCCTTTTAAAGGACTTGCCGGTGTGGGCATTGCCTATAACTTTCTTATAGCCCTGCGCGGCAGTTTGAACAAAGAAGGCTTCTGGAGGGATAGAAATCATCCCAATTTAAAAGAATATCTCGATATCGTCGCTCTTGGAACTATTGGCGACATGGCGCCTCTCATCGATGAAAACAGAATTTTTGTAAAAATCGGTTTGGAATTAATCGCGGAAAGTCAACGTCCCGGGATCAAAGCCCTAAAAGAGGTCAGCGGCGTCGATAACCAGCCTATAGATTCTTTTAAGGCCTCTTTTTCTCTTATTCCGCGGATAAATGCCGCCGGACGCATCGCATCTGCCCTGGATGCCGTTAAATTACTTTTGACAGACGATATGGCGGAAGCCCGAATGCTGGCCGAAAAGCTTGATTCCTATAACCGGAATCGGCAATTGATGGAGAAGAAAATTCTCAATGAAATATTGGAAAGAATAAGCAATAACAACGTCATCGAAAAAATGAACGCTTTTGTTTTCGCATCGGACAAATGGCATCCCGGAGTTATCGGTATTGTCGCATCGCGTCTGGTTGAACTTTTCAACCGCCCCGCATTTGTCATCAGTCTTAATAACGGCGTAGGAAAAGGCTCGGGAAGAAGCGTTTCCGATTTTAATATTTATAAAGGAATTCAGCAGTGCGCACCTCTTTTACTTTCCTACGGCGGACATTATCATGCTGCCGGCATCTCCATTAAAGAAGAAAATATTGATGAATTTTCAAGTCTTTTAGATAAAATAATTCAGAGCAGCTTTGAATTTACACAGCAGAGCTCTCCAATTATTATTGATTCGGAATGTAAAATCTCAGATATCAGTCTGGATTTGATTGAACAGTTGGATATCCTTGCTCCCTTTGGCAGTAAGAATCCCGAACCATTGCTTTACGCCCGCAACATTAAAGTTTCTTCTCCTATTATCGTCGGCAATAGTCATTTAAAAATGTGGGTTAACAGCAATGGCGCATCATTCGATTCTATCTGGTTTAATATGGGCAAACATCTGAGCGAGCTTAACGACGCCAATGTTGATATTGTTTTTACGCCGCAAATCAATAACTGGAACGGATCTCCAAATATTCAACTAAAGATGAAAGATGTAAATATTATTCCTTAAATAGATATTATTGATACTATTTTGTCTGTAATTACCGCCTTGCTGGGCGAGCGGTTTGGTATTTGGAGGGATAAATGAATAAAGCCACTAAAGCTGCACTATATAACTTGCTTTTATTTCCTGGATGGGGACAGATTTATTTAAAGAAGTATAAAAAAGGAATAGCGATAATCATTGCTATTATTGCCGGAGCACTATCTATTTTATGGTCTATTGTTCAAACAACCATGGCATTTTTAAAAATTTCTCCTTTTAGAAAAAATGCCGTCAATTTTGACGCAATTGTAAAAACGGCCATATACTCCATAAAACATACAAACCGTTCCTATCTTATTTTGATGTTGTCTCTGGTCCTCCTGCTTTGGATTTCATCCATTGTCGACGCCTATACTATTGAAAAAAAACAACAATCAATTTCTCCTGAACCTGATAATACTGATTCTAAATCCGATACTGATATTTCTCCACTTTAAAATCAAAGATGATATCGAGGCGGCTAGGAGGTGGCGACGAGGCATATATTAATATGTTGAGGAAGCCGACGACCCCGGCCTGCGCCGGGGCAGGCTGTGCCAACAAAGATAGCGCTTTGATTTGGAACTGGGATTACCACTGACGCTGATCCACAATGACCTTCTCCTGAGGATTAATTTCACCGGCATTGAGATATTCCAGATTATCAATTCTCACTGTGCAGATTTCCCTGAATATTTTCCTGAAATCTTCTTCCCACGAAGCGCTCCCGATTTCGTGGGATATTTTTTCAATGCGCACCTTCAATATATCCTCATGACCTGTGCGGCTCACAACCGCCTGCAGGGGAAGATTATTGAATTTTAACTGAAGCATCCGAATCTGACTGGGAGCTAAAAACAAGCCCCGCACTTTTACCGCTTCCCCTACTCTGCCCGCAATCCCGGCCAGACGATAGGAAGTTCGTCCGCATGGGCAGACTTCCGTAATCAGGCGCGATAAATCTCCTGTTCCAAAACGCAGCAAAAAGAAAATATTGTTTAGCCTCGTAACAACTATTTCGCCCAATTCTCCATCCGGAACTTTATTGCCGGTTGACGGATCCACTATTTCCACTATGGTTTCTTCGCAGATATGCCATCCATCTTTTTCAGAGCATTCATAAGCCACATCCCCTACTTCCGTGGCTCCGTACATTTGGTAAGTATCGATGCCGAAGTCATTTTCAAACATCCTTCGCAAATCAGGCAAAAGCGGTTCCGCGGCAAAGCATGCTTTTTTCACCAGAAAATCTTTTTTGAAATCAAAACCCATTTCTTTTGACTTATCAATAATCGCCTTTAAAAAACTCGGTGTGCCCACATAAGCGGTAACTTTTAAATCCTTGATTAATTGCACCTGGACTTGCGATGACGAAGTTCCTGAGGGAACAACCGTTGCGCCGACCCTGCGCAAACCGTTGTGAAATGTTAAACCCGCCGCGACCAGATGATAGGAAAAGGCGTTCAGCGCTATATCTTTCGGGCCGATGCCGGCGGCAAAAAAAGCGCGCGCCCATAAATAATCAGTCTCGGAGAGATGAGGTTCATAAACCGGGCCGGGGGACGTAAAAATGCGGTCAATGGGACTATCCGGATTTTCCAGACCGGCATAAGGTGGATTTAGAATCTCCATTTCCACTAATTTTTCACGCGATGTTACAGGCAGGCACTCCAAATCTTCACGCGATTTTATATTGTCGGGATTTATTTTATGATTATCCAGCACTGCCTTTATGTGTGATGATTTTTCAAAACCGAGTTTCACCATCTCGGCCAGAGCCTTATCCTGCTGGCTTTTTCTTTTCCTCTTCCCCCATGATTCCTTTTTATCAAATAGTTGATTCATATAATTCCTTCCCATACCCTTTTGCTTTCTTTGGCTAACTTTGTTGTCTGCGTCGTCGGCTTCCTCAACGTATTTTCATATACGTCTGCGGAGCCCCCTCCTTGTCGCCTCGTTATCCTTTGAAAGCGAAAGGGTATTATTATAATTAATTTTTTTATATCTCCAGAATATCATTAATAGTAAAGATCAGACTTGCCTTCTTCGCAATGGAACATAGCAACATCTCTTATTGGGACTTTTCCTTGTTTGTAATCATTGCAAGAAGACGGTTCTCTCGAAAACTCTTTGCTCCGGATATCAGAAGAAAGAGAAATCCTAATCCAATGTATGTCAAGCCCGTACCGAATAAAACGAAGTCAGTCTTTATGACAATTTCCGGGTGTTTGTCGGAGATGTTGTCAAACTCGGATAGAGATAATTCCTTTTTGAAACCGTTTTTATCTTGGAGAACGACTTTGTCGTGTTTTACACTTACTGACATTATGCGTTCTTGACCATTGATAGTAAGGCGGTAGCCAATGGCCTTGTTGGGAATAATGCGATTAACAGACAAGAACGATATTCCTAAAACAATTATTAAAATCGCCATGACGAGTATTTTTAGGGATAACCTAGAGAGAGGTCGCAGGAAACTAATAAAACGCATATTATTGGGTTTCTGAGAAGGTTGAGGAACTCTAGTTACGTAAACCATTGTTGAATCCGCAATACGATGAGGGAATGTCAGTGCCGCAATTAGTCGCTGTGTTGGATAGTCTTTTGGCAAGTTATCTGGATCTGCTTTAACAACTGGCACCTTTGCAAGTGCTTCAACTTTAATGTACTCCCTCGTCTTCCAAAGTCCTGTTTCAAGGGAAATCTCGTTTTTACCCGTCAACTTTACAGAGGCCTTGAGTGATGGTGAACATTCAACCACCTTGCATTCAACCCATTCAAACTCGGTTGGAAGAGTCAGCGTTATCTGCTTCTCGATCATCTCGTGCGATATATCTTTTTTGCCAGTGTTTATAAAGTAGCCCTTGAGCAGAACCAAATTGTCACTCACCGGTTGGTTGTGGAAGCTAACCTTTAGATCAGGGAAATTTTGTGTAATGTCGTCAGTCAAAGCGATTACCAGAGCGTGTGCATAGGTTATCTGGACACTCCTATTATATCGCACGGTAATTATGATTGCCCATATCCCTACAAGTACAGTCGCTGCAATTCCTATAACGGCAAGGATTGTCTGTGTGTCCATATAATCTGTATTCCCCCTAACCTAATATATCAACTCGGTATTTAAGAAATGTAATGAATATATACTTTATTCCCTCATAAATTAAAATATAAACTTTTGTTTTTCAGGCTGTTCAAAAAGGCCCAAGAGACAAGGCGCGCGAGAATCGAGCAGCAAATATTATTTATACTCTTTCACTTTTAAAGGATAACAAGGTTTCAAGGAGGAGGCGACGAGGCGTATTAACAATACGTTGAGGAAGCCGACGACGCAGTTAACGAAGTTAGCCGCAGAAAGTGGAAGAGTATCACAGCCAGCGCTTGCGGCGGCGATAAGATTTGACGTCCTTATACGACTTGGCAATCCCCGATGCAGCCATGCCCAGATAAAATTCTTTTATATCGGGATTATCGGATAATTCTTTGGCGGTGCCTTCCATCATGATCTTGCCGTTTTCCATGACATAGCCGTAATGAGCAACCTGCAGTGCCATCCGGGCATTTTGCTCCACCAGAATAATGGTTGCGGCTTGTTCCTCATTTATTTTTTTGATAATTCGGAATATTTCCTGAACAACCAGAGGCGCCAGTCCCAAAGAAGGCTCGTCAAGCAACAAAAGCTGCGGATGCGCCATTAAGGCGCGTCCGATAACCAGCATTTGCAATTCACCGCCGCTGCAATATCCGGCAAGAGCTTTTTTTCTTTTCACCAGTGCCGGGAAATAATTATAAACCATTTCCAAATCCTGTTTATAGGGTTTACCAAAACGAGTCGCCGTGCCCACCCGCAGATTTTCTTCAATCGTGAGATATTTAAAAGGCTGGCGGCCTTCCAGCACCTGAATGATGCCCTGACGTGTAATGAATTCCGGCGATTGATTCTGAATATTAACGCCGTTATAAATAATCGATCCGTCGGTTACCTCGCCGTTTTCCGGTTTAAGCAATCCCGATATGGCTTTAAGCGTTGTTGTTTTACCTGCTCCGTTACTGCCCAGAAGCGACACAATATGGTTCTTTTCAACACTTAAAGAAACACCTTTTAGTACTTGTATAACATCTGAATATACAACGGATATATTATTTATTTGTAAAAGAATATCTCCCATCTCGACACCTTAATACGAAAACGGCCACAGCCGGAAACCCGAACGGATGATCCGCCATATTTCAGCCAGTCCCTTTGGTTCAAGTAATATAAATAATACAATGGTCAGACCAAAAACAAATTCCTTAAGCGGAGCCATATTCAAACCTAAACTTGTAATAAACGCGATATTCATTAATATGCCTGTAAAATATCGTAAAAATTCATTGAGTAACGTGATAAACGTCGCGCCGAAGATTGCGCCGGGAATATTGCCCATGCCGCCGATTATGACCATGGCAACATATTCAACGGAAAGCCCCAGATTAAAGGGTTCCGTCGTAATGCTCACCATATAGTAAGCCCAGAGAGCGCCGGCAAAGCCGGCATAAAACGAACTGATGCCGAATGACAGCAATTTGTATTTAAAAATAGGGATTCCCATGCCTTCAGCGGCGCGGTCATTATCGCGGATGGCAATGAAAGCCCGTCCGTATTTTGTGCGCATGATATTTACCGCAAACCAGGTCATCAAAACGAGGCTGACAAAAATCAGAAAGAAAAATGCTTTATCGCCCGAAATTTGCCATCCCAATATTTGCGGCGGCGGCAGAGTAATTCCCATCGTGCCTTTTGTGAGACTGTCCCACTGAATTAAAACATACTCTATGATAAATTGTCCGGCAAGAGTCGCAATGGTCAGATACAGCCCCTTCAATCTTCCCGATGGAATGCCGAAGATCATACCGACAAGCGCGGTAATGATTCCGGCAGCCGGTATGGCAACATAAAATCCCACTCCCAGTCTTGTGGACAGTATTGCCGCGGCATAAGCGCCCACACCGAAAAAAGCGCCGTGTCCCAGAGAAATTTGCCCCGTGTAACCGATCAGGATATTGAGTCCGATGGCGGCAATAGCCGTAATACCGATAATATTGAGAATGTAGAGCATATAAGGGCTTAAAATAAATGGCGCGACAAAAAAGAGCAAAGCCAGAAACACGCCCAGACAAACCCGGCCAAAGTCCGTTTCGAAAATATTTAATTCCTGCGCGTAAGTTTCCCGGTAGTTGCCGCAGGGATGAAAAGAAAATTTTCTCTTTATCTGCATACCTAAACTCTCTCAATTTCAACCAGGCCAAACAACCCGTATGGTTTGACCATCAGAATAAATACCAAAACAATATAGGGAACAACATCGCGCAACGAAGGCGACAGATAGCCGCCGGTGAATGTTTCCAGCAATCCGATGATGATCCCTCCGATAATCGCCCCGCCGATGCTGTCGAGCCCTCCTAAAATAACCACGGGAAATACTTTTAGGCCGATAGAACTTAAATCATGAACATTGACACCATTGATAATTCCGAGGACAATTCCGCTCATGCAGGCGACAAGCGCCGCAATGGCCCAGGAAAGCGCAAGCACCCGCCGGACATTAACGCCCAGCGAAAGAGCCGCCTTTTGATTATCGGCGACAGAACGCATATAAATACCCTGTGCTGATTTTTTAAAAAACAGGCCAAACAGAACAAGAAAAATAACGCTGATAATCAGCGTGGCCGAATAAACCGGCGCAATGTAAATCGAACCGAATTTCAACCCCATGGTATCCGGTAAAAAATCCGGATACGTATACAGATTGCCGCCCCAAATCAGCAAAATAAGGCCTTTAAACATTGCCGCCAATCCCACGGTCAGCATAATAACAAAAATAAGTTTTTCACCGATTAACGGACGCAGAAAAAACCTTTCAATCAGGAATCCCAAAAGAAAACAGCAGATCAAAGTCAGGATAAAAGCGATAACTATCGGAAGTTTTGCCCATGTTATGAGAGCGAGGAAGAAAAAAGCTCCCAGGGCCAGAAGTTCGCCATGGGCAAAGTTCAATACGCTCGACGATTTAAAAATCATGACGAAGCCCATCGCGGAAATGCCATACAACAGGCCGACACAAACACCGTTTACCAATAATTGCAGAAAAAATTCCATGGATTAATTCCTTAATTGAAGCTCTCCGCGGCAAGCCACGGCGAAGCTTCGATTCTTAGGGTAAATTATAATTATATATTCACTCGCTTACCCCACAGTTTTCTGCGGGGAATGCGCTCGTTGCCGAATTCACATTGATAATATTTATAGTTGTTTCTATCTCGCCTATCCGTCCGTCGCGGTACTTGACTTTGCCGGTAACTTCAATATTCTTTAAGTTTTGGTACATAGCTTCAATGATCTTTATATACAAGCCGTAAACAAAACGGCGGCGCACTTTTCCCGTCCGCGTGAGTTCTTCGTCATCAGCATCCAGAAGTTTATACAGCAGGACAAATTTTTTAATCTTCATGACTTCGGGAAGTTGTTCATTGACTTGAGCGACTTCTATTAAAATCAGTTCCTCTACAGCCTTCTGCTGGGATAAATCCATATAAGTCGTGTAAGGAATCATTTTTTCCTCAGCCCAGTTGCCGACATTGTCCATATCGATATTAATCATTGCGGTTATATGGGGACGGGCCTCGCCAAAAGTAACAGCCTCTTTAATATATGGACTGAATTTCAGGCGGGTCTCAATAAAATCGGGAGAAAAAGCATCACCGCTTTTATTGCGAATAATATCTTCCTTACGTCCGATGATAAGCAAATGACCGTCTGGGTCGATATATCCGGCGTCGCCTGTTTTTAACCAGCCGTTTTCAAAGGCATCATCAGTTGATTGATAGTCGTTATAGTATCCGGAAAAATTGGCCTCAGATTTAACAAGCACTTCCTGATCATCGGCTATCTTCACTTCGGTCATGGACAGCGGCTTGCCGACAGTTTCCAGTTTAACTTCATGATTGGGTTGTATTTGGAATATTCCCCCGGACTCTGTCAGGCCGTAGCACTGTTTTAAATTTAAGCCGATAGCTCGAAAGAATAGAATAACATCGGGACTGATCGGATGGCCGCCCGTGAAGGCGCTTTGAAAACGGGAACAACCCAGACGATCCAGAAGCGGCCGGTAAACAAGAACAGACATTATTTTATTTAACGCGCTCAGGGGAAAAGAGATCGGCTTTTTATGAGATTGTTTTTCCACCACCTTTTTACCGGTTGATTCACCCAGGTAAAATAATTTTTTCTTCAGCCAGCCCGAATCGGATATTTTTACGCGTATACGGGAAGCCATATCTTCCCAGAAACGTGACGACGTAATAATCATTGCAGGCCCGATATCCCGGAAATCTTCAAGGACCGTTTCCGGCGTTTCCGGGAAATTCATGCACATGGCGCTTTTGAGCGCTACTCCCATGCCCCACATCTGGTCGACGATCCACGCGGGAGGAGACATTGATAACCAGTTTTCTTCAGGTTTTGCTTTCATTTCTTCCACCCACTGATCGGCCATGGCGGTCAGATTTCGATGCGATAACATGGCCAGTTTGGGAACGCCGGTGGTTCCGGATGTCTGAATCATAACGGCGATATCATCCGGCCTGCCTTTACGGATTTCCTCTTCGACAAAACATGGATGTTCTTTGATAAATTGTTCGCCTTCTTTTAAAAGACCGGCATAACTGATGAGCCAGGGATCATCCTCGTAAGACGACATGCCTGTCGGATCTATATAAACAACTTTTTTTGTCTGGGGCAGCTTTTCTTTTATCTCCAGAAGTTTATCAACCTGTTCCTGATCCTGAACCAAAACAACAGGCGAGTTAACGCGTTTTATGGAAAAAACCAGTTCATCGGCGACCGACGATGTAAACAGATTAAGTGTTGTCGCGCCCAGAGCATGCGCGGCAAGTTCGGAAAAAAGCCATTCGGGATGATTATGAACAACCATACACACGTTTTCACCGCGCTTAAGATTTAGTGCGGCAAATCCCGCTGCGGTGGTCTGCATATATCGGCAATACCCGGCCCAACTGTATTTCTGCCAGATGCCATATGCTTTTTCGCGAATTGCCGTCCCGGTATCGCCATACAGGGCGGCATTCTCCATTAGCAATTGCGGCAGGGTTGATTTATTTTTATATGTATTTTGTTCTTCTTTATACAAAATGCAATGCCTTCAATATTTATAATGCTTCGGCCTCACCGAGATAAGCCTTGATGACATCAGGATTGACGCTGATTTCCTCCGCTGTACCCTCTCCCAGCTTTTCTCCAAAGTTCAAAACCATAATTCGCTGGGAAATACTCATGACGATGGACATGTCATGTTCAACCAGAATCATTGTAAGCCCCCACCTTTGATTCAATTCCTGAAGAAAGCGAACCATATCTTCCTTTTCTTCCATGTTCATGCCGGCAAAAGGCTCATCAAGAACCAAAAGCTTTGGCTCCAGGGCAAGCGCACGGCCAAGTTCCACCCGTTTCATCATTCCATAGGGCAGAGAACCTACTGTTTTTTTCCGGATGGACTGCATTTCCAGAAAATCGATGATCTCTTCGAGGGTCTGTCTGTGACGGATTTCTTCTTTTCTGACAGAACCGGAAAAAAGGCAGGAGCTAAGAACGCTGTAGTGGCAATGAATATGACGCGCCAGCGTCATATTGGCAAGTACGGTCATACCCGGAAAAAGTTCTATATTCTGAAAAGTTCTGCCAATCCCCACGCCGACAAGTTCGTGGGTATGCAAAGTGGTAATGTCTTTACCGTTGAATACTATTTTGCCCTGCTGGGCGTGGTAGAAACCGGTTATACAATTAAGCAGGCTTGTTTTGCCTGCTCCATTGGGACCGATAATTGCCATCAATTCACCGGTATGAACTTTAAGATCAACATCCTTGACGGCAATAACTCCGCCAAAGCTCAAGCGTAAACACTGGATCGAAAGTTCCGCCTTTTTATCTTCTTCCCGCCGGTTAGTCATTATTGACGGCCGGCTGCGAAAAGCCTTCATTAAAACCTCTTTGTTTGCAGGCGTTGCCGGAGATTTTATTGTCTCTGACAACGCCTGTTTCACAAGCAATTATTATTTGAGCAATTTTATTTTATCTTTGCCGGGAATATAAAAATTTGTGAGCGGTGTATAAGTTCCGTCTTCTTTTACCCTGACCATGCGAGCGGTAAAAGATGCTCCATGATCATTTTTTGTATAAGTTATTGCCGGCACCAAACCGCCGAAATCTTCATTCCTGAATGACTCCAGAGCGGCATTTATTGTTTGCGGATTAATGATTTTGTATTTTTCATAAGCACGGGTAAAGGCGCGTTCCATAATCCTGCCTATAACGACACCTTCCCAGTAGGAAGCATCAAATTTATCCACAGTTTTATAACGTTTCCATAACTCCTGCATTAAAGCCATTCCTTTGGATTTATCAGAGGGTAATCCTCCCGGAAACTGAATAACAAGTCTGTCGCGAATGAGCCCTTTGCCCATCTTGAAAAAATCGGGATCGGTAGATGTCCACGTTCCCAGAAACACGGGATTGTAATTTATACGATCGGCGCTTTTGAAAGCTGTAATAATTGCGGACGGAAGCATTTGCATAAAAACATAATCCGCGCCGGCTTTCTGCAAACGAAGAAGCTCGGTATTGAGATCAACCGTTTTTGGCGGAAATTCTTCCACTGCAACCAGATTAATTCCCAGCTTCTGCGCATATTCCCTGCTCGGAGCATGGATAGAACGTCCATAGGCGTTATTGTAGGTCAGAAGACCGACTTTGGGAGCATCTTTCCCCTTGTGAATGGCTTTTATATATTCGAATACGGCATGGCAGTCCATCTTGTAGCTGCCGAAAGGTAAATACATATAATCCACAGGTGGTTCCAGAATTTCCCAACTGGTGGAAAAATTGATTGCCGGCACTTTATATTTTTGTATAATTGGCTTTGCCGCCAATCCCTCGCCTGCTCCCCATGTAGCAATCATGTCTACTTTATCCTGCAGAACAAATCTGTTAACCGCCGCCTGCGCTTCAGGAACCTTGTAGGCTGTGTCAACAGTTATCATTTCGATCTTGTTACCGTAGACTCCGCCTTTAACCTCGTTTACATAGCGGAAATAATCACGAAGACCTTTCTCATGAAATTGCCCCCAGGTTGACGCGGGACCTGTCAGGTTGATTGCGGCTCCAACTTTAATTGTCGCGGCCTGTAAACTGCCAACACCGGCCATCAGAAAAATAGCGGATAAAACTGTAACCAAAATCCTGTTTTTCATATTCACGTTCCTCCCCTTTTCCTCTTTTTTATTTTCAAAAAAGCGTTGCCATAATAATGGCAAAAAAAAACCGTGGGCTGATATTTATCTGCCCACGGTTCATTACCCTTTTTTATGGTCATGATTCTGTCAGGCAGACCTTGTCGTTAATAAAAGTAAAAAAATAAAAAAAGCCTGCCATTTTTAAAAAGTAAAATTTTATCATGTTCGTTATTTTCTCTTGTATGAGGGATATAGAGCAAATATGCCCGAAATGTCAAGTAAAAAAGAAACAAAGAGCTTTGGCACGATCATTCAATACCAAGTTTCTCCATCCGATACCGTAACGAATCGAATGTAATGTTTAACAACTCGGAGGTTCTTTTTTTCGACCCTTTTGCTCTTTGTAAAGCTTTTTCAATCATTTTTCTTTCGATTTTTTCCATTTCCGTATTTAAGTTTATTCCATTATCGGTAATATCAATATCAAATTTAGACTCACCATCAGCCGCGTTAGAGTATAATGTTAAGCTTTCCGGCAAAATTATATTAGAGCTTTCCATAGCAACACTGCGTTCAATAATGTTTTCCAACTCACGAATATTTCCCGGAAAATCATAATTCGTCAACAGTTCCATTGCGTAAGATGAAATATTTCTGATTTCTTTATCGAACATTTTCGCGTATTTCCCGATGAAATTATCGATAAGAAGCGGAATATCTTCTCTGCGCTGCCTCAACGGAGGTATAAAAATAGGAATAACATTTAAACGATAATACAGGTCTTCGCGAAATTCCCCTGTTTTGACTCTTTCCTGCAAATTCTGATTGGTCGCGGAAATTATGCGCACATCAACTTTAATGTCTTCCGCGCCGCCGATACGCCGAAAAGTTTTTTCCTGAACTACACGTAGAAGCTTAACCTGCAGAACCGGAGACAATTCTCCTATTTCATCGAGAAATATAGTGCCGCCCCGCGCCATTTCAAAAAATCCGGGACGGTCGGCATAAGCTCCCGTAAAAGAACCTTTCATATATCCAAAAAGCTCACTCTCCAGAAGATTTTCCGGTATTCCGCCGCTGTTTATGGCTACAAAGGGCATTTTGGAACGTAAAGAGTTTTCATGAATCGCGCGGGCGACAAGTTCCTTGCCGGTTCCGCTTTCTCCTAAAATTAAAATATTTGCCAACGTATTCGACACTTTTTTAATTGTTGCGAATATTTTAAGCATTTCCCGGTTTGTTCCAATCATGCCGCAAAACGTATTTTTTTCCGATGTGTCCGTTTTTGATTCTTTTTCAGGAATTTCATTTTCAATTGATCCTCTTTTCGCCAATGCGGAACGCACAACTTTTTTCAGTTCGTCAATGCTTTGTCCTTTCTCCACATAGTCATAAGCTCCTTCTTTCATCGCGTTTATTGCCGTTTCTCCTGAAGCATAAGCCGTAATAAGAATAACTATGGCGTCCGGACTCTGGTCTTTAATGATTTTAAGGAATTCAATGCCGTTAATTTTAGGCATTTTCAGATCGGTGATGATCAGGTCGAAATCGCGCTTGCGGCAAAGATCTACTGCTTTGAGCGGCTCTCCGATACTGGTTACATCGTAGCCTTCCTGCAGCAACATGATCTCCATGAATTCCCTCATGCCCTGATCATCATCAACAATTAATATTTTTGCCATCTTCTCACCTCTGCATCATTTTGAGAGCATTACGCTCTTGAATGTCTTCTGCTTTCTATCGGCAGCCATACATAGCAAGTTGTGCTTTTATTTACCACGCTCTCTATTTTTATTTTTCCATTATAACCTTCAACAATATGATTGACAATCGGCAGTCCCAAACCGATCCCCTTTTCTTTATTCGTAAAAAAAGTTTCAAATATTTTATTCAAATCAGTTTCTTTGATGCCGCATCCTGTATCCGAAACTTTAATTTGAGCGTATTTTTTCTTTTCATCCAATTCATCCAGTTTGGTTTCAACGGATAAAACGCCGCCTTCTTCCATAGCCTGAACGGCATTGAGTACGAGATTATTTATAATTTGTCTGACTTGTTCCTTGTTGGCATAAGCCCGGACATCGTCCGAGAAAACTTTTATGATTTCTATTTTGTCTGTCCAGGATTTAGATACTTTAATATGCTCGAGTACTTCCTCAACAACTGTATTTATATCAACCAATTCCCTCAATACGGGAACAGGACGCGCCAGCAAAAGAAAATCACGGACAAAGTTCTCTAATTGATCTTTGCCGCGTAAGATTATTCCCATCAGACGCCTGTTAGTTCCTTTAAATTCCAATCCCTTCATCAAAAGCTCTACTGAACCGCTTATTGCTGCCAGAGGATTTCTCATTTCATGGGCAAGACCTGCAGCCATTTCGCCAATCAGAGCCATTTTTCTGCTTTTTTCCAGATTTTCCTCCATCCGTTTTATTTCAGTTAAATCCTGGAAGATAATAATATGGCCGATCTGTTGTTCATCGCGGTCTTTTAAGGAAGATATGGAACAGCCCAGATGAATATCATTTCCCCGTCCCCCTTTTATTTTGAAGGACATACGATTCCGGACTGATTCCGGCAAATCCTTTTTTTTAAATAACGATATAAATTCCGGGAAAATATTTTTCAACAGGTCATTTTCTATGACATTAAATTTAAATCCGGTAATTTCTTCCGCTGCCCGGTTAAAAGTTTTTATCCGGTCATTCAAATCGATTGTCATAACCCCCGTGTCTACCGATTCAATGATACTGCGGAAAAGCAGGTCAAGCTGATTGAATGCAGACTCTTTTTCTTTCAATAAAGCTACTGCTTTCTTTTCCTGCTCAACTGCAAAACTGACCAGAAAAGCTAAAACATAAAAGGATATAATATGTACCATAACATTGGTTAGGGCATCGGCAGCATTAATCTCGTAGTCATATTTTACAAAAGATACGGAAGGTATTAACTTGTAAAATTCGAGATCAAGAAGTAAACCATAAAATATGCTTGAAGCAGAAGCAACAATCAAGCCCCCTTTCCTGCCGATAAAAATTACAGAATAAATTATTATCAGCGTATAAAAGAGAGAGTAATCTATCTGAGTGTTGCCAAACATGAAGATGAGAATAGTGGTGACAATAATATCCGCGGTTATCTGTATATATAAATTGTTTTTTATTTTTTCTCCGAACTTAAAAAGTAAAATATAAATAACCGTAAACAAATAAACTGCGGCGGCGATAAAATAAAAAAAGTTAATAGTTGTTTGAAGTATCGTAAACGACTGTTTTCTAATATCTATGAAAATAGTCATGCCGAGAAAGAAAGACGTAATGATAACTCTGGATATGATTAAAAAGAATAACCGGCGTGTATTTTTTTCTTTTGTAAAGGTTTCTTCATTCATTATAATTATTTGGTTCCCTTTTTGCACAAAACAGTATTTAATTCATGATATAATATTTTAGCGGTTTTAGCTAATAAATTTGAATCATTTCGTCTTCGGAATAAAATATAGTATATGCGCAGACCATTAATCTCTCTTTTAATCGCGTTAATTAGCGGTATTTTTGCCGGCAGCTATCTTAAGCCCTGCTATTATCCATTATTAACAGTGGCTGCTTTAAATCTTTTTTTGCTTCTTATAACCATTAGAAAGAAATGGCTAATCACCGGTTTGTTTTTAATTTTAAGTTTAACTTTTTTGCTGGGTGTATTTAACATTCAAAAGCAAATTTATTTTATCGAAAATGACAAAAACATATCCCGCTTCATTGATAAAGGCAAAGTTACCATGGAAGGCATTGTCATAGAAAGTCCTCTCTCGCGTCTTGATAATAACGTTTTAATTGTACGCTGTATGCGGGTAATACAGGGCAATTCAAATACTGCCGTATCGGGCGATATACGTCTGGTGATTCCATCTGACTTAAATTTCCAGTACGGAGATTTTATCCGTTTCCATTCAACGCTGAAGAAAATTCAGAGTTTTAAAAATCCGGGCAACTTTAATTTCGAACACATTCTAAACATTCAGGGCATTTATGCCTCCGGATTCATCAATAACAGCGCAGAGATTATACTTCTGAGAAATAATTCGGCAAGCGGTATGAGACTGAAACTGGAATCTTTCAGAAATTACTTAAAACAAATAATTTATCACTACTGTCCCAACGTTTTAATCGGATGATGATGTAAATTATAGAAAACAATGAGAATAAGCAATAAAAAGTTATTTATCGATTTGAAATATTTTTCTTCGGGATGCCATAATCTCGCATT
>JBKQWB010000067.1:0-4055 GCA_052139735.1 Smithella sp. | reverse complement strand
GCTGCAATCTGCAAGCTTCGGGACACATATGTCATATAGGGAACAATTCTTACAATGTGCTCTCTTTATTGGCCGCGGGGTTTCTCCTCTAGTAAACAGTTCATGCATTCTATCCGCCAACAACCTGACCCTGGCTCGTAAGTTCTCGTCAAAATCCACGCGGTGCCTGTGTTTCGTCTCACCATAGAACAGATAACCATGATCTAGCGCAATGGAAAGCATCTCCTCAAGGCATATGGCCTGGGCACATAATTGCACTGCATCCCTGTCATCAGGCTTCGGCTTTCCCCGTTTGTATTCAACCATGCTGTAATTTAAACCAGAACCGTCGGGCTCTTTTTGCAATTCAATTACATCTGCCACGCCATAGAGCCCAAGAGTTTTAGATATTAGCGGAATTGAGCGTATCACCTTGACATCGCCACGCGTCTCAGTGAAGTAAGGGTCGTCCACTCTCTGATGCAGAAGCTTCCCCTCAGCGGTACGCACATTTTCTGCCCACTGGTTTTCAATGTGGATCAGTCCCCACTGTCTTTCGCAGAAGGCAAAATGCTGAATACCGGACAAGAGCAGAAAATCATCTTCTGATTCATACATCATGAAACGCTCCTTATCAGATCTCCTCGATTGCCTCAGGTGTTAAATCCGGCAAATAAGGATCGGCCAGAGCAAAAATCGTCCACCACTGAAGATCCGTCGTGCAAAAGCACAGAGGGCACGCCTTGCCGGGAGCAAAGGCGTGGAGCACCCGGTCACTGGAGGTTCAGACATCCTGAGCTTCACACTATCTTTGTACTTGACAGGGCAGAGCTTCCCATTATTTTATATAATCATTGCTTCCCCATCAAACTTTTTTAGTTGGATAATACCCGCCATATAACCGAGAAAGTCATCATAATTAAGATTCCATCTATATATATTCTCCAGCACTTCGGGCGTTTTCAGCTCATCCAGCTTATACTTCGCGATTTGAACCGAGTTCTTTTGGAGTTCTCTCCAATCAATCTTTCCGCGGTAAATACCATCTGCCACATCTCGATCTATCACAACAATCCTGGTATCGGTATCAATTACTTTGAACTCTTTTTCCACAAAAGGAAAATTTAGCAGTTCTTCATTGCCAACCAGTTTTTTGTATTTTTCGGATACAGCATACAGTTCGATTTCATCCGTGATTGATTTGGTGCTCAATTCCGGCTTAATCTCCAAGTTGCGTTCAAAATATCCTCGAAGAACAGCAGCGGGCTCCTTCATACCAGGATTGGTTTTCAGCATTTTATCCTCAGCAAGACAAAATGTCCATATTTCCGAATCTTTTAAACTTCCTTCGCGATTTACCCGTCCCGCCGCCTGCAATAACGATACAAGCGAGCCCAGTTCACGGAAACCCGTTCTGAAGGACAAATCAACACCGGCCTCTATACATGAAGTCGCGATGAACGTCCAATTCGTGTCCCACGGAGAACTCAAACGATTTTTAACCCGTTCAAGTGTTTTTTCACGATCATTAGGAGTTAAAGCTGTGGACAAATGCTCGACGCGGTCTCGTCCAAAACAAGAGGAAAAGTACCCAGCAAGCACGGCGGCACTTTGTACGGTGTTTAATATTACAAGCCTCGGGCCTTTAAAACTGATTATCCAATTCGCCAGTTCGACTACATTTTTAGGATATAAATCGCTCTTATAGGAAATTCGGTTCTTTTCGTAGCAAGACAACCGGGTGCGCAATTTACTATCGACAATTTCAGGCACGCAGCCAGCGCCACTATAGCTGCTGGATATCGCCCTGATATTCCAAAATCGATTAAGGGAACCCGAAGCTAAAACCCAATAACAACCCCACTCGTTTGCGTAGATATTGATCCATCTCCAAGCGAGGGATAAAAGCTTAACAGGCAGAGCCGCATGGGATTCGTCCACAAAAATTGCACTCCCCGGCAATTCATGCAAGCGGCGCAATGTCGCAGTGGAATTTGAGGCTAATGATTCAAAAAAAGCGACCGAGGTTGTTACAATAATCGGTGCCCGCCAAAGCGCAGTTAAATGCCTGGCATCTTCGTTTTCAAAATCGGCGCGGTGGTGTAACTCCGCCACCACATCTTCCGCTTTTTCACCCGGCAGAACCAGCGCTTTTCGATATGTCTCCACCGACTGCCTGATGATATTGGTAAACGGCAGTATAACGAATATGCGCCGTAACTTGCGTTTTTTTGCCTGTTCCAGCAGATGAACCATTACCGCCGTTGTCTTACCGGAACCGACCGGGCTGTCACAGGAACTGATATTAGAATCTATCACCGCATTCTTACACGCTGAATACATTTCGCTTCGCAAAGAGTTTCTTTCGTCATTCTCTCCTTTAAGACCAGATACATATTTATCCAGCCGCACAAGACGTTCAGCCGGATGCAACGATATTGCATCCGGCTGAACAGGATACTTTTTATAATTTACAGCCGTATCTGTATGGTCGGCATCCGCGACACAGGACAAAAGTAATCGCAGAAAAGCAGGACGATCTCCTTTGATTTCTTCGTTCCCATACATAAAACCTGTTTCAATGAGGCTTTCATGTATTGCCTTAAAATCTGGCAATACTCTGTCCACTTCATACATTATATCGGTATCGCGAAAAGCGGATTCGCCCTTATTCTGTTCCTCAATGAAGTTGGGGAATCCGACATGATGTGCCTGAACGGCTGCGGCGGCAATAGCGGAAAAGTGCTTTTCCTCTAGAAAATATGCAGCTCCCGCGTCAACATGGTTTTTCGGCAATGATTTAGACGGCTTTTCTCCCGATAACACAGCTTGATTGTCTCTGTCCAGCTTCCCCAGGTCATGAAAAACAGCAACCATCTCCGCGATCCGCGACAGCAATGCCCCGTCAAATCTTGCATACTTACAAATGTCGTTCATATATTCCCGCACTCGCTCCCTTGCGCCATTAACATGCGACGAATACTTCTGTGCAGGAACACTACTTTTTGGGCTATGTGCGTAGTACATCATTGCGTCATCAAGTCGATAACCGGAACGACCTTCGTTTTTAATTCCTCCGGCAATTCGGTTTTATCTTCATAATCATCCCATGTCATCGACGATACGGTAATATCACCAATACGTTTAGGCGTAAACGCATCCAGGAGAAGATAATCCGGACAACTGCCGAGGTTATTTTTGTGTTCGATATACCATGCATGACGAATACGAACATCCGCACGAATTGCTGACCGATTCAAATCGTAAGCCTGGGGGATAAGTATCTTCAGCAACTCAATGTCATCAGCCGTGCAACCCGTTTTGCCCGCAAAATTAGGATTGACAAAAAACGGCATACAATAGACGCCGTGTTCCACGATTCGGAATGCCAACGGAGCCATCCCCGCATTTTTGCCTTCCTGCACCCCGGGTTTATTCGTGTTGGTTTGCCTGATTATTCTAATGGGCGAAATTGATACCCCGACGCCAAACTGGACGATACCTGTTTTAATAAACCCTTTGTTCGCACTTTCTTCAAGGAGTTCGAGCGGAACATCAACGGCTCCCAAGATAAGCATCAGATTAAAGATGCCAAGATGCGCGTAGCGGAGCAGTTGGGGCATGGCAGGCCGGAGGTCACGAACATTTACCTGCATGGTGGCAAGTGATAACATGGTCCTGTGCAATAGGACCATGTTCCTCTCTTTTTACACCCCTTTGACATGGGATGGCGGTATATGTGATTGAAAACCTGTCTGAGGTCAGGGCGAGAACGCCGCGCCCCGGGGGACGCAAACGCCATTCTCTGCTGACGCAAGAAACGGTGATTCCGTATCTGCTGGGCCGTGGCCGTTTGACTGCAGAAGAATTGATTTGCGACGGAGTCAAAGTCTACGACGCCTCTCGACGAAACGGAAATTTCCGAGTGGAGCGGCAGCCTGGGGAAGCGCTGCTGCTCAAGCAAGCTCGGGAGCCGAGCGCTTTGCGAACAGTTGCGTGGGAGGCGATGATTTACAGAGCCTTCCAAGCTTTGCCTGCTTCGCATCCGCTGCGCTGCTGCATAGTCCCGTTTCTCG
>JBKQWB010000066.1:0-26657 GCA_052139735.1 Smithella sp. | reverse complement strand
GATAAAAGAGTTTCGGCTGTGCATCTGGCTGGTGACCCATCATGGCAGTTTCTCTCCAAGAATTTGTTGCTATTTTTATATTCCCTCTTTATAATCTTTGCAAAATCTATTTGGGCAACAGGCCGTAAAGACCCGGACTACGTTTTAAGGGTGAATAGTGGGTCTAAAGGCTCGCACTACGAAAGATTAAGGGAAACAGAACGGTTTCAAACCGAACAGGGTCACAAGAACACGAGATTGCCACGGAATCCGAGGGATTCCTCGTAATGACAAAAGGAAAGAGATTGCCACGTCGCGCAAGGCGCTCCCCGCAATGACAAAATAAGGCGAGCATAAAGATCCGGACTACGAAAACATCCTCCCCCTCGCCCCCTCCAAAGGGGAACACATTGAACGGTTTCAAGAACATGAGATTGCCACGTTCACTGTCGTGAACTCGCAATGACAAAAGGAAAGAGATTGCCGCGTCGCGCAAGGCGCTCCCCGCAATGACAAAATAAGGCGGGCATAAAGGCTCGGACTACGAAAGACTCCTCCCCCTCGCCCCCTCCAAAGGGGGACACATTGAACGGTTTCAAACCGTTCCCTACAATTAGATTGCCACGCCGTGTGAGACACGGCTCGCAATGACCAGAGAAGATCTTTCACTTCATCCTGCTTCGGCCAGATAGTCGCGCTTTTCGAGATCATCTTCATGATCCATGGTGCGGTCGATTGCGACGCCGTTTGTGATTTCGATAATCCGGTTAGCAACGGTGGAAACAAATTCCTGATCATGCGAGGCAAACAGGATAACCTCCGAAAACGCTATCAGCCCGTCATTGAGAGCGGTGATGGATTCCAGATCCAGATGATTGGTCGGCTCGTCAAGGATAAGCACATTGGCACCGGTGAGCATCATGCGCGACAGCATGCAGCGAACTCTCTCGCCGCCGGAAAGGACGCAGGTTTTTTTCAGGGCTTCTTCGCCGGAGAAAAGCATTCTGCCCAGAAAGCCCCGCGCAAAGGTTTCACCCTCGGCGGGCGGTGTATACTGGCCCAGCCAGTCAATCAGGGTCATCTCGTGTTCAAAGAACGCGCTGTTTTCCTGCGGGAAATATGCGCTGGTAATGGTAACGCCCCAGCGGAAACTGCCGCTGTCCGGTTGGAGTTCTCCGGCCAGTATCTGGAAAAGTGTCGTTCGGGCAAGGGCGTTGTCCCCGGCAAAAGCAATTTTGTCGCCCTTGCGCACTGTCAGGTCAAGTTTATTCAATACTTTAACGCCGTGAATCTTTTTGGTGAGTCCCGCAATGGTCAGGATGACGTCGCCGCAGGCTCTATCGGGTTTGAAAGCCACATGCGGATATCTTCTCGATGAGGTCGGCATGTCCTCCAGAGCAAGTTTATCGAGCAGTTTCTTGCGCGACGTGGCCTGTTTGGATTTGGATGCGTTGGCGCTGAAGCGCTGGATAAAAGCTTTAAGCTCTTCGGCTTTTTCAGATATTTTGCGGTTATCGTTCTGCTGCTGTTTTAAATTTAACCGGCTGGCCCGGTACCAGAAATCATAATTGCCGACATATATCTTAATCCGCCCGAAATCTATATCGGTGGTATGGGTACATACCTGATTCAAAAAGTGACGGTCATGGGAAACCACGATAACGGTATTGGCAAACCGGGAAAGGAACTCTTCGAGCCACCTGATGGATTTGATATCAAGGTTGTTGGTCGGTTCGTCCAGCAGCAGCACATCGGGATTGCCGAAAAGAGCCTGTGCCAAAAGTACGCGGACTTTGTCGCCGGCCTCCAGCTCTCTCATTTTTTTGGTCCGCAGTTCTTCGGATATGCCCAGTCCGCTCAAAAGTACAGCAGCTTCAGATTCTGCTTCATAGCCGTTCATTTCAGCAAACCGGCTCTCCAGTTCGGCACAGCGCAATCCGTCTTCTTCCGAAAATTCCGCCTTGGCGTAAATAGCCTCGCGCTGCATCATGATATCATACAGGGGTTTGTATCCCATGATAACGGTGTTGAAAACAATTTCGTTGTCGAAGGCAAACTGATCCTGACGCAAAACGGCTATGCGCTGGCGCTCTCCGATGATGATTTCGCCCTTGTCAGCTTCGAGTTCACCGGCAAGTATCTTGAGAAAGGTTGACTTCCCTGCCCCGTTTGCGCCGATAAGCCCATAGCAGTTGCCGGGCGTGAACTTGATGTTAACATTCTTAAATAGTACCTGTTTCCCGTAGGAAAGTGTTATATTTTGTGCTGCAATCATGCTAATTTAATGCTCCTTGTCCTGTATAAAAAGTATAGAAATAAAAAACCACAGGGCATCATGGCGATGCTATGTGGTTAACTAAGGCGGCTTCACTAACACACTTTAAACCGCATGGCAACAGGTAATTTATGTTCTATCAAAAGAGGTCAGCCATTCCCAATTGGAATCAAGAATCTAAATGCGACATTGTTAACTTTTGTTATTTATGGCATATATTGTCAAAATCCAATTTTTCAGGAGGAGGTTTATTTGCCAGCGAAAAAAAATGAATCCAGAGATCGTCTTCTTTTATGCATTAACGCTGCCTTGCAAAAGAAAGCACAAGAAATCGTTGTTATGAATTTAAAAGAACTTTCCGCTTTCACGGATTATATGATTATTTGCAGCGGCGCATCGGAGCGAGAAGTTCAGGCCATCGCGCAGGCGATTCAGCTATTTTTAAAGAAAGCGGAAATAATGCCTCTGGGCGTCGAAGGAGTATCCAATGGCCAATGGATTTTGCTTGATTATGATGATGTCGTAATTTCTGTTTTTTATGAACCCATCAGAGCTTTTTACGACATAGAAAATCTGTGGGATGCCCCCCGGATGAATGTTGACGAAAACAAGAAGGAAATAAAGAGGTTAGGCAAGGAAATGGCATGACCTTAAGCCAATCTTTAAATGATATAAGCAAGGTTTTATTCCCGCCTCAATGTCTGGGCTGCGCTGAAATTTTGCACCCTGAAAGCGGTCAAATATTTTGTCCCGCCTGCAGCGATCAAATTAAATTCATAGAAGGCGGTATCTGCCCTATTTGCGGCACAACCTATCCAAACAGTCCGGCGGAGAGTCATTTATGCGGAGATTGCCTGGAAAATAAGACATATTTTTCGTACGCCCGCGCAATATTTAGTTACGAAAGCTTTATTTTGAACGCGATTCATCAATTCAAATACAAACGCGACTTATCCATCGGTGAGATGCTGGCTTCTTTTATGGCCGATTTTTCTTTCCCCGATATCGACTTTACCGATTATTCTTTGATTATACCGGTGCCTTTGCATATTAAAAGACTTCGCAAACGAGGGTTTAATCAATCCCTTGTTCTGGCGCGTGCCGTGGAACACAAACGGCAAATCCCCGTCAACTTTTCTGTGCTGAAAAGGCACAAATTTACTTTAACCCAAACCGGTTCAAACAGAAACGAAAGGAAAGAAAATATTAAGGGAGCCTTTGAAGTCACTAATAAGAAAAAAATTGACGGTAAAAATATCATCCTTATTGACGATGTTTACACGACCGGAGCCACTATCAACGAATGCGCGAAAACCTTAATCAAAGCCGGAGCGCAAAAAGTTGCTGTTTTAACGCTTGCCAGAGTTCTGAAGAATTAATATTATAATATAGAAAATCAAGGAGCTGGAATGAACAAAATTTTAGAAAGAAACGCTCTTAGAAACGAACTGCAAGAGCTGCGGAAGAAAGGGAAAAAAATCGCTTTCACCAATGGCTGTTTTGATATCCTGCATGTCGGTCATGTCCGTTATTTACGCGAAGCAAAAAAAACCGCCGATGTGCTGGTACTTGCTCTCAACAGCGATTCTTCCGTCCGGTCAATCAAGGGAGAAAAAAGGCCGCTAATGAATGAAAACGAAAGAGCCGAAATACTCGCCGCTCTTGAATTTATTGATTTTATTACAATATTCGAGGAATTAACGCCTCTGGAACTCATTTGTTGCCTCCAGCCGGACATTTTAATCAAGGGAGGCGACTGGCCGGAAGAAAAGGTTGTCGGACGGGAAGAAGTAAAAGTATGGGGAGGCCGGGTAGCAATAATTCCCGAAATCGAAGGAAAATCTACAACAAATATTGTGGAAAAGATAAAGAAACTTTATTGCTCCAATAAAGAAAGTTACTGATTTTACTTTAAATTATATCTTTTTTTAGATAAAACGGTTAAAAAATATTATTAATGAAAATTTCTCTTTACAAATAAATTTCCATTATATAATAAGGACAACCAAGTTAATACTCAAGGAGTGACTACTTTGGACAAACAGACGATTTTGAAACAGGATAAGATAAAACAGGATAAGATGAAAGCGTATAAATTAATGCTCACTCAAAAAATAAATGAGTTGCTGAGCGAAGCTGGTAAAACTGTTACCGAAATGACTAACGGTAAAGAAACCTATCCTGATCCAAACGACAGAGCGTCTCTGGAATCCGACAGAAATTTTGAATTGCGCATCCGGGACAGAGAACGCAAGCTTATCCTTAAGATGCAGGAAGCTATCAAAAGAATTGATGACGGCACTTTTGGTATCTGTGAGGTTTGCGGCGGTCATATATCTGAAAAAAGACTGATGGCAAGACCTGTTACCACTCTGTGCATTGATTGCAAAACCAAACAGGAAAAAAACGAAAAGCTTAAAGGCGAATAACCTTCATAAAATAAATTTACAAAAAAGCCTCGAAATCGGGGCTTTTTTTGTTTTTAACATCTTTGATTTCCTGTGCCCTTTCTAAATCAGTGATGATTAGGATTTGATTTCCTGTACCATTTCTAAATCAAAGATGATATTGAGGCGGCTAGGTGGAGGCGACGAGGCGTATTTATACATACGTTGAGGAAGCCGACAACGAAGCCAACGAAAATAGCGCTTTGATCGGGAGCGCATTCCCGTGAGGGAAGCGCATAATAAATAGAACCCTTCATTGCCGAGAATTTTCGCCGAAACGGCGAAAACTTCCTTTAGGAATGGTACTATGTATATAAATGTCGCCTTAAACATTCCGTCAGACAAACTCTTTACCTATGAAGTTCCTCCCAGTCTGGAGAAGGAAGTTGAACTTGGCAAACGCGTATTTGTCCCCTTCGGCAACAGAAAACGCACCGGTTTTATTGTCGGAACAATGCCATCCTGCGATCTGAAAAAAATAAAACCCATTGCCGAGATACTCGATGACGAACCGCTTTTTAGTCAAAGCGACCTGGATTTTTACCAATGGATCGCCGATTATTTTATGTATCCGCTGGGCAAGGCGCTGGCCGAACTGATTCCTTCCGGTTCCGAAAAAAAAGATTCCCTCTGGATAACTCCGATGGCGCCGGACAAAGACATTCCTCTTCCGCTTCCGTCCGCGCAGGAAAAACTGCTGGCATTTTTACGCCAATATCCTCAAGGCATAGCCCAAAACAGCATCACTAAACTGAGCTCTCTGAAAAATATTGCCGAGGCAGTAAGGAAGCTGCATCTGGCAGGATTTCTGACCATTGAAAAAAAACAAAACAAACAACTTTCTCCACACAATCAAACAATGGTAACTCTTACGGATGGTAAAACCGCCGAAACAAAACTAACGGATAAACAGAAGAAACTGATTGATTTTATGCAGACAAAAGGGCCGATATCCTTAAACGATTTGATTGAAGGATCCGGCATATCCGGCGCCGTTGTCAAAAAATTGCAGGATAAAGGAATCATTAAATTCACGGCCGGTGAAAAAATGCGTACAGCCTCCTTTGATTCGGCAATTCGTCAAAATAAAAACACGATTATTCTCAATGACCGGCAGAACAGGGCCATTGAAGAAATTTCCCGCTATCTGGGAAAAAACATTTTTACTCCGATCCTGCTTCATGGTGTCACAGGCAGCGGGAAAACCGAAATCTATTTAAAAACCATCGAGAAAGTTTTGGATAGCGGAGCGTCCGCTATTTACCTCGTGCCTGAAATAGCCTTAACGCCGCAACTGATATCCCGCGTTGCCGGGAGATTTGATGAACGGAAAATCGCCGTTCTTCACAGCGGTATTGCCGAATCCGTCCGCTACGACCAGTGGCGGCAAATCAAACGCGGCCTGATTAATCTGGTTATCGGCACCCGCTCCGCTGTATTTGCTCCGCTGCCGAACTTGAAATTAATTATTGTCGATGAAGAACATGATGCTTCCTACAAACAGGATGAGCGGCTCTGCTATAATGCCCGCGACCTGGCGGTTGTAAAAGCACAGATGGCTTCAGCTATTGTAATTACCGGCTCCGCCACACCCGGTGTTCGCACTTACTTTAACGCGCGGACAAAAAAATACCATCTTCTGGAATTACAACAGCGCGTGGAGGAGAAACCCATGCCTGTAGTGCAAATCATAGACATGAAAGCGCAGCAGGAAAAGTCGGGAAAAGTCCCCATTCTTTCCGAAGCTCTGATCGCGGCAATAGAACAAACTCTCAACAAAAAAGAGCAGGTTCTGCTTTTTCTCAACAAGCGGGGATTTGACACCTTTTTGGTCTGCGCTGATTGCGGTTACAATTTTCGCTGCCCCAACTGCGCCGTTTCACTGAAGAATCACGTCGCGGAAGGCGTCGTCAAATGTCATTACTGCGATTACACGATTAAATCGCTGCCGCTTTGTCCATCCTGCAGGGGCAACCGAATTTTGAGTTACGGAGTCGGCACACAAAAACTGGAAAAAGAAATAGAGAAAATTTTCCCCCATGCCCGAATTCAAAGAATGGATTCCGATACCACTTCCCGAAAGGGAACTCAGGAGAAAATACTTCGGGCGTTGGAGATGAGGGAAATCGATATTCTTATAGGAACACAAATGATTACCAAAGGTCATGACTTCCCTTTTATAACACTGGTCGGCGTTATTTCCGCCGACACCTCTTTGAATATGCCGGATTTTCGAGCCGCGGAAAGAACTTTCCAGCTCATAACGCAGGTTGCCGGACGCGGCGGACGCGGAAATACTCCGGGCGAAGTAATCATCCAGACTTTCAATCCCGATCATTACGCGTTAAAACACGCGCAAAATCATGACTACAAAGCATTTTACGAGGAAGAAATCGATTTTCGCAAGGCTCTGCAATATCCGCCGTTTGGCCGAATAATCAACTTACGTTTGTCTTCTATAAAGAAAGACGCGTTAATTGAAGAGGCCCGTCTGTTGGGGAAATCGGCAAAAAAACTGAGCGCGTTGCGGGGGAATATCGCGGAAATTATCGGTCCGGCGGAATCGCCGCTGGCCAAAATCAGAGGACGCTATCGCTTTCAGATGCTGATTAAAGGCAAAGATATAAACGCGCTGCATCAAATCGCACGGGAACTTACCTATAAACACAGAAACAGTCAGGTGAGGGTTACCGCGGACGTAGACCCGGAAAATTTCATGTAGCGGGGCTTTAAAAAAACGCTCATCTGCTGTGTTGCGCTGCAGATGAGCGTTTTGTAAAGCCTTTCAGGCTTTACCGGTAAGGAATATACTTATTCATTAGTGCGCCTCCCTTACGGGAATGCGCACCCGGTCAACAGCCAGATAAATCTTCAATATCCTCATAAACATCCTGCCTAAAACGGGGCGAACAAATAGCGAGAAAAACCAAATCGTCCTTGCCGATGTTGGTAATGCGTTGACGGCACATTGGCGGGATAAGCACAATGTCACCGGCCACTACTTCCTGCGGCGGCAGTTTCCCTACCTCCGCAAGCCCTCTGCCGCTTATCATGAAATAACGTTCGGACGTTTCTCTAAGGCGATGCCAGCGGGTTGTTACTCCGGGCTCCACTCTCGCCCGCGCGATTGACACATCCGGATCGTCCGGCGTGTTGGACAACTCGGTCATGTAACATTTTTCGGAAGTATAAAATTCGTCTTTGAGACTTTTCTTTTGAACGGTTTCCTTCATATTATCTTTCTGCTGGCGTAACGCCGCGCGGGAAACAGCGGTTCTATTAAATCTTTGTTGCCATACGGATGCCGTAAAACGTCGTCTACGCTCTCAACGTCTTTTTATACCTATAACCACCGGCGCACGCGTAAAACATAATCATCGTACACATTGCCAAATATGCTTCTGAGCGCTCTCTCTTCCGGTTGGATTTGAAATTTGTTCATATAGATGACAAAAACAGCTAATAATAAAAGAGCGTACGCGCTTTCGACGAAGAAACACCACGCGGTCAAAAACGACAAAAGACCTACATACATTGGATTACGGGTTATAGAATATATTTCTGAAGTGACTAAAGACGTAGATGAATCGGGTTTCATTGGATCAAATGTTGTTTTGGCTTTTGAAAAACTCAACAAGCCCGCAATGCCGAACGCGGCGCCGATCGCCGCGAACATGACGACCATCGCTACATGGAAGGCGTCACTCAAATGCATCTGTGGCAATACGATTGAGACAAGCCACATTGCAGCGCCAACGATTACCGCCACCGCAACGGGAGGTATTTTCAGTTCAAGCTTTTTCATATTTTCTGCCATGATATAATGATCAGGCTTAATTTGTTTATCAAGCATTACAACAAGAAAGAGCCGCCCGACTTATATAAAGAGAGGCGGCTCATCCGGTGTTCTTTGATATTGCGCGTTAGATCTACTTTACGGCGTCTTTGAGACCTTTCCCGGCTTTAAATACGGGAACCTTCTTCGCGGCAATTTTAAGAACCTTGCCAGTCTGAGGATTTCTGCCTACGCGGGCTTTTCTTTTCTTAACACCAAATGTGCCAAAACCCACAAGTGTAACTGCATCGCCTTTTTTCAGTGCTTTTTTAATTGCCGCGAGTGCCGCGTCTACTGCTGAACTCGCTTCCTTCTTCGTGCATGTAACCTTTGCTACCTCATCAATCAATTGTGTTTTGTTCATTAATCACCTCCTGTTTTATTTTAACCGCACTTCTTGAAACAAAGATAAAAAAAATAATCAAGAATGTCAATACAATAAGTATAAAATAATCAAATTATTTGGAACTTTGAAATTATGGTCTTTCCCCACAATACCAACGGCACCAGTCACGCAAAGGGAATATTGATAACAATATTATAAAAACATTGATTTTCTAAAAAAGACAATGTCACTGTTTTGCAAGGGATATTGTCATCGTTTGCTGCGTTCGCTGCGACGGCGATTGAGCTTCCAGCCAGCGTTTTATACGGTTGGCATCGCCGATACGGGTCATCTTGCCTTGAGAATCGAGCAGCACAATAAGCACGGGACGTTGAGCCACATTGGCCTGCATCACTAGGCATCGGCCTGCCTCGCCGGTAAAGCCTGTCTTGGAAAGACCTATCTGCCAGGCGGAATTTCTAACCAGCAGATTGGTGTTATTAAATTCCAATGAGCGCCATCCTGTATTAATAAAGGCTTTTTTACAGGTGGTAAATTCCCGGATAAGATCATATTGGTAGGCCGTATCCACCAATTTCACCAGGTCTCTGGCTGAGGAAACATTGCTGGAGGATAGTCCGGTAGTGTCCTCAAAGCGAGTCTCTAAAAGCCCCAATGACCGGGCTTTGGCATTCATGGCGTCAACGCAGGCCTCGGTGCCGCCCTGATAAGTTCGCCCCAGAGCGTGCGCCGAACGGTTATCGGAAGCCATCAGGGCAAGCAGCATTACGTCTTTGCGCATAAGCTGAGTCCCAACAGGCAGGCGGGAGTGGCTATGGCGAAGGGTGTCTATATCTCCAGTTTCGATGGTAATCAATTCGCTAAGATCCCTGGCGGCATCAAGCACCACCATGGCGGTCATTAGTTTTGTTATGGAAGCGATGGGCAATATCGCCGTAGCCTGTTTCTGAATCAGGCGCTTACCCGTTTCCTGATCCTCTACCAATGCCGCGGCTGAACCCAGAACCAGATTTCCGGAAATCTGTTCCGTTTTCGCGCTTGAATGTTTCCGATGAGAATGATGTTTTTTTGAATATTTTGAAAATCCGGTGGACACGGACGCCAGCAAGATAATAACGCACAAAACGATCATCAGAGCCGTTTTGATGTATTTACTACCCATTCTTACTCCTTAATTTAAAGATATAAATCTCACGTCTTGTTTCATTATTAAAGATTGTATTACACAATTTTACAAATCAGTCAATTCCAGATTTATCTTTTTCGCAAATATTATCGTTTCTATTATTGCTTCCGGTATCGCGTCTGTTATCGCATCAGGTATCACATCAGGTATCGCGTCGGGTCAAACGATATCTTCCTTCCTGAAACGCAGAAATAACAACGCGCCGAGAATAAGGCAGTATGCAATAATGTTGATCAGCGGGTATACGGAGCCGAGAACGCCTGCTTCTTCGCGGCCGATAAATGAAGATGCATAATGCTGCACGCCCGAAAGTTTCGGCCACAAATAATAAACAACCTGCCAAAATGTAAAATTGGATTGCGGGCCCTGTTGCTGCATTATCGCCTGTGCCATCATCGGATTATGGCTTAACGCAAATATTCCGTCGGCCACAAAACCAAAGAAGCCAATGCCCATAATACAAAGGAAAGCGGCGATATCAGGCATCACGAGCGATAAAAGAAGCACGGCAATAACCACGAAAAGCAAATTGAAAGAGCACAGCAGTGAAGCAAAAAGATATTCCGGCATGACTATTTTCAAATTTATGGATGTAATGATGAACACAATTCCATGCAGGACGAACATGAATATCATCAATAAAACCCATAAGCCCAGAACCTTACCGGCAACATACTGCCACCGGGTTATCGGTTTTGACAGGATGCTCGATTGCGTTCCATTATCCCGTTCGCGTCCGAATATGCGCATCGACAGTAGAGCCGCCAGAAACATCACGCCAACGGCAATGACATGAAAAGTTATTTTCGACAACATCATGACCATTTGTCCGGCATCGAGTTCCTGTCCGTTCACGATGTAATCGCCATGATAACAACCGCGAACGAGAAATATGAACACGGCGCAGATAACAGACATAACGATAAAGCTCCTCTGACGGACTTCATCGGCAATGGTATATTTGGCTATTCTGATTATCGGCAGAAGCGGTTTTGGCATCTTTATGTCAACCTTTCACAAACCTTATAAACACATCTTCCAGTGTATCGCCATCTTTAACCAGGGAGGAAATTGTGTCCTTCACTAAAAGCTTTCCTTGATTGATGATTGCGGCGTTATCGCATATTTTTTCAACTTCCGACAGCAGGTGTGAATTCAGGAAGATCGTCATTCCCTGACTTTTAAGAGATTCCAGAATCAGGCGTATTTCTCTGATGCCAATGGGATCGAGACCGGATGTGGGTTCATCGAGAATTAACAGCTTCGGATTTCCGATAAGCGCGGCGCCGAGTCCGAACCGTTGAATCATGCCTTTGGAATAGGTTTCCGCTTTCGTGTGTTCCCTGCCCTGCATGCCGATAAGCCCGACAACGCGCCTGCATTGATCCGGCGCATCGGACCGGCTTATATCCAAAAGTTCCGCGCAACGTTCCAGATATTGCCATCCGGAAAGATACGGGGGAATATGATGGTTCTCAGACAGATAACCGACCGCGGCGCGGCTTGCCGCGTTTGTACTGGGAAAACCGTTTAAAGACAGACTTCCCGATGATGGCGGCGTAAAATCAAGCAGCATCTTGACGATGGTCGTCTTTCCCGCGCCGTTGGGACCAAGAAGAGCAAAATACTCGCCTGCGCCGACGGAAAACGAAACATTATCGACAGCGGTAAGGGAACCGTATCGTTTGGTTGCGGCATTCAATTCAATCATGGCGTGAAGTATATGTTTCCCGGCCTGTTATGTCAATAAAATATTGCCCGCACGAAGCGCACAGAGCAATCCGCCTCTCCATGAATGCCGTCTCATGCATATATTTTTCTATATTTGATGTTTTGACACCAGTTGGGCAAAATATTCAAATGATCTGTTATATGTTTTTTCCGCGCCTGAAGGAAAACAGCAAGCGGGCAGTTCCCTGCTCTTTAAATGATATGCGAGGCAATCGCAGCACATTCCTTTTCTACCGCACGGCTCATAAGTGCAATTGCATTTCTTAAGATTTATTTCCTTTTTGCATTCCATCGTTTTCTTCTCTTACAAAAATTTTGCCGCATATCCGCAACGAAGCTTTCCCCTCCGGTTATTTTCCTTTAAATACCGCGGTGCGGCGTTCTATAAAAGATTGCAGGCCTTCTTTCATATCCTCGCTTTTCATAACTTTGGCCACATCCTGATAAATAGTCTTTTTTGCTGCCAGTTCGCCTTCACTTTCCGCTATACGGCCATTGCGCAGAATATTGCGCACACCCAGCGGCGCGGCGCTCGCCACTTTTCGCGCCAATTCCATCGCCTTTTCCAGTTGTTTGCCCGGTTCGGTCAAATACTGCACCAGCCCCATGCGATAGGCATCCTCTGCGGTCCACTGGTCGCCGGTTAAAAGATAACGCATCGCGTTGGACCAGCCGATATCCCTGGCTAACCTGAATGTCGCTCCTCCGCAGGGGAAAAACCCGCGGCGCACTTCCAGCATAGCAAAGCGTGTGTCGGAAGCCGCCACGCGTATATCGGCGTTGAGCATCACCTCTACGCCCCAGGTATAGCAATATCCCTGCACCGCATAAATAATCGGCTTGCGGCAGCGCGTTTCATTCATCATGTAAAATGGATCAATTTCATTTTCTTCGCTCAGAGGAAAGCCGATTGCGTTGCCAAAAGCATCCGACCAGTCGGTTAGCTCCAGACCCGATGTAAAATGCGGGCCGTTGGCATAGACTACGCCAACCCACAAATTATCATCATGATCCAACTGGTAATAAGCCTGCGCCATCTGCGTATACATCTCGCGCGTCATGGCGTTGTATTTCTTCGGCCGGTCGATTTCAATGAGCATGATATGCTCTTCGGTTTTAATATTGATGGTCATGGTAGATACTCCTTATAATAAATTTTCATACCGAGTCGCATTCTTCAGCTAACTTTGTTGGCAGCGTCGTCAGCTTCCTCGACGTATGTGTCATACGCCTCGTCGCCTCCTCCTTGCCGCCTCGTTATCTCTTGACTGCAACTCGGTGTCATTGAAGTTAAGTATAGGTAAATGGGTGCTTCATGTCAACGGAAGAAATTTCTACACGTATTTCTATACTCATTTGCGAGCTCTTTTTTAATCTCCCTCAATCCTGTTCACAATCCTATCCGCTTCCTTAAGTATTTTCAGTTCAACGTAATCATAGCGCAAAGGGGAATGATGATTTCCTATGATCTGGCAAACCTTTTTCGTTTTTTCAGGAGAAAAGTTTATACTTTTAAGAAGTTTTTCGGCTACCGGCGGTCCGTATTCTTCCTGCGTCTTCCCGTTGTTATAGCCGAGCGCTTCTTCCGACTGTTTTATGCCTATATCATGCAAAACGGCCGATGCCACAAGAACTTCGTAATCACAATCATCCCCGTTTCCCATGATCATTTCAGCATGCCTTAAAACATCGAGAGCATGAGTTATTCTCCGAAAATCAGTCCCTAAGTAATCGACCATCAGCTTTACGACCCTTCCTTTGAAATAATCCATAACCCTTTTCCCTTCCATGAATCCGTTCGGGCATTTGTTTCCCGCGTTGTTTACTATTGACAAATTTACTCCGTGAATCCTCTTTTCGCCATCTTTTCCGGATTTCTGAAAAGCGCCATGCCTGTTTTCATTTTTCGCAATCCCAGCCTCCGGTAGAAATCTTCTTTACCCGGCGCCGCATATAAAATGACATTGCATCCCGATAGCCGCTCCAGAATCTTTTCCATGATGATTTTTCCGATGCCTATCTTCTGGAATTCAGGAACAACCGCAACATCATAAACGGCTGCCTGGTAAGCGCCGTCGGAAATTGCCCGGCCGAAGCCGATCATTTGAGCATCCTTATAGACAAACACAGTCGTATGGCTGGCTTCAAACGCTCTTTTATGCACGTCAGGCTCTTCGTACGCCATTCCAACGCATTTGAGAGTCTCCGAAACCGCCTTCCAGTCCGTTTCAGAACAGTCGTATACGATATCTATTTCCATCCAACCTCCCCGGAACATTTTTTTAATAAGCCGATCTGCACTCAATTCCCGATTCAGCGCAATCTTTTACTATTTTACTTCCGATGGCCTTGAAGTATTCGTACGTATTTTTATCCCTCCACCCGTGTCTTTCATAGATCCTGGCAGCGTGAAAATAATTCATCCGGTCGATAATGATATAGTCAACTTTTCCCGCAAGCATCCTGATAAGATTCCCGGCTTCCGGAAGAATCGGCGCGATCATCGCATAAGTTCTGATCCCGTTTTGATGCAGTTCTTCAATGGCTTTTAGCCGCTTCTCAATAGACGGCGCGCAGGGTTCGAATATTTTCCTTATTTCATCGTTCGCGGTCGTAATGGAAAATCCGGCTTCGATATCTTTGAATTCTTTTAATATATCCAAATCTCTGCAAACCAGCCCGGAGCGCGTCTGAATGACCACCGGCCAACCGGCGCGAGCGAGTATTTCAAGACAACGTCTTGTGAGTTTGTATTTTGCCTCCAGCGGCTGGTAGGGATCGCAAACGCCGCTGACCCATACTGTCCCCATTCTTTTCTTCTTTATTTCTTTGCTCAACAAATCGGGAGCGTTGATTTTTACATCCACAAAATCACCCCAGGGTTCTTTATGCCCGGTGAATCTCTTCATAAATCTGGCATAACAATAAGAGCACGCGTGTTGACACCCGACGTACGGATTGACGACATAGTCATAAATCTTTGACGGGGATAGAATGGATTTAGAATGTATTTCTTTTATCTTCATTTCCGTACAGGAGTCGAACAAAAAAATCAACCGGTGCAAAGTGGTCGGTGGGCATGTCCGGTTAAACACGTTGCTTATATATGGTATCACTCGGATTGATTTTGTTGAGCTTTATTTAAGCAATCTGCTAAGCAGAACATCTTCAATATTTTGCCTTGCGTCTATGACTGATAAAACAAAAACGGTCCCATTTGATATACGATAGATAATCCGCCATGGAACCGCAATCAACTCCCTGTAAATGAGTATTCCCTGACCTTGCAGTTCGGGAACAATCCGGCCACGCTCCGGAAAAGCATAAAGGTTTGATACTTTTTGCCGAATTTTTTTAAATATTTGCAAAGCATTGCTAGGGCTATCCGTCGCCGCGTAATCGATTATCTGCTTCAAATCACTTTCAGCAACAGCCGCCCATTCAACCTTATACTTTTTATTCATTTGATCCTTTTATTTAATGCCTCTTCGATTTCCTTCAACATTTTCTCCTGCGGTTTCGTCCAGCCGCTTCGAATATCAGCCTCCCCCTGTGAAATAAGTTTCAAAAGGCCGATAGCATTGCGCATATTTTCATAGCTGACAGGATCTTGCAGCACAGCCCGCGGTTCGCCGTTTTGGGTAATGATGACAGGTCTCTGTGTTTCATTGATTTGGTTGAGTAAATCAGCGGCTCTTGATTTTAAATAAGTGACTGGCTTAATATCCTTTACAATATTCATAATCTTAACCTCCGGTTCGAAAATGGTACCATAATCGGACCGAATGTCAAGATGATTCCCTTCTTTTTTCATGATAACCGCCACACTCACCACCAATGCCCGCTATTTCTTTCCGTCTGAGTCATGCACTTTCAGCGGATTTTTAAAATACGCGCGTTTAACACTCAACGCCTTGTCTTTAGCCCATTCGTCAAGGCCCATCTTTTTTATTAAGCAAAGATTAAAAAGTTTTGTGTTGTGCGGCCTGCTTGATGCCTGATCTGCATACGGGTGAAGATGGTCGCAGGGAAAGTCGGCGCACTCATAACAGAACGTGATGCCTTTCTCACTCGTACAGAGAAATACATCGCACGGCTTTTTTGAACCCATGAATGATATCGTGCCTTTTTCATTTCTGCACCCTGCGCATTTTGCCGCCTCCAGGGGGAGATGAAATCTTTCGGCGATGCCTGCCCTGAGATTCATATCCTCATTGGCAAGGTACGCCGGGCAATTAAAACAATCCAAACCGCATGGCGACGTCATCTGCTGATAATCCATGCTATTGCTCCTTTTGGGGTTGGCCGCATAAAAGCGAGCCGGATCCATTGCTCCATTTGCGATAATAAAATATCGTTAGTTATTCTACAACCCTGTACCCCGCGGACCCAAGAGAGGATTTGGTATAAATAAAAATCATTTGTACGGGCTCATCAAAGGGATTGTAGAACCAATGAACAGCGCCGCGCGGAACAAACATGGTATCCCTCTGCGACATGACGGTTTCCGAATCACCGATCCCGCTCATTCCTTTTCCGGATAAAATGTATATCACCTCTTCAGCATATTGATGGATATGCTTTTTGTGCGTGGATGTCTTTGCTTCAAACGTGCAAAGCGCGAAAGTTATGTCTTCGGCGCCGACAGTGTCTTTGTCGACAAGGACGACTCTTTTGGCATTATTGAGATCTTTGATCGGTTCATCTCTTCCATTCCCGGGTTTAATTAAATAGTCTTCTGCATTCATTATTCGTCTCCATATTTACGGCTCCTTCGGGCCCAGCGCGTACGGGGTTCTGCCAACCTGATGCTCACAGGCGCGACGCTGTTTTATCATTTCCGATACAGCTATTCGTCAACCTTTTTTAAAATAACTGCCTTGCTAAAAAATACTTTTGGCCTTTCAATAGGCGTGAAACCGGCGCTTTGGGCTGTTTTAACAGTTTCTTCAAACGCTTTTTTAGAGACATGGAATGTTGGCTCTACAACAAGAACTTGCCCGTTTAGCTTGACAATAGTTTCTATCTCATTAAAAAACGCTTTTTGATCGGGAATTTCGTGAACCATGTAGAAGGCGAGGATGAAATCAACTTTTTCTGAAACGCCTATTGTGTTCTTTTGGCACTGATGCAGCGTTATACGTTCTTCAAGTTCGGTTCCATGAATTTTGCTTCTGGTTTTCTCAAGCATTCCTTCCTGTAAATCAGAAGCAATAACCCGCCCGGATTTGCCGACCATTTGTGCAATATCCATCGTGAAAAAACCGGGACCGCAACCCAGATCCAGCACTGTCATTCCCTCTTTGATATAAGGCTTTAGTATTTTCCGGGGATTCTGCAACCATCTTCGGAATCTGCTATCAAGCCTGCCTGCTCTTTCAACCGGGCAAACACGATTCTTCCTATAGGTCATTATGTCTTCTTTCCTTTCAATGATTAACGCCGCGGATCACCCAAATACCGCCTTGGGGGCGCTTTGCGTCTGTTATCTTTATATGACAGATTGATTCTCTACTCAACCTCAAAATTTTCCGATTTAAAATTGCTGTAATATCTGCCGTTTTGAGCGGTGAACTTGAGCACGCAGTAATCAGGATCGGTTACGCCCTTTGGATAATACATTTCATCGCCATCCTTCCAGATCATTTTTTTCGATGCGCTATCTTTGAGAACTTCCATGGCGCCCCTGAGCATAACGCCCTTGAAGAATCGCTTATCAAAGAAATATACACAGGCTTTTGGGTTACCGATGTATTGTTTTACTCTCATTGACGATGTATTTGTCGTGAAGAAGATATGCTTTATGCCTTCCCTTTTCCTCGGCGGAAGCATTGCCTTGGTATTGGGGAAACCGTATTCATCAACGGAACTGATAATAGAAACACCTGCTTTATCGATCAGATTGCCGATTGTTTTACCCGCGTCCCTCATAGTCTTTATTCTCCTTTACATAACGAAATAAAAATCCGGCCGATATCCCGGGGAGTGTCGAATGATATTCCATGCTATTGCAACACAGTCTCCATACCGGGAACACTACCTTCGGGCTTGTGTTTTAACCTGCAATGCGGAGAAGAAATTAACCACAGCGATAACCGCGCCCATCAGAAAGACATATTGATAGCCCCATTTAATCCAGATAAAACCGCCCAGCACCGCGATACTGACGGAAAAGACATGGTCAATGCTCACGCCCATTGTCAGTGTCTGCGAGACATCTTCCGGCGCTATGGCTATTTTTTGCAGATATGTCGCCCTCGCCATACTCACCGCCATCAGCATCTGATCCAGAATATAACAGGAAAAGACAATGAGCATGGCTGTGGTTTCCGCAAAATAATTTTTGGCAAAACCGTAACCCAGGCAAACAAAAACCAGTAATACAGCCTCGGACGCGAGAATGATTCTCTCGCCTAATTTGTCAATAGCCTTCCCCAGAACGGGTATGAAAAATATGCCGATGGCTCCGCCGATTGTCAGAAGTGTCGCCAATACCTGCGTCTTTTGCCTAAATACGGTCACCAGCACCCAGGGAGCAAAGGTAAGGAATAGCTGTTTGCGTGTTCCATACAAAACGGTCAGCCAGTAGTAAAGTTTGTATTCCCGGCGGAATTGAAATTTCATTCTCACCGGAGCGGGCTCGTCTTTTTTCATCATGAATAGTAAAGCCGCTACCGCCATAAATCCCAGGAAAGCCGCAATATATGAAATTTTGAAATTCAGATTGAAGAATTTGAAACCGATTAAGATGAAAAAGCTGCCGATAATCGCGGAAACATTGCCTACAGCGCTGAACTGCCCCAACCGTTTGCCGGTCTGCCCGTGAGCGGCGAGTTCCATGCCGATGCTCTGATTCAAGGGCAAGAACAAATGCTGTCCGATGCTTAAGATAAAAAGCCAGATAAGCATCATGGAAAAACCAGGCGAATAAAATCCGATAAATAGTATCCCTATGGCGCACAGGATGTTGGCCAGAGCGGCCTGCCTTCTGGAACACATAAAAAATAAAATCGCGGATACGAAGATTGTCAAAAGACCCGGCAGTTCGCGGGGAATTTCCAGAATTCCCCGCTGAAAATTATTAATCAGAAAAGTTTCACTCAGAAAATTATTAAAAGTTGAACCTACAATGCTCTGAGCGAATCCGAAAACAAATGTGGCCGCTAAAAACAGCTGGAAGTCCCGCGGTAATTTTAAGAGTTTATTTTTAGTTCGTTTAATAATAGGCCTAAACCCTGCTTTGTTATTTGTGAATGTGAAATTATTTAACAATGTCATTCCCGGGAAGTGTAACGGCCGAAGTAATCCAGCATGTTACTTATAGGCGTGAGATTACCACGCCCCCATGAGATGCGGTTCGTAATGACCATTGAATAAAGCGGATATTTGTAATCCTTGACACATTTTCCTTATTTCCATATATGTTTTTATAGAAAAAAAATAAAGGACAAATTCCTATGGTCAAACCACGCATACTATTTATGGGCACGCCCGCTTTTGCTCTTCCCGCGCTGCGGCTGTTGCATGAACAAAAATATCCCGTAATCGGCGTAATCTCTCAACCTGACCGCCCTCAGGGAAGAGGTTTAAAAGAAGTGGCTCCGCCGGTCAAAACTCTGGCGCAGGAATTAGACCTGCCTGTTTTTCAACCTGAAAAAGTCAAAGACCCTTTTTTTATGGATATTTTTCAAATACTTAATCCGGATATGGTCGTGGTGGCGGCTTTCGGGCAGATTCTGCCCAAAGATATTATTGAATATCCGCCGCTGAAATGTTTGAATATACATCCGTCGCTCCTGCCAAAATACCGCGGCGCGGCGCCTCTTAACTGGCAGATTATCCGCGGGGAAACAAAAACCGGCGTCACCATCATGCTGATGGATGAGGGAATGGATTCCGGCGATATCCTTCTGCAGGAAGAAACTCCGCTCGGCGCAAATGAAACATACGGCGATTTGCATGACCGTCTTGCCCAACTCGGCGCGGCATTGCTTATAAAAACCATAGGGCAGGTGGTTGAAAAAACCGCAAAACGGCAACCGCAGGATGCAGCCGCAATGACACTCGCGCCGCGCCTGAAAAAAGAAACCGGAAAAATCGACTGGCAAAATAGCGCCTCCGGTATTGTAAATCTTATCCGTGGTCTCAGCCCAACGCCTGCGGCCTACACTCTACTGGAAGGCCAGGTCTTAAAAATATTTACTGCCGAGGCCTGTCAAGGTAAAATATCGTATGCGCCCGGCACAATCGGCATGGACACGGCGGAAGGAATAACGGTTGCCGCGTCTGACGGCTTCGTAATTTTAAAAGATGTGCAGCTTGCCGGTAAAAAAAAGATGTCAGCGAAAGATTTTCTGCGCGGCTATCGCCTGAAGCCAGGAACTATTCTGAAGTGAACAAATTATCAACCAGGGAGCCCGCTGGATTTTTCCGCAGGTTTATGAAGATATGACAAAAACCATCCGCCATCTGGCTGTAGATATTTTAAATCAGGTACGCGCAAGCCAGGCTTTCGCAAGTCCCCTGATCAATGATTGTCTGGACAAAAACGCTTTATCGGGAACGCCGGACGGACGTCTGCTTACCCATCTTGTTTACGGAGTGCTGCGCCTTCGGGGTCACCTTGACTGGATATTAACAATATTCTACCGCGGCGATTTTGAAAAGATGGATGAAGGCATAAAAAATGTTTTACGCGTAGGTCTGTATCAACTCAAATTCAGCGACCGGCTGCCTGCTTTTGCCGTCGTGGATGAGGCTGTCAAGGTTGCCAAAATAATCAGGCCGGACAAAAGCGCTTTGGTCAATGCCATTTTAAGAAACTATCTGCGCGGCGGCCAGAATATATCTTTCCCTTCTTCTAAAAATAATACGGCTGAGTATATAGCATCATTTCATTCGCATCCGCTGTGGCTTGTAAAAGTTTGGATTGAAATTTTCGGCCCCGAAGAAACGATGTCTTTATGTTCAGCCAATAATGAATTGCCGCCGCTGACTCTCCGCGTCAACACGTTGAAAATATCCCGCGATGACGTAGAACAAAAACTTGCCGCCGCCGGATTCTCGCCCAAGGCAACTAAATATTCTCCTGACGGCATTATCCTGAGTACGGCCATGAATCCCGTGAATCCCATTCAGAAAACCGATTTTTTTAAAGATGGATTCCTGCGTATTCAGGACGAAGCGGCGCAACTTATTTCTCATCTGATTAACCCGGAGCCCTTGCAATCATTACTGGATGCCTGCGCGGGCTCCGGAGGCAAAGCGGCACATCTGGCGGCAATCCTCAAAAACAAAGGACAAATTGTCGCTGTTGATCGAAGCGCGGAAAGAATTGCCGAACTCAAAGGTGAAGCGGCGCGACTGGGAATAAACATCATCGAAGCGCAAACAGGCGATCTGAGTGTCGGCCTGCCGGACACATTCAGGGAAAAGTTTGATTGCGTTGTGGTGGACGCGCCCTGCTCGGGTCTGGGGACGCTGCGCCGCAATCCGGAAATAAAGTGGCGCACTACCGAGAAAGATCTGCGGAATTTTTCCGCCGCTCAAAAAATAATTCTGCAAAAAGCCTCTACGGCTGTGAAGAAAGGCGGCCGCTTAATATACTGCACCTGTTCGCTTTTGCCGCAGGAAAATGAAAATATTATTGACGATTTCCTGACACGCAACCCCGGCTTCTGTTTATGCCGGCCGCCCGCGTCAATAAATAACGAACTGGTTGACAATCGCGGATTTTTTCGCACCTATCCGTACAAGCACAATATGGACGGATTCTTCGGGGCAATCCTTAAATACCAAATTTAAAATGGAAGTTTCCGCCATACTGGCGAAAATTCTCGGTAATGTAAAATTTTGTTTATTATGCGCTTCCCTTCCGGGAATGCGCTTCCGATTTAAGCGCTATCTTTGTTGGCAGCGCTGTCGGGTTCCTCAACGTATGTGAAATACGCCTCGTCGCCTCCACCTTGCCGCCTCGATATCATCTTTAATTTAAAATGGTATAATATTCACAACTTATATGTCTGATTTAATTTGACGTTTTGAACAAAAAAATGTTATTAAACAAAGAATTTTTTAAGGGAGAAAAATAATGTTCGTTAAACAAATACAAGTTGGCCAAATGGCTGTCTTTGCCCATTTGGTTGGCGATCCCATCACGGGAGATGCTCTGGTTATTGATCCGGCGGATAATGTCAAAGAAATTATCAATGAGGCTAAAAAAAACAATTTACGAATAAATTACATTGTTAATACGCACGGTCATGTGGACCACATCGGCGGCAATGCCGAAATGCAGAAGGCTACGGGAGCTAAAATCATTGTTCACGAAGATGACGCCTTCATGCTTACTTCAACGCCGGCTATGATGTTAAAAATGTTCGGGGCAAAGGCGTCTCCACCCGCCGATATTTTAGTAAAAGACGGCGATATCATTTCTGTGGGCAACGTTGAACTGAAAGTTATTCATACTCCTGGACATTCTCCCGGCGGAATCAGCTTGTATACTCCCGGCTATGTCTTTTCCGGAGATACTCTGTTTGTGGAAGCTGTGGGCAGGAGCGACTTGCCGGGCGGGTCCTGGCAGATAATGTATCAATCCATAAAAGAAAAACTTTTTTCCCTGCCGGATGATACCAAAGTAATGCCGGGACATAACTATGGCCGAACGCAAACTTCTACCATAGGCTACGAGAAAAACCATAATCCGTATATCCATTAAAGGAGCATGTTTTTTATGAAAAAAAGCATACAGACGACAGAATTTAAGGATTTGAATCTTATCGGCCGCGGAAAAGTCCGGGATATTTATTCCGTAAAAAATTATTTGCTCATTGTAACCACCGACCGCATTTCGGCGTTTGACGTTATCATGCCCAATCCGGTGCCGGAAAAAGGCATTATTCTAAATCGCATGTCCGCCTTCTGGTTTGATAAAATGAAAGATATTATCGGCAATCACATTGTTTCCACGAATCCAGCCGAGTTTCCCGAAGAATGCGCCCCTTACCGTAAAGTTCTGGAAGGCAGAAGCATGCTGGTTAAAAAAGCCTCTCCGCTGCCGGTTGAGTGTATTGTCCGCGGTTATTTGAGCGGCTCGGGCTGGAAAGATTATCAGAAAAATAAAACGGTTTCCGGCATCAGATTGCCGGATGGATTGAAAGAATCATCCAAATTGCCCCAACCTGTTTTCACACCGACAACCAAAGCGCCGGAAGGCGAACACGATTCCCCGATTAACAGAAAAGAAATGGAAGATCTTATCGGCGCGGAATTAACTGACAAAGTTATAAAAACATCATTGATTATTTACGAAAGGGCGTCGGCAATAGCGCTTAGGGCCGGGATTATCATAGCCGACACAAAAATGGAGTTTGGCCTGCTCGGCAAAGAATTAATTCTGATTGATGAATTGCTGACTCCGGATTCTTCCCGCTTCTGGCCGGCCGATGATTATGAAGAAGGCCGGGCGCAAAAAAGTTTCGATAAGCAATTTTTGAGGGACTATCTTATTTCCATTAAATGGAATCAAAAGCCGCCCGCCCCGGGGTTGCCTCCGGAAATTATAGAAAATACAAGGAAAAAATATGAAGAAGCGCTGAAACGTCTGGTGGAATAATACCATTACTATCATCTTAAATGATATTGAGGCGGCCAGGCGTATTGACACACACAATGCCGGCACCCCCGGCCGGTGCCCCCGACAGGACATGCCAAAAAAATAGCTCGATGTTTTAGAAATGGTATATTGACTATCATCAAATCATTGTTAACTTACAGTCAAATCCCGGTCTAGACTATTGTTTCCCTGAAAGGAGTTGTTATATTTTGATCAATTTAAAATTGCCTGATTACCGTTTGAAACAAAAATTATTATATGAAGACAAGGTTAATCCCAAGGATCTTCAGAATTATGGTGATTTGTTTTTTGAAGAAGGCCGTTTCTCCGATGCCCTCGATTTTTACAAAAAGGCAAACCATAACAATGGCTTACAAAAAACAAAGGACGCCGCGTTTAACAATGGCGATGTTATGCTCTGGAAGCAGGCTGCCAAAATCCTCAATCTGGAATTAAAACCCGCTGATTGGGAAAGTATCGGGCAGAAAGCCATCGAATTAAAAAAATATTCCTTCGCTTCGCACGCCCTGAAAGAAGCAAATAACGAGGAAATGCTCAATTCCCTTAAGAAAATAATGCAGAAAGAGGTTGATTTAAGAAACTCATGACGAAAAATGATTATTATGAAATTCTGAAGGTAGCCAGAACCGCTTCAGATGAAGAGATCAAAAAAAGCTACCGCACGATAGCAATGCAATGCCATCCGGATAAGAACCCGGGCGACAAAAAATCGGAAGATAGATTCAAAGAAGCGGCTGAAGCTTATGAAGTATTAAGTGACAAACAAAAGAGGGAAATATACGATAACTATGGCCATGAAGGCTTAAACAGCACCGGTTTTAGAGGCTTCAATGGTTTCGAAGATGTTTTTTCTCATTTCGGTAATATTTTTGATGATGTTTTCGGATACGGCAACACGCGCGGGCAGTCACGTTCCTCGGCGCGCGCCGGCTCCGATCTGCGCTATGATCTGAAAATTTCTTTCATGGATGCCGCTTTCGGACTTACTACTGAAATTGATCTGGAAAAATTAACCGTCTGCCATAAATGCCACGGCTCCGGAGCCGCTCCAGGATCATCTCCCGAAACATGCCGCACCTGTAAAGGACGCGGTCAGGTCATACAATCCAGCGGTTTTTTCACCATCAGATCCACCTGTCCCCACTGCAACGGACATGGCAAAGTCATTTCCAGGCCCTGTGACAATTGCCGCGGCACAGGTAAAGAAGAGATATCCAAAACCGTGCAACTGAAAATTCCCGCCGGAGTGGAAACAGGATCGCGTCTGCGCCTGCGCGGAGAGGGTGAAGCCGGAAACATGGGCGGACATAACGGCGACTTGTATGTATTCATCCATGTCGAAGAACACGATTTTTTCGTAAGATCCGGCGATGACATAATTTGCAGCGTCCCTATTTCTTTTGTTAATGCCGCTCTGGGCGGCACAATTGAAGTGCCGACTCTCCTAGGCAAAGAAAAATTAAAAATTCCCAGGGGCACGCAAAACGGAAAAACTTTCAGGCTCAAAGGCAAAGGAATTTCTCATATCCGCGGTTTCGGGTCCGGCGATCAAATCATTGAAGTTTTTGTGCAAATCCCAACCGCATTAAATAAGAGACAGGAAGAACTTTTAACAGAGTTTGAAAAACTCAGTCAGACTGCCAGATGACTTTTAAGTGATATTTTTGAATAATAAAGAAGCCGCCGAATTAGTTAAAGCTTATAAATCGAGAAAAAAAGAAATTATTAACAGGCTGAGTGATTTTAAAGAATCATGGAGCAAAAATGATGAAGAAATTTTTTCCGAGTTATGCTTTTGTATTCTCACACCGCAGTCAAATGCAGTTTCATGTAACGAAGTAATTTGTACATTGAAATCTTCAAGGCTGCTGTTCAATGGCACTATTCATCAAATACGGCCATTTATAAAAAAAGCGAGATTTTATAAGAACAAGACAAATTATATCATTGAAGCCAGGAAGATGTTCAGTAAAAATGATAATATCAGAGTAAAAGGCGAGTTGGATATACAAAATATATTAAAGACTCGTACCTGGCTGGCAGAAAATGTAAAAGGCATCGGCTACAAGGAAGCAAGTCACTTTTTAAGAAATGTAGGATTTGGAAAAGATTTAGCTATATTAGATGTCCATATTTTAAAGAATTTAAAAAAATATGGCGTTATAAAAGACATCCCCAAGACATTAACGAAAATAAAATATTTTGAAATTGAAAATAAGTTAAAAAAATTCTCCCAGAAAATACGTATCCCGATGTCTCATCTGGATTTATTATTCTGGAGCCTGGAAACAGATAAAATATTCAAATAAAAAGCAGCATCCCGATTTTTTAAGTTAACCCTACCATCTTAAGACAACCAATTCCCCTGATGGAGAAAGCAGTCTATCTTGTAGGCTAGGCGATTTTTTGCTATCAGAATTTTGATTTTTCGACTCCTTCGAATCCGCGGAGGACGAGCCTGATTGTTCAGAAAAAGATATGGATTTTGATTGAGTAATCTGTTTGTCAGGATCATCGGATTGAGAATTAGCAGCAAGTTGATCAGGATGTTTAGATTCTGCAGACAAAGAATTTTTCGGATGATCTGATTTATAGACATATATTATTACACTAACTATGGTTATTATCGTTAGCGCTACTACACAATTAGACACGATCTGGCCGTTGTCGTCAGCATAAGCAGGCGCAATAATGGCAAGATTTAAAAACGTCAATGCCAAAATACATATAATAAATCTTTTGATCATCGTTTTTATTCTCCCTTTTTCGTTTTGAATGTTTCGAGAGAAAACTATCACATTTTTCATCACATGTAAAAAGAAGATATTTTCAGAAAAAAGCCTTTTTATATGCCCTGAACAGAACTTGACCCTATGATGAATGTCACGGCAATTAATAAGCTTCCTGAAGTCAGCAAGATATCACCTGTATCAATAATACTCGATTTCAACCAGCAATCGTGGACAAATATTCCTTGTTTCACTAAGAAATACAATTTTTGTTTGATGCTTGCCCATAATGCAGGAAAGGTTTATATAGATATCGAAACTATCTATTAACTTAAGGCACAATTTGTCCAAAATCATTTAAAGATGGGAGTCCTGTCAATAGGAGTGTAAATAGACATCAGGCAGCCAACCTTTCCATTCCTCTGTTTTTTTGTTTCATAACTCCATCAACAAATGTTTTCCCGTGATAAACATCAGACAATAACCAGTAA
>JBKQWB010000065.1:0-37167 GCA_052139735.1 Smithella sp. | reverse complement strand
CAGCGCAAAAGAAGGCATATTTAATCGTATGCCTTATAATTATAAATATCTTGAAATAATAATTAGAAGACCTTCTTGCCGCGCTCTTTTCATGGGATTGAAGGCTACAGGAAAGAACCTGTACTCGGCAGTTCGATGTACCGATCTCAGGTCGATGGCAACAAAATCTATGATCTCGAAAAAGACAAGATGGGTCTTTACCCCAGTGATGCAGAGCTGAAGAAAAAGGATTATTCCCAATACGATGAGCGGGCAAGACTTAACCTTTACGAACAAAAGATGCTGAAGGCTGGCTTCGATGGCGCTTATTCAGGCACTCACAAAGTAGTTATGATGTTTAAACCTGTCGATGCAGAGCCTGTCAAATATAAAGATAAAGCCTTGCCTTCTTTTATGGCGAGAGAAAAAGAGGAAGAGTTAAAACAGGAGGAGAAAAATGACAAAGGAAGAATTCTTGGAAAAAACAAAGAAGCTGGGGTTCCCCGTACTGATACAGGGACAGGAGTCGTTGGCACAGCGTCGGGAAGAGAGTATCACAAAACCTATCCAGAAGCAGCCAGAGCAGAAGGAAACCCGTGGGTAAGGCTTACTGACGAACCGACAAATAAAGGCAGAACCTTGATGGTACAATTCACTTCTGACCTTATGGGAGAGAGTAGATTTTAACAACACGAGAAAAGCTGTTTACATGATACTGAAATTGTAAAAGGTGATTAAATGCAAAACGAAGAATTTATTGCATTATTAAAATCTTCCATAAACGAAAACGGACTTAACACAATTCCCGGCGATGATCTGATTGAAATCTACAAACGTGCAAAGTTAATAGAAGCTTCAAGCAATAACCTAGACATTGAATTATCAAAAGCTATCAATATCTTATTGGAAGAAATTAAAAAAAGAAGGTTATCTCCAGATACTACGTCTCAAAAGATTCTCGATTATAAAGTTTCTTCTCAAAAACTTGAACAAGAAAATATAGAATTAAGAGAAACCATAGTAAATGAAAAATTGAAAAAAGCTGAAGAGTTGTTTACCCATCGACTTGTTTATACGGCTATTATTTTTGTCATACTGTTTATAATTCTTGGAGCCGCAATAGACGATGCAGGCAGTGGGGTGCAGTGGCTTTGCATTATTATCTTTTTCGCAATCGTTATTTTTGTTGTGGCAAAGATATTTGTTGCTAAGGAACGAGAAGAAAAAGACGCTCGTAATTAGAGGTTTTGTAAAATCAAATGGAGGGTGTTATGAGAAAAATAGTTTTTGTAATTTTTATCCTTTTATTTTTTACTTCTTCTATCTTCGCCGGTGAAATTTTCACTTACACCGACAAAGATGGTATCACTGTTATATCAAACACACCTGTTCCAGAAAAATATGAGAAGAAGGCTAAAAAAATAGAAGCATACAAACGAAGTTCGCCGTCTGAAATAGCGGCGTGGGAGCAACAGCAAAAGGCCGCAACAGAAAATAGTTATGGGGGATGGCAAAGTAGACAGCAACAAAGCAGCACGACCAGCTCCTCTTCTTCAAGCGTTCAAGCATCCAGAAATCAACGTGCCGATAAGTTAGAGTCTGACGCAGCCGCAAGATTGCGGACTGTTAGGGATGCGGGTTTTAATTTGCCGCAAGCAAATATTAATCTTTTAGAAAAAGCAGCAAAAGTGAAGGCCGAACAAATAAGACAAGGTACAGATACGCCAATGACTAAGCAGGAAGACGATGATTTTTATATGCAACAAAAACAGCGAGATTTGGAGATGAAGCAGATGATAAGGGGAAACTACTTCTAACCCCTTTTTATAGCGGTTATAAACTCTTTTTATAGTGTCAGGACACTCCCCCTTTTTATAATGTCGGGGCACTCTGCCTTTTCTTTAGGTTCGCAATCGCCCGCGCTTTCCCTTCTTCTGTTCGCGGCCCAGAAGATCCCCCCCGTGGTTTTTTAGGTTCTTTGCGCCTATCCTTTTGCATTCTTCCTACAAAACATTTCATAATCAGACAGAAGCTATAATGGACACTTTATTGAGAGTAAAAAATTCCAAAAGTGGTAAAATAGTGGTAATTTTTGACCTAGCAATGATTATCAGATTTTATGATATTTATGTAACTACTTGATTTTAAATGGCTGGGGAATAAGGATTCGAACCTTAATAAACGGAGTCAGAGTCCGTTGTCCTACCATTGAACGATTCCCCAGTAAGGAATGTTAAAAAGCGCCGCCGGTAATGTTCTTTTTAGGGAACCACTTTTGGGCGACGTGTTTATAATGCGATTGCTTTTTTATGTCAACAAATTTTCTTGATAAGCTCAAGGCTTTGGAAATTACAGTCAATCCGGCAGTAACTGATTTATCAACCTGAAAATAAAAATGAATTATGTATGATGATGAAAACATTAATTATTTTTATTGTTCGCTCGTCCATACTGCGGGCAGCAGCTAAGCGTATTTGCTTGCCTGCGAATTCAAAAAAATAAAAGTATTTCCTGAAAATTCCGCAGGCTGCAATGATTCCTTAAATTTCCGCTCTCACAATTCTCACAATGCTGCAGCTTTTCCCTTTTTAGACCGTAATAAATGAAACGGTATAATTACTCTTTCCAAAAAAATGAATAGTGTTATATAATAAATAATTATTAAAAAAAGCGCAGTTAATATATGAGTTGTTAAACACATAAGACATTGCAATTAGATGTAAATATTTTGAAGAATGTCTTGATAATCAGGAAACTGTCGTAAAAGGAAAACATTCTTAAGAAAATGATTCATACAGAAAAAAATTTGACGTACATTCGCCAATCGGCCGAAGAAGGGGATGCAGATGCCATGTTAAATCTTGGTATTATGTATCAGGAAGGTCAAGGCGTTCCACAGGACTATGCCGAGGCATTAAGTTGGTATCGTAAGGCGGCCAAGAAGAAAAATGCGGAGGCCATGGCCATGCTGGGTATGATGTATAGAGACGGCATAGGCGTTTGGCAGGATAAAGCGATGGCCGCGAAATGGTATACCAAGGCGGCTGAAAATGGAAACGCGGAGGCCCAGTTAAATCTGGCCGGGATGTATCAGGAGGGCAGGGGCGTACCGCAGAGCGATGTCGAAGCCGCAAGATGGTATCTTAAGGCGGCCCAACAGGGCAACGTATATGCGCAGTTCTATCTGGGTTGGATGTATCAGGAAGGTGAAGGTGTTGAGCAGGACTTTGATGAGGCTGTAAAATGGTATACCAGGGCGGCTGAAAATGGAAACATAGAGGCCCAGCTTTGGCTTGCCGGTACATACCGGGACGGTGTATTTATTCCGAAGGACGATGTCAGGGCCGCCAAATGGTATCGTGAGGCGGCTGAAAATGGAGACGCAGAGGCTCAGAACATACTTGGCATGATGTACGTAGAAGGCAAAGGCGTTCCACAGGACGAAGTCGAGGCCGCAAAGTGGTATCGTATGGCGGCCAGGCAGGGACATGCGGACGCGCAGGCCACTCTTGATATATTAGATATTCCGCAGGACGGCGCTGAGTCCGGAAAGCCGGATATCAAGGCGGCGGAATTTCAAGACGCGAAGGCCCGGATCGCTCCCGATGAGATTCGTGAAGAAGGCAAGGGGTTTCCACCAGGCGTTGTAAAGCCCGCGAAATTGGGTCGTAAGGCAATCGAGCAGGGACCTGCGGATGCCGAAGTTGAGATTGGCGGGATTCATGTTTACGCTTCAGATGTTTCGCGGGACGATGCTGAAACTGTAAATTCATATTTTAAGGCGGCCAAGCTGGGCGATACAGATGCCCAGATCATACTGGGTATGATGTACAAAGAAGGCAATGGTGTTCCGCAGAACGATGCAGAAGCCGCAAAATGGTTTCATGAGGCAGCCGAGCGGGAAGACGCAAATGCCCAGTTAAATCTTGGGATGATGTATCAGGACGGCTCAGGTGTTCCGCAGGACGATGCCGAGGCCGCGAAATGGTTTTTAAAATCCGCCGAACAGGAAATTGCAACCGCCCAGTTCAATCTGGGTGTGATGTATCAGGAAGGTTTAGGCGTCCCACAGAGCGATGCCGAGGCTGTAAAGTGGTATCTCAAGGCGGCCCGTCAGGGAGATGAAAATGCCCAAACTATATTGGGTATGATGTACAGAGAAGGCAAAGGCGTTCCGCAGGACGATGCTGAATCTGCAAAGTGGTATCTCGAAGCGGCCCGGCAGGGAGATGCAGGCGCTCAGTTAAATCTGGGTTTTCTATATCATAATGGCCAAGGCGTTTCACAGGACGATGCCGAAGCTGTAAAATGGTTTCTCAAAGCGGCAAAGCAGGGACAGGCAGATGCCCAGAGCTGGCTTGGGAGTATGTATCAGGAAGGTTTAGGCGTTCCCCAGGACGATGCGGAGGCTATAAATTGGTATCTCAAGGCGGCCCAGCAGGGGCAGGCAGGCGCTCAGTTTAATCTTGGCGTGATGTATCAGGATGGTGTGGGCGTTGCCCAGGACGATGCCGAAGCTGCAAAGTGGTATCGAAAGGCGGCCGGGCAGGGGATTTCAAATGCCCAGTATAATCTGGCAGTGATGTATCAGAAGGGTCAAGGCGTGCCGCAGGATGATGCCGAAGCTCTGAACTTGTTTCTTGAAGCGGCCTGGCAGGAAGACGCAAAAGCCCAGTTAAATCTGGGTTGGATGTATCAGGAAGGTCAAGGCGTTCCACAGGACGATGCCGAAGCTGCAATGTGGTATCGAAAGGCGGCCGAACAGGGGATTTCAAATGCTCAGTATACTCTGGGGGTGATGTACCAAAAGGGTGAAGGCGTGCCGCTTGATAATGCGGAGGCCGCTAAATGGTTTCTTGAGGCGGCCCAACAGGACGATGCAAAAGCCCAGTTTAATCTGGGTTTGATGTATCATAATGGTGAAGGTGTTCCGCAGAACTACAATGAGGCTATAAAGTGGTATCGCATGGCGGCCGAGCAGGAAGATGCGGATGCTCAATTAAATCTGGGGTTGATGTACTTCTACGCTGAAGGAGTTCCACAGGACGTGGATGAGGCGCTAAAGTGGTATCGAAAGGCGGCCGAGCAGGAAAACACAGATGCCCAAAACTGGCTTGGCGATTTATATATGGATGGTATATTTGTTCCGCAGGACGAAGCCGAAGCTGTAAAGTGGTATCTCAAGGCGGTTGAACATGGAGATGCAAAGGCACAGGCAAAACTCGATGAGATGAAAGAAAAAGATGCAAATCTAAATCCGCAATAAACACTTTTCATTCCCGATTAATATTCAAACAACATCTTACGTTTTGTTGTCAAAAGTACTTTGACACACAAAATTCATATTGATATACTCCTATCGTGAAGAACAATATCTCATCAAAGCGCAACCGGCGCAATCTTAAGGAAGGCAATGAATGTCAAAAGTGAAAGTGAAATCTGGAGAAAAAGTAAAAGCGAAATCCGGCAAACGTAAAATCACAGACAGGGATCGTAAAATGGCTAAGTTCTGTGTTAGCTGTACACTCTGCCGCTATGCCCGTAAAAAACAAGAAGGAGCCGCGTTCTGGTTTGTCCAAAAAATTGAAGGCAAACTTTGTCCCTTTTGCAAAGCCTACGAACGTGTTTACGGCCGGAAGGCCCACCAGTCGGTTATTTGATAAGGTAAGCAAAAATGAATATCTCGCAATGGTTGGATAAAAAGGAAGCCGAAGGCATTGACGTTTCTCAAATCGGATTGCCTGATGATCTGGCAAATGACGAATCACCGGCAGAAACGATCTTTTTTAAAGAGATACGGCCCTGCACAATTCTGTGTACCGGCAGCCATCCTTTTGCTACCGTCGAGCGATTCGGTCACTGGTATTACTGCCGGGGCCGTGACAAAGAAAATGGCCCGCATACTACTAAACCGCAATGGTGGATGTTTACAAAAGATAAAAACCTCGCGATTAAAACAGCTGGCGAGCATATACAGAAGGGCTGAAAATTAACCCGTATTCCGGAAAATGATATTTAGTCTGCAATAAAGCGATGTCTTGTTATATATATGTGCCAGGCGGATGTGCCAAGCGGATATGCCAGGCAGATGTGCCAGTCAGATGTGCCAGGCCGATATGAAAGGGAGGCGTGAAATTATGAAAGAAGTAAAGATGTTTATGTTTAACGGATGTCCCCACTGCAAAAAGGCCGATGAAATGATAGCCGATATTTTTGCCCGGCATCCGGAGTATGCCAAAATTCCATTTACGGTAATCAATGAGAATAAAAATCCGGAAATTGCCGACAAATATGATTATTATTACGTTCCGACATTCTATACAGGCGATGTGAAAATGATGGAGGGCGTTCCCACAAAAGAAGCGATTGAAAAAGCCTTCGCAAAGGCTTTGGAAGAAGCGTAGACATAATTTACGTTGAAACAATGAAATCAAATCGTTTGATTAATGAAAAGAGCCCTTATCTGCTGCAACACGCGCAGAATCCGGTGGATTGGTATCCCTGGGGGGAAGAAGCGTTTAAAAAAGCAAAGCAGGAAGACAAGCCGATTTTTCTTTCCATAGGATATTCCACCTGTCACTGGTGCCATGTCATGGAGCGGGAATCGTTCGAAAACGAAAAAGTCGCCGGACTGCTCAATGACACATTTGTGAACATTAAAGTCGATCGTGAGGAACGTCCCGACATTGACGCCGTTTATATGAAAGTTTGCCAACTCATGACGCAAAGCGGCGGCTGGCCTTTGACGATTATCATGACCCCTGATAAAAAACCCTTCTTTGCCGCGACCTACATTCCCCCGGAAACAAAATACGGCCATACCGGACTGATGGACATAATTCCACGAATAAAATTTCTCTGGCAAAATAAACGCGCGGATTTGCTTTCCGCCTCAGCGGAAATTACGAAGGCGTTGAAGCAATCGACAAAAAGCAAGGCGCGGGATTTAGGCGAAGAAACGTTGCATCGGGCATATCGGTCCCTCTCCATGAGTTTTGACCGGACGTTTGGCGGGTTTGGCACGGCGCCGAAATTTCCCACACCGCACAATTTCTTTTTTCTGCTGCGCTACTGGAGGCGGACAGGCGACGCGGAGGCCCAGCGCATGGTCGAGCATACTTTGCAAAACATGCGGCGCGGAGGGATTTACGATCAGATCGGCTTCGGCTTTCACCGCTATTCGACGGACGCCCGCTGGATCGTGCCGCATTTTGAAAAGATGCTCTACGATCAGGCGCTCATGGCGATGGCTTATATTGAGCTATATCAGGCGACAGGAAAAAAAGTATACGAAAACACCGCCCGTGAAATATTTACTTATGTTTTACGCGATATGACCGATGAACAGGGAGGTTTTTACTGCGCCGAAGACGCGGACAGTGAAGGCGTTGAGGGGAAATTTTATCTGTGGACTCAAGACGAAATCCGCGGCATTCTTACAAACCGGGAAGTGGATTTGTTTATGTCGCGCTACTGGCACCCGGATGACATAGCGGTGCAGGGCATGCAGGAAATACCCGCCGGTCACTTTATCGCGCATCTGCCGCCGTTAGAGAATATTGGGCAGGAAGAAACCGGAGAACTCTCTGTAATGGAGAGCATTCGGGAAAAGCTTTTCGCAATTCGGGAAAAACGGGTGCACCCGCATAAAGACGATAAGATTCTGACCGATTGGAATGGTCTGATGATCGCGGCGCTGGCCCGCGGCGCGCAGGTCTTTGATGAACCGGTCTACGCGAAAGCCGCTCTTCGCGCGATGGATTTTATTATGCAGTCCATGCAAACCGAAGAAGGCCGGCTGTTGCACCGCTACAGGGACGGTCATGCCGCAATCGAAGCGAATATCGATGATTATTCTTTTATGATCTGGGCGCTTCTGGAACTCTACGAGGCGACATTTCAAACACAGCATTTGTCCAAAGCCCTCGGATATCAATCCCGCTTATTTGATAGCTTCCGGGATGATAAAGAGGGCGGATTCTTTTTTACCTCCGATGACGCGGAAGAACTTTTGACGCGTCCGAAAGAACTCTATGACGGCGCCATCCCGTCGGGAAATTCCATAGCCTATATCAATGCCATACGTTTGTCCCGGATAACAGGCAAGCCCGATATGGACAATACAGCGCGCGAAATTTACAAAGCTTTTCGCACACAGGCCGATGCCATGCCGACGGCCCATACGCAATTTCTGTGCGGCCTTGATTTTGCCATCGGCCCGTCAAGCGAGGTGATTATTGCCGGAAATATGGATCAAACGGATACGCGGGCTATGCTTGCGGCGCTAAGAAGAAGCTTTGTGCCGAATAAAGTCGTCATCTTCCGGCCCGCCAGCGAAACAGCGCCGGATATTGAAACCGTTGCGCCGTTTGTGCAATCGCATTTGGCTATTAACGGGCGGGCGACCGCTTATGTCTGCACAAATTTTACCTGTGCATTGCCGACGAATGATCCGCAAAAAATGCTCGAACTTCTAAATATAAAAAAATAAGTCATTCCATCGTTCACCTTTAAAGTATTTTCTTGATTCTTATTTATTCATTTAATGATAAAATATCTTCGCAAATACCGTAAATAAACATTTCGGTGGGCGGGGGGATTCATGAAATTGCTTATTCGCGGCGGAAGTATTGCCGCAGGTTTTGGCGTAAACAAAAGTTATGTGGATATCCTCACCGAATCCCTTCTCCCCAAAGGGATCGAAGTTATTAACCGGTCAAGATACAGAGAAACTTCTTTTGACGGTATCGGCACATTCAACGAAGATATTGTCAACTTCAAGCCGGATATTCTTCTTATCCAATTCGGTGTTGATGATGCATTCGGGTGTGTCTACCGTTCCGAATTTCAGGAAAATCTCGTACAAATGGTCAGGCTGACGCGCTTCTGCTTTAATCCGGTTATATACCTTGCGACTTCCCACACGTTCGATAACCCTAACGATATGGATGCTGTTTATATTTTTTACAGATCTTTGAGAATTGTGGCTGCGGATTTGGGCTGTACTTTGATTCCTGTGCACAGTTGCTGGGCCGGTTATCTGGAAGAATATAATCTATGCAGCATGGATTTGACTCTGGAAGATTCCAGATATCCAAATGAGCATGGCCATCAGGTCATGGCGGATGCCATGATGAAGTGGCTGGATAACATCTAGCCCTTTCGCCCTTACCTCCGGATTATTTTCTTGCATTGCTTATTGGAAATAGTATTATTAACAAGTGAACTTTGAAAAGATAATCCTTTGAAAAATGTTTTTTTAAACAACAGTAAAAGCGATTGATATTTTATATCGACAAATTTCCCCAAACAAGCGATTGCGAAAGGAAAACGGTGATATGAAATTACTTCTCAAGTTGATCTGCATCATATGGCTTGGTTTTTGGGCGGCAATAGCGACTGTTATCCTGTGCGTTTTCATAATACCGGCTGGACTTTTAAGCCGCACAGGCAATCTGGCGTTCTCTCTTTCAAAGCTCTGGGCTTATACAATGCTTGCCGTATCGTTTGTCCGCACGGAAATAAAAAACAAAGATAAGATTCGTAAGGGAACATCGTATATCATCATTTCCAACCACCAGTCGCACTATGACATCATCGCGCTGGTTACTAGGTTGAGGATTCAATTCCGCTGGATCATCAAAAAGGAACTTCTCAAAATCCCTGTTTTCGGATACGGATTGTATGCCTCGCGAAACATCTTCATCGACCGCTCTAATACCGCAAGTGCGATTGAGAGCATGAACAGAGGATTTGACCGTTTACCCAAAGGCGTGAGCGTGATGGTATTTGCCGAAGGAACAAGATCGTCTGACGGGCAAATTCACGAATTTAAAAAGGGAGGATTCATAACAGCCGTCCGGCGGAAGATTCCCATACTGCCGGTTACTGTCAATGGAAGCAGGCGCATTCTTCCCAAGAAAAGCTTTGTCATGAAGCCGGGAAAGATTCAGATTGTGGTCGGGGACCCTATCGATGTCACCGGCTATACCATCGATACAGTTGGGGAGCTTATCGACAAAACGCGTCAGGTGATCATAGCCAATTTCGATCCGAAATATACGGGCAAGAACTAATGAAACAGGGCGTTGTCTTTAGCTTCGAGGTTCCCAAGACCTGCCTGTCATGTCAAAACGCATAGAGACATCTTGCCGTTTCATTTAAATCATCAAAAAATGACTGAACTCTGACTTAACTTATGATATAAGTTTAATCATTGATTGACGGAGAATTAAATTGGAAAATATCGATGAACATCTGCTGGAAATTCACAACTGCGAGGGCATGGGCTATCAGCCTCTGATCGACTATGATAAATGGCGGGTAGCAATCCTTCGTTATAGTGACGAACTATTGCCTGAGCGCATCTTCACCATGCAGCGACACGACGAAACGGATGAGGTTTTTGTTCTTCTTGAAGGCCGCTGTATCCTGTTTATAGCAGAGGTGAACGATACGATCGCATCGATTACCGGCATTGATCTGGAGCCGCGGAAGATTTACAACGTCAAACGCGGTGTATGGCACAGCCATACCTTAAATAATGACGCCTCTGTGCTGATTGTGGAAAATCGCGATACGACGAAGCAAAACTCACCGAAGAAAATCCTGAATGATGATCAGCGCCAACGAATCACAGACATCACGCACGAATTATGGCAAGCTTGAAAAACCTTCACGGGTCTTTACTTTGACGTTGGGCATTAATTTGATGTAGAAACCGTCAAACGCGGGAATTTCAAATAAGGATTGGAGAATTTATGATTGTTACTGTTGTAGATATTGTTGTGAAGCCGGAAAATATTGATCAGTTTATCGAAGCAACCATAGAGAATCATCAAAATTCGATCAAAGAGAAAGGAAATCTCCGGTTTGATGTGTTGCAGCGTCGGGATGACCCCTCGAAATTCACTTTGTATGAAGCCTATGCCTCCGACGAGGAAGCTGCCGCGCATAGAACAACCGCTCATTATTTAAAATGGCGGGAGATTGTTGAACCCTGGATGGCCAGGCCGCGTAAAGGTTTCGCACATAATGTTCTGGCGCCGAAGGATTTATCCGAATGGAATCGATAAACGCTTTGAACATTGCGGGTCTGCCCAAAATATATTTTGGCGCGGGTAAATTTTCCGAACTTCCTGAAACCATTTCCTCACTTGGCCGCAATGCGCTGATTATCATCGGCGGTGAATCGTTTAAAAAGTCCGGCCGCTGGAATGCGCTCACCCCAAAGCTTAATCAGGCTCAAATCAAATATAGGGCCGTATCTGTTTGGGACGAACCGGCAACAGAAGTTATCGATGCCATTGTCTCTGGATTTCGGAGGACACCGGTTGACGTTGTTGTAGCCATCGGCGGCGGCAGTGTCATCGATTTTGGAAAAGCCGTCTCCGCGATGTTGGTCTCGGATGGTTCTGTCAAAGATTATCTGGAAGATGTCGGAACGAAAAAACCCTCCGGCGCAAAAGTACCGTTTATTGCCACTCCGACAACCGCCGGCACGGGAAGTGAAGCGACAAAAAATGCCGTGGTATGCGATAGGATTGAGGGCTATAAAAAATCTCTTAGGCATGATGCATTTATGCCTGATGCAGCCCTCATCGATCCAGAGCTGACACTGACCCTACCCCCGCATATTACCACTGCCTGCGGTTTGGATGCCGTCTCACAATTGATCGAATCTTATACTTCAGCAAAGGCGGATGTTTCTGATGTTCCTGATGCTCCTATAGACTCGCTGGTTTTAAAAGCGCTCTCAGGGGTATCGGATAGTCTGATTCCGCTTGCTTTAGGGCAGAGCAATGATATTTCTCTGCGTGCGAAGATGTCTTATGCGGCGCTGGTTTCCGGGATTACGCTTAACCGTTTTGGGCTTGGCGCGGTACACGGCATAGCGGGACCCATGGGCGGATTATGCCCGGTGCCTCACGGTGTGGCCTGCGGAAAGCTTCTGTTTCCGGTTATGACCTTTGTCATAAAAAAGATTATTGATGAAAAGAATATTACGGCTCAAAAGCGCTTTGCCGATATAGGAAAAATTCTATCCGGTGATACGGGCGGTGATACGGGCGGTGATGATGATATCTTTTACTGTAAACAATTTTTAAGCGTTCTGGATAAATGGACACGGACGCTGAATATTCCACAGCTTTCCTGTTTCGGCATGACGGCCCTTCACATGGAAAAAATTATTGCTCTTGCGGACAGTAAAAACAGTCCTGCGATTCTTTCCAAAGAAGAGATAAAAGTTATTCTGGAAGTTGTCCGTTGAAGAAATTGGGGCAAATGTTTACTATTGACAGTTGCCGCGTTGCGGCTCTATTCTCAGCACATAAGAATAACTAGATTGCCACGCCATCTGAGAGATGGCTCCATTGACAGAGGAATGTAGGGCGCGTTTCCTAAACGCGCCGCTCGGATCGGAAAGTGTTCGATCCCTACAATAAAAATTTCCACCCCCTACCCCCGCCAGCGGGGGACAGGTAACATGAGATTGCCACGGCTCCCAAGGGTCGCCTCGCAATGACGGGGGGAAGCGGCGGTGGACATGACAAAGGTACAAAAAAAAGAAACTAATACACACCTGACAAGATAGCATTTATGGCCTACCAATATAAAACATTCAATTCCTACGATGACCTCAAAGGCCATTTACTGACCCACGCGCCTGGTTTTTACCACTCATCAAAAACGTCGACGGTTATCCCTTATGATAAAATCGAATCTTTCTTAAACTGGAACAAAGCGTATAATTTCTATATCTGCGATTTATCCGGACTTCCCCGTAATATGGAACTGACGTCAAACAGCAATCTTGTGGTGCGCGGAGCGGTTTCCTGGCAAGATGCCAAAAAGTTTTTAAAGTCAAAGGGCAGAAATCTCAAAACTTCTCCGACTGAGCAGCTTGCCCTCATTACGGCCGGGGTGGCAACTTCCTGTACGGGTGAGCGCTGCTTTGGTTTTGGCACGCTGAGATCGCAGATAGCGCGCCTGATGTATCTCGATTTTAACGGTGAGGAAAAGGAACTCTTTAGGAATAATCCGTTTCAAAGCAATTCTTCTTACTTGAATTCCTACAAGGCCGATTTCAAACACTATGAAATATTTAAAAATGCTCCTTACCCGCGTTTTGAGAGCGCTGTCGACCTGATGGTAGGCACCGAAGGGCAACTTGGCATCGTGACAGAGGCCGAGATTGAGACAGCGGAAAATGAAGATGTTACTTACGTCTTTATACTTCTGCCCCGCTGGGAGGAAAACTATGAGCCGCACATGGAGATTTTCAACGCGGTCCAATCTCATCGCCCATCGATTTTGTCCTGTGAAATTTTGGATTCCAATTGCATGAATTATTTCAAGCCGGAAGAAAGACTGGGAAACAATCAGGATGTGATCTTCCTCGAAGTGAAATCTTCAGCCTTCGAAGAAATCTACAACCACGTTTTCTGCCGCTTGAGTTTAACATCTCACGACAATATCTTCAAAATAGCCGAAAATAAGTTTCATCACGTAAGGGCCGGCGCCCCTCAGGCTATATTTGAAGAAAATTCTAAAATGGGTGTGGTTAAAGTCGGCACCGACGTGCAGGTCACTGCGGATAAATTCATCGACCTGCTGAATTTCTATCGGGAGTTCTCAAAAATTGGTGTTCGCTACGGCCTCTTCGGTCATTTTGGAGATGCCCATTTGCACTTTAATTACTTGCCTTCAAAAGAGGAATGCACCCAATGCGAAGATGAGTTCCGGAAGCTTTATGATAAGGTTTACACGTGGAGGGGTTCACCCTTTGCCGAGCATGGCATTGGTCTTATCAAGCAGGAATATATCAAGCGCTTTTATGGCCCGAACCAATTGGGGCTTTTTCATGATATCAAAAAGGAACACGATCCATATAACCAATTCTTTCCTCAAGGATTTATGTCGCAAGGGTAAAAAGGATAAAAAAAATAAAAAGATAAAGAAGATAGCAGGCTCCCTGCAAAGAAGTTCCTTCGGCGGCAGGTATAGACATAAAAAGGAAAACATCCATCCTGATAGCCGGCTCCGGGAATATTTTTATGGTATTAAGCGTCGTCAAAAGTAATCATTTGCCTTGACTTCATGTGTCTGGATGTATTATTTCATATCATGATGCGATATCAATACCCTCCGAAAGTGAAAGATTATGAACGTAAATATTTGTTTATATCGGGAGAAATTTAATTTATAGGGAAATAACCATGACTAAAACAAAAGATACTAAAAAGTCATTCGGCGACAGTGTCAAGGCGTATCGTGAAGACAGGAATTTGAGCATCAAAGAACTGGCGCATGAAACCGGCTATCCTGCCGACCTTTTGGAAAAGGTTGAAAAAGATGAAATCACTCCTCCTGTTGCGCTTGTTTTACAGTTGAGCCGCACGCTGAAGGTTGATGTTGAAGCGCTTGATGATAAAGAAAACAGGAAAGCTTCATCACGGGTTAAAAGCCAGAAAAAGCGCGCGGGATCGTATGCCTATACGCAACTCACCAAAGCAGGTTCCGATAAGCATCTTGGCGCATACCGCGTAACCATAGAACCGAATACGGCTCATGAAGGCGTTGAATACCACCATGAAGGTGAAGAGTTCATCTATGTATTGAAAGGAAGTCTTTCCATTTCGGTGGGCAAAAACTTAAACCTTTTGGAACGGGGTGATTGTATCCATTTTAATTCGGCTCTGCATCACAAATTAAGTAATCCTTCTAACGAAAAAGCAGAACTGCTCGTCGTTCTGTATATCCCCTGAGAGTGTAGCGATGGCATTTGAAATTTCAAGCGAACAGGAAATGATCAGGCTCATGGCAAGAGACTTTGCCAAAAAAGAACTGGAACCGATGGCGGCCGATTGGGACAAGCAGGGCTTGTTTCCAATGGATGCCATAAAAAAAATGGGCGGGCTCGGCCTTTTGGGCATGATGGTTCCGCCGGAGTTGGGAGGCTCAGGCGCAGGCGCCGTGGCCTATTCCCTGGCGCTGCAGGAGATAGCTTACTCGTGCGCGTCCACCGCGGTTACGATGTCGGTTGCCAATCTCTCCACAGAGCCGCTTCTTAAATTCGGCAGCAAAGAGCAGAAAGAAAAATGGCTGACCGGACTTGCCGAAGGTTCTCTTCTGGGCGCTTTCGCGCTGACGGAACCGGGTGCGGGCTCCGATCCGGGTTCGATGACAACCACAGCAGAACTTAAAAAAGACAAATATATTATTAACGGGACGAAGGTCTTTATCACGCACGGCCAGTATGCCGACATCATCAATCTTATCGCCAGAACCGGCAATGACAAGGGGACAAAGGGGCTTTCCGCTTTTATCGTGGAAAAAGACACACCCGGTTTTAAAATCGGGACCAAAGAAGAAAAGCTGGGATTGCGGGCTTCCAACACCGTTGAACTTGTTTTTGAAGATTGTGAAATTCCCGCGAAAAACCTGCTGGGAAACCACGGGGAAGGATTCAAGGTTGCCATGCGCGCGCTGGACAGCGGGAGAATCGGTATTGCATCTCAGGCCACAGGCATAGCCAAAGCGTGCCTGGATGAAGCCATTTCTTACACCAAACAAAGGCGGCAGTTCGGAAAAGCCATCAGCTCGTTTGAAGCCATCCGGTTTATGATCGCGGATGCCGCGACAAAGATCGAAGCCGCCTCATGGCTGACCCTTGCCGCGGCTGACCGCAAGGACAGAGGGTTGAAGTTTACCAGAGAAGCTTCAATGGCAAAATTGTTTGCCTCGGAAACAGCCAATTCGAGCGCCTACATGGCGCTTCAGGTTCATGGCGGTTACGGATATATAAAGGATTACAAAGTCGAGCGCTTATACAGGGACGCGCGCGCCACAACCATCTATGAAGGCACATCTGAAATTCAACGTATCGTAATAGCCAGGGAAGTCATGAATGAATAAAAAATCAGCCATCTCCCTTTCTTGATGAGGAATGGCTGATTTTGGATACGAACCTGCTTTTTATCTTGCCTGTAGAGCCCTGCCAATCGTCATAATTTCGGCTTCCTTGGTTCCTTCGTAAAGCTCCAGAATTTTCGCGTCCCGATACCATTTCTGCACGGGATATTCCTCAATGTAACCATAGCCGCCGTGCAGTTCCACGGCGTAATTGGCGCAAAATACGGCGGTCTGTCCGCCATAGAATTTAGCCATCGCGGCCAGTGTATAATCGGGTTTCCCCTGATCGATCAACCATGCTGATTTGTAAACCAGACCGCGCAGCGCTTCAATGCGAATAGCCATCTCGGTGAGCTTCATCTGAGTCATTTGATAAGAACCCAACGGCGCGCCGAAGGCTGTTCTTTCTTTTACATATTTAATGCTGGTTTCCAGGCAAGCTTCCGATATCCCCAGCGCCTGGCCGGAAACCATCACGCGGGTGATATCAAAAAAGTGCATGAGCTGGCGAAAGCCATGCCCTTCTTTTCCTAAAAGATTGGATTGGGGCACCCGGACATCTTCCAGCGCGATTTCCGCGGTATCACTGGCGCGAATGCCCATTTTTCCGTGGATTTTATTGCGCGTCACGCCTTTGGCGTCCGCCGGTATAATAATCAGACTGAAGCTGTTATGCTTTTTTTCTTCGGGGTTGGTAATGCACTGAGTCACCATAAAATCGCAAACCGTGCCGTTAGTAATGAACATTTTATTGCCGTTAATCACATAGTCTTTGCCGTCTTTGACGGCCCGGGTTTTGTAGCCGGAAACATCCGTTCCGGCATTGGGCTCGGTATAGGCGCCGGCGCTGACTTTCAAGCCCTGGCATACGGGAGGCAGATAGGTCTTTTTCTGTTCTTCCGTACCGTAGTTGAGAATGGATTCGCAGCCGAAACCTGACGCGACAATATTCAGGCTGATACCCATATCCACTTTGGATATTTCTTCCGTTATAATGGCATTGCCTAATATGCCGGCTCCGCAGCCGCCGTATTCCTCCGGTATCCACGCGCCTACCAAGCCGTTTTCCGCCGCTTTTTTTCTGATTTCCGGAGTGTATTTTTCATTTTCATCACATTCCTGAGAAACCGATTTTACCTCAGATACAGCAAATTTATAAGCCATTTCCTTCAACATCTTCATCTCTTCTGTAAGTTCGAAATCCATAACCGTTCTCCTTTTTATCTATATTAATATTGCCATGACGGCTTTTAAAAATCTACATACCTGTCAAAAGATATTATTTGATACTGTAATCGTAAGCGCCTCTGCCTGATTTGCGTTTAATTTTCCTGCGCAAACCTTCAGGCAAATACACTCAGGCAAATACACTAATGTTTAAATGCCGACAGGATTGTGGAAAAAAGTAACAGCATCCCAATGCGGAAGTCAAGGAAAAACAGGCACAAAGGCCGTAAAAGAAATGGCCGAAATAACGTTCAGGATATCGTTTAAGTAAGAAGATGAAATAAGAGATTGGAAATATCCAAAGCCATTGTAAAAAAGTAAACAGATGATTCATAACGGCTAATGATGTTGAGGCAAATCGATAGGCGGGAATCTCCGGATACAATAAAGTTCCCCCGCTTGTACCGCCTGCGCCAATCCGCATTGAAGCGCCTGCAAGTGATACGCAGTTCGTTAAATTATCGTTCCCTCCCGCTTGGCAGTTACGGGTGCTACGATAGTTCAAACTGGTAATAAATATCGTTATTGCCCAGTGAAAAACCCCTTATCCGGCGCTCAGTAGTTTTTTTACCGAAAATAACAAAAGCCTGCCGCAAATAACCCATGACAAGGTACTCGAAATAAATGTGTTTGGTCGGAAGTCCGGAGATTGTAATATGAACGACGTTGTTTTCTAACCGGGAAGTAAATATACCCCCGTCAAAATAGGTCGACCATATCTTCGGCATGGCAGTCTCTACCAACTGCTTTATATCCTTTGTTAGAAGATAAGAGTGGTACGGGCCTCCCTGCGCCAGGGAAAATTCGGCGGATTTTTCTCCAAGCTTCCAATAATGATTGGTGTCGTTGTTGAAGAATTCCTTTAAAACATCGTCAAGAAATATAATGAATTTATCCAGCGGAATGAGTGTGATGTTCATCATCGTCTGGCTAAAATATTTGTCCTTCGCCGCCAGTTTGGCGCAAAAGGTATTCCAGCGTTCCTCACCAAAATTCTTGATGATTGTGTCTTTTCGGGTAATATAAGCGGTGCCTTTTACGTTCATACCGGAACCTCCTAAGAATTTTTATATGGCGTGAATCACGTATAAAATATATTCTTCGGCGTATAAATATGCAAGCATAAAATCTGTTCTATACTAAGTTACCCTCTTTACTCTCAGCATATTAGTTGTTCCCGATACCCGGAAAGGATGGCCAACGGTTATAACGATCAGGTCTCCCACGGAAACATCGCCGGCATCGCGGGCACAGCTGGTTGCCTTTTCGAGCATATCGTCAGTATCTTGCGGCTCATTGATCAAACGGGGCCGACATCCCCAGCAAAGCGCTAATCGTCGCAACGTCTTAATATTGGGCGAAAGAGCCACAATCGGCTGTCTGGGCCGGAAGTGGGATATGTAACGCGCCGTCCTGCCGGTCAGTGTATGTGCGACAATTGCTTTGGCATCCAGATGATCAGCAAGAATACAGGAAGCATGGGCGACCGATTCGGAAACATCCTTCCGCGGAATCAATCGAAGAAAATGCTCAAAAGGGAAGCCTGTTTCCGCGGCTGTAGCCAGGCGATTCATATACACTACAGCCTCAACAGGGTAACTGCCGCATGCCGTTTCTTCAGAAAGCATTATGGCGTCGGTTCCATCAAGCACTGCGTTTGCGATATCGGTGGCCTCGGCGCGTGTCGGACGCGGAGAATTGACCATGGAACGCAGCATCTGGGTTGCTGTAATGACAGGCTTACCGTGCATATTGGCTTTATGAATGAGGCTCTTCTGAATCAGCGGTACATCTTCCAGGGGTATTTCCACACCCAAATCACCCCGCGCAACCATGATGCCGTCCGATATTTCCGTGATAGACTCAATATTGTCAAGAGCTTCACGTTTTTCAATCTTGGCAATAACGGGCGTGTCTTTGCCCTGCCCGGCAATAATATCCTTAACCGTTCTGATATCTTCGGCTGTTTTGACAAAGGATAAAGCGATATAATCAACATCATTTTCCAATCCGAAAAGAAGGTCTGTCTTGTCTTTTTCAGTCATAGACGGCGCACTGATTGTCCCTGTCGGCAAATTGATCCCTTTATGAGAGGTGAGCATACCTCCGGTTACGACCTTGCAGATAATATCGGAATCGTTTGCCTCCACGACCAGCAATTCCATGAGTCCATCAGCCAAAAGCAATCTGTCATTGGCCCTGACTTCACGGGGTAGATTCTTATAAGTCAGAGAAACAGCATCGACACTTCCCTCAATCTCCCTGTTAGTCAGGATAAATTTGCGACCCGGTTCAAGCAGGATCCCCGGCTCTGGAATATTGCCGATTCTGATTTTCGGCCCGGCCAGATCAAGAAGAATCGCCACTGGTTTATTTAGTTTAGCTGATAACTCTCTTAGCAAAATAATCTTTTCCAGATGGTCACTGTGCGAGCCGTGAGAAAAATTAAGCCTTGCCACATTCATTCCGTTTTGAATCATTGCCTTCAGTATTTCCGGTTTTTCCGAGGCGGGCCCGATTGTACAGACTATCTTAGTTTTTTTCATAAATCCTCTTTGTATCATTTAGGTTTTCGAGTCAAAGTTTCCTCTTTATTTAAAATTACATGATCTGAAATCTCATTTAAATGTATCAGGGACAGATATCTCCAGTTTCCATTTTGGAACATGGCCTGATATTGCTTATCAAAAGCATGGTGTTGTGATAGAAGAGTATCATGTCAATCTGGGAAAAGAAAAGTAAAATACTTGTAACCTGTCCGAAGGGCGTTTCGCCTTATTTAAAGGAAGAGATAACGGCGCTGGGTTTTCCTGTTGCGGCGGAGTGGGACACGGCTATTCAAACCCAGGGAACTCTCCGGGACACCATGATTTTAAATCTGCACCTGCGCACGGCCCAGCGAGTCCTTTACCAGCTGGAGACATTATTAGTTGATACACCGGAAATCCTTTATAGAAAGATCAACTCTATTCCATGGGAAACTCTCCTTCATGATTCCGGCAAAGCGGGCTATTTTTGTGTGACCTCGATCGCCGATAACCCGCTGATTACCGATTCCCGCTTTGTCAATGTCAGAGTCAAGGATGCCATTGTAGATCGAATGCGCGACAAGTGCGGCAGGCGGCCTGATTCCGGGCCGGATAAAGACAAAGCCGTTGTTAATGTTTACTGGAAGAACAATAAGGCTGATATTTATCTGGATACGTCCGGAGAACGGCTGGCATTGCGCGGATACCGCAAGATTCCTCTCGGGGCGCCCATGCAGGAAACATTAGCGGCGGCAGTGATTCTGGCTACCGGCTGGAAGGGTGAAAGAAACTTTATCAACCCCATGTGCGGCAGCGGAACTCTGGCCATAGAGGCCGCGTTTATCGCTTTAAATCGGGCTCCCGGATTTTTGCGGAATAATTACGGATTTATGTTTATTAAAGAATTCCCTGAAGATTATTGGCAGGAACTGCGCAAAAAAGCCAGAGAGAAAATCCTGAAAAAATTACCGGCAAAGATTATTGCCACGGATATTGATAAAACAGCGGTAGCAGCGGCAAGAAATAACGCGCAAACTGCCGGAGTTGATCATTTGATTGAATTTGATATCTGCCCTTATGAAAAAACTTCCATCCCGGAAGACGGCGGGATAATTATTTTAAATCCTCCTTATGGCGAACGCATGAACGCGATCAACACAAAACAGCCGTCAAAAGATTTTCGCAACCAAAGACAGGCGCTTGAGCAGGGGCGTAAAATCATCCTTCGCAAATCGTCTGACAGACGCGATAATAGCAGCCAAACAGACGCAAGAGAGATTCAAGCCCTGGAAGCGGCTTATCAGGGTATTGGCGATTTCTTCAAAAAAACAGGCGGCGGCTACAACGGGTATATATTTACCGGCAATTTAGAACTCATTAAAAAGATAGGTTTGAGAACAAAACGGCGCGTTATCTTCTATAACGGTGAAATCGAATGCCGCCTTCTCGAATATGAACTCTATTCGGGTAGCCTGAAACACGGAGCTGTTGACAAACCAACGTCCGGCGAAATCTGACAATAAATTATTATTAGCTCTGCTTTTATTATTGCCGGGCAGTTACGGCCCCGCTCAGTTGTCCGCAGGCGGCGAGGATATCACTTCCTTTGCTTTTGCGAAGCATCGTTGTGTAATGATGATCAATCAGTGTCTGTTGAAAGGCTTCCACGGTTTTTTCCGACGGGGATTTGAAAGATGTTTCGGGATAATCATTAAAGACTATTAAATTCAACTTACAGCGCTGGCCTTTTAATAAAGCCGCCAGTTTTCTGGCGTCCTGCACGGACGAATTAATTCCGTCAATTAAAATATATTCAAAGGTCAGCAGCCTTCGTCCGGGCATGGGATATTGCCTGCAGGCATCCAGCAGAACTTCCAAAGGATATTTTTTGTTAATGGGCATTAATTTGTTTCGTGTTTCGTTATTATGCGCGTTTAGAGATACGGCGAGGTTGATACAAATATCTTTGCCGAGCTTAATGATTTGCGGGGCAAGTCCGCAAGTGGAAACAGTGATTTTACGATTGGAAAACCCCATGCCGAAATCACAGGTAAGATTCTTTATCGCCTTTATAACATTATCATAATTTGCCAGCGGTTCGCCCATGCCCATCATAACGAGATTTTTAATGCCGGGGCCTTCAGGCGTTTCCTTCATTAAAGTTATAAGCTGGCCTGTAATTTCCGAAGGGCTCAAATTTCTTTTAAAGCCGTTACGGGCTGTTAGACAAAATTTACAATCCATGGCGCAACCGGCTTGAGTGGATACGCAGATCGTCCAGTTATTTTTTCCGGGAATCAAGACGCTTTCGATAAAAAGACCGTCTTCCAGGCGTAAGAGAGCTTTCTTTGTTCCATCTTTGGATTCCTGGATTTTGACGATTTCCGGACGGCTGATGCGGGCCATTTTAGAAAGTTTAGCGCGGAAGTCGCGGGACAGGGTGGTCATGTCTTCAAAAGAAACGCTGCCGGATTGATATAGACACTTCATGATCTGCTGCGCGCGGAATTTTTCCTTTCCCAGAGAAGAAATAAATTCCTGCATTTCCTCTAAAGTGAGATCCAGTAAATTGGGAAGCAGATTGTCAGCGCGATCAGTCATTGAGCTTTTTTTGTAGTGTTGCGGCGATAGCATCGATAAATTCTTCCGTGTTGACTTTTTTATTGGAAGATTTTTTGTCGGCAAGCGCCAGCAAATCACCGGTCATCGTGCCGTTTTCGACGGTCGCAATGGCCGCTTGTTCCAGCTTATCGGCAAATTTTACTACTTCAGACGAACCGTCCATTTCACCGCGTTTGCGCAGGCCGCCGCTCCAGGCGAAAATAAGAGCCATGGAGTTGCTGGAAGTTTCTTCGCCTTTTAAGTGTTTGTAGTAGTGCTTTTGCACAGTTCCATGGGCGGCTTCGTATTCAAACCAGCCGTTGGGTGAAACCAGCACCGATGTCATCATTGCCAGCGAACCGCTGGCGGAAGCAATCATATCCGACATCACATCGCCGTCGTAATTTTTCAGCGCCCAGAGCATGCCGCCTTCGCTTTTCATAATGCGCGCCACGGCGTCATCAATGAGGGTGAAAAAGTATTCAATTCCGGCTTTTGCGAATTTTTCCTTCCAGTTTTGCTTGAATTCGCGGTTGAAGATTTCGCGAAATCCGGCATCGTATACTTTAGAAATAGTATCTTTGGTTGAAAACCACAAATCAATTTTTTCACTCAAAGCGTAAGTAAAGCAGGCTTTGGCAAAATCCAGGATGGATTGATCTAAATTATGGTTAACCTGAATTATTCCCGCTGACGGGAAATCTTTCACTAAACGTTTTTCCACCTTGCCGCCGTTTTGCGGAGTAAAAACAACTTCCAGTTTTCCCGCGTCGGGAATCGCCATTTCAAAATTATTATAAACATCGCCGTAAGCGTGACGCCCTATGGTTACGGGCTTTTTCCAGGAAGAAACCGCCGGTTTGATATTATTGACTAAAATTGGTTTCCTGAAAACCGTGCCGTCGAGCATGGCGCGGATGGTGCCGTTGGGACTTGTCCATGCTTTTTTCAAGTTGTATTCTTTTACGCGGTCTTCGTTGGGTGTGATGGTGGCGCACTTGATGCCTACGCCGTATTTCATAATAGCTCTGGCGGAATCAACGGTTACCCGATCGTCAGTATCGTCACGATGCTTTACATGCAAATCATAATAATCTATGTCCATGTCGAGATACGGGAAAATGAGTTTATCCTTAACCATCTGCCACATGACACGGGTCATTTCATCGCCGTCCATTTCGACGACTGTAGTTTTTACTTTTATCTTTTTTGCCATAAAAATATTACTGCTCCTTCAATGAGACTCCAATTTCGAAAGCAAAGCGCGTTGAAACCGGTTAGTCGAATTAACCCGCAGCTTGCTTCGGGTGTGTGTGCTTTTAATTGCTGATGTTGAGGGCGCCGCCCGCCAGGATAATTTGTTTTTGCCTTTCGGATAAAACGCAGGTTGCGTAAAACGAAAAACCTTTGGTTTTGTTCTGCACAAGAAGCTTTCCATTTCCGGCAATTATTTTTCTTACCTCAACAATTTCCAGATCATCACCCTGGTCGATTTTGTCATAGTCGCTCCCGATGCTAAAAATCAGAGGCAATATGCCGAAATTAATCAGATTGGCGGCGTGAATTCTTTCAAAAGATTTGGCGATTACCGCGCGGACGCCCAGATACATGGGACACAAGGCGGCGTGTTCACGCGAAGAACCCTGGCCATAGGACAAGCCTGCCACGATGATATTTTGTTTTCCATCTTTTTTTATTGTTTGAGCGCGTCCGGCAAATGAGGAATCTACATTTTCAAAAACGAACTCGGAATATTTAGGAATATTCGAACGGTATTTCATCCGCGCGCCTGCGGGGATGATGTGATCGGTAGTGATCTTATCGCCGACCTTGATGGTTACCTCGCCGTAAATAGTGTCGGAAAGCTCCGGGCTGCGGGGCAGAACGCCGATATTGGGGCCGCGGCATACCTCCACAGCTTTCTTTTTCTTGTCCGGCCATATGATCATCGAATCATCAATGGGAAACTTCTTTGGCATCGCGATTCTGGGATAGCTTATTTTCAGATCGCGGGGATCGGTGAAGCGTCCTGTAATTACTGCCGCAGCGGCTGTTTCCGGGCTTACAAGATAAACATTGGCGTCCATGGTTCCGGAACGTCCCAGAAAATTACGGTTGGATGTGCGCAGTGATACGGCTGCCGACTGAGGACTCTGGCTGTTGCCTATGCAAAAGCCGCAGGCATTTTCCATAAGCCGCGCTCCTGAGGCGATCAAATTGGCAAGATAACCGCTTCGGGAGAGTTCTTCCATCACCTGTTTGGATCCGGGCGCTAAAATAAAGCTGATATCGGGATGGGCCGTTTTGCCCTTCAAAATTTTAGCCACGGTGACTAAATCTTTGTATGAAGAATTGGTGCAACTCCCCAGACAAACCTGATTAACGGCGATTTTTTTCATTTTTTTGACCGTGCTGATGTTATCCGGGCTATGAGGTTTGGCCGTCAATGGTTCGATTTTGGATAAGTCAATATTAACAATTTTGGCATAGCTTGAGTCTTTATCGGCTTTAAGTTCTGTAAAATCGCTTTCTCTTTGCTGTGAGCGCAGAAAAAGGCGCGTCATTTTATCGCTGGGGAAAATGGAAGTTGTTACACCGCATTCCGCGCCCATATTGGTAATCGTGGCGCGTTCTGGAACCGTTAAAGAGGCAACGCCTTCTCCGCCGTACTCGAACACCGTGTTGACATTTCCTTTTGTGGTGAAAATTTCCAACACCTTGAGAATAACATCTTTAGCGGAAACCCACGGATTGAGCTTGCCGGTAAGATTGATTTTAATAACTTCAGGACAAATCAGATAAAACGGTTTTCCCGCCATGGCCAGAGCCACATCAAGCCCACCCGCGCCGATAGCAATCATGGATAACGCTCCGCAGGTGGGGGTGTGACTGTCCGAGCCGATCAGTGTTTTTGCCGGTTTGCCGAACCTTTCTAAATGAATCTGGTGGCAAATGCCGTTTCCGGCGCGGGAGAAAACAATGCCGTATTTTTGCGCCACACTTTGGAGATAGCGATGATCATCCGCGTTTTCAAAACCTATCTGTATTGTATTATGATCAATATAGCTGACGGACAACTCCGTTTTTACTTTTGGCACATTCATGGCTTCAAATTGCAGATAGGCCATGGTGCCCGTGGCATCCTGAGTCAGGGTTTGATCAATACGAATGCCGATTTCTTCACCGGGCACTACAGCGCCGGAGATTAAATGTTGCGAAAGAATTTTTTCAACTAAATTATTTCCCATTTTTCTATTCCTTGAACAGAAGAATTAAAGTGATAAAGCATTTATAGCCGCGAACTTATATAATAAACTCATCGGATAATCAACTAACAAAAATGTTGTAACAGGGGATAAAATAAAAAATAACGGGCTTTGGAATAATTTCACAAAGCCCGTTGTTGATTTATACGCTTGATTTAACCGGTAGCGGCTAAGCTTTTAGGCGCCGGTGTTGTTATCTAATCCCTTTATCCGCACGGCACGCTGAAATCTTTTTTGATAATAAGGAGTATTCAGACTGTCAATACGGACGCCTTTTTTCCTGGAGGATGCGTGCACGAATTCATTATTGCCAATGTAAATTCCCACATGCCCTAATGAACGTTTTGTATGGAAAAAAACGAGATCGCCCTGCGTAAGATTTTCGCGGGATATACTGATGCCGACCTTGGATTGCTGAGCAGCGTTACGAGGCAAGGTTACATCAAAAATTCGATAAATCTTCTGGACAAAGGATGAACAATCAATTCCTTTCAAGGATGAGCCGCCAAATCTATAAGGCGCGCCGATGAAACCGGTTGCCACTTTAACAAATAACTGCATTTCATCGGGACTGTTCCATTTCCCAAGAAGTTCTCCCTGCCTTTCCGGTTCATCATTGCTTGCGTCAGTAGTTTCTTTGTTATCGTTTTCGTTGACAGTGTCCTGCGAAGCATCATCATCTTCCGCTGTTAAATCATCATCTTCCGGTACAGGCGCTGATTTTGCCGATACATAAGTTGATTTTGCCAGAACAATTTTTTCACCGACGCGTAAACTCTTATTATTGATATGGTTAAGAGCCGCGATTTGTTTCATGGGGTGATGAGTTTTTTTGGCGATTCTGGATAAAGTATCACCTTTTTTGACGGTATAGTAAACGGGTTTGGATTTTGACTTTACAGTGTGTTTTGAAGAACTTCCCTGGGAGCCTTCTTCCGAGGAAATATTTAAAATCTGTTTTGGTTTAATTCTGGATTTTTGGAGATTGTTGGCTTGCCTTATTTCATGAAGGCTAACGCCAAATTTTTTGGAAATGCTGTAAAGGGTGTCGCCATTTTGAACTTTGTATTGTATAGCAAAAGCGTTTGAACTGAAGACACTAAATAACAAAAGAAGGACGAAAAGTCCTAAAGATGCGATAACCTGCCGTTTCATAATGAAATGCCTCCTTATTTATGGGGGGTATTATCCTACTAACGGTGTACATATTTCGATTTAATTTCATATTTTTAACCGAAAAACGAATACTTTGTTACTGTACACACTAACCTTACATTCTTTTAAAAATGTACCGCCAACTGAGCAATTCTCAAAAAACATACTAAAAAAAGGTCAGCCTGTCAAACTTATTTTACAATATGGGGTTGCTTTTATATGATAAGCATATGTTTATATTAATTAATTAGTAAAATGAGGCCTCTTTGAACTCTACAAATTATCATTGGATTTTATGTGGATTTTCGGTTATTCCAGTGCCTGTCTTAAACAATCCGCCAGCCGCGTTTGTCATTTGCCTGGAAGAGGTTAAGACCATCAAAATTTGTAAAAGGATTATTATGCGAATGTTCCGGAAAATTATTTCTGTAACCCTGATTTTAACCATCACATATTTTGTTATTGATATAGGCCGCTATTTTATCTATCCAAATGTTGCCGATCTTAAGAAAAATTGTCCCCGCAAGACAGCTTTTATGGAATACAGGGAACAAATCTGGAAAGAAAAGGGGATAAAGAAAAAAATTACAAATACCTGGGTTCCTCTTTCGAGAGTTTCGCCTTATGTGATGAAAGCCGTAATTATCGCCGAAGATGATAAATTCTGGTCTCACGAAGGATTTGATTTCGAAGCTATGCAGAAAGCATTGGAGAAAGATATCAAAAAAAAGAAATTTAAGGCTGGCGGCAGCACAATTTCACAGCAACTGGCAAAAAATTTGTACCTTTCTCCCGCTAAAAATCCTGTCAGGAAAATCAAGGAGGCGATACTTACCTGGCGTCTGGAGAGAGAGTTAAGTAAAAGAAGAATTATGGAGCTTTACTTGAATGTGGTTGAATGGGGCGATGGAGTTTTCGGCATTGAAGCGGCGGCCAGAAAACACTATGGGAAAAATGCATCCGAATTAACCGCTTATGAAGCGGCTCAACTGGCCTCAGTTATTCCTAACCCGCGCAGATATAAAACTGACGGTACGTCAAAATACGTGGAAAACCGGTCGGAAAGGATTTATCAAATTATGGTGCGCCGTGGTATTGTAATACCCGATTATGATGACGTAATTTCCGCAAAAGATGAAAATAATCCCGAAACGGCTGGAAAAGAAAAATCCGGGCAAGGGGAACAGAGCATAAGCGCTGAACCCCTTAACTCGGATAATAAATCACATCCCTAAAAAGGGAATCGGTTTTATAAAATTTCGATGGCGCTTGCCATGGAGACACCGCCGCCGCCGCAGAGGGTTGCAAGTCCAAGGGTTTTGCCGCGTTTTCGCATGGCGTTAATTAATGTAACCATAATGCGGCAGCCTGTAGAACCCACAGGATGTCCCAGTCCAATGCCGCTGCCGTTGACGTTGGTAATTTCACGGTTTAAACCAAGCTCCTTTTCACAACCAAGATACTGACCGGCAAATGCTTCGTTGACTTCAAGCATTTCAAATGCATCCAGGGTGAGGCTCGGGTCGTTTTTGAGCAGATTTTTTACGGCGGGAACCGGGCTTAAGCCCATCACGGAAGGATGGCAGCCGCCGCGTGCTGAGGAACGTATCCGGGCGATTGGTTTCAATCCTAATTCCTTGGCTTTTTCCGCCGACATGATGATCATAGCGGAAGCGCCGTCGTTAAGCCCCGAGGAATTGCCTGCTGTAACCTTGCCGACTTTGGGAATAAATGCCGACGGTAACGCCTTTAACTGTTCCATCGTCAATCCGGGACGGTAATGTTCATCCTTGTCGAAAATGATGGGTGGTTTGCCTTTTTTCTGCGGGATTTCAATCGGCACGATCTCATCTTTGAAATCGCCATTCTTTGTGGCGCGTTCGACGTTGTTATGACTGCGCAGGGCAACTTCATCCATTTCCTCGCGGCTGATGTTCAAAAGCTGGGCGATCAGTTCTGTTGTATGCCCCATGATATAGGGTTTGCCCTTTAAACTCTCGAAAGGCTGGCCTGATTTGACAGGTCCATCGTCGGATAACGGCATGACATAGGAGCCGCAATGCAAAGCGCGGATCATTGCATCTATAAAAACCGTGTCCTGAAGACGGCAGCCCCAGCGGGCATCGAAACTAACATAAGGTGTGCCGGACATATGTTCTACACCGCCGGCCAGAATAACATCAGCCATACCTGCTTTGATCATGGCAGCGCCGCTGAGTACCGCTTCCATACCCGAAATGCATACACGATTAACGGTCACAGCGGTCACCGTTTCCGGAATACCGGCTAAAAGAGCCGCTACCCGGGCTGTGTTCAGGGTGTTGCAGTTTTCAATGCAACAACCGAATCGGACATCATCAATGATAGCCGGGTCTATTCCTGCACGGCCGATGGCCTCCTTCATGACGACCGCCGCAATGCGGGCTCCTATCATGTCCTTTAATGTTCCTCCGTATGCTCCTATCGCTGTTCTGCACGCCGAAACAATGACTACATCCTTCATTTTACAATCTCCTTATGTTTTTAAATAATTATTTTCTTCTTTTAAAAGCATTGATTGCTCAAGGCAGGCTTTTTAAGAAGTTATTTTTTTAAATTGTGAAATATTTTTAATATTACTGCCGGATGGAAGTGTTAAACAATTACAAAAGATATGTCAAACAATAAAATTACGGATATAAAATTGAGAGCGGAAGAATATAAAGATAAAATATATCATTAAATAACAGCGCGCCTGCTCGTCTTAAAAATATTAACTTATTTTCAAACCGTCACTATCAGGTGACGAACTTATAGTTATTCATTTTGAAAATCCTTAAACAAGCGTCCACCACTTCCGGGTCGTAGAGGATACTCTTGTTCCTGGTAATTTCATTTAATGCCGCATCGATTCCCAGAGGGGGACGATAAGGACGGCGTGAAGTCATGGCCTCCACCACATCGGCTACAGCCAGAATTCGTGACTCCAGCAGCGTGCTGTTTTTCGATAAACCATTTGGATATCCCGAACCATTCATCCGCTCATGATGTTCAATGATCATTCTTGCAATTGGCCAGGGAAATTTTATATCCTTGAGGATGTCATATCCGGATTTAGCATGGGTTTTGATGAAGTTAAACTCTGTGCATGTTAATTTCGCCGGTCTGCCCAGAATATCCGCGGGAATGGATATCTTCCCTATATCGTGGATGGCGGCTGCCATGCTTATGCCTTCGATCCGGTCAGTTGTCAAACCCATCTGTGTGGCTATGGCACGGGCCAAATCAGCCACCCGGCGTTGATGACCCGCCACATAGGGATCCCGTTGCTCAGCCAGAGAAGATATCGCATGAATAGTCTCCTCTAATGCTTTGCGTGTTCGCAAAGAGTTTTGTTTAATATCATCTTCCGTTTTTTTGCGCCCGGTGATGTCGCGGATATTACATTGAATAAACCTTGAATTGTTAATCATGCACACATCTACATCAATAGCTTGTCCGGCCTTGTTTTTTATTGAAGTATCATTGTAATAAATAATGCCTTCCCTTTCCAGGGTACGCAATATCTCCTGAATATCACACTTATCCTCAGCAAACCCGATACTGGTCAGCTTTTTCCCGATGCACTCCTTACTGGAATAGCCCAACATGGCCTTGATGGACCGATTGACATGGGTTATTTCTCCTTCGCTTTTTCCCAGAAGTAATATCCCGTCGTCGGCGGTTTCATAAATGTGTCTGTAGCGATCTTCAGACTCCTCTACGATGTTTTCCAGTCGCCTGCGTTTTGTGATGTCTTCTATGGCAAGGAGAATCAGCCCAGAACCGATTCCTTTAAGAGTAATACGGCGGGCATTGAGCAGCATGATTTTGCGCCCGATATCCAGGAACACATGTTCAACTTCATAGTTATCAAAACAGTTTTCTTTTTTAAGATTTTCTTCGAGCAATGTCCGAAGTCCGGGTATATTCCATTGTTGTTTCCCGAGGTCATAGATAATGCGGCCTATGGTTTCATTTGGGGTTACTTTGAAGGTATGATAAAAATTACTGTTGGCGGAAACGACCATCAAGTCCAAATTCAACACCAGAACAGGTTCACGGACTGTCTCGAAAATGTCTTCAAAGACTATATGGTCAATCTGATCTTTCAATATTATGTCCTTTCCGCTTATTTAAGCGTTATACGCATGCCGCTTGCGTCCAAACATCAGACCATACGGGATTACCGATAAAGAAGTTCCGTTTGTATGACAGAGAAATATAATTCAAAGTTATATTTATGACCGAATAACTTAAAAATGTGTACTCATACAATGAAAAATTATCAATCCCTCGAAAGAGGGATTTTTTATATTTTTTATTGCATTATCAATATATTATGCTATATGTTTGTAATGATTACAAAATGACAATAGCTTTTGTTGTGCGTAAATATTCGATGAGTATTATTTCGTTATGAAAAGGCATGTTTATGGACGACCGCTTAATCGTACCCACCCCAAAAAACTATATCAATGAATTCTTCCGGAAATCGCCGAATTCCATGGCCATCACCCGGGCCAGGGACGGCAAATATGTAGAAGTAAACGAAACTTTCGTGAAACACATAGGATTGAGCAGGCAAGATATGATCGGACAGACATCCGTCGGAATCGGACATATAACGGCCCAACAGAGATTGGTGCTTTTTAATGAAATAAAAAAAAGAGGATATGCTCAAAACATTGAACTGGAAGTTAGAGTAAAGAATAATGAGGTCCGATGCGGATTATTTAATTCGTATCTGATAAAGAGGGGAAAAGATGATTTATGGCTGACGATTGTAACCGATATTTCCGAACGCAGACTGGCCACAGAGGCGCGGCAGGATAATATTTTATTTGAGTCATTAGCCGCTATTGAAGGAACGGGTGTGATCTTGATACGTGGTTATCAGCGGCAACAACCAGATTCATTCTTTATCAATGAGGAAGCAAGAAGGGCTTTGGGCAGACGGCCGGTAACGGATTTACTTGATGCCATAGAAGGACATGAATCGACATATTTCACCACTAAAAAAGGGTGCTATCATGTCAAAACAATATCAATTCAGCATGGTTCTCCCGGGAAAATCATTCTGTTGAAACTATTGCCGGATGCCGTATGCGTTGAAGAAAAACTAAAGCTTTACGATCTGACCCGAAGGCAGGAAGAAATTGCTCTTTTTGCCGCCATGGGACATTCCAATAAGGAGATTGCCGGAAAGTTCTTCATCACTGAACAAACCGTAAAAGATCACTTGAAGAAAATCTTTCAAAGAGTCGGCATTTGCAGACGCAGCGAACTTTGCCCTAAAATATTAAAATGGCGATGACTTTTGTAAGAATGATTGGAAGCTCTCCGCGGCTTGCCGCAGAGAGCTTCAATTATTAATAAGTTATTGTTTATTCAGGAACAACAATCATAAAATCAAATAGATATAATTCGGTCATTGTAAAGCCGTTATGGAGATGCCACAGGGGCATATCCAAACCTTTTCACAAAGGAGAGATGACCGGAATTAAATTTATTTTTCGGCATAAAGAGCGTCAATCTGATTTTTAAGTTTGTCAGAAACAACCCGCCGTTTCAATTTCATGGTCTGAGTCAGAGTTCCGTTCTGAACACTAAAAGCTTCGCTCATGAAAATAAATTTCTTCGGGATTTCATAACCGCCGTATTTCCCTTTGAGAGAACTGTTTATTTCATTAATAAGAAAGCTTTTTAGCTCGTCGCGCTTGACTAATTCCGCCGGTTCTTTAGGCAGATTATTTTTTACCGCCCATTTTTCCAGCGCAACGAAATCCGGGACAATAATGCATACATTATATGCGCGGCCCTCTCCATGGATCATGGCGTTTTCTATGTAGTGATTGAGTCTTATATCTTCTTCTATGGCTGCCGGAAATACATATTTTCCATTTTCAAGCTTGAACTGCTCTTTGAGCCTGCCCGTTATAAATAAAAATCCTTCTTCATCAATTCTTCCGCGGTCGCCGGTTCTGAAACCGCCGTCCGGAGTCATGACAGCCTTTGTCGCTTCAGGCTTGTTATGGTATCCCTGCATGACATTTGGTCCGTAAACCACAACTTCACCATCTTTGGCGTCCGGCTCAACCATGGATTTGTCAATCACGACCTTGTAATTTCTCATAACAGGCCCCACGCTGCCAAGTTTGTATTTAAGCGGTCCATTCATCGTGACGCCCGGAGAAGTCTCAGTCAATCCGTATGCGTCATACAGCGGTACCCCTATATCCCAGAAGAAATGGGAAATATCCACGTTCATGGCAGCGCTTCCTGTCATGGAACCATTGAGTCTGCCACCGAGCTTTTCCCGTACCTTGCTGAAAATCATCGCATCCGCGATTTTAAATTTCAGGTTTGTCATGAAAGAGGATTTCCCCTGCGCGGCAAGTTCGCGCTTTTTCCTGGCGCTTTCCACTCCCATTAAGAATAATTTTTTGGGAAGCCCGCCTTCTTCATTTATTTTTGTCAAGAGACCGTCGTAAACCCTGTTGAAAACCGTGGGAACGGCGGAAAGAAATGAAGGTTTGACCAGCATGATGTCTTCAACAACCGTTGACGCTTTTTCCGCAAGGCCTACTGAGGCGCCCAAAAGGCAGAAAACAACCATTTCCCCGAGACCGTAAACATGCGCCCACGGCAGGATGGAGAGAGACCTGTCATTTTCGTTCACAGCCGGATAGGCGGCCTTGGTGCCATGAGCGTTTGAAGTGATATTGCTCTGACACAGCAGCACTCCTTTCGGGTCTCCTGTCGTTCCGGATGTATAAATCAGGATGCAAATGGACTTATGATCAGGGATGACACTCTTCACCTTCAGGGCATTTCCCTTTTTCTCAAGCTCTGCGAGCGTATCCGGACCTTCTCCTTCCATTAAAATTACTTTCTGCAGGGTTGGAATTGAAGAAATAGCATCTTTTATTTTGTTATATATTTCTTTTTTAGAAATGAGCAGCACTTTAACGTTTGAGTCGGCTATGATATATTTCCAAACTTGTACAAGCTCGGCTTCATACATAGGAACAAAACGCGCCGCAAGCCCTGACGTGGCAAAAAAACATACGGCCCAGTCTACGCTGTTATTGGATATGATTCCAACAGCATCGTCTTTTTGTATGCCCAGTTGTTGCAGACCGCTCCTTACGTTGTCCACACGTTTGCCAAAATCCTCATAAGTTATCCAGTCATATTGTTTGTTTATATTCTTTGTTCCTAAGAATGGCCTCTTAGGAAATTTTACGACGCTTTGCTCCAAAATCTCAACGACATTATCCGGTTTATCAATTTGATACATAACGGTACTCCTAATGTTTGGATGAATATTGCTTCTAATAATCAGAAATTATATCATCATGTTATATTTATTAACGACTATTATCTCATCAATCTTCGCGGCATCCCTGTTTGTCCTACTCTTTGAGCGCTCCTGTAAAAACATCGGATGAAGCCACAATCGAACTTGCATCGTTATTCATGATGCATTCGGTCTTGCCAAAGAATTTAGGGAATTCCGAAGCAATAAAGAACTGAGATGACAATACGCGTCCGGAGTAGTAGGCAGCCTCGGCGTTATCGGCAAGCAGCTTTCTACGATCCGCGCCTTTGAGATCTCCGACGAGGGCTTTCATCTTGGGAACGGTAATCGTCATGCTCCACAGGTGCAGCCATGCCGAGATCAACGGGAACATAGCCTGCTGCAGCGGCGTTGAATTAGCGAAAAGAGCGGCAATCTTGCCTTCCATAAGCTGGGTGCTCATCATCGTGATGATTTCATCAAGCGTCTTTAGGCCTTTTTCCACGGGGGCAATATATTTTTCATCAACTATTCCTTTTGCTTTGCTGATTGTTTCAGCCATGCGTTTTTTCAGAATGGCGTAATTATACTGTCCGGGATTCATAAGAATTTTGCGCATCTGAAGATCCAGGGACTGGATGCCGTTGGTGCCTTCGTAAATCGAAAGGACCTTGCAGTCGCGGGCATACTGTTCAACGGGATACTCTTGGCAATAGCCGTAACCTCCATAGACCTGCATGGCTTCCGCCGTTACAAGCCACCCTGCATCCGAAATACCGGCTTTGACGATAGGGGTAAGAATTTCGACGATTGCAGTCGCTTCTTTAACCTCTGCGGCATCCCCAGAAGCATACATGATATCCTCATGATAGGCCAAAAACAGCGTGAGCATACGCATCGCCTCGACAGTACTCTTCATGTAAAGCAGCATGCGTTTTACGTCGATGTGTTCGATAATGGGTGAATGCGGTCCTTTCGGCACGGCTTGTCCCTGTATGCGGTTTCTGGCATAAGTAACGGCGTGCATGTAAGCCGCGCTGGAGAGAGCCTCGGCCTGAACACCTGTATGGATACGGGCCGCGTTCATGAGCATAAACATAATCTTCATGCCTTCGCGTTCGTTTCCCAGAAGATAGCCGACGCACTTGCCGTTTTCACCGAAGCTCAGTGATGATGTTGCGTTACCCTTGAGGCCCATCTTATGTTCAATGCCGGTACAGAGCATATCATTGCGCTGCCCCAGGGAGCCGTCTTTGTTAATCAGAAACTTCGGCACGATGAAAATGGAGATTCCCTTTGTCCCTTCGGGATCGCCCTCGATTCGAGCCAGAACCGGATGGATGATATTGGCAACCAGATCGTTTTCCCCGTTGCTGATGAAATTTTTCTGGCCGGTGATAAGATAAGTGCCGTCAGCCTGCTTGACGGCTTTTGATTTCAGCGCTCCGACATCGGAGCCGGCGGAGGGTTCAGTAAGGCACATGGTGCCGCCCCATTCACCCTCGAACATTTTGGGAAGAAACATCTTTTTTACTTCTTCAGAACCAAAATGCGCGATAATGTGTATCGCTCCGGTGATAGAACCGCAATACATCGTTAATGACGTGTTGCCCGCATTAAAATATTCCGCAGACGCCATGGAGATAGTGGAGGGCATTCCAACTCCTCCGTCTTCAGGAGAAAACGACAGGCTGTGGAAACCCGCCTCGATGTGTGCCCTGAATCCCTTATGGAATGATTCGGGCACTGTTACCTCATGAGTCTTGGGATTGAATTGCAATCCGTTTTTATCGCCATCGACGTTGGACGGATAAAACTGATTAAGGGCAATTTTTTCCGCGAGTTCCAGCGTATCCTCATACGTGCTCTGGTCGAAATCCTTATATCTTTCATAACGGTTTAATTTCTCCAACTCCAGCAATTCAAAAAGAATAAACCGGACGTCCCGCGAATCTACTAATTGATTTAACGACATAAAAAACCTCCTGCTATTTTTTTGTTAAACTTTAATTTTAATGAAACTCAGATCTTGCAAATGTGAGTGCATTAATATCTGATAGATTATTCCTTGTTAGCAGGAATATGATACCAGTCAGCAGGCTTTGGAAGTTCATATCAAGAAAGTTCATGTCGAGGAAGTTCATACCTTAGAAACTTATACTAATGATCAAAGGACTGCTGATGCCGCCTTCAATCTTTCCAATGGCGGCATTTATGACCGCCAGTATAGTATTTAATCTCTTATACATCAAGTGGTCTTTTAGAATATGCGAGGATAGTTTATAAAATGTAAGTAAATCAAAAAGATAGATTTAAGCATTTTTGGCCCGCTAGCTAAAAACGTGGTCTTAAGATGAGGTGATATGATCATGTTCTGTAAATATCATATTTAAGTTCTGCAAATGTCCTAGAAACTTGATTGAATTTGTTTCCTTGTGCTTTAAAGATGCTTTTAAAAATTCGCTCTAATTCTATGGGTTCTTTTTTTGTGTTGATATAATTCTCTGTATATGAGGCAGGTGTATCAAATGCTAAGAGACCGCCTTTTTCTTCAATATTTGCTATTTCTAAATCTATTAATTTATTATTATCAATCGATCCAGAATCCTCAAGAAAATAGAACGCTAAAGCAACGACAAATCGTTTTTCTTGAATGTTCTTAATCTTTTTTAGTATGACATCAATATCATTACGTAAAATATCTCTTATTTGTTTGCTTTCTGGATTTTCTTTACCCTCAGTAAATTCTTTTTTTACTTTAATTACACATTCAGCAATCATCTCTTGGGTAATAACTTTTTTATTGTCCGAACTTGAAATTTCCCAATTGTCATCCTCTCTTTTGTAAGGTAGTGATTGGATTGCTTTATAAAATAGTTCTCGATAAAAAAGATCAACTGACTTTATTTCATTGAATAAAGGTTCCAAATATTCTTTAAATAAATTGCGACGCCCTTCTAGTCTATTTTGTGCTAATTTAAGAACAAGGTCAATAATTTTAGAAATTGGTTCAAATGTAACCATATATTACTCCTGAACTACCTCCGGCTGACTATACCGCTTAAGTCTCCATCCTAATCCGCAGGAATCCGCCACTCAAATCCGGAGGAAGTCGCCACCCCCCGTGATCGGAGCGAAGCGACGCTGGTTTTTTAGTTCTTTCTCATAAGTATTT
>JBKQWB010000064.1:0-121399 GCA_052139735.1 Smithella sp. | reverse complement strand
GCTTCAGAGGGAAGGGCCTCTTTACTAAACTGGCCAGGAATGTATACAATGATTTGTCAAGAAGCGGATGTAAAATCGTTTTCGGTTTCCCCAATTCACAATCAATAAGAGGTTTTATTACGCGGCTCGACTGGTTTAATGTATGCCCATTTCCTCTGCACATCAAGTTTATCAAAATGAAACCTATGCTGAGCAAGATACTTGGCGATCATGTTTTTACAAAAGCTTTAGCCTGGTGCGGAGATAATGCTCTAAAACTTGTATTCAATATTATCAGCCGCAAAAAAAACAATCATGACATTATAATCCGCCGTGTCGAAGAGATTCCGGAAGATATAAAGTCCATATGGTCCAGCAGTTTCGCATCTCATAAACTCGCTGTTATCAGAAACAGGAGATATTTGGAATGGCGCTATCTGGAGAAGCCGTTTGTAAAATATAAAATCTATTGTGCCATGATGAATGACAGTCCCGCAGGCTATTTTGTAACCTGTACCTGCCGCAAATATAACTCTAATATCCTTTTCGTAATGGAGATTGTTGCCAAAGATGACAAAAAGGTGATCTACAAAAAAATGCTGGACCATCTGGATGTGATAGCCAGGGAAGAATGTGCGGATGCTGTTTCCATTATGATCATGTCTAACAATCCCCGGTATTGGCTTTTCGTAAAAAAAGGATATCTGCCGGTGCCTCGGATTTTATTTCCTCAGGATATAAATTTTAGTGCGATGGTTAATTCGCATTTGATTGACAAGTCCTATGTTAAAAACAGTGATCATTGGTATATAAGCTGGGGTGATCTTGATGTTGTCTGACAATAATCACATCATTCTAACCATAGACGTTGAAGATAATTTTACTCCTGAAGAACTGGCCAATCCCGGTGATTGGGAAATCTACGAAGGGCAAGTTGTTCAGAACACTGATAATGTGATTAAAACATTGAATGATCTGAATGCGGATGCAACTTTTTTTGTTCTTGGAAAGGTTGCACAGAGGCATCCTGAAATTGTTTCTCATATTCAGAAGGCAGGCTATGAAGTAGCCAGCCATGGGTTTGCACATGAACTGGTTGATAGTATGACCGAGCAGGCGTTTGAGGATGATCTGAGAAAGTCACTCGATGTTCTTCAGTCTATTACCGGTAATAAGGTAAAGGGTTTCAGAGCAAGATCATTTTCCATTTCCAAGCCAACCTTGTGGGCGCTGGACATTCTGGCAAAGTATCATCTGGATTACGACTCAAGTATTGTAGATACTGAAGTGGAAAGAATTATGGAAGGGGAAATAATTGGCCCGAAAAAAATATTACACTACTCTTTTGTTGAGCTTCCCATAAGTACTACCCGTATTTTAGGATTTCAACAGTCGATCTCTGGAGGCATAGCATTCAGGCTTATACCGTTTGCTATATATCTCAAGATGCTTAAGTGCTCATCCTCTTTCATGAATAACCGGGTACTCTACTGTCACGTCTGGGAGTTCAACAAAGATCAGCCCAAACGGAAGATCAGCCTTCTTCAGTCGATTGCTCAAGCTCCCTGGACATATACAACAGAGTCTAAAATAAGAAATTTGGCTCTCCATTACAAATTCATTTCCATACGCAAATATCTTAAGTTATTGCATGCTTAATTCATAACAAAACTTAGACTGACATTAAATAATGCGTATAGCCTATTGCAGTGAAGGGCATAACCTCCGGAAGTGGAATCGAGGAAGTAAGGGAGAAAATCTGCTCACGTTTTTTTATAAACTGTTGAAAAATAATCAATTCTCACTACTGACATCTTCATAAAAACATGACGGACCTGTCATATGAATGCAATAAATATTTTATAATGTACATAAGATATGCATGTCAAAGATGGTTTTGATCAGTCGCTAAATTATAGGAAAATAAAATTACTCATGAAAATCGCTTATGTGGCAGTAAAAGGAATTCCTAAAGGAGGCGGAATAGAAACGGTTACCGAGGAAATTGGATCACGCTTGGTTAAAAAGGGCCATGAGATACTCGTGTACTCAAGTCGGGATTACGGGACGACCGATGGCAATTACAAGGGAATGCAAATAATAACGATACCTTCGATTAATACCAAAGCGCTACACAAGTTGTCCATTTGTTATCATGCCACATGCGATATACTCAGGAAAAAGCATGTGGATCTGGTTCATGTCCATGCTGTCGGACCTTCGGTGTTTTCAATCTTTCCCCGACTCAAGGGAATTCCTACGGTAGTTCAAACCCATGGTCTCGAATGGAAACGGGATAAATGGGGTTTTATCGGCAAAACATTTCTCCGGCTTTCGGACTACAGTGTTGTTTATTTTCCCAATAAAGCCACTTCTGTTTCTAAAGTGCAGAAGAAATACTACAAAGAGAAATTTGGCAAAGATGTCGTTTATATTCCTAATGGCGTGAGTCCTGTAGATAGCAGGCCACCAAAATGGATTATCGAAAAGGGGATCCAACCGAATAGCTATATACTTTTTGCCGCACGTCTTGTTGAAGAAAAGGGAGTCCATTTTCTGATTCAGGCCTTCAGGAATCTTAATACGGATATGAAGCTTGTCATTGCCGGAGATGCTGCTTATTCTGAAAAATACAAGACTGACCTGAAAGATCTGGCGAGTGGCGATTCACGGATTATCTTTCTTGGATTTGTTACAGGGCAACCCTTGGAAGAACTCTTCAGCAATGCTTACCTGTTTTGTCTGCCTTCAACTATAGAAGGCCTGCCTGTCGCGCTTCTGGAAGCGATGAATTACGGCAATTGTTGTGTGTGTAGTGACATTCCGGAGAATTTGGAGGCTATGGAAAGTTACGGATACACTTTTCGCAGCCGGGATTTTCGGGATCTGCAGAGAGTGTTGGAGTACATGCTTATGCATCCGGAAAATGTAAACGCGATGAAAACAGAGGCATTGAGTCATGTGCGGAAAAATTATTCATGGGACAGCGTTACAGATCAGATGGAGGAGCTTTATTGCTCTGTTATAAAGAAATGAAGGATATTTCCTTTGTAAATAGAAAAATTCAATTAAGGTTTTAAAATGGACGGGATTCTTGCGGTAACCTATAGATGCAACAGTCGTTGCAGCATGTGCCATACGTGGCAACATCCGAGTAATGAATCCAAAGAAGTGAGGCCGGTTGATCTGGAAAGCCTGCCTCAGATGATCAGGCTCAATATAACTGGCGGAGATCCTTTCCTGAAGAATGATCTGAACGATATTCTTGACGTTGTCAAGAAGAAAGCCAAGCGCGTTGTCATCAGCACTAACGGATTTTCGACAAAGAGGATTCTGGAAGTTATGAAGAATCATCCTGACGTGGGTGTCAGGATCAGTTTTGATGGTATCGGGGACACCCATGACCAGATTCGAGGAGTAAAACTTGCGCATAGACGAGCATTGAATACCCTGAAAGGATTGAAAGAGCTTGAAATCAGGGATCTTGGCATTGCTGTTACCATATCCGATCAAAACGCTAAAGAGCTTGTCCCGCTTTTCGATCTTGCCTGCGAGCATGATGTGGAAATGGCAACGGCCATTCTTCATAATGCCTATTATTTTCACAAAGAAGATAATGTGATTAACGATAAACGGCTTGTGGAGAAGGAGGTCATGAATCTCATAAGGGCATACTTGCGATCCCCGCATCCCAAAAACTGGTTTCGTGCTTACTTCACGAGGGGAATCATAGATCATATGAATGAAATACCCCGTGAATTAAAATGTACTATGGCGAAGGATTCTTTCTATATTGATCCCTATGGCTATGTGCGGCCATGCAACGTAATGGATATGCCTTTTGGAAACATCAAAGTAAAGCCTTTCCCTGAAATTTGGACCAGTCCGGAAGCAGATCAGGCGCGTCGATGCGTTGAATCATGCACAAGAAACTGCTGGATGATTGGAAGCGTTGGTCATTTAATCAGGCAGAAGATATGGGTACCTTTTCTCTGGATCGCCAAAAATAAATTGGGCAGCCTGAAAGAGATTAATTCATGATTAAATTGAGATATCTCGGAGAAGACCTTCGGGTACAGATTTTTACCCTTAGTGTTTTTTTCGTCACAGCCTACTGGGTTCCGCTAAAGGTCATGGTGAATACCTGGCGGAATAATGAAGATTATTCCTACGGATTTCTGATTCCTCTTGTTTCCGCCTATCTGTTTTGGGAGAAACGAAAAGTATTGAGGGAAATCTCTTTACAGAGCTTCTGGGGTATATTGCCCATATTGATTCTTTTCGTTTTGCTTTCTCTGTATGGAATTCTTGGATCAAGCGGTAATATTTCCATGCCTTCCATTCCCATTTTGATTATTTTATTTACCGGTTTTTGTTTCGGTATTGAGTCTGTAAGAAAACTGATACTGCCCTTGGGTTTTCTTTTTTTCATGATTCCGTTGCCGCCAATTATTGACCGATATATCGGGCTGTATTTGAAAACCATATCATCGAAGTTGGGCGGCGCTTTAATAGGTCTTTTCGATATACCCGTTCATGTAAGTGGTAATGTAATTGATCTTGGAGTTATTCAACTTCAGGTTGTCGATGCCTGCAACGGATTAAGATATATTTTCCCGTTACTCGCCTTGGGAATTCTATATGCATATTTCTTTGAGCGGGTTGCCTGGAAACGAATATTCTGTGTTTTAGTGACCGTTCCTTTAGGGGTTTTAATCAATGCTTTAAGAATTGGCGTCACCGGAATTTTAGCAAACTCATTTGGACGTCAGTTCTCTGAAGGATTTTTTCATGCATTTTCAGGATGGATTTTGTTTGTAACCGCTTTTATCATACTTTTCCTGATTGGTCGTCTTTTGGCATTCTTTCCACCAAATGTAAAAGTGAACAAAGAATTATTTGCGTCAATGCCCGTCTCTGCCGTAACTTCATATGCAGATGGCAAGAAAACAAAAAAAGCTTTTTTACTATCCATTGTTGTTCTCTCCTGTGTAGCCGTTCTGAGTCTGAGCACCGGAACCCTTCCATCCATAAAGATCAAAGGCGGCATGCAGAATTTTCCGCTTCAGTTCGGCAACTGGCAAGGGAAATATGAACTCGTTGATCCGGTTATTATAAAAGAGTCCGGTGCGGAGGATGCATTCAGTGGTTATTACAGTAACTTGTCCGGGGATGCAGTATCTCTTTATTTGGGTTACAGAAGCTCTGCCTTCCTTTCCAACGAGAATTTTTTCCATAGTCCCACTGTTTGTATACCCTCGGCAGGATGGGTGGAACAGGAGGTAAAAAGAAAAACAATCGCGAATGTGCCGTATTTCGGTAATTTGGATGTTACCATGATGGTTATTGAAAAGGGAGGAGTAAGACAACTGCTGTATTTCTGGTTTCAGACCAAGGATGAAGCGACATATGATAAGAACATCAACCGATTCCATCTATCCATCCATGCTCTAAGAAGGAACAACACTCACGACCTGTTTATCCGGCCTGTTACAACACTTTCAGAAACAGAAAGCATAGAAAATGCTCAGAAGCGTCTCGATGGTTTTGTAAGAGAGATGATGACGGCACTTCTTCAGTACCTGAAAGAGAGACAGTTTGAAGAATGAGGATTAAACAATAAAATTATGCTTTATTTATCAACGCTTCTTCTTTCTGTATTTATCACAGTCAGCCTGATTCCATTTATGACAAAACTTGCCACACGTCTGCAATTCGTTGATTTTCCTAACCCGCGTAAGGTCCACACTATACCCATACCAAGAATCGGTGGGCTGGCAATAGCTATTGGCGCTTTTATTCCAGTAATCTTCTGGGTAGGAATGGACGATTTTGTCAGGGCTTTTCTTCTGGGAGGGGGGGTATTGGTGATCTTTGGTCTGGTGGATGACATGAAAGGTCTCGGGTACAAGATAAAATTCACTGGACAATTTTTCGCGGCTCTGATTGCTGTTTTTTACGGCGGCATCAGGATCAATTCTCTGGGTACTTTATTACCCGGAGCGACACTTTTGCCTGAATGGTTTGCCATATTTCTTACAATTTTAGCAATTATAGGCGTTACGAATGCAATAAATCTCTCTGACGGTCTTGATGGCCTTGCGGGAGGCATTTCTCTTTTAGGCTTCTGCTGCATAGGTTATCTTGCCTATACAGAGGGGAGCAATATCATACTCCTGCTGTGCTTATCGCTTGCCGGAGCTATATTTGGATTTCTCCGGTTTAATACTCACCCGGCAAGTGTCTTTATGGGAGATACGGGAAGTCAACTTTTGGGGTTTTCGGCCATTGTGCTTGCTATCAAAATCACGCAGAGTAACACTGCGTTAAGTCCCGTTCTGCCGCTGATCATTCTCGGATTTCCCATTCTCGATACTCTGACTGTTATGATGGAGCGGATAAGAGAAGGAAGGTCTCCTTTCTCGCCCGATAAGAAACATTTTCATCATCGCCTCATAAGGCTGGGATTTTATCATGACGAAGCAGTTTTCATAATATATTTAATCCAGGCGCTGATGATCGTCACGGTTATTTTATTCAAGTATTACAACGATTGGATGCTTGTGGCTTCTTATGCGGCTTTTTCCGTCTTTATCCTTTGGGGTTTTATCATTGCGGACAGAACAGGTTTCCAATTCAAGCGTTATTCATTGATTGATCATGTCATCAAGGGGAGGCTGAGAAAAATCAAGGATGATAATTGGATATACAAAATATCTTTCGGAATATCGATGATAATAGTTCCATTATTTGTCTTGTTTTCCTGTTTTCTTCCCGCAAGCATACCCGAATACGTTTGCATCATTGCCGTCTGTTTCAGCTTGCTCATCGTGGTAGTCCGCATCCTGTTTAAAAAGTATATGAGTGTTTGCTTAAGATTTGTCATATATCTGATGGTTCCTCTTTCTCTATACCTTGTGGAGGAGGGAAGAGCAGCCTGGGTTGGTGTGAAAATGTTATTCCTGTATCACTTCATGTTTGGTGTGATCGCTTTTTTTATTATTCTCACAGTAATGTTTTCCAGGAAAGACGAAGGATTCCGGGTAACGACCATGGACTTTCTGGTTGTTTTTATCGCTATGACAATTCCTAATATTCCGAATCAGTTTATCCAAGGTCATCGCCTGGGATTTCTGGCGGTGGAAATTATCGTTCTGTTATTCAGTTATGAGGTCATGATTACAGAACTTCAGAAAAGAATTAATAACCTGGCAATAACTACTGCAGCGATCACGTCATTGATAGCCGTTCGAGGCTGGACAGGATTTTGACGGAACGATCAATATAAACGATGGTTGCCATTCAGGTTGCAACCAGAAGAAATGAAGAAAAAATGGAGGAAGTATGATGCTCATTAAAAATAGAATTTTTAAAAAATGCGTAGTGATTTTGCTCTTAATATTTATCGTAGCCTGCGGCGGGCCGGAAGAAAAAAAGGTTAAGTTTTATAATAAAGGTAAAACATTTTATGAAAAGGGTAACTATATAAAGGCTAATCTTGAGTTGAAAAATGCTATCCAGATTGATCCTAAATATGGCGATGCCTACTACATGCTGGGCATGGTTGCATTGAAATCAGGGGATTACAGAGGAGCCTATGGGTGTTTTTCTAAAGCTATCGAACTTTCACCCCAAAATTGGGATGCACAGATCCAGTTAGGCAGATTTCTTCTGGGCATGGGTAAAACGGATGAAGCAATGGCTAAAGTTGAGCTGGTTTTGAAAAATGATGCGAAAAACGAAAACGCTCTCATTCTGAAAGGGGCTGTTCTGATAAAGAAAAAAGACAGCGATGGCGCGCAAAAATTTTTGGAATCAGTTGTAGGTGGAGATGTCCGCAAACCGGATGGTTACTTTTTCTTAACTGATATTTACATGCAAAAGGGAGATACACCCAGAGCCGAGAAAACTTTGCGCGAAGGAATCAAAGTCAATGATAAAGCGGTTCCCCTCTATCTTGCCCTTGCCGATCTTTATCTGAAGAATAAAAAAATAGATGAAGCGGTAAACCTTATACAAAAAGTTATTGAGATGGAACCTGATGTAATTCAGCATCGCCTCTTTCTTGCCGGGATTTACTGGGCTTCGGGCAAAGAGCAGCAAGCCATGGGGGGGCTTCAATCTTTTATATCAGAAGCGCCGAAAAAGGAGGAACGATGGATAGATGCTGCGTTATTTTATGTGGCAAGGAATAAAGAAGCCGATGCCGAAAAGCTACTGAAAGATGGCATCAGTCAGAACCCCAAGAGCTTCCAAATCCGTTTTGCTTTAAGTAGTCTCTATTTAAGTACAAACCGTACAGATGAGGCGGTTTCCATTCTTAATGAATGTCTTGGATTGAAAAAAGATCCCGCTGATCAGAATATCATTAATACGAAGAATGCTTTAGCTAAAATCTATTTTGCGCGGAAGGACATAGATAAAGCGAAACAGTATGTGGATGAAGTACTCAAAGAAAGTCCGAAAAATGTTGATGCTAATTATATCGGAGGAAACATAAATCTTATGAAGCGGGAAGGCGTCAATGCGGTTTCCGCTTTTCGCACGGTTACAGATGAAAGTCCACAATTTATCCGCGGTTATATAGGACTGGCATATGCACACGCACTAAATAATGAGCCGAACCTTGCCTTTGATACACTCCAGAAGGCGTTGAAGATTACGCCCGGTTCGCGGGATGTTATGCAGGCCACTGCCCGTCTCTACATGGAACAGAAAGATTTCAAGAATGCTGAAAATCAGTATCTTAAAATTCTTGATGCCAATCCGAAAGATCTGGAAATACGGGCCGAACTGGGTGATCTTGAAATGAAAGCAGGCGATTTAAAAAGTGCTGAAAAGGAATATACGGAGATAAAGAAGCAGGCTCCCAAGCATCCATTAGGTTATGTTAAGCTGAGTTCTTTGTATATCGCGCAACAAAAAACGGATAGAGCCATTGCTGAAATGGACCAGCTTGTGAAGATTAATCCTGCTCTTTGGCAGTCAACCAACGACCTCGCGTATTTGCTGGAAGAGTATGGACATGGAGGGAAAGACCTTGACAGAGCTTATGTCCTTGCTCAAAAAGCAAATTCCATAAGTCCCGATAATCCGGCTATATTTGATACGCTGGGCTGGATTCTATATCGTAAGGGAGAGATGAATCAGGCTTTGGACTGGCTGATAAAAGCACAAACCAAGGTTCCGGGAAATCCTGTTTTCAACTACCATTTGGGAATGACCTATTACAAAACCGGCAATGCAGGAAAAGCGAAGAAATGTCTCCAGGTGGCTTTGGCGTCTAAAATTAAATTTCCGGGAAAAGAGGATGCGGAAAGGATCATGGCAGGTATTCATTAATTAGTAACATGCCTTTTCGGAGACAGGATGAAATTATTAACATTTTAAGTTGGGAGTGAAAGAAAAATGATTCGAAGAATATTGATTTTGTTTACAGTAGGATTGCTTGGAGTATTCTTGCCGGCTCTGTCATGGGCCGGTAATAAAGACATTACACCTCTTGCAACTACTCCGTCTGCGTCGGAAATGAAAGCGCCTGCTGAGACTTCAACTCTTGTGACGGCGCAGGAAGAAGGTGATTATATTATCGGTCCAGGCGATGTGCTGGATATATCCGTATGGAAGGATGAGGCCCTGACCCGCTCTTGTGTCGTTCGTCCGGATGGATTTATCTCATTTCCTCTGATCGGAGATGTCCGGGCATCCGGAAAAACATCCCAGCAGCTTAAATTGGAAATCGAAAGCAGGCTCATACGCTACGTTCCGGGACTTACCCTTTCTTTGGAAATCAAACAAATCAACAGTATGACCATTTACGTTATCGGTAAAGTTAACATTCCCGGACGATTCGTTGTGAATGCCAATATCGATGTGCTGCAGGCTCTTTCCACGGCCGGTGGACTTAATCCCTTCGCGAAACAAAATGATATCAAAATATTTCGTAAGGATAAAGACGAAACCACTATATTCCCGTTTCAATATGACAAGGTCGTTGACGGGAAACGTCTGGAACAGAACATCCAACTCAATAGAGGGGATATTGTCGTCGTTCCATGAGGTCTTGTATGCGCTTATTCATAGGGATTATTCTTTTAATATTTTACCCGTCGCTCGCATTGGCAAGCGATTTCAGTCTTGTTCCGTCCATCTCCTTCAAAGAGGACTACAATACCAATATTTTGCTTTCATCTGATAGTATCGCTAAAAGTGATTTTCTTACCACCATTTCTCCCGGTGTTGAAATGGTTAACCGCACTGAACGATTCGATATAGACTTGTTGGCTCGATGGGATCAGCTTGAATACGGCGATAACTCTGATATTGATGCAACAAATCAAATGTATGATGGCAAATTCCATTGCCGTGTTAATCCCCTGTTCAATGTCTCGGCTGAAGCGAGTTATGCAAGGATTTCCAATCCGACCCTGCTGGATATAACGACAACCGGCATTTTTATGTCGGCCGTTCCATGGGACCATTTCACTTCATCTTTGTCCGTCGATTACCAGATCACAGAAAAAACAGTGGCAATATTGTCCTATGACTATGACAGAGACTATTTCGAAAAACCGGGATATGAAGATGACACCTCTCATTTTGTTAATTTGGGAATTGTATACGACCTTGGCAAATATTTACCAAATGTAAAAGCAAGAATTAACGGCGGGTACAGTTATTATAATTTTTCCGATAATCTGACTAATAACTACACGGGCACCGTTGGTTTTTCAAAGGATTTCAGTGAGACCTGGAGTATCACAGTTGATGGAGGCCTTCGTTATTCGTCGTCAGAATTTTCCGTACCCGAGAATGAATATGTAACAATATTTGGGCTTCTTATTCCTATTGGAACAATAATGGTGCCGGAGAAAAATGATGGTTGGGGCTGGATAGCAAAAGCATCTCTTGTTTACAAGGGCGAATACGGGAATGTTAACTTCAGTTTCTCGAGGAATGTCATAGCGGCCTATGGCCTTAATGGAGCGGCGGAGCAAAATGCCTTTACACTTTCGACTCAATATCGGCTTACGAAGGAGTTTTCAATTCTTTTTTCTGCCGGTTATTACACGTTAAAATCTGATCCGTCAGAATTTTCCGCACAGGTTATCAACCAGCAAACATACGGCGTCGATCCTGGGGTTCGTTACGAATTCACAAAAGACATATTTGCTGAAGCATCTTATGAATATTTAACGGTTGATTATCCGTTGGCAGAGAATATGGATGCGAGAAGGGATCTTTTCTCTATCCGCCTGTATATTCAAAATCCGTTTTTTAGTAGAATTAATTAGGGAGAGAGGTACTTTTTTATGGATCAGGATAAAACGATAAAATTCGAAGACATCATCAAAATAATAAAAAGGCGGCGGTTGATGATTATAGTGACGTTACTTACTGTTTTCCTCCTTTCGGTTTTGATAGTCGTGGTTTGGACGCCTGTTTATCGTTCTTCATCCACTATTCTTATCGAAGATCAGGATATTTCAAGGGACTACGTCACATCAATTATTACAAGTTACGCGGACCAGCGCTTGCAGACGATCAATCAAAGAATCATGAGCGCCTCGCGACTTCTGGAGATTATAAAACGTTTCAACCTTTATGCCGATAAGCGCGAAAGATGGACGACCGAAGAAATTGTCGATAATATGCGAAAAAAGGATATAAAGTTCGAGACCATCACAGCGGACGTCATCGATTCCCGCACGGGAAGGCCAGCCACGGCAACAATTGCTTTTACTGTGTCTTATGAGGGGAAGAATCGTTTAGAGGTTCAGCAGGTTGCCAATGTTCTCGCTTCTCTTTATCTGGAAGAAAATATCAAGGTTGTGGATCAACAAACTGGAGGCACCACGAAATTCCTCGAAGAAGAGATGAAATCCGTCCAGAACGATCTGGCTGAATTAGAGAAACAGATCGCCATCTATAAAGAAAAAAATCCCCGTGCGCTGCCTGAACTCATGCAGTTCAATCTTCAGGTCATGGATTCAAATGAAAGGAGTTACGACCAGATTAAAGATCATTTGCGTACTCTTCGGGAAAGAGAGAGTTATCTGCGGACAGAACTGGCGACAGTCATGCCTGATGCGAAGAATCAGGACAAAGAACGTTTGAAGGAATTGAGGGTTGAACTGGGCAGCCTGAAGGTTCGATTTTCTGACGAATATCCGGATGTGATTAAGACGAAAGCGGAGATAGCCGAACTCGAAAAAAGACTGGGATCTGCCGAGATTCAAAAGGCAGTAGCGGAAAAGCCTGACAATCCCGCCTATATAGCTCTAGCCTCAGAACAGGCAGGAGTCGAGTCGGAAATCAAATCGACCCAACGTCAGATGGAGGATCTTTCTAAGAAAAAAGATGATTACCGTAAGAGACTGGAAATGTCTCCAAGAGTGGAAGAGGGATATAAGAAGCTGTTGGTCGAAAGAAACAATACACAGGCTAAATATGATGATCTCATGAAAAAGTTTATGGAAGCCAGGGTAGCTCACGGACTTGAAAAAGGGCAGATGGGTGAACGTTTTACATTAATTGATCCAGCCAAGCTGCCGGAAAAACCGGTAAGACCAAACCGCCCTGTTATTCTCTTGATGGGGCTTATCCTGGGGATTTGTGCAAGTTTTGGAATGGTGGCGGTTCAAGAGGCTACTGACCACTCAGCCCGCCGCTCCGAAGACCTGACGGCATCTTTTCCTTTCCCTGTTCTTGTTGAGATACCCGAGATCGTTACATTGCAGGACGAGCAACATAGCCGCCGTTATTTAAAAATAATAAGCGGGGTCGCAAGTCTCTCTCTTGTGATTGTCATTTTGATTATTCATTTTTTTATGATTGATTTGGATGTCTTGTGGGCGCGTATTGCTAGATATTTAGTTTTATAAACGAAAACACTGATTAGAAAGGAAATTTTTTAGAATGATTAAGATAAAAGAAATCATGTCGTTTTTTAGAAAAACTCGAGGCAGTAAAAATAGAGTAAAACTTGTCCTGCCTTTGCAGGACAGCCCTCAACAACAAAACAAGGAAAACCCCGGATGGATTTCGCCAATCTATAGCCAATCCCGTAAAATTCATTTGAATCCGGGAATACTCGCAGCGAATCGGTGTCTGGCTTATTTGGAAGATATTACGGAGGCGGAAGTCTACAGGGTTTTGCGGACGCAAATACTTCAGCGAACAAAGGGCTTGGGAGGAAATACCATCATGATTACAAGCGCCCTGCCCGGCGAGGGGAAAACCCTGACCGCTATCAATCTCGCCTTTTCTTTTACCCGGGAATTCCAGCATACGGTCCTGCTGGTCGATGGCGATCTGAAAAATCAGAGCATTAAAAAATATCTAGGATGTGACAGTGAAAAGGGACTGATAGATCATCTTGCAGATGGCCGTTCAATTTCAGATATCATTATGTGGCCGGGGATCGAAAAAATGACGCTCATATCAGGAGGACGCCCTTATCATGAAAGCGCTGAAATTCTTGGATCACCACGAATGAAGGAACTAATATCCGAGATGAAAGGTCGCTACCCTGATCGCTATATACTTTTTGACGCTCCTCCGATTTTGACCGGGGCAGATGTTTTAACTTTATCCACTCTCGTTGACCACGTCGTTGTTGTAGTTCAGGCTGGAAAAACGTCAATGGATGTTGTCAATAAGGCTTTGCAATATATTCCCAAAGATAAGATTCTCGGCTTTGTTCTAAACCGCTGTGAGTCAGTATCTGAATCTGACTATGGTAAGCAGTGAGATCACATTGCTCCCTGTCAGATAAAAAATTATAAATTAAGACATTGAATTATTTCTCTAATATCTTTTCGGACATTTATTTTCGAGGCGCAACTTTTTTTTCTTTAAGGTTGGCATCTGATTCTATTTCGGCGAATTTATAACCAATGCTTCTTATAGTAAAAATGTATTGCGGGTTGTTAATATCTTTTTCGATCGTATCCCGTAGTCTGCATATATGAGCGTCTACTGTTCTGGGTTCAACAAAGGTATCATCTCCCCAAATATAATAAAGTATTTGTTCTCTGGAGTAGACTCTGCCAGGATTTTTAGCCAGGAATTGCAAAATTTTTAATTCCTTGGGACTAAGATTGATTCTTTCTCCTCTTAAGGTGACTTCATAAGTTCTATAATTAATTTTCAGTTCCTTGTATGTTAATAATTTCGTATTATCTTGATTTGGATTTATTTCTGTTCTCCTAAGCACCGCGCGGATTCTTGCGACCAGCTCTTTCACATTGAAGGGTTTGACGATGTAATCGTCAGCACCCACTTCAAATCCTATTATCCTATCCATATGATCTGCTCTTGCTGTTAACATAATAATGGGCAGCGTCTCCGTCTCCGGATTCTTTCGAATAAGCTTGCATACATCTAAACCTCTTATTACCGGAAGCATTAGATCCAGAATTATTAAATCAGGTTTTATTGATTTAATCATATCTAAGGCGCTCTCCCCATCGTAAGCCTTGCTGACGGCAAATTTTTCCTGCTCGAGATTATAGGTAATGAGATCCACAATGTCTTTTTCGTCATCAACAACCAAAATTCTCTTCTGTATCATAATTCAGCACCGCCTAAAGTAAAAACGTGTTTCATTCAAAAGTGATATTGCTACATCCAAGGAGATTAATGGTAAATAACTCTTCAAAAAATATTTATTATCATTCTTTCCAACCGCCAACATTTTACATGCTTTCACGGCAAGATATTTTGAGAAGAGTGGTTTCATAGGGAGCTTTTCCATTTGCCCAAGTCCCACTTTCTCTCTTAAGAATTATGATAAATGTAAATTATTTTATCGACTCTCTAACATTATTCATTTGTAACAATTACCATGATATTGTTACGATATCATGTCATTTTAATGAAACATTAGAGAAGAAAGCTTCTTTTTTTAATAGGGTTAATATTTGATATTGTTAGACATTTTATTTATTCAAACATAGATACAGTCTTTTTTTTCAAAGCACACGAAAATTAACAATTTAGCAATTGAAATTCTCTGTAGCAATCTGCGGATAATAAGGGGAATTAAAATTCTGTACTGGCTTGCTTGGTTCGAAAACTGCGCTCATCAGGGCGCATAGACCGCAGAATATCTCTGGAGGGGAAATTCATGGTGGTGCTTGTAGTCTAGCACGAACCACTCTCCACACAAAAATCCCCGTTTAACACAGCGGGGAATTTTTTTAGCATATCAGGCAATTTAAATCACGAAACAGGGAATTATCAGACGAGATCATGGATCCCCTCTCTTGCGGAAGAAGTCGATCATTTGTTACACCTTAGTCACACCAGGCTGCATCACGAAGAATTAATGATAACCGTTTAAAAGTCAGCATTGTAGCCCTTAACAGAGTATATTACACCGAATTGCCTTGTTCAGTTCTTGGGGATAGTATGGTTAAAGATTCAGCCGTCTGGTCAGGACTTGTTTTTCCAGAGCCCGTGTACGTTGCAGTATGCCCGTACCTTTGCCTTGGCACCCGTAACAGGGAACTCTGCCTTCGGCTTCTGACCGGGCTTCAGACCTTGGACAAAAAGACTGTCTCCGGAAATCACCTCGATCCACTGAATATAGTGTTTCTCTTCCATGGGGTGAGGGACTGACCCGACCATGACGCTGATTCCTTTTGCAGTTTTCTCAATGACCGGAACGTGCTTCTCATTCCCGGCATCGTCCGTCTTCTCAATCTGGAGGACCAAGGGCTGCTCGCAGCAGGCAAGGGTGCCGTCTGACGGGCTTACGACCATGGTAATATTTCCGCATACTCCGCATTTATAAACCTCAAGCATTTTTGTCATACAACAACCTCCTTAATTTATTATTAAAACTCAAATTTAATGAGACTTGCCGAAAACGAACCCCCGACGAGTCGGGATGGAGTTTAAAGAGTTAGTCGAACTATCCCGCAAAGCGGTGGGTTTCATGCCAATGATAAAATCCAGAACTGATAAGAAATTTCCTTATTGTTGTAAGAGTATACGAGTGAGAATTTTATTTGTCAATAGCTCTTTTTTTCATAGCTCTTTTTTCTTTTTTTTTCTCAAATTCCGGACATTTCAAGAGATAGGATTATTGATAAATGTGTGTTATATAAAAAGTGCAGGCGCTGAATGCTTTGCTTAATTCTACCGAAGGAGTCATCATTGCTGATCAATCAGATTTGGCAACCACTTCCCGGAACCCGTCGGTCGGAAATATATCCTTATCTCCGGAAACCCGATCTTCTTTCATCGAATTCATGTCTCATCCGCACGCCGGAACAGATTATTCTCATCGACGCTGGAGCGCTCGCCTCGCAGACAGCTGATCTAGCTCGTATTATAAAGGAATGTCATGGAGAACGCTTTCGCCCGGTAATAATTTATCTTACTCATTGCCATATAGATCATTCTCTGCAGGTCACCAGCCACCGGCAGATGTTGCCGACGGCATCTGTCTGGATTGCCATCCAAGAGAAAGGAGCCGGTTATTTAACTGAGGGGGATCCAAGAAAAACCATTGCTGAATTGTATGGAATGATTTTTCCTTCTATGCAACCGGAAATACGTCTATTGACGGCACAGGATCGGGAGAGAAGAGCACTTCGCCGCATCAATCTAGCGCCCGATGTGCAGTTGATGTTACAAATGGAATCTGTTCCAACAGATCTGGGACGACCGCTGATCAGGCAGACCATTTCCACGGGTGGCAGCGATGAACTGGAGATCTATCCGGCGCCCGGACACAGCCCTGACAGTGTATGCATCCGCGCCGGCGAGGTCCTTTTTATCGGCGATTTACTGGCTGCGGCAAATCCAATGGTTGCCGGAATTTCCGGTTGGCACAGGGATGATCTCATCGATACCCTGCAACAGGTGCTATGGCTTCTGGACAACATGCCGATCCGCTTCTGCTATCCCGGACACGGGGGAATAATACCGGCAGACAAGGCCCGCGACATATTACAGCGGCTACAACTAAAGACAAGCCGTCTGAGTGATGTGGCGGAGATGAACGAATCGCGTCTCTTTCAGATAACGGATTTTGCACTGGAACTAATCGATGAGGCCGAGGAGGTATTTTCATCTATTGCCGGTCGACTTCTTTATGTGGCTTATCAGCTTGAGCAATTGGAGGAAGAAGCTGCCGCCGATCGCTGTCGAACGGCTATGCCCATGGAGCAGATCGATGTCTGCCTGCTGGAATTCAGAAATCTCTGCCATTCCCTTGACGCCGGAGAAATACGCCGGGTGGAATTTGCCCACGGCGCTTTGCATATCGTCGAAAAAATAAAGACCCTCTTCGATCCCCGCCCGTTGAGCGCTATCCTGTCCCAGTCTCTTATCAACAGAGGAACCGGTCTTCTTCTTGATTTCATAGGCATAGCCAATGGGTGTCGCAACCTCGAGGAATTTATTCCGACGAACTTGAATGCGTTGATCGATGATGTGGTGCAGGCATGGCAATCAAATCCTCATCTGGACGCCTCCATCATTGATTATGCCGACGATTACGAGAAGTATCTGGCTGCCCTTGTCCTCCGTATTGGCCATGAACCTGTGACCAGCCGACCTGCATTATGTTTTGCTCCTCTGGATAACATTCCTTTTGTCCGTATTGCCGCCGCCCGTTTTTTCGATACACTGCTGAATTTTCTTGAATGGATCAAACAGGCTGATCCGTCATTCATAAACATTGCTACGGGCACTGACCGCACCAGCCCTTTTATTACTGTGATGCCCCGGGGCCGGGATGGTTCATCGCCAACATTTCACGAGGGGAAAAAAATAAATTCATTCAATCGTCGTTTCCGTATGTGCGGCCTGATACTGAAAATGGAAAAAGACGGCTTTCGGTTGACGTTGGCGATTGACGTGGGTTGAGGATAAGGACGGGATAGAACCATTGGCTCACAATTACGCTTTGCATATTTCCCGTCATTTTCAACGATTGAGAACTGTCATGGTTAAAATATTGTTGTTCCCTTCACGCCGGTAGGCCACTCCATCGGTCATTTTGCGAATCAGGAATACACCCATGCCGCCGATCTTACGTGTAGTCAGATCGGGTTGCAGATCCGGATCGACAAGGGAAAGAGGATTGAAAGGAATACCCGTATCACTGATTTCAATCGTCAGCGACGAATCATCCGAATCCAAACAGCGCACTTCGACCTGCCCCTGATGTTGGGTATACCCATGCACAAACACATTGACCAGAGCCTCTTCCAAAACCAGTTCGATTCGATGCCGGGCATCTTCTGAGAATCCCTTTTTTTTCGCCTCGTCTGTGATAAATGTCAGTAAGTCATGCAGGCTTTCTACCCTAGCGGGCATTTTTTTAATCAGCATAAATAATTATTTCGGTGAGACGCTATTTGATGGCGTCTTGGGCCGCTCCCAGAGTGTCGAATGCAGGGATAAGGGCAATAAATCCCGAGATGGTGAACACATCCTTCACATTCTCCCGGAGTCTGGCCATACAAAGCTTCCCATTGCGTGCTTTGATTTTTTTAGCGGTGGTGAGAAATATTCTCAGGCCGGCGCTGCTGATATAGTCGAGTCCGTCCAGATCGAAAACCAGCTTTGTTCCCGATTGTTCAAACCACTGGTTGAGCCGCTCTTCCAGCTGGGGAACGGATACCGCATCCAGCCTGCCTCGAATCGAAAAAATGAATATATCTGACTCATTCGTAACGACAATTTCCATGGGTATGCTCCTTTTTATTATGGTTCGAACCTAAAATAAATTCGGACACGTTAAGTATAGAAAGAACATTGATACCTGTCAATTGATTTTAACTATGGACTTTAGGTTAAAAGTTCTGAATATTAGGGATGGACGATGTGGCACAGTCAAAGTTATCAATACTAAGCTACATCTTGTGGCCAAGATAGTCTTGACATGGAAGATCGAAATTCCTATACTGAATCCTATAAAAAGCAAGTTCTTATCAGATCAAACAAAACCGATGCATGAGATGACATGATAACAACAACGCAAAGAAACCATACGGGATGGCGTGATCTGAGGTGGATCAGCGTATTGTTTTTACTGCTTTTGTTCTGCGCCGTCGCCCCCCCTGCCTCTGCCGCCGAAAACGCTCTTAAAAAGGCCTCACTCATGCCGCTCTGGAGTCCTCAGGCACAATTTGCCGGGTATTACGTCGCTCTCGATAAGGGGATTTTTGCCCGCCACGGCATTGACCTGGAAATCCTCAAGGCGGGACCTGGCCATTCTCCTGCACAGGCACTGAAGAATGGTACAGCCGACTTCGCTGTGCTCTGGCTAACAACCGCACTTCAGTATCGCTCTACCGGTACAAAACTTGTCAACTTGGCCCAAATCATCCAGCGTTCATCTATGATGCTGATCTCTAAAAAATCCAGCGGCATCAGCACCATCGCCGATATGAACGGCAAGAAGGTGGGAATGTGGGGAGGAGATCTATCCATACCGCCCCATGTTCTATTTAACAAATTCAACATCAAAGTACATGAGGTGCCTCTGACCCACACGGTAAACCTCTTCCTGCGCGGTGGAATCGATGTGACATCCGCCATGTGGTACAACGAGTACCACACGATCATCAACTCAGGAGTTGATCCGGAGGAATTGAATATATTTTTCCTCAATGACCAGGGGATGAATTTTCCGGAAGATGGAATCTACGCGATGGAAAAGACCATCCATAAGGATCCTGCCATGGCCAAGGCCTTTGTCACGGCATCACTGGAGGGTTGGCGCTACGCCTTTGCCCATCCCGAAGAAGCGCTGGACATCGTCATCAGGTATATGCGCGAGGCGCATGTGCCGGCTAACCGGGTCCACCAGAAATGGATGCTTGACCGGATGCGGGACCTGATCATGCCCGGCAACAGCCAGGGAACGCTTGGCATTCTCAAGGAGCAAGATTACGAAGCGGTTGGTCGAGCAATGCGCAAAGATGGTCTTATTCGGAGTTATCCCGATTATACCGCCTTTTGCTGGAGGAATGATGCCGGGGGAAAATAGTATCGTCATCAAACTTGTACTGGTGATCACCATCTGCAGCACGCTCATCTTTGCCGCGACGCTCGGCTATAACTATTACCGCTCCCGTGTCATTCTGGAAAAAGAGCTGGAAAGCAACGCGCGCAACCTCGCCACGTCTCTGGTCTATCGGGTGGAGACCGAACTTTCGGCAGTTACCAAGGTAACGGAAGGGGTGGCAAGCTCGCTGGAAACCGGCCGGTATACGGAACGGGAACTCCTCTCCCTGATAAGAACCACTGTCGAAAAGAATCCCGAGATATACGGCTCGACCGTGGCCTTTGAACCCTATGCCTTCAGCGCCGCAACCCGCCTGTATGCTCCCTACTACTATCGGGAAAATGGAAAGATCGCCTTCAGCCGCCTGGAAAACTCTTATAAATATGTCCCGTATCTTTACTGGGACTGGTACCAGATTCCACGGGAGTTGGGCAAACCAGAGTGGAGTGAGCCATACTTCGACGAGGGCGCGGGCAATATTCTAATGTCTACATGTTCGGTTCCTTTCTATGGGAAAAGCGGTACAACGAAAAAACTCAAAGGAATTGTGACAGCGGATATTTCTCTCGACTCGCTGACGAAACTTGTATCATCCGTCAAGGTTCTCAAGACCGGCTATGCCGCCCTTCTTTCCCGCAACGGTATGCTGCTCGCTCACCCTTTGAAGGACGCTATCATGAATGAGACCTTCTTCAGCATTGCAGAGGCGCGTAATGATCCCTCCCTGCGAAAACTTGGCAAAAAGATGGTCAGGGGAGAATCTGGTTTCATACACTACAAGAGTCTGGTGGGTTTCAGCAGCTGGATGTATTACGCGCCAATCCGTTCGACCGGCTGGACGCTTGCCATAGTGTTCCCCGAGACGGAGCTTCTCGAAAATGTCAGACGCTTGAGCATGATCATGGCGGCCATGGGTTTCACCGGGCTTTTGCTTCTGATCGCGATGGTGGTCTATATTGCCAGCACCATCACAAAACCACTCCGATTACTGGCTTCGGCGACAGATGCGATAGCTTCAGGAAACTTCGATGTGGAACTTCCAACAGTACGCTCGAAGGATGAGGTTGGTGTGCTCGCCCATAACTTTCAGGTTATGACGGAGTCTCTAAAGGAATACATCAAAAACCTGACCGAGACCACCGCGGCCAAGGAACGCATTCAGAGCGAGCTTAAGATGGCCACCGACATTCAGGCTAGCCTGCTCCCACGCCTGTTTCCCGCGTTTCCGGAGCGTCCCGAGTTTGACATCTACGCTTCGATGGATCCCGCTAAAGAAGTTGGCGGCGACTTCTACGATTTCTTTTTCATCGATGATATTCATCTCTGCTTCCTGATTGCCGATGTATCCGGTAAAGGTGTACCAGCCGCATTATACATGATGGTGGCAAAAACCCTCTTAAAATCTGAAGGGCAGCGGCTTGGCGAACCTGACCAGATACTTTCCTGTGTAAACAAGATTCTTGCCGTAGACAATGACAGTTGTATGTTCGCAACGGTGTTCTGCGCCATCCTTAATACGGAAACCGGAGACGTGCGTTTTGCCAATGCCGGACATAACCCGCCACTGATTCTGGACTCTCAAGGGACACGGTATCTTTCTCTGAAATCAGGTTTTGTATTGGGACCAATGCCGGATACGGTCTATGAAGCAGAACGAATAATCCTGAAGCCGGGAGACACACTCTTTCTCTATACCGATGGCGTGACCGAGGCACAAAACCTGGAAGAAGAACTGTACGGTGAACGGCGGTTGCGAGATGCGCTGCAACGCGTTCCCAAAGATGATATTACGGAAATGATCCATTGTATACGTGCAGAAGTAACACGGCATGCAAATGGCGCACCCCAATCAGATGATGTTACAATGGTTGCGATAAAATATAGGGGAGTTGTGGCTAAAGATCGTATACCAACGAGAAGACATATAAACAAGGCGGTGGTTTGAACGTATGGCATGCTGCCCGATTTGACATGATTGTGTCATTCAGTAGCAAGAATTAATATTTAATGGGTATGAATTGATCATTTCTCCCCGGCAAGTTCAAGATTTATAAGACGATTTAATAGCCAGATGATTTTTTCAACGCTGATTGTTAGATTGAGCAGGCATGACCGCTCATCAGAGGAACTTTGCTGATTGCCTTTCAGATATGCAGCCCGTAGCTGCGCCATCTGTGGCCCTCTGTCACTGTAAAAAATCAGCACTTCCTCCTTGTCAATAATTCCGGTTTGCATTGCCTCGACAGCATACATGAAAAGAAAGTCTACAGTCTCTAAGCAAAGGTTTCCCATTGATTCCATTGTAGGGATGCTGCGGGCTGAATTGATAGATTTGACTGCCTCAACCATACTGTCGGCAAGCTGTACAATGAGTGTCTGACATGTCTGACAAGACGAATGGTGAATCGCGGTTGACTGATTCATATGAAGAGATGAAACTGAGGCAATGACAGAGGTAATTTCCCTTGAGAGCGTTTTAAAAGATTCTTCGCGCCTTTTAAGATCAAGCCCTTCATATGAATCCCGGGCCGTCTCTATAAAGACGGCCACTTGTTCCAGTTCTCTGAGTTCTTCCTTTCGGATCAGCGCTAGCGCTGTCTCCGGATCTTCCTGCCCCATATTCCAGAGATACTTGGGCCGCGAAAGGTTCTCTTCCTCTGTCGGCGGCAGGCTGCGGGCAAGCCAGGATGCAAACGGGGTGTGTACTATGGATACAAGAACCGATGCGGTAAGATTAAACAGCAGGAATGCAATAGCAGTCTGTTTTTCAGGTATGGGAGTGAGCTTGTTCAATAATGCCATGATAAGCGGTACATGCAATAGTGTTTCCACATAATAAAGTATGATAAAAATTCCTGCACCTGCGTAATTAAAAATATTAACAAAACGCACAAGTTGGCGGCCCGAGCCCCTGAAAGCTGATCCCAGCACAACCTTAAACGTAGTTGAACCAATGGCAGCGCCATACATGATTAAAAATGCCTGTGGCCCGGTCAGAAGCTTTCCCTTGGTTAACCCTATGGCAACCAAAGTAACCGCGCTGGATGACTGGACAATAAAGCCGAGCACAATGCCCACAAGAATGGTCAAAAGAGACCAGGAACTACTTGCAGTCATCATACTGGTAAACCATGGCTCTTTGCGAAGCGGTATGACTCCTTCCAGCATCATTTCAATGCCGAAAAAAATCAGGCCAAGTCCAAAGAGCAAGGTGCAGGCATTGCGCAAGCGATCGGACTTGACAAAATACAGAGCGATCGCTGATATCCCTACAATAAAAAATGTGGCGGCCTTAATATCGATTGATACAAGAAAAGGCAGGACGCAGTTGCCTACACTAAAGCCGGTAAGAATTGCCATTGCCTGGGGTACGGTTATACCACCTGTACAGTTAATGCTTGCCAGTATGATCAGTGCTGCTGAAGTGCTTTGGAGAAAAACGCCCGATCCGACGCCAAAGAGCACGGCCTTCCATCGTGGAGACATGAATTTTGTTGCAAGTTTTCTGAAAGGCTGACTGCCGATATACTTGAGGATGTTGGTCAGGTTATTGATGCCGGTGAACAGAAAACCGAGCCCAACTAAAAATAGAGATAGTGATAGCATAAGCAAACCAAAAATTATAAATGTTTAATCAGTCCTTATAACCGTTAAGTGATTTTTCATTCTCATCTGCTGTTTCTTAATTTCGCGTTAAGAATAAATGTGTTCTTCAATAGTCTGTCAATGATCATAATGTAAAACAATTTGCTGCTGACCATTTTTTTCGGTGACATCGAGCCTGTCCACGTCTTTGCGGATCATGCAAAGGGAGAGTTGCATCACGGAGATGTTTTCCTCCAGGATCTGCGGCTGCACATAGGTACCCGTAATATCGATCGGTTTTCCTTCATACTGAAGGAACAGATCTAGACTAAATTCATCAAAGCTCATGTCCATCTGGATCGGTTTTTTTGTTAACTCCTCTGCGGCAATCATCTCCATAAGTTCGTTCAAGGCAGAGACCGCTCGGTTCACTATTTCTTGCCGCGCACCCCAGAGAGCGCCATGCTGTTCCATCAAGTCTCGGATATGTTCATACGTTGTTTTCCCCACATGCAAGTGCTGACGACTTCTTTTCGTTAGTCCGATTTGAAAAATTATCGTTAGCAGGATGGCAAGCAACGTAGCAATATAGAGAGACGATGTGAATATCGGACGTATCCAGGGGTTCTCGATTTGGGTGTAAACCTGCAACAAAGCGGAAACACTCAGGCCGAATATCATGGAGATTCCCAAAATAAAGATTTTACGTGAATCTATCATCCGTGACATCATGATCTGAAAACCGGTAAATATTATGAAACAGATGGCAAAAAGCGGTGTCGCACCCATAACCGGCTGAGGCATCACGACGAATATCTCGGCGAAACGCGGGAAAAATGCCAGCCCAATGAGGATTCCGCCCGTTGTAAAAGCGATTTGACGGCTTGTTGCACCCGTTCCCAGGGAGAGGCCGATATTGCTCGAAGCCGTAGATTGTCCCATACCACCGATCATGCCGCTGATACTCATACCCAGACCGTCCGCAAAAAGCCCTTTCCTGATGTCGGTTATCTCCGGTCGTTTCCAATTTGCATCGTTGATTTTCTGGCACGTCGTAAGATTGCCAATGGTTTTCACCGATGCACAGAGACTGGCAATGACAAAGGGTAGGATCAGAGAGACGTCGAATGACCAGCGAAGCAGGGTTATATCAGGTATGGCCAGAAGGGGTTTGCCCAATATTTGCTGAATATGCGCCGATGGCATAAGGCCTGTCAGTAAAGAAATGACATATCCCGTCACCATGCCGATAATGACGGAAAAAAGACGGAGTTTTCCTTTGCTCCACACGGTAATGGCGACCATGGTACCTAGGATGACAATGGATACCATTAACACATGTGGGTTAATGACGGGTCTGCTTTCCGTAATGCCGAGAAAATTTCGGACCGCGACAGGAATAATGGATATACCGACCATGGCCACAACCAAACCCATAACCTCAGGTGTGAAGATCTTGCGCATGCGGTGGACGAACCTGGAGATGGTCATCTCAAAGATACCGCTTAGGGCTGTCATACCAAGTACAAGCGGGAGGCCGCCAAGTTTTGCGGCCATCAGAGAGGCCGAAATATAGGCGGGCTCGCAGATAGACGGCGCAAAATATCCAGATCCGATGCCTTTTTTGTTTAGTGCCTGGAGCAACGTTGCAATCCCTCCCGCCATAAGGGACATGCTGATAAAAAAACCCGCCACCTCTTGCGATCCGCCCATCCCCTGCACGACAATCATGGCAAAGATCAAAGCCGTCGTCACCTGGAAACTATGCTGAAGGCCAAGCAATAAACAGGTGGGTAAAGGTACGGGATCATCCACGCCATAGGTCAGATTAGAGGGTTTACGTCTTTTCATTACCGTTTTACAGCCACTCCTTGGTTTTTAGTACTCCAGCAATTAAACATACTAATTGAATTGACCTGCCCCAGATACTTCTATCATATGTTAATTTAGAGTTCAGCCATTTTTTGATTATTTCCGATTAAAACATATATGAATTGAAAAAATAAGAAAAACAATTCTACAGAAGTAGTCAATAAAAAACTCAATAATCGATTTTGAAAAACCAAATCATCATAACTGGAAATGGAAAAGGTCGGCTTCCGATTAACGTTAGTTTAAGATGGGGCAAAAGAGAATGATTGACACCCGATTTTTGATGTTCCTGAACGAGTTGCCATGATGATTGCTGGACCGAAAACACGGAGCGTATTTGACCGATATAATATCGTGTCGCAGGAAGACTTGAAGGATGCTGCAAGAAAACGACAAACTTTTAATGAGAGTCAAGCGAGGCAATTAAAGAATAGTTACAATTTAGTAACAATTGGTTCATTAAACGACAAAAGGTTACAGTTATAAGAAAGACCGTAACCCCTTGATTTTGTTGGTGGGCCGTGAGGGATTTGAACCCTCGGCCAACGGATTAAAAGTCCGCTGCTCTACCGCTGAGCTAACAGCCCACTTAATTCACTTGTAACTTGAAAGCGAGACGTCTTAACAACAAGTTTCAAATGTGTCAAGAAGAAACTACAACATTTTATTGAGAAAAGGATCTTCCAGAACCAGTGTCTCTTCTCTTCCCGCTCCCACCGATACCAGCGAAATTTTAGCTTCCGCTAATTCTTCCAGTCTCCTCAGATATTTTCTGGCATTGGCGGGCAGTTCGTTCATTTCGCGAGCGTCAAGAATATTTTCCTTCCAGCCGTCGAATTCTTCATAAACAGGCCGGCACTTTGAAAGTATGTCTATGCTGGCCGGGGCGGAGTGTGTAAACTGATCGTTTGCGTATTTATAGCCGACGCAGATTTTCAGTTTATCCAAACCCGTTAAAACATCCAGTTTGGTAATGGCCAGAGCGCTGATGCCGGAAACTCTGACTGCCTGCCGTACAAGTACCATGTCCAGCCAGCCGCAACGCCGTTTTCTGCCGGTTGTTGCGCCAAATTCCTGTCCTACCTGCTGCATGTGATTGCCGATATCGTCTGTCAGCTCCGTGGGGAAAGGACCTTCACCTACTCTGGTAGTGTAGGCTTTGCAAATTCCAATCACTTTTGTAATTGCGTTGGGACCTATTCCGCTGCCGCAGGAAGCGTTGGCTGAGACTGTATTCGAAGACGTCACGTAAGGATATGTTCCGTGATCAATGTCCAGATGAGAACCCTGCGCGCCTTCAAAGAGAATTTTTTTGCCCTGTCTTATTCCATGATCCAGAATCAAAGAAGTATCCGCCACATAACCTTTTATTTTTTCGGCACAGGCTAGATATTGCGCGGCAATTTCTTCTTCGTCGAGGGGCTTATCCTTATAATAATTTGTCAGCAGGAAATTTTTTTCTTCCAGATTTTGCTTTAGCTTTTCCCGGAATAAATTTTCTTCATAAAGGTCACACACACGGATTCCCGTGCGTGCGGATTTATCTTCGTAGGCCGGACCGATGCCTCTTCCCGTAGTTCCTATTTTTTTACCCGAAGATCGGATTTCCCGAGCCTGGTCAATACTGCGATGATAGGGCATTATTAAATGAGCCCGTTCACTTATAAAGATTCTAGTGTTGGGCTGCAGAAGATTGCCTTTTTGTAATTCTTCCATCTCCTGCAGAAAGACAAAAGGATCAAAAACCACGCCATTGCCGATAATACAAGTTTTATTGTCATGCAAAATTCCCGAAGGAACGAGATGAAGAATAGTTTTCCTGCCCTTGACAACCAGGGTGTGGCCGGCGTTATTACCGCCCTGAAAACGGGCGACTATGTCGGCTTTTTCGGTATAAAGATCAACAATTTTCCCTTTGCCCTCATCGCCCCATTGAGTGCCTACAACTGCAACATTGGACATGTTTTATTTCCTGCATTTTAATCGGTTTAATGGAAATAACGTGCGTTAATTTCCGCAGTTTCTCCAGTCCATGGCTTCCGACGACGGCAAGATTCGCCGCCGCTTCAATTCATAACGGTTTCCTTAATATTCTATTTTAAAGACTTTTAATCTTTTCGTTAAAAACTTTTTCCAGTTCGGCAAGCGCCACCTTGAGGTCAGTCTCTTCGATGGTCGGGCCGCACCAGAAACGATAACCCGCCGGTGCATCCTTATAGGAGTTTATATCATGAGCTATGTTTTTCTTGCTCAGGTCAGAAGCTATGCTCTTGAGGAACTTGCTCTTCTCATCTGCTCCCAAGGCTTTGACTTTGGGATGAGTCACTGAAAGACAAACAGAAGTATTTGAACGAACGTTGGGATCATCGGCCAGAAATTCAATCCAGTCGGTTTTGGTTACCCAGTCGGCCACCACTTTCAGGTTATCGTGGCTTTTTTTAATCAAACCATCAAGGCTGATTTTGCCTGCCCAATCCAGAGCATCCAGATAATCTTCGACGCAGATCATGGAAGGTGTGTTGATAACGTCACCGTCAAATATTGCCTTGCTGATCTTGCCGCTTTTTTTGAGACGGAAAATTTTGGGCATCGGCCAGGGTGGATCATAAGATTCCAGACGGGCGACTGCTTTGGGGCTCAGTATCATCATTCCATGCGCGGCTTCGCCGCCGAGACATTTCTGCCATGAAAAAGTTAAAACATCAATTTTGCTCCAGTCAATAACATTGGCAAAAGCATAACTGGTGGCATCACAAAGGGACAGACCTTCGCGGTTGACGGGGATCCAGTTCCAATCAGGAATCCTGACGCCGCTGGTTGTTCCGTTGGCCACAAAAATCACGTCGTTTGACCAATCCACCTTACTTAAATCGGGAATCTTACCGTAATCGGTTTTGATGACGGTGGGATTAAGTTTAAGTTGTTTGTTAACATCTGTTGCCCAGCCCTCGGAAAAACTTTCCCAGACAAGTACGGTAACCGGTTTGGGGCCTAAAAGTGACCACATGGCGCATTCAAAAGCGCCGGTGTCGGAAGCCGGAAGAATGCCCACAAGGTAATCTGCCGGAATATTTAAGATTTTTCGTGTATCATTAATAGCTTTGATGATTCTCTCTTTTCCCAACGCGGAACGGTGTGAACGACCAACCGGCGCGCTCTTCAGTGCGTCGATACTCCACGCTGGCCTCTTGCTGCAGGGACCGGAACTAAAATTTGGGTTTTGCATAATGAACATCCTTAAAATAAATTTTTTGAAACAATTTTATTCATATCAGTATTGAAACCTTTACTCAAGAAATTTTAGTTTGTTTTTTGCCGGGCGGGAATATCTCCTGTAAATTAATTTCAGATAAGATAATTATCCGGAATAAAAAGAAAAAACTGTTTACTGGAGGGCTTAATTTACAAAAGAAACTCCTGATTGAAAAATTAGCCGGGTGTCTTTTCCATTTAAAAGATCACAAATATTATTGAAGGAATTTTATGGAAAAGATTTCCTGTTCATAAGAATTATGATCGGCGTTCTACGCTTTCCCCCCTGTTTTTATTTCTTGGCCGGGGTCTTTTATTTGTTTTCTTTGGTGCAAAACCCTGTGCCTGATCAATTTCGGCAGTTGGCTGAGCCGGCGGCGCGTGCAGGGTTTGCTGATAATAATCGTCCAGAAGCATGGCAATCAAAGCCAGTTCATCTTCAGTCTGCGTCAGATTCCGCGCCAGAGGCACAAATCGCTGCATGCGTTCGATTTCCAGATTATCGCGGGCGCGAAGTTTAGCTTCCAGAAGCGCCGTTATTCTCTCTGCCACTATCCGTTCCAGTTCCTCGTCATCGGGCAACAGGCGTTCTTCCATATTAATGTTATAAAAATGGGCAATACTTTGCAGCTTGAATTTCTCCATTTCCGCGACCAAAGAAATGGCCACACCGCTTGATCCCATGCGTCCGGTGCGTCCCGCCCGATGAATATAGGCTTCCGGGTCCTCCGGCGGTTCAAACTGAATAACATGGGACAAATCGGGGATATCAATACCGCGGGCGGCAACATCGGTTGCCACGAGGAATCGCAGGGCGCCGCGTCGCACCCTCGCCATAACTTTTTCCCGCATGCTCTGAGCCAGATCGGAACTGAGTTCATCGGCGTCATAACCAAAACGCTTGAGCACGACCGAAAGATAATGTACGGTGTCCTTTGTGTTGCAGAAAATAATGGCCGAGGATGGATTTTCAATTTCGATGATGCGGACGAGCGACCTCTCTTTACGCATGCCCGGTACGATATAGTAAATATGTTCGATCTCGGCAATATGCACCTGATTACCGCTGAGGCTCAATAATTTCGATTGATGCAGGAATTGATCGGATAAACGAATTACCTGTGGCGGAAAAGTCGCGGAAAACATACTGCTGAGTATTTTGCCCGAGGGTATATATTTGCGAATTTTCACCATATCGGGGTAAAAGCCCATGGATAACATGCGGTCGGCTTCGTCGAAAATCAAAATTTTCAGGTGATCCAGCGAAAGAGTGTTTTTCAGCAGATGATCCAGGATGCGTCCCGGCGTGCCGACAACAAGCTGAGCTCCGCCGCGAAATGCTTCCAGCTGAGCATTATATCCTACTCCTCCATAAACTACCGCTGTTCTTATATTTCTTCCTTGAGTCAGCATCTGGGCTTCTCTGGATACTTGAAGGGCAAGCTCGCGGGTGGGAACAAGGACGAGGGCCTGCGCAAAATTTTGCTGTTCGTTGATTTTTTGTATAATGGGCAGTATGTAAGCGCCTGTTTTGCCGCTGCCTGTGCGGGACTGCACCATCATATCGTTGCCCGCTAAAAAATAAGGAATTGATTTTGCCTGCACGGGCGTGAGGCTGCTCCAGCCGGCGCGATCACAAGCATCGCGCATTTCGGGGCTGAGTTCTTCAAAGGAAATTTCCGGAAGAACATCATCCGGCTCAATATCCTTTTCTTCTGTTTTTTTTATTTCATCCATTAGAGCGTAAGACCTTTCTTTAAATAAAATAGTTATTTAAGTAATCTATTGCAGTATCGCTCAATAATCAAGGAGAAAATTGATTATCTTTTTTGTCTTGGTAAATAAAAATCTTATCCTGCCAACTGACTTTTTCTGAATGATCCGGCAATTAATATTGACATGCCCAGGAGAAATATGCTTTTCTTTCTTTACTCATCAAGGAGCAATTAGATTTGAAAAAGAATAAGACAGGTTTCTTTTGTCAGCATTGCGGTTATATGTCGCCCAAGTGGCTGGGTAAATGTCCGTCCTGTAACGGCTGGAATTGTTTTGCCGAAGAATTGATCAGCGATTCCGATTTTAACAGCCGTGCGGAGATGACTTTTGACGGTAAGCCCCTGTCTATAGAAGATATTCCGGTAGATGAAGGTAAGCGAACCGTTACAGGCATCGCGGAGATTGACAGGGTACTGGGAGGCGGTATCGTCGGCGGTTCGGCAATCTTGATAGGCGGAGAACCGGGCATCGGTAAATCAACACTCATGCTTCAAATGATGCATAATCTGGCTCAAAAAGGATTGAAAGTATTATATGTGTCGGGAGAAGAATCGGCCAGTCAAATTAAATTGAGAAGTGAACGGGTAGGCGCCGCGTCAAAAGATTTACTGGTTCTGGTAGAGATTTCTCTGGAAAAGATTTTAGAACAGATCAAAGCAGTTTCCCCATTCATAGTGGTTATTGATTCTATTCAAACGGTTTACTCGGGAGAACTCATGTCCGCTCCCGGCAGTGTCGGACAGGTACGTGAGGCTTCATCGCGTCTGATTCTTTTTTCTAAAAAATATGGCATTCCTGTTTTTTTAGTAGGTCATGTAACCAAGGACGGTTCTATTGCCGGTCCCAAAGTGCTTGAGCATATGGTGGATACAGTTTTGTATTTTGAAGGCGATTCCGGCCATGCCTACAGGATCATCCGAAGCATAAAAAACCGTTTCGGCCCGACCAATGAAATAGGAGTTTTTGAAATGCGGGATAAAGGGCTAAAGGAAGTGCCCAATCCTTCTACTTTTTTTCTGGCGGAGCGGCCGCATAATGTTGCCGGTTCAATTGTTGTCCCCAGCCTGGAAGGCACAAGGCCGATTCTAGTCGAAATTCAGGCTTTGGTGAGCTCAACAAATCTGGGAACCCCCCGGCGTACGGCTATTGGTGTGGACTATAACCGTGTTTCTCTTCTGGTGGCCGTGCTGGATAAGATTTGCGGTCTGCATTTAAGCGGTTCGGACATCTTTATCAATGTTGCCGGCGGTGTCCGGGTGGAAGAACCGGCGGTTGATTTGGGTATAGTTGCCGCCATGACATCAAGTTTTCTGGACAAGCCTATTGATGCGCGAACGGTTGTTTTGGGAGAAGTTGGACTTGCCGGGGAAGTCAGGGCTATTTCGCAAATGGATGTGCGCATAAAGGAAGCGGCGCGTTTGGGTTTTAACCGCTGCCTTGTGCCGAAAACTAACGCGGCGCAGCTGGGGAAAATAGCGAAAATGGAAATTTGTAAAATAGGTTCTCTAAAAGAATTGCTGGAAAACTTATTTTAATTAATAAAAGTCCGCTCAATTTAAAAATAAAAATGTCCGCAATCCCTTGACATCTGAGAAATAGTGCATAATATAGCGCCACTTGATCATCTATAATAACTATAATACAATTTTAAAAAAAGTGGAAAGGAGAGAAAATAATATGAAAATCAGACCTTTACAGGATAGAATCATTGTAAAACGTTTGGAAGAGGAGACAAAGACAAAGGGGGGAATCATCATTCCCGATACAGCCAAGGAAAAACCTATTGAGGGCAAAGTTATTGCCGTGGGCAAGGGTAAAGTCGCCGATGACGGCAAGCTTATAAAACCTGAAGTCAGCGTGGGCGATAAAGTCCTTTTCAGCAAATATGGCGGCACTGAAATTAAAATAGACGGTGAAGAATACCTGATTATGAGAGAAGACGATATTCTCGGCATTATTGAAAAATAAGAAACTATTAAGGAGGAATATATAAAATGGGAGCAAAAATACTTCTTTATGATGAAGAAGCAAGAAAATCTATGCTGAAGGGCGTCAACACTCTGGCCGACGCTGTAAAAGTAACTCTCGGCCCAAAAGGCCGCAATGTTATTATTGATAAAAGTTATGGTTCCCCCACCGTTACCAAAGACGGCGTTACTGTAGCCAAAGAAATCGAACTTGAAGATAAATTTGAAAATATGGGCGCTCAAATGGTCAAAGAAGTCGCCAGCAAAACAAGCGACGTCGCCGGTGACGGTACTACCACAGCAACCCTTCTTGCGCAGGCCATTTATCGCGAAGGCGTTAAAGCAGTCGCAGCAGGCAGCAACCCCATGGATATTAAACGCGGTATAGACAAAGCTGTCGAAACCGTTGTCAAAGAACTCGGCAAGATGAGCAAACCCACCAAAGATCAGAAAGAAATCGCCCAGGTCGGCACCATTTCCGCCAACAACGATGAAACCATCGGCAACATCATCGCAGGCGCAATGGATAAAGTCGGCAAAGAAGGCGTCATTACCGTGGAAGAAGCAAAAGGTCTGGAAACTGAACTGGAGATCGTTGAAGGTATGCAGTTTGACCGCGGCTATCTCTCTCCTTACTTTGTTACCAATGCCGACAAGATGCTGGTTGCTTTGGAAGACGTTTTAATTCTGATTTACGAAAAGAAAATCAGCGGCATGAAAGACCTGCTTCCTATTTTGGAACAAATTGCTAAAATGAGCCGCCCGCTGTTAATTATTGCCGAAGATATCGAAGGCGAAGCGCTGGCCACTCTGGTAGTTAACAAGATTCGCGGCACCCTTCATGTGGCAGCCGTTAAGGCTCCCGGTTTCGGCGATCGCCGCAAAGCCATGCTCGAAGATATCGCCATTCTTACCGGCGGCAAGATGATCTCCGAAGACATGGGCTACAAGCTCGAAAACGTGAAACTGGAAGACTTGGGACGCGCCAAAAAGATCACCATCGATAAAGACAACACCACAATTATTGACGGCGCCGGAAAGCGCGCTGATCTGGAAGGCCGTGTCAAACAAATCCGCGCTCAGATAGAAGAGACCACTTCCGATTATGATAAAGAGAAACTTCAGGAAAGACTGGCCAAACTGGTTGGTGGTGTTGCCGTAATTAAAGTCGGCGCAGCCACCGAAACAGAAATGAAGGAAAAGAAAGCCCGCGTCGAAGACGCACTGCATGCCACCCGCGCCGCTGTTGAAGAAGGCATCGTTCCCGGTGGTGGTGTCGCTTATCTGCGGACTCTTCCTGTTCTGGCTAAAATGACTTTGGAAGGCGACGAGCAAATAGGCGTCAATATTATAAAGAAAGCCATTGAAGAGCCGATCAAAATGATCGCCTGCAATGCCGGCCTGGAAGGCAGCATTGTAGTCGAGAAAGTAAAAGAGAAGAAGGGATCCTATGGTTTTAACGCCCGAACCGATGTGTATGAAGACATGATCGCCGCCGGTGTTATTGATCCGACCAAGGTTACCCGTTTTGCACTTCAGAATGCGGCCTCAGTTGCGGCTTTACTGCTTACAACTCAGTGCATGATTGCCGATAAGCCCGAAGAGAAGGGCGCAGGCGGCGGTATGCCCGGTATGCCTCCCGGTGGCGGATATCCCGGCATGGGCATGTAGCCACTACGGCATTCACGACATAGTGAATTCCATGCGAAGCAGGTTAAAACCAAGTATTAAATGATAAACTTAAAGCCCCTTGTCTGTTTGACAAGGGGCTTTTTCTTTGCGTAAATGAAAATCTAGTGATCCAGGCCAATCCTTCTTCTGCCTGCTCAAAATAGTACTTTTTTGTCCGATTACAAATATTTCTTTTTCATAAATGTAGAAAATATCTTCTTCGGTTATATGCCCTAATTCGTATCAAATATTTTATATATCATATACTTACATAAAATATATTTTTCTGGCATTATCCTTGCTGTAGTAAACGGCGAAAGAAACAATTTTTTCAAGGAGGAAATAATTATGAATTCAGGAGATACAGCGTGGGTTTTGATGTCCTCGGCTTTGGTATTGCTGATGACTATGCCGGGACTGGCATTCTTTTATGGAGGGCTGGTTCGCCGGAAAAACGTTCTTTCCATTCTAATGCAGTGTTTTATTATTTTATGCGTAATCAGCATACAATGGGTTTTATTCGGTTACTCTCTGGCCTTTGGACCTGATTTTCACGGAATAATCGGTAATTTGAGCTGGGCAGGTCTGAACCATGTAGGGGCTACGCCGAATCCGGACTATGCCGCCACGATTCCGCATTCTGTATTTATGACTTTTCAAATGATGTTTGCTGTCATTACACCGGCTTTGATTATCGGCGCCTACGCGGAAAGGGTGAAATTTTCAGCTTTCTTGATTTTCACTATTCTATGGGCAACATTTGTTTATGATCCTCTTGCGCACTGGGTCTGGGGAGCAGGTGGCTGGCTCAAATCTTTGGGCGCGCTCGATTATGCCGGCGGCATAGTGGTTCATGTCAGTTCCGGTATTTCGGCCTTGGTGCTGGCTGTGGTGCTTGGGAAAAGAGTTGGTTACAACCATAAGCCGATTCGTCCGCATAATCTGCCTTTTACTGTGCTTGGCGCCGCCCTTTTATGGTTCGGTTGGTTCGGGTTCAATGCCGGCAGTGCGCTGGCCGCTGATGGCATTGCCGCCAATGCTTTTGTTACAACCAATACAGCAACCGCTGCCGCAGGATTAGCCTGGGCGCTCATTGAATGGTGGCACAATGGAGCGCCGACCGTTCTGGGTGTCGCGACCGGTGCGGTAGCGGGACTCGTCGCCATCACCCCGGCCTGCGGTTTTGTCAACCCGATGAATGCCATGTTTATCGGCATAATGGTCTCGTTGGTTTGCTATATTGCCGTCGCTGTCATTAAAGGTAAAGTCGGTTATGACGATTCGCTGGATACCTTCGGTGTGCATGGTGTCGGAGGGACAGTTGGAACCATCGCCACAGGCATTTTTGCTGAGAAAGCCGTTAATGCGACCGGAAACAACGGACTTCTTTTTGGCAATATGCATCAATTGCTTGTTCAGTGCATAATGTGGGTTGTCGCTGTTGTCTTTGCTGTTGTGATGACTTACATTCTTTACAAAATTGTTGATGCTGTCATTGGAATGCGAGTTGAAGAAAAGAACGAAATTATTGGATTGGATTTAACACAGCAAAGCGAAGCCGCTTATACCGTGATTGAATAGGAGGAAATAATCATGAAACTAATCATAGCTATTATCCAGCCGCATAAACTTGACGCTGTGAAAGCGGCGCTGGAAGATGTAAACGTAAATTTAATGACAGTTACCAGTGTCCTTGGTCAGGGTAGGCAAAAAGGCCATACGGAAATATACAGAGGCGCGAAAGAAGCAGGCGGCCTGCTTACTAAAACCAGACTCGATATCGCCGTAAATGAGGATTTTGTTGAACCGACGATTAAAGCAATTACCAAAGGCGCTCATACCGGCTCTGTCGGCGATGGCAAGATATTTGTCGTTGATCTTGCGGAATGTGTGCGCATCAGCAGCGCCGAACGCGGTAGTAAAGCCGTCGGCTGAGGTTGTCTTATGAATAATGACAAACCTTGCAACGGAGAAAATGTATTGGAACGTTGCGTATCTGACTGTGAAAAAACAGTTATCATTCATGCTCTGACAAGAACTAAAGGCAATCAGTCAGCCGCAGCCGAGTTGTTAGGAACAACCAAACGTATTTTGACATATAAAGTTCATAAGTATGGAATTGACTGTGAGCAATTCAAAGAGGAATCCGAAGAGGTAACGGAGAATTAAGTGCTATGAAAAACCATATCAAGCAGGTAATAGCCGCAGTTTTGCTTCTGCTGATGGTTGCCGCTTTGCCAATAATTTTCCGGGCCGAAGAACAAAAGCCGGATGAAGACAAGGTTATGGGCGAAATGGATTTAAGTGTACTGATTTTTACTGCGGAGCAACTTTAAGTTGTGCTTTCTAAGAGATAATGCTTTTTTACCGCCGCCGCAATTTATTCAAGACAAATTGCGGCGGCTTTTTATGAAACAAGCTCCATTACAGTATTGTAGATAACGCTGAAAAATAACCGGTTAACTGGATATGCTTATATGCCGGATCATGATTATAGGGCATCCGGTGAAATAAAAGAGCTGTCTCTTCTCTTTGAAATAAGCAAAAAGCTCAGTGAAGCGATGGACCTTAATACAGTGCTGAAACCGATCCTCCAGATGATGGCGGATAATATGGAAATGCTTCGCGGCACCACTCTGTACAGACAACGTCATCCGAACCCATCACCTGCCGCCAGATCTGCAGAAAAGCGATGATTCCCCCATCCAAGAATCGAAAGGCACCTTGCAGGACATGCTGATTTCCCTGTAAAAGGAGATGATCAGCGATGCATTGGAACGCTGCCGTGGCAACATGACCAAAGCTGCACGAATCCTGGGATTGATAGAGAAAATCATGGGCCTCAGGGTGGCAAAATTTGGGATTGACCCGAGGCAGATGAAATAGTCTTTCCTGATAAATTCTATTCAACACACTTCCTACAAATCCGAAGATTAAATTTAAATTCCTACCGTTACGTCGCTTTTTCTTTTGTATTTACAAGTCTTGCAAAACTTCAATTCAGAAAAAATTATTTTTTATATAGTTGTTATCACAAAATATTTAAAACTAATGTGAGCCGATGATGAGCGTTCTTTATGTTCTGGCACGGCTCTTGAACTACAAGAAAGCAAATGTTGCATGCAGGTGAAAGGAGAAAAACAAGGAGATCTACATCGTAGTTTCCGGCGAGATGATAGCCATGTATGCGGCAAACAACATCTGCAAAGGTATCGTGAAATTTGCCAAGGCCGGCGGTGTATGGCTGGACGGCCTCATCTGCAACAGCCGGAAAGTGGATAATGAAAAAGAACTTATCCATGAATCCAGAATCTATCAAAATATTTTTAATTAAGGAGTTAAATTATGACACGTAAGATTGCAATTTATGGCAAGGGTGGAATCGGAAAATCAACGACCGCCCAGAATACTGCGGCGGCGATGGCGCATTTCCATGGCAAAAAAGTTTTTATTCATGGATGCGACCCGAAGGCAGATTCAACCCGTCTTATCCTTGGCGGTAAAATGCAGGAAACGCTAATGGATGTATTGCGCGATCAGGGTGCTGAAAAAGTCACCAACGACAAGGTTATAAAAGTTGGCTTCAAGGGCATCAACTGTGTTGAATCCGGTGGTCCTGAACCTGGCGTAGGTTGTGCGGGACGCGGAGTCATCACCGCGATAGACCTGATGGAAGCCAATGGGGCATATACTCCCGAACTTGATTTTGTTTTTTTCGATGTTCTCGGCGACGTCGTGTGCGGTGGTTTTGCAATGCCTATCCGCGAGGGAAAGGCGCAGGAAGTATACATTGTGGCGTCTGGAGAAATGATGGCAGTTTATGCGGCAAACAACATCTGTAAGGGGCTTGTCAAATACGCGAAACAGAGCGGTGTGCGTCTTGGCGGTATTATTTGCAACAGCCGAAAAGTTGATCGGGAAAGAGAGTTTGTTGAAGAATTCGCAGCTGCCATCGGCACGCATATGATTCACTTCGTGCCTCGCGACAATGTTGTGCAGAGGGCCGAGTTCAACAAGAAAACCGTCACGGAATTCGATCCCAATGAAAACCAGGCGAAAGAATACAGCGATCTTGCGCACAAAATTATTGAAAATAAGAATTTTGTGATCCCCAATCCGCTCACTATGGATCAGTTGGAGGCAATGGTTGTCAAATATGGTTTATCTGATTAATCAGAGATATAAAGGAGCAAACAAATGAAGATGATAAGAGCAATAGTACGTCCTGAAGCGGCTGACGGAGTCACAGCAGGACTCGGAGAAGCAGGTTTTTTCTCACTAACCAAAATGCATGTGTTTGGCCGTGGAAAACAAAAAGGGATAACAGCCGGGACCATTCACTATGATGAACTTCCCAAAACAATGATTATGATTGTTGTAGAAGATAAGGATGTTGATGAAGTTATTAAACTTATCAAATACAAAGCATATAGTGGGAATTTTGGTGATGGTAAAGTGTTTATAACTACTGTCGAAGATGTATACACGGTGCGAACCGGCAGCAAAGGTCTATAAGGCGGGTATAAAATGAAAGAAATAATTGCAATCATTCGTCCGAAAAAAATCGGGCCAACGAAAGATGCGCTGGAAAAACTCGGATTCCCGAGTGTCACGGTTGCATCGGTATTAGGACGCGGAAAACAGCGCGGAATAGCAGGTGAGATCAGTTGCGATATTTCCCAGGAGGTCCTCTTGCAAAGTAATTCCAAAAGAATGGAATATATTCCCAAACGGGAACTTTCTATAGTCGTCAAAGATTCAGATGTCGATACTATTGTAAAAACAATCATCGATATTAATCAGACATGTCAAATAGGTGACGGTAAGATTTTTATCTGCCCGGTTGATAATGCAGTCCGGGTACGAACCGATGAAGAAGGCGAACAGGCCGTCTTGTAAAAAGCATAATAAGGAGGAATTAATTATGCCATATCATGAATTTGAATGCAGCACGTGTATTCCCGAAAGGAAAAAGCATGCTGTTGTTAAAGGTTCAGGTGAGGATTTAACGAGCGCCCTGCCCCTCGGATATCTCAACACAATTCCCGGGTCGATCTCGGAACGCGGGTGTGCGTACTGCGGAGCTAAGCATGTTATCGGTACACCCATGAAAGACGTTATCCATATCAGTCATGGGCCGGTCGGATGTACATACGACACGTGGCAAACCAAGCGCTATATAAGCGACAACGATAATTTTCAGCTCAAGTACACCTATGCGACGGATATGAAAGAAAAGCATGTCATATTCGGCGCTGAAAAAATGCTCAAGCAAAACATCAAAGAAGCATTCAAGGCTTTTCCCAATATCAAACGCATGACCATTTATCAGACATGTGCTTCAGCGCTGATCGGGGACGATATCAATGCGGTTGCTAATGAAATAATGGAAGAGATGCCGGATGTTGATATCTTTGTCTGTAATTCTCCCGGGTTCAAAGGACCAAGTCAGTCGGGAGGACACCATACAATTAATATTGCGTGGATGAAAGATAAGGTCGGACAGATTGAACCGAATATCACCAGCGATTACGTTATCAATTATGTCGGCGAGTATAATATCCAGGGTGATCAGGAAGTCATGATGGACTATTTCAAGAGAATGGGTATTCAGGTTCTTTCAACTTTTACAGGTAACGGTTCCTATGACGATCTACGAGCTATGCACAGGGCGCACCTCAACGTACTGGAATGCGCACGTTCGGCCGAGTACATCTGTAACGAGCTTAGAGTAAGGTATGGAATACCTCGTCTTGATATAGATGGATTTGGTTTTGAAGCGTTGTCCAATTCGCTCAGAAAGATCGGCTTATTCTTTGGAATCGAGGATAGAGCACAGAAAATTATCGACGACGAAACTGTCAGATGGAAACCGGAACTCGACTGGTATAAGGAGCGTCTTAAAGGCAAAAAAGTATGTCTCTGGCCTGGCGGATCCAAACTTTGGCACTGGGCGCATGCAATTCATGAAGAGATGGGAGTCGACGTAATCTCGGTCTATACAAAATTCGGCCATCAGGGAGACATGGAAAAGGGCATTTCCAGATGCGAAGAAGGCGCTCTCGCCATCGACGATCCAAATGAACTCGAGAGTGTCGAAGCCATGCTGAAGTTAAAACCGGATGTCATTTTCACCGGCAAACGTCCGGGCGAGGTTGCCAAGAAGATTCGGGTCCCATATCTCAACGCACATGCTTATCATAACGGTCCATGGAAGGGATATGAAGGCTGGGTAAGGTTTGCCCGCGATATTTATAATGCGATCAATTCGCCTATTCACCAACTTTCTTATCTAGATATCAGCAAAGATGAAATTCCGACGGATAAAGGATTTGTAACGCCAAGAATGATCTCCGACGTTAATTTAAGCGAGGAGGTAATTTCTTCAGGCAATCTGCGGCAATATACCGGGAAATATGACTCACTTGCGGATTTGCGTAAAAAGACCTATCCGAGCTTTGAACGACAGTCTGTTGATGCAGCGTAATGGAGGAGATGCAAATGGAAGATCTTATGAAAGACAGAATCGAACAACTTGTGAATTACATTATGAAGAATTGTCTCTGGCAATTTCACTCCCGCACATGGGACAGAGAGAGGCAAAACGAAGGAATAATCACAAAAACCATGGAGTTATTATGTGAGGAACCCGTCAAACATGAAACCCCGGAAGACCGGTGCTATTGGGTGGATGCCGTGTGTCTGGCGGATGCTTTCCAAAGCCGGTACCCGTGGTTAGCTGCAATGGACAAACCGGCAATTAAGCTGCTCATGCAGGGGCTAAAAGACCGGGTGGACTATTTAACCATAAAAGGTTCGCTCAATCTGGAACTTACCGATCAGCACTACTAAGAAGGAGTATAATTATGCCCTGTGAACTAAAAGCAAAAGAGCGCGTTGGTGTTATCAACCCGATATTCACTTGCCAGCCGTGTGGCGCTCAATATGCCAGTATAGGAATAAAGGATTGTATCGGGATAGTCCACGGAGGACAAGGATGCGTAATGTTCGTCCGCCTGCTGTTTTCGCAGCATTTCAAGGAAAGTTTCGAACTCGCTTCTTCCTCCGTGCATGAGGAAGGAGCTGTTTTCGGCGCCTGCCGTCGCGTTGAAGAAGGTGTTGACGTGCTTTTAATGCGTTATCCGCACGTAAAAGTCATACCGATCATTTCAACCTGTTCAACAGAAATCATTGGAGACGATATTGATGGTGTCGTAAGAAAACTCAATGAAGGACTCCTGGCAGAAAAATACGCAGGAAGAGAAGTTCATCTTATTCCAATTCATACTCCGAGTTTCGTCGGAAGTATGGTGAGCGGATATGATGTCGCGGTGAAAGAGTTTGTAAGCTACTTTGCGAAAAAGGACAAACCTAACGGGAAATTAAATCTGATTACCGGTTGGGCCAATCCCGGTGATGTAACCGAACTCAAGCACCTGCTTACAGAAATGCAGATTGACGCAACCGTTCTTTTCGAAATCGAAAAATTCGATTCTCCAATTATGCCTGAAGGGAATCATGTATCTCATGGCAACACGACAATCGAGGATTTAAGAGGAACAGCAAATGCGTTTGGAACGATCGCGCTCAACAGATACGAAGGCGGCAAGACCGCCAAATTTCTGGAAAGCGAATTCGGCATTTCGGCAATCATCGGGCCTAGTCCGATCGGTATCCGCAACACGGATACATTTTTGCAAAACCTGAAAAAAATGACCGGAAAGCCGATCCCGCAATCGCTTGTCCGGGAAAGAGGAATCGCACTGGATGCTATAACCGATCTTACTCACATGTTCCTGGCCGATAAGAAGGTTGCAATCTATGGGAATGCGGATCTTGTCATAGGTCTTGCAGAATTCTGTCTTGATCTGGAGATGAAGCCAATGATGCTTCTTCTCGGCGACGATAATCCCGGTTACAATGATGACCCGCGAATCAAGGAACTTCAGGAAAAAGTAGATTACGACATGAAAATCATCACGAATGCGGATTTATGGGAACTGGAAAACAGGATCAAGAACGATGGGTTTGAACTTGATCTTATACTGGGACATTCCAAAGGAAGATTTACCTCCATTGACTACAAAATTCCGATGGTACGGGTTGGTTTTCCAATCTACGACCGTGCCGGGCTATACCGGTATCCGGTTGTCGGATACGCAGGAGCAATGTGGCTTGTTGAACAAATGGCGAACACACTGTTTGCCGATATGGAGTATAAACACAACAAGGAATGGATACTCAATGTCTGGTAATGAGAAATTGAACTTATACAGTGCGTTCTTATTGTAGCGTATCCGTATATATAGGGTCGGATACTCGGCTTCTTTTGCCGGGTTCCATTGTTGTAGATTAGAAGGTGTCAATATGAAAATTGCGACTTATATTAATGAAAATGGAAATGTAGTCAGTTTTCGTGAAGAAGGCAGTATCTGTCTTTACGAAAACATGTCCGGTTTATGGATAAAGAAAAAAGAAAGTTTCTTTACTATGAATGACATAACAAGTCTTGCGGAGGCAAGATTTAAATTCATCAATATTGTTTCACGGTTGGAAGACTGTAAGATTTTTCTTCTTGGCGAGTTAAGAGGCCTACAACATGCTCTTTTGGAAGAAATGGGATTTCATACGTGGCAATCTGACGGGGAACTGTTTGAACAACTTGATTTTGTCACCAGGAAAGAAAATGAGACTATTACTAATGAAAAATCTTGCAGCAAAGATGCTAAATCTCAGAATTCTTGCAGATGCAGAACTGATTGTTCGACATCCGCAAAAGAATTGTGTGGAATTGAACTTTTAGATATTAACAGGCCAATACCGGTGCCGCTTCCTGTTGGGAATAATAGCGACGGTTATTATAAAATTAATCTCGCAGAAGTTTTAAAAAACGATCCCTGTCTTAATTCCAGACAAGTCTTAATTCCTTTTATGGAAACAACTGCATTTAAAAAATTGGAAATCTTTTGTGATCATCTTCCCAGATGGTTTTTATGGGAAGTTGAGCATCTGAATTTAAGAAAGGAATCAGAGACGTTTGATGCCTCTGGTCATGGGATAAAAATAATAGTTATCCCAAAAAATTAAAACAGAAGGAGTTCATATGCAAGGATTAGTGGAAGGTCACCCGCATGGCATGATGCGGCGCAAAGACCGTGAGATTACCGACCTTAAAGAAATTGATACAATTATCCGTTCGGAGAAACTTATGCGCATTGCGTTTGTTGACGGTAATGTGCCGTTTCTTGTTCCAGTATTCTATGCCTTCGATGGAAAGGCTCTCTATTTTCATTCAGCGCAAGCGGGGACAAAAATAGAAATCTTAAAACGCAATAACAATGTCTGTTTCGAGATCAGTGCCGATCACGGTATCATTGAAAGCGATGCGGCATGCGATTTCGAAGCGAAACATCGTACGGTTATTGGCATAGGGAAAGCAATTTTTGTGGAAGATGAGACCGAAAAAGTAAAAGCGCTTGATCTGATTGTTGCGCATTTTTCGGATAAAAAGTTCGAATACCCGAAGGCAAACCTCAACCATACGGCAGTGATGCGCATAGATATTAATTCAGTAAAAGGTAAGAAACACGGTTTTTAGGCGAGCATTATTTTTATAAATTGTGGTTCCATAAATATAATAGGGTTCCTGACTTTTTTCCACCGGCCCTGGATCGGGTCTAGTGATATCTAAAGGGGAAGAGGCATATTATGAATGATTCAATGACGATTGAAATCGATCTGAAAGCATTTGAAAATAATTATCGAGACGCAAAAGGGTATCATCAAAGGGCTGAACAATTTGTAAAAGAAGGACAACGGCCGAGTCTAACATTTAATGTCGCTTCTGTTGCTCTCGAAAGATACCTTATTGCATTGTGTGAATTATATGGAGAAATGCCTTTAAATCACAATTATACATGTCTTATGGACTCTGTGGAAAATGTTGTTGATCTCCCTTTTGATTTAAACAAAGACATTAGGTCATTAGATGATATATTTGGAATTTGTTCTATTGACGGCTATCACCATGGAAAGCCAATTCCATCTGATTCGGTTCGTGTTCTTTCAATGTGCAGTGCAATAGAAAAATTGTTCGATCAATCAAGGATTGCATCTATTAGAGCCGCTGCAGAAAATAAATTAAAAAGCAATATAGGTGCTCATTGATAGTTTAACTGAATGGATTTTACCATACATAAGGTATTTTCTCTGGTGAAGGTTCTGCTTCATTTAGGCATTGCAACGGCCATGGTCTGTTCCCAGACGGGGAATTGCCTTCATCGCACATAAACAGAGCAGCCCCGCTATCGGATATAGTTACATATAGGAGAATGATATGAATTACCATGACCATCCCTGCTTCAACGAAAGCGCACGCCACCGTGCGGGACGGATTCACCTGCCCGTAGCGCCTGCGTGCAACATGCAGTGCAACTACTGTAATCGTGATTTTGAATGTGTCAACGAATCCCGGCCGGGCGTATCGAGTACGATCCTGCTGCCCTGGCAGGCGGCGGATTATCTCGACGAGATGATGGATAGGATCAAAAATATAGCCGTGGTGGGAATAGCCGGTCCCGGAGACCCTTTTGCCAATTCCGTTGAGACGTTAGAAACGCTTCATCTGGTCAGGGAAAGACACCCGGAGATGATGCTCTGTGTGGCTACAAATGGTTTGGCTTTGGCAGGCTACGTTGATGAGCTGGCGGATCTGAAGGTCAGTCATATCACCGTGACGGTCAATGCCGTCGACACTGCTGTTGCGGAGAAAATATACGCCTGGGTCAGGTTGAAAAGTAAAGTCTATCGGGGTGTGGACGCAGCCCAGGTCATTTTTGAGAATCAGAAGGAGGCGATAAGAAGGCTCAAGGCAAAAGACATCATCGTCAAGATCAATACGGTTATCATCCCCGGCATCAATGATGATCATGTCGTAGAAATTGCCCGGCAGATGGCGGACATGAAGGTGGACATCTTTAATGCCATCCCCATGTACCATGTAGCCGGTACGCCATTTGCGGATATTGTTCCGCTGCCGCACGAAAAAGTAGAGAGATTGCGCAATGCTGCAGGTTCATACCTTCCTCAGATGTCTCATTGCAGCCGTTGCCGCGCAGATGCGGCAGGAATGGTCGGAGAGAAACAAAATGATGAGATCATGAATCTCCTCCAGAGGGCCTCTTTGCCCCATCAAAGTACGGAAAGACCCTATGTGGCCATAGCCAGCATGGAGGGGGTCTTTGTGAATCAACACTTGGGTGAAGCTGCCGGATTATGGATATTCGGTATGGATGACGGTAAGGCGGTTCTCATCGACCGTCGCCCGACACCTCCTTCGGGTGGCGGAGCGGAACGCTGGAAAGCAATGGCCCTTCTGCTTCATGACTGCAATACCGTTCTCACCAGTGGCATCGGCCCCTATCCCTTGGCCATTCTTGAAGCGAGCGGCATTTACGTTGTCGTCATGGAAGGATTGGCCAAGGAGGGCGTCGAGGCCACCCTAACGGGAAAAGCCATACCGAAAATTCTTCTGCGCAAAGCTGGCCATTGCGGCATTGGCCAGCTTTGCAGCGGGAGCGGCATGGGTTGCGGATAATCAACGATACAAAAAGACTAATTGAAAGAGAGGAAATGGACATGAAAAAACCGAAACATCATATCTTTGGCCGACGAAATATTGCCTGTTGTCGATGGGAAAATCGATAATGGCTGGTTGCAAAGATCCATCTCTTGCGCACCATCAACCGGCGCACCTGCCAAAGCGGCGCGTGCGACACGGCTGGCGCTGGCCTTATAATTTTATGGAGATTGAAACCGTGAAGAATATTCGCATAAGGAAAGGAGAGCCGCGAGATATCGAGACGATGGTAACTTTTCTTCATCATCTTTTTGCTCTTGAAAAAGACTTTGCCATAGATGCTGATAAAAATAGGGCGGGCCTGCAACTTCTGCTTGATGACCAGCGTGTCAGGAAAATTTTTGTTGCCGAAACGGCGGGCAAGGTAGTGGGCATGGTTACAGCCCAGATCGTCGTTTCGACATCCAGCGGCGGATACTCGCTTTTACTGGAAGACATGTATGTCGATTCCGGATTCCGGCGGAAAGCTATCGGAACAAAGCTTTTGAAACAGGTACTCGTCTGGGGTTCCGGGCAAGGCGCAGATCGCGTTCAACTCGTTGCCGACGTCACGAATATTGGGGCACTGATGTTTTACTGGCAGGCAGGCCTGTTGACGAGCCGGATGACCGCGCTCTACGGAACACTGGACGCCATCAACAAAAAAATAACTTGATCCGCAGGAAAGAGCAATGCAGGGGAAAAGAATTTTTATATATGATACGACCTTGCGGGATGGAGAACAGTCACCCGGCGCCGGCATGATGCCTGACGAAAAGCTTCTCCTCGCTCGGCAATTGGAGATACTGGGCGTGGACATTATTGAAGCGGGATTTCCTGTCTCCTCCGCGGGAGAATTCACTGCCGTTCGTCAGATAGCCCGGAAAATCAGAGGCTGCCAGATCGCCGCCATTACCAGAGCAAGAATCACCGACATCGACCGGACATGGGAGGCCATCCGGGGAGCGGCTGTTCCCCGCATCCATATTATTCTTCCGGCCTCCGATATTCTGCTTCAATATCAGTTAAGAAAAAGCCGGCAGGAAATAATGGAAATAACAAAAATGTCTGTAGCCCATGCCCGAACCTATACGGACAATATCGAGTTTTCGCCCATGGATGCAACAAGAACGGACAAGGATTTTCTTTGCAGACTTCTGGAGATTGCCATCGATGCGGGCGCAAAGGTCATCAATATTGCCGATACGGTGGGTTATGCAATTCCCAGTGAATTCGGCGAACTTATCCGTTTCGTATTAGCCAACGTCAAAAATATCGGCGATCATATTCTTTCCGTCCATTGCCATGACGACCTGGGCCTCGCTGTGGCCAATACTCTGGCCGCCGTGGAACAGGGCGCGGGGCAGATGAAATGCACTATAAACGGCATCGGTGAACGGGCAGGCAATGCCGCCTTGGAAGAAGTGGTTATGGCTTTAAAGACAAGAAACGACCATTTCGGCGTGCAGACAAGGATCAAAACGGAACAGATATACAAGACGTCCCAACTCCTGACGGAAATCACCGGAATTTCTGTTCAGCCCAACAAGGCTATCGTGGGAGCTAATGCATTTGCCCATGAAGCGGGCATCCATCAGGATGGCTTACTTAAAGATACGCAAACCTATGAAATCATGACACCCCAATCGGTAGGCATACCGGAGAGTCGGTTCATCCTGGGCAAACATTCCGGCCGTCATGCTATCAGGAGTTATATTGAAAAAATCGGTTGTGTAGTTAACGAAAAACAACTAGATGACATTATGACCCAGTTCAAGCAAATGGCCGGTCACTGTAAAAATATGTCCGCTGATTATCTGGACGCCATTATAAAAAAAAATGAGGAGCAAATATGACATATTGGGTTTGGCTTATTTTCATTGGTGCAGCAATATTGGAGGTTGGCGGTGATGCGATTGTCCGTAAGGGATTGCGCGGAAAAAGCGCAGCTGTCGTATTGATAGGGTGTGCTATACTGGGTTCCTATGGCGTACTTGTCAACACGGTCAAATGGGATTTTTCAAAACTGCTCGGAGTCTATGTGGCAATCTTTGCACTGATAAGCATATTGTTCGGCCATTTTGTATTTAGAGAGAATATACCATACACAACTTGGGTAGGGTTGACGATTATTATTTGTGGAGCAATGATAATCCAGTTTGGAAGTAATTAGACTGAACATTGATGGATAGAAAGTTTGGCATATAAACTGGAGAAATCGGGAGATTCTAATTTGCCTATCGGTTCATCTTTCGTGGACATGCCGGTTCAATATTGTTTAATTTAAAATTGTTGAAAGCTTTTTTTACGCCAGGCAGGCAAATAAAATTATCATCAATTAATTATTAATCCTTGAATTACCTTGTAATATTATTGATTTGACATGACGCACCGCCAATTTATAGAATCAATGGCATGATATTCGCACTATATTACAGTGTCGCAGATGAAAGATGTGAAATAACCGATTTAAATGGATATGCTTATATGCCGGATCATGATTACCGGGCTTCCCGCGAAATAAAGGAACTGTCTCTTCTTTTTGAGATAAGCAAAAAGCTCAGCGAAGCGCTGGACCTTAATACAGTGCTGAAACCGATCCTCCAGATGATGGCGGATAATATGGAAATGCTTCGCGGCACCCTGACTATTCTTAACAGAAGCAAAGGGGAGATATTTATTGAAGAGGCTTACGGCCTGCTGCCGGAAGAACAGGCGAAAGGTAAATACCGTCTCGGCGAAGGGATTACCGGACAGGTCATAGACACAGGCCGTCTGGCGATCATTCCCCGTATTTCCGAAGAACCCCGCTTTTTGGACAGAACAGGCGCAAGAAAAAATGTCGATAAGAGCGATGTCACTTTCATTTGCGTACCCATTAAAATCGGCAACGAAGTCATAGGCGCGCTTTCTTTAGACCGGCCTTTTGATGAGAATGTTTCCTTCGCGGATGATGTGCGTCTGCTCACGATCATAGCCTCAAGCATATCCCAGGCCGTGCGTCTTCGTCAATTGGTTCAGGAAGAACTGGAAAAAGTCAGGGAAGAAAACCAGCGCCTCCATGATGAACTGAAAATCAAGTATGGGAAGAAAACGATTATCGGCAACTCAAAAAGCATGATCGATATCTTCGCCCTCATCGATAAAGTCAGCCGTACAAACACAACCGTGCTCATCCTCGGGGAGAGCGGAGTCGGAAAGGAAAGGGTCGCTCATGCCATTCACTATAATTCCAGCCGCGTGAACAATCCTTACATAGAAGTCAATTGCGCTGCCCTGCCGGAGAACCTCATTGAAAGCGAACTTTTCGGGCACGAGAAAGGAGCCTTTACCGGCGCCACCTCTTTCCATAAAGGCCGCTTTGAAATGGCGGAAGGCGGAACCATCTTTCTCGATGAAATCGGAGAACTGTCGCTTGCTTTGCAGGCGAAATTATTAAGGGTTCTTCAGGAAAAGACTTTTGAGCGGGTAGGCGGAAACGCGACCATTAAAGCAGAAGTCAGGATTATTGCGGCAACCAACCGGAACCTGGAAAAACTAATCCAGGAAGGAAAGTTCCGGGAAGATCTTTATTATCGCCTGAATGCTTTTCCCATCGTTGTGCCGCCGCTGCGGGAGCGCAAAACGGACATCATTCTTTTGGCCGATTATTTTATTGAAAAGTACAGCAAAGAATTCAGAAAAACCGTCACCGGCATCTCCGCCCCGGCTGTTGATCTGCTGATGAATCATCATTGGCCCGGCAATGTGCGGGAACTGGAAAATTGCATCGAGAGAGCGATCATTTTATGCACGGACGGAATCATTCACAGCCATCATCTGCCGCCAAGCATCAAGCGCGATGATACAGGCTCCCGGAAAAAATTCCGGGGAAAACTCGACGAAACATTGGCAGCCATAGAAATAGAACTTCTTCTTGAAGAACTCAGACGTTCCCATGGGAATATGGCCAGGGCGGCACGTCTCCTCGGTATAACCGAAAGGACAATGGGATTAAGGATTGCAAAATATGGCATCGATATCAATTCTCTAAAAAGCAATCCTACATCTATGTAGAGAGCGTCTATTTTCCTACCTTTTGGTAGCCCCGCAGAATGTAAATCTCTTATCAAGCTGAAATCATACAGTATTCATCTTAATAACCTGATACTAATTTGGATAAAAATGATTAAAAATATATTTTCCTGATCTATTTTTGTTCTTTTTAAAGGCTGATAATATTTCCTCTTATCCGCGTTGAACATATTCAAGGTTATGATCCTTCACCGATTATATTTTTAACTTCTTGTTTTTATTTGCATTAATACCTGACACAACGATTCGCTCATAGGTTTGGCACACTATATGCCTTATCATAAATCATAGATCGAAATCATAATTAGAAAGGATAAACGGAAAATAGTTTATTCGTAAAAGGAGGTAAGGTATGAAAGAAAAGATGACAGAAGCAAAAAGCTCCCCACTAGTCAAACCTACGCTTGGTTTGATGGGCGCAACCATGAATGCAATGGCATTGATTGCACCCGGAGCATTTTTATGGATTACTTATCAAATGCAGGCTGCCGCTACCGCACCGAGCGGGGCATCGGTGGCAAGCGATATCTGGGCAGGGATTGTGGTTGCCTTGATTATCGCGTTTCTCACGGCTCTTTCCTATTCGCAGTTGGCGAAGATTTATCCGGAGGCGGGCTTTGCCAGCGTTACTTATTTTGCGGAAAAGGCTTTCCTCGATAATTCAGGAACAAAAAGGGCGGCTCCCAATTCGATGGCCCGCCTCTCCAAACTGGCTACGGGCTGGGCCGCGCATTTGTTTTACTGGGTTTATCCGGGTGTCATGGTGGCCATGTTCGCCACAATGATAGGATACATCTATACCCAATTCTCAGGTGGGACCTTATCCAATATTTCCCTCACGGTTATCGGGGTCGTAATTGCGGTGGTGATCGGATATGTTGCCTACCGTGGCGTGAACGGTTCCACTATGACCTCCATTTGGATCAATATAATACAGCTTGTGACTCTCGTTATTTTCAGCGGCCTGGCTATCTTTTACCGGCTGGGAAACCCGCAGGGAGCTACTACATGGGCATTCAGCAGCGGATGGGATATCATCATGCCGCATTCGCTCAACGGCGTCCTTGTACAAGCCACCCTTGCCATACTAATACTGGTCGGTTTTGAGAGCTGCACGGCTCTGGCTGCCGAAACCAAAGAACCGTCGAAGAATATTCCGAAGGCTATCATCATTTCTCTGATTGTTCAGGGTTTGTTTGCCTATCTGATCGAATATTTTGCCGCGGGCACCATGATCAGTGAAAAACTGATAAACGGCAGCGGCAAGACTCTTACTACCGGAATGGCCGCCGCCGCCGCTTCTTCAGCGCCCATCGGCGATCTGGCAGTGCTTATAGGCAACAATGTCCTCCCCGGCATAGGATTCGGCCTTATGATCACCATGGCGGTTACAGTAGTTATTGCAATTATCGGCACAACTCTGAGCTGCATGAATACAGCCATCCGCGTGAGCGCGGGCATGGCCGGCGGCCGGGAACTGCCGAAGATGATGGGCTTCATCCATCAGAAATTCAGCACTCCGCATGTGGCTATCGGCGCCATGGTTATCGTTTCTTCAGTCATCGCGGCAATCGGTGTGCGGTCGGTAGTAGGACTGACCGGCATTGCGCTGGCTTCCAACTTCGGAACCTTCGTGCTTTACGGCCTAACCTGCGTGTGGACCATCGTCGCCTTCAAAAAAAGAGAAGATTTCAGCATCCTCAAGCACGGCCTTATTCCGGTACTGGGCGTCATAGGCAATGTGATTATGGTTGTCGCCATCGTTTATCTGTATTCCATAGGCAATGCCGATTCCAAGGCCGAAGTAGATATCTGTTTTCTCATCGCCGGTGCCTGGGCGCTTATCAGCCTTGCCTACGTGGCTATTTCGAACGTGAAGCGGTCATACAGCATGAAAATGATTTCCGCCATGATTCGTCCTGATATGCTGAATGTCCTGGTGGATATCCTGAAAGATGAAGATCTCATTCTTGGAATGACCGTGACCAAGATCAAGGGATTCGGCAGGCAAAAAGGTCAAATGGACAAAGATGCGGAGCCTATCAACGACAGGATTTCCTTCATACCCAAGGTAAGGGTCGATCTCGTGGTGAATGATTGGGATGTCCCGGGTGTAATGGAAGTAATGCGCGATGCACTTTTCACCGGTAATGTGGGAGACGGCAAGATATTTGTGCTCGACGCTCAAGATGCCATGAGAGTCCGCACAGGTGAAAAAGGGGTTTATGCCCTCTAACCGAATAACACTATAATACTATAAATGAGACAAAGGAGAATCGTGATGAAAAGAATAGAAGCAATAATACGGCCTGATAAGGTCGGGAGCGTGTTTGGCGCGCTGAAAAAGATCGGTCATCCGGGCGTGATGATTTCCGAGGTCGAAGGCCATGGCAATCAGGAAGGCCTGAATCTCCAGGTGCGCGGCAATACCTATAAAGTGGACATGGTTACCAAGGCAAGGCTTGAGGTAATTGTAAAGGAAAATGAAACAGATGCCATCGTCAACGCTATTCGCAAGGCGGCTTATACCGGTGAAATCGGGGATGGGAAAATATTCGTCCATCCGGTGGATGACGCCATGCGGGTCCGCACCGGTGAACGGGGCGAAAACGCCGTGTAACGATAGAGTGAGGTAATCTTATGGAAACTGTAAAATACGAAAGCAAAGAAAACATATTGGAGCGTTGTGTGTCTGATTGTGAGAGAACAGTCATTATTCAGGCTCTGATGAAAACCAGGGGCAATCAGTCAGCTGCTGCCATGTTGCTGGGAACAACAAAACGCATCCTGACATATAAAGCGCGTAAGTATGGAATTAACTGTGAACAATTGAAGGAGAAATAAAAAAGATGGAAATAAAAACGCCGAAAAATGTAATTGATTTAATTAAGAAAGAAGGTATCCAGATGGTCGACTTGAGATTTATGGATTTCCCCGGTATGTGGCAACATTGCAGCTTCCCGATAAGCGAGATTGATGAAGGTGTCTTTGAAAATGGCCTTGGTTTTGATAGCTCCAGCATCCGTGGCTGGCAGCCAATCAATGAATCGGACATGCTTATGAAGCCCATTCCTTCGACAGCTTTTATCGATCCTTTTACTCAGATAAAAACTCTCGTCATGATTTGTGACATTTGGGATCCCATCACAGGTAAAGAATACAGTCGTGATCCGCGGTATGTAGCACAGAAAGCCGTTAAATACATAAAATCTCTGGGTTTGGCGGACACGGTCTACTTCGGTCCTGAAGCGGAATTCTTTATTTTTGATGATGTCCGTTATGACCAAAACTGCAACGAAAGCTATTATCACATTGATTCCGTAGAAGGTAAGTGGAATACCGGCCGCGTGGAGAACCCCAATTCAGGTTATAAGATTCGTCATAAGGAAGGCTATTTCCCCGTACCGCCCAATGACAGCCAGCAGGATTTACGTAGTGAAATGGTGATAAATATGCAGAATATTGGAATGGAGATAGAAGCGCATCACCATGAAGTTGCCACGGCTGGACAGGCAGAGATAGATATGCGTTTTTCTCCCATGGTCGAAATGGCTGATAATCTGTTGAAATTTAAATATATCATCAAAAATACCGCCAAGAAATACGGCAAGACGGTAACATTCATGCCCAAACCTTTGTTTGGCGACAACGGCAGCGGAATGCATGTGCATGTTTCTCTTTGGAAGGGTGGGAAAAACCTCTTTGCCGGTAACAACTATGCCGGACTTTCGGAAATGGCCTTGTTTGCTATCGGTGGAATATTGAAACATGCGCCGGCTTTATTGGCTTTCACCAGCCCCACAACCAACAGTTACAAGAGGCTGGTGCCTGGTTATGAAGCGCCGGTCAACCTTGCCTACTCCAAGCGTAACCGCAGCGCCGCTGTTCGCATACCCATGTATTCCACGTCACCCAGCTCCAAGCGTCTGGAATTCCGCTGTCCCGATCCATCCTGTAATCCCTATCTGGCCTTTGCAGCTATTGCTATGGCTGTTGCGGATGGAATTCAAAACAAAATTGATCCGGGCAAGCCTTTGGATACCAATATATACGAACTGTCTCCGAAAGAAGCGGCCAAAGTTCCGACAACGCCGGGTTCTCTGCGCGATGCACTGAGTTTCCTGACAAAGGATCATAAATTCCTGATTAAGAATGACGTATTTACGCAAGACGTGATTGATACATGGGTTGAATACAAGATGAAGAATGAAGTGGAACCTATGGATTTGCGTCCGCATCCATATGAATTTGCTCTTTACTACGATATGTAAATTACAAAACAGGGAACGGACATCCTGAATAAACATTTATCTCGATGCCCGTTCCCTTCATCTTTAATCATTGACGAGACCGGAAAAAAAAGATAAACACTTCCCACCAATGAGGCGTGTGAGTTACCTGAAGAAGCCTCATGATATTAGTTCTGCCGGGGGATAAATTCCTAACAATGTCGCTCTTAAGAAAAGAACGTAGATCTTTGCTAGTCCTGGAAGATGGCAGCATTTTCGAAGGGACGGCCTTTGCGGGCTACGGCGAAACTATGGGTGAAGTTGTTTTTAATACGGGCATGACCGGTTATCAGGAAGTCATTACCGACCCTTCTTATAAAGGCCAGATTGTCACCATGACTTATCCTCTTGTTGGCAATTACGGTATAAATGACGAGGATATGGAATCCGCGAGTATTCATTTGGAAGGGTTCATCGTCAAGGAATATCAGCCTAATCCCAGTAACTGGCGGATGCGCCAGAGCCTCAAATCTTTTCTGGAAGATCACGGAAAAATCGGTTTGGAGGGTATCGACACCCGCGCTTTAACTCGTCACCTACGCCTGTCCGGCTCTATGAAAGGGATTATTTCTACCGAAACAAAAGACATCGCCGAATTGCTGGCGAAAGTTCACGCTTATCCCGGATTGGTCGGGCGCGATCTGGTGAGGGAGGTCTCCTGCTTAAAGCCTTATTTATGGAAAAAAGGAGCTCCTTCTCAAGGTAAAATACCTGCCAGAAAACCGGTGAAGAAGCTGCGCGTCGTTGTCCTGGACTGTGGAGTCAAATATAATATTTTACGTCTGCTGGAAAATAATGGTTGTCAAGTTATTGTTCTGCCGGCTTTTTCTACCAGTGATGAAATTCTTGCTTTTAAGCCGGACGGCGTTTTGCTTTCCAACGGCCCCGGTGATCCGGCTGCCCTGCCTTATATAGTGGACGCGGCGCGCGCCATTATTGGCAAGATTCCGGTCTTTGGCATTTGTTTGGGGCATCAAATTATGGGTCAGGCGATTGGCGGCAAAACGTCTAAACTGAAATTCGGCCATCATGGCATTAATCAACCCGTGAAAAATGTGGATACAGGTAGAGTCGAAATCACTTCTCAGAATCATGGTTTTGTTGTTGATCCGGAATCCGTGGATAAAAAAACTGAAAGGACTTATCATAATTTGAACGACAGAACATCCGAAGGTATGCAAATGCCTTTGGCAATGAGCGTGCAGTATCATCCGGAAGCTTCGCCCGGACCGCATGATACGGAATATTTATTTTTGCAGTTCATTCAAATGATGCAAAAAACAAAGGAAAAGGCGGCATGATATTAATCATTGATTTTGGCTCCCAATATAACCAATTGATTGCCCGGCGGGTAAGAGAAAACAATGTTTATTGCCAGATTGAGCCGCCTACCATTTCTCTAGCCGCTATCAAAAACCTTCGACCCGAAGGTATAATTTTATCAGGCGGTCCGGCCAGCATTTACACCAAAGGATCGCCACGCGTGGATAAAGGCATCTTAAGTCTGGGTATTCCGATTCTGGGCATCTGTTATGGTTTACAATATATGGTGGATTCGTTAGGTGGCAAGGTTATCGGCTCTACCAAGCGCGAATACGGATTTGCCGAACTCAACGTCAAAAAACAACAAGGCATTTTTAAAGGCGTAAATAAAAAAACACAGTGCTGGATGAGTCACGGCGATTCTATCGGCACACTGCCCGCGGGATTTGTCATTACAGCATCGACGGCGAATACTCTGGTTGCGGCAGCCGAAGATGCGAAACGAAATTTTTACGGCTTGCAATTTCATCCGGAAGTTGTTCATACGCAGTCCGGCAAAAAAATGCTGGCCAACTTCCTGTTTAATATTTGCCGGTGCAAAAAATCCTGGTCAATGAAATCTTTTGTCGCCCATGCCGTGGAAGAAATTCGTCAGCAGGTAGGATCACAGAAGGTTATACTGGGACTTTCCGGTGGCGTTGATTCTTCCGTTGCCGCTGTTTTGCTGCACAGGGCAATTGGGAAACAACTTACCTGCGTTTTTGTGGATAACGGCGTACTGAGGGCCGGTGAAGCCAAGCGCGTCATTGAAATGTTTAAAAAAAACCTGCAAATCAACTTGAGGTTTGCACGGTCAGGCAAACTATTTTTAAAAAAATTAAAAGGCGTGACTGATCCTGAAAAAAAACGAAAGATTATCGGCGGTACATTTATTGAGGTATTTGATCAGGAAGCTCGCAAAATTAAAAAAGTGAAATTTCTGGCACAGGGAACTTTGTATCCCGACTTAATTGAGTCCCGTTCCACATTTGGCGGGCCCAGCGCAGTCATCAAATCGCATCATAATGTCGGCGGTCTACCCAAAAAGATGAATCTCAAACTGGTCGAACCGCTCAAACACTTATTTAAAGATGAAGTCAGGCTTTTGGGAAAAGAATTGAAGTTGGCCGATGACGTGGTCTGGCGGCAGCCATTTCCGGGGCCTGGGCTGGCGATTCGTATTATCGGTGAAGTGACGCCGCAGCGGTTATCTGTATTGCGTAGTGCCGATACAATTTTGCTGGAAGAAATACGCGCAAGCAATCTTTATTACAAACTATGGCAATCTTTTGCGATACTTTTACCTCTAAAAAGCGTGGGCATTATGGGAGATCAGCGCACCTATGAAAATATTCTGGCCATTCGGGCTGTCACCAGTGATGACGCTATGACTGCAGACTGGGCGCAATTGCCGTATGATATTCTGGCGCGGATTTCCAACCGGATTATTAATGAAGTGCGTGGCATTAACAGAGTTGTTTATGACATAAGTTCCAAACCGCCCAGCACGATTGAGTGGGAGTAATAAGGAAAGATTATTTCAACATCCTCAAAAGGGATGGGAAAATCAGCTAATTGAAGAATTCAACATATTGGTAAAATAAGTGCCAAAACGAAATGACATAAAAAAAATACTGCTTATCGGGTCCGGCCCGATTATTATCAGTCAGGCCTGTGAATTCGATTATTCAGGAACGCAAGCCTGCAAAGCTCTGCGCGAAGAAGGCTATGAAGTTGTTTTAATCAACAGCAATCCGGCAACTATCATGACCGATCCGGAAATGGCCGACCGTACTTATGTGGAACCTATAACGCCCGAAGCAGTGGAAAAAATTATCGCTCGTGAACGGCCGGACGCTCTGCTTCCCACTTTAGGCGGACAAACAGGATTGAATACCGCCGTTGCTCTGGCGGAAAGCGGTGTACTGAAAAAATACGGTGTGGAAATGATCGGGGCGTCGCTGGATGTTATCCATAAAGCGGAAGACCGGGAAAAATTCCGCCACGCTATGGAAAAAATCGGATTGCGCGTACCCAAAAGCGGCTTTGCCCGATCGATGAATGAAGTGCTGAAAATTGCCGATGATATTGGCTTTCCGGTTATCGTGCGCGCATCATTCACTCTCGGCGGAACAGGCAGCGGTGTGGCTTATAATCGTGAAGAGCTGATGGAAATCGCCAAGTTAGGACTGGACGCCAGCATGATTTCCGAAGTTATGATTGAAGAATCGGTACTGGGTTGGAAAGAATACGAATTAGAAGTGATGCGCGATAAGGCCAATAATGTTGTCATTATTTGTTCTATCGAAAATTTCGATGCCATGGGTGTACATACGGGTGAATCAATAACAGTTGCCCCGGCGCAGACCCTGACTGATAAAGAATATCAGATTATGCGTAATGCCTCTATTGCCATAATGCGGGAAATCGGTGTGGAAACAGGCGGCTCCAATGTACAATTTGCCGTTCATCCGCAAACCGGCGAAATGATCGTTGTTGAAATGAATCCCCGTGTTTCCCGTTCATCAGCGCTGGCCTCTAAAGCCACAGGTTTTCCCATTGCTAAAATTGCCGCAAAGCTTGCTGTCGGCTATACGCTTGATGAGATTCCCAATGACATTACCCGCGAGACGATGGCTTCATTTGAGCCGACGATAGATTATTGTGTAGTAAAAATTCCCCGCTGGACATTTGAAAAATTTCCGGAAACGGAAGATTTTTTAACAACATCGATGAAGTCTGTTGGAGAGACTATGGCCATTGGACGGACTTTTAAGGAGGCTTTGCAAAAAGCGATTCGTTCGCTGGAAATCGGCCGCTTCATTCTGGGGCAGGCATTGCCTGCCGGTTTAAAAGATCAGCATGAATTTCTCAAAAGCAAACTGATCAAACCCAATTCTTTAAGATTGTTTTATATCGCCGCGGCTATACAAAACGGGATGAGCATTGAAGAACTTTATCAATTAACTAAAATTGATCCCTGGTTTTTGCATCAAATCAGGGAAATAGTGGAAGCCGGAGAAGAGTTAAAAAAATCGCTTCCTTCCGTTGAATTACTTAGACAAGCAAAGAAAATGGGATTTGCCGATCGCGCCTTGGCATCTTTCTGGGGAATGACTGAACTCGAAATTCGTAAATGGCGTGAAAAAGTAAATATTATCCCTGTATATAAACTTGTGGATACTTGCGCGGCGGAATTTGAAGCCTACACACCATATTATTATTCCACTTACGAAACAGAAACCGAAACCAGACCATCAACAAAAAAGAAAATTGCAATCATCGGCGGCGGACCCAACCGCATCGGCCAGGGTATTGAGTTTGATTATTGTTGCGTTCATGCGTCGTTTGCCTTGCGCGAAGAAGGTTATGAAAGCATCATGATCAACTCCAATCCCGAAACGGTCAGCACCGATTATGACACATCCGACAAACTTTTCTTTGAACCCGTTACGCTGGAAGATGTTTTAAATATCATTCAGGCCGAAAAGCCTGATGGAGTGATTGTCCAGTTTGGCGGTCAGACGCCGCTTAATCTCGCGCGTGGCCTGGAAGCGGCGGGTGTGCCCATTATCGGAACAACTCCCGATGCCATTGACCGTGCGGAAAATCGCGACCGCTTTCAGGAAATTGTTCACAAACTAAATCTTAACCAGCCTGATAATGATACGGCGATGGATGTGGAAAAGGCTCTGCTGGCCGCCGAACGCATTGGCTATCCGGTGTTGGTGCGCCCATCATACGTATTGGGCGGACGGTCCATGGAAATTGTCTATGATCCGGAAACGCTGCGCGGATTCATGGCCAAAGCGCTGCTTGTTTCTCCAGGCCATCCTATTTTGATTGATAAATTTCTTGAAGATGCCGTTGAAATAGATGTGGATGCCTTAAGCGACGGCACGACGACAGTTGTTGCGGGCATCATGGAACATATCGAGGAAGCAGGCATTCATTCCGGAGACAGCGCCTGTATTTTACCGCCGCTATCCCTTGCTCCCGATATTCTTGCGCTGATCGAAAAACAAACAAAACTGCTGGCCGCGGAACTCAATGTTATCGGCCTGATGAATATTCAATACGCCATTAAAGACGGCAAATTATATGTGCTGGAAGTAAATCCCCGCGCGTCGCGTACGGTTCCTTTTGTCAGCAAAGCCATTGGCGTACCTCTGGCGAAATTGGCTACAAAAATAATGATAGGCAAAACTTTAAAAGAACTTGGTTTTGTCAAAACAATAATACCTAAGCATGTTTCAGTTAAAGAAGCCGTTTTCCCATTTAACCGTTTTCCCGATGTGGATATTCTGTTGGGGCCGGAAATGAAATCAACAGGCGAGGTTATGGGGATAGATCGTTCCTTTGGTCTGGCCTTTGCCAAATCGCAATTGGCGGCTGGATTCAAAATGCCGACTAAAGGTAGTGTATTTATCAGCGTTAATGATTATTATAAGGATAAGATAGTTCCTGTGGCGAAATCTTTTCAGGAGATGGGATTTAAAATCGTGGCGACAAGCGGCACGGCCAGACATCTGAAAGCGCATGGTATTGACGCGCAAGTTATTTTTAAAGTCAGTGAAGGCAGGCCTCACATCGTTGATTTGATAAAGAATGGGGATATCCAAATGGTAATCAATACAAGCCTGGGGCGTAAATCCTCAAAAGATGCTTATCATATCAGACGGGGCGCGCTTATTTATAATATTCTTTACACCACAACCATAGCAGGCGCGCGTGCTTTATGTGAAGCGGTAGCGGCAATTATTGCCGAGGACTGGCAGGTATGTCCATTGCAGGAGTACCATCAATGACGATTTTGCAAAAAGTTCATATGCTGCGTTGCGCTGCATCATTCGATGTCGCGACGTACGAAAAAAGTACGTCTCGCTCCTCATGCTTTGCGCGTCTTGCCTCTGGAGCTTTTTGCAAAGCCGTATATATAATTGAAAAATGATAAAACGGCATTTTTTTAATAACTTGTGTGATTGAATCAATCCGCTTGAGGTGGATCAAAGAGAGGCTTTATGTCATCTTTATTTGAAGAAACTTTAAATGAACCAGGATGTCCCCGCGAAGAGTGCGGCATTTTTGCTATTTATGGCCATGAGGACGCGGCCAGATTAGCATTTTTTGGTCTTTTTGCCCTGCAGCACCGCGGTCAGGAATCAGCCGGCATTGTCAGTTCCGACGGTTGCAATGTATCGGAGCACAAAGGCATGGGACTGGTCTCCGAAGTTTTCAAAGAGGCAATTCTGCAAAAACTCTCCGGTACAATGGCCATAGGGCATGTCCGCTATTCCACGACCGGTTCATCCACCCTTTCCAACGCCCAGCCCTTTTTAGTTCATTTCAGTGATGAATATTATGCGCTGGGGCATAACGGCAATATTGTAAACGCGCAGAAATTGCGTGAAGAATTGGAAGGCAGCGGTTCTATTTTTCAATCCACAATGGACAGCGAAGTCATCATCCATTTGATGGCGCGAAACTTGAAGTATGGTTTTGAAGAAGCTTTGTCTGCCGCGCTTTCACGGGTGGAAGGCGCTTACAGTTTGATCATGCTGACCCGCGATAAAATTGTTGCCGCCCGTGATCCGAGAGGGTTTAGACCGCTCGCGCTGGGAAAGCTGAACGGCAGTTGGGTTGTTGCTTCGGAGACCTGCGCTTTTGATTTGGTTGGCGCAGAATATTTACGCGATGTCGAGCCCGGCGAAATCATCATCATCGATTCAAAAGGCTGTAAGAGCCTGAAACCTTTTCCGCCCGTCAAACATTGCCACTGCATTTTTGAACTGATTTATTTTGCCCGTCCCGATAGCCAGATTTTCGGCCAGAATGTTTATATGTACCGCAAAAGACTGGGGCACGAACTGGCGCGTGAATACACTCCAGACCTGGACATCGTCATGCCCTTTCCCGACTCCGGCGTTTACGCCGCTCTGGGTTACGCGGAAGAAAGCGGCATTCCTTTTGAGATGGGCATGATTCGTAATCACTACATTGGTAGAACATTTATTCAGCCGACCCAGCAGATGCGCGATTTCGGCGTAAGAGTAAAATTAAATCCGGTAAAGGAATTATTAGCCGGCAAGAAAGTGATGATTGTGGAAGATTCAATTATCCGTGGTACGACCAGCCGTAATCGTGTGCAAAATCTGCGCGGTATAGGAATGAAAGAAATTCACATGGTCATCAGTTGTCCGCCAACACTCTATCCCTGTCCCTATGGCATTGATTTTTCGTCCAAGGGGGAATTGATCGCCGCGAAGAAAGAAAATGAAAAAGCCATTGCCGAATTCATCGGTCTTGATTCGCTTCACTATTTGAGCGTGGAAGGCATGATCAAGGCCACCGGCTTGACCAAAGATTGTTTTTGCCTGGCCTGCTTTAGCGGCAATTATCCCATTGATCCGCCGGAGAAGATGGATAAGTTCTGCATGGAACTGAAGTAACCTTGAGGGGCTGCTCACAAACGCTCATATGCAGCGTTGCGCTGCATCATTCGTCGTTGCAACGTACGCAAAAGTACGTCTCACTCCTCATGATTTGCGCGCCTTGCCTCTAAGTATTTTTGAACAGCCCCTGAAATGTAGTATGTGTCATTCCGGCGCAGGCCGGAATCCAGAAAATTTTCTTTACAAAAAAATCAGATTTGTTACGCTTTTGCTAAATATTTAGAAAAGCCTTAATAAGCACAAGTAATTTGAGGAGAAACCAAGTGCGTCTTTATAAAAGAGCAATTATTTTTTATACCGCTTATTATTAATGGTAGCAGGATTTGTCGTGTGGCTGGTTATAAGACATGAATATCTGATGTCAATGTTACTGATGATGTTCATTTTAGGTTTATGGTTTATAGCCTCATTTATTTTTAATAAGCAAATAGTATCATTATATTTTGAAAAAGAAATTATGAAATGCTTAACAAAATGTAATGGACGAATTAGTATGGGAAATCTTTTTAAATATTTAAACAATATGGTCGGTCAACAAAAAAGGACAGACATTTTAGAAATAATGAACTATTCTATTGAAAGGCTTCAAAAAAAGAAAAAAGTTGTTCGTGAAAATGATCAATTAGTAAAATACATATAACAAATGAAGCAGAAATTAATAATAATTCTATTATTTCTTATCGTACCAATGTTGTTGGGAGGGTGTGATATGCAAAACAAATTTCTTTATTTCCCCAGTGCGCAGTGGCCTACCGAACGAGCGCTTGAGTACGAAAATATGAAGCTCTGGCAGGCAACAAATGCTGATTATCAGGGCTTGATCACCGCCTCTGAAGCGCCCGCGCCTCATGGAACCATCGTTCTTTTTCACGGCAACGGCGGCACGGCGCTCGACAGGGGATTTTATTTCGCGCCTTTTATGGAACTGGGTTTCCGCGTAATATTAGCCGAATATCCTAAATATGGGGGCCGTCCCGGAAAGGTAGGCGAAAAATCGTTTGTCGCGGATGGCGTGGAAACGGTTCGCCTGGCGTTTGAACAATATGGAGAACCGCTTTATCTTGTTGGAGAATCGCTGGGCTGCGGTGTTGCCGCCGCTGTTGCTAAACAAACCCCAAAGCCCATCGCCGGTATAATATTAATTACTCCATGGGATACGCTGGCTTCTGTTGCCAAGTCTATATTTCCTTTTCTTCCCGTGAAACTCGTTTTGACCGACAAGTATGACAGCATTGAAAATCTGAAATCTTTTAAAAATAAAATTTCCCTTGTGGGTGCACAGCGTGACGAAATTCTGCCGATTAAGCACGCGATCGATTTATATGATTCTCTTCCCGAAGACAGGAAGCGCATGTGGATAATCAAAAGCGCGGGTCATAACGATTGGCCGATGTACGCCGACCCATTATTATTCAAAGAAATAACCGATTTTGTCAGGATTGATAAGTCATAGGCAAGCTCATTGAGAGTTCGTTAAATTATTTTGTGGTGGAAAACAAATCAAAGAGAATATATAAGCCAATAAAATACTTAAGGAGGAAGACGCCCATTTACCGCCGGGTAACTTTAACACGTGTGCTGCAAATCAGCGCCCTGATGATTTTAACTTTTCTAGCGATTAGTGTCGCTTCTCTTTTAGTGGGAGGCGTTTATATTTCTCCGGGGAATGTCTTTGGTTACCTTGTCCATGCTCTTACGGGGAAGTCGTCTTTATCTTCCGAAGAAGAATTAATTGTATTTTCAGTGCGCTTGCCGCGGATTATTTTTGCGGGAATTATCGGCGCGTCTCTTTCTTTGGGCGGAGTTATTTTTCAGGCGATTCTGCGCAATCCACTGGCTGATCCCTATATTTTGGGAATATCGGGCGGCTCTGCCCTCGGAGCGATTATAGGCATCCTTCTCGGCGCGAGTTCTTTTTATTTAGGAGTGCCACTGCTGGCTTTTGTGGGAGCGCTGGCCACAGTTTTTTTAGTATTTATTGTTGCCGGCGGCACCCGAGGGCCTCTTATGGATAATTCGCTTTTACTCTCCGGCGTTGTCGTGAACGCTTTTTTTTCCGCTGCCATTCTCTTTTTTCTTTCGGTAGTCAATAGTATGGAATTGCGCAGCATCACATTCTGGCTGATGGGCGATCTTTCTCGTGCATCAATTAAGGAAATTTGCGTTGCGGCTTTCTGCCTGATTATCGGGTTTATACTGCTTTATGCGCAGGCGCGGAAGCTGAACATAATTGTGCAGGGTGAAGAAACTGCCATGCATTTGGGTGTGAATATAGAAAGAACGAAGCAATGGCTGCTTATTGTAACCTCGCTTATTATTTCCGTTGCGGTATCCTTGGCCGGTATTATCGGCTTTGTGGGCATTATGGTGCCGCATTTGATGCGGCTTGTCTTTGGTTCCGATCACCGTTTGCTTTTGCCGGTGTCGGCTTTGTTTGGCGCGTCTTTTTTGATTATTGCCGATACCATAGCCAGAGTTGTTTTTGCACCTGCTGAATTGCCTGTCGGAGTTATAACGGCGCTTTGCGGCGCGCCTTATTTCATCTTTCTTTTGAAAAGGAATAGGCGCTAGCCATGTCCATAATTAACGCCCAAAATATAAACTTCAGTTATCCAGCGAAACCTGTGATGGAAGGTGTTTCGTTTGCAATTGATGAAGCGCAAATTGTGGCAATTATCGGCCCCAACGGTTCCGGCAAAACAACTCTTTTGAAAATTATTAACGGCACGCTTTTCCCCGATGCCGGGCAAATGCTTATTGATGGTAAAGAAACAAGCCGATGGTCGCGAAAGGAAATTGCGCGAAAAGTAGCCATCGTGCCTCAGGAGACGTCAGTCATTTTTCCTTTTTACGCGGAGGAAATTGTGCTGATGGGACGCTTTCCGCATTTTAGCAGGTACCGTTTTGAGGATAAAAAAGATTACCGGATAGTTCATGAAGCCATGGAAAAAACAGACACGCTTGCTTTTGCCGCCCGGCGTTTTGACGAACTCAGCGCCGGAGAGCGCCAGCGTGTCTTGATTGCCCGAGCTCTGGCCCAGGAGCCGAAAATACTGCTCTTGGATGAAAGCACTGTATTTTTGGATCTGAAACATCAGGCTCAGTTTTTAGCTTTGCTGTGGCAGTTAAACACAGCGCAACAACTCACCGTAATTTTTGTTACTCACGACATCAATCTGGCCGCGCAAAACGCAAATCGAATAATTTTACTTGATTCCGGAAAAGTTTATGCTATAGGAATGCCCGCGGAAGTTATTACCGCGGCGAACATAAAAGAGGTTTATGATGTCGAAGTCGGGATTGATTCAAATCCGCATGACGGATTGCCCCGCTTGACATTGCTAACCTGAATTAGCGATGATTGCCAAAAAAGGAAGCCGGTGTAAATCCGGCGCTGCCCCGCAACTGTAAGCGGAACGAAATCCACGTTAATCCACTGATGCTTTTTAGCATTGGGAAGGAGTGGAGATTAGGGAGCCGCAAGTCAGGAAACTTTATGGTAGTCCAACTTACTTATTCCCGAGGGGGAAAGGAGAAGCTCCATGAAGAAAGTCTTATTTTTAGTTCTGTTATTTTCAGTAGTCAGTTTTTCACAATTACAAGCTGAGAGCAAAAATTATAGTGCGCCTGACGCATCTGTCACACCTGAAACTGAGGGTAAAAATGATTATGCACCCGATACAGTTGTGACAATGGAAGAGGTCGTTGTTACAGCGACACGCGACACTCAGGAAACCCGAAAGGTTCCAGCCAACGTCACCGTCATTACCGCTGAAGAAATTAAAAATTCCGGCGCGACAACGATCGTAGAAGTTCTGGAAAATATTGAAAGCGTCCAGTTCAGAAGTTATAGCGGTAGTGCTTCTCAGGCATACATCGATATACGCGGTATCGGTGGGGATAATCCTTACGGAAAAACCCTGATTATGTTGGATGGCCGCCGTTTAAATCGTACAGATATGGCTTCGATAGACTGGATGGAAATACCCCTCAATACAATAGAAAAAATCGAGATTGTTCGGGGATCGGGCAGTGTTCTTTATGGCGATGCGGCCATTAGCGGCGTTATTAACATTATCACAAAGAAGGGACAGGGAGAGCCGAAATTTAACGTATCTGTTATTGCGGGAAGCTATGGACTCAATGATGAGAGGGCCAGTGTATCAGGCGCAACCGGTAAATGGACATATGCAGTCAACGGAGAAAATAACTTTGACTTCGGTTATCGGGAACGCTCGAAATATTCGGCTCAGGGTGGCGGTTTTGATGTGGGATATTCCGCTAATGACCTGTTGAATGTTTCGTTGGATGTCTCGTTTGATAAAGAGGATTATCAAATGCCGGGCGCTTTGACACAGGCACAGATAGCACAAAATCCACAGCAATATCAAAATTATCCACCAGAATTATATAGTACCGCAACTCCTAATGATGACGGTTCAAATAAATATACTAATATCAATTTGAGCGTGAAATCTTTCTGGGGATCATGGGGACAACTGGAAATCAATTTTCTGTATGGTAAAAAAGATCTGCAAGTAAATATGGACTCATGGTCTTCTTATACCGATACAGAAGCCAATACATACGGCATTACACCAAAATATATTCTGGCCAGGGATATTTTCGGATTTAATAACAAAGTGATTGTGGGCGTAGATTATTATAACGAACCTTACGAAAAAGATTTTTACAATGACAGGGAGAGAACAACAAAAACAAGCACGGCAAATTTTATAAGGGAATCTCTGGGATATTATATCCGAGATGAATTCAGCATATTGAAGGACCTTATTCTTAGCGGCGGTTACCGGTCCGAGCGGACATATATCAGCGGTTCAAATACGGATTTTTTCTACCCCAGCAATAGTTTTGCCGATATGAAAAATGAATATGATGCCGATGCTTATGAAGCAGGATTGACCTGGCTTTGGGGGAAGAAGTCGAAAGTATTTGCAAAATATGCAACGGTTTACCGGATTCCTTTTCTCGATGAAATAGCCTGTTTTAATGGCTACAATGAAGGGACTTTGTTTAACACCGGTTTGAAAAAAGAAAGAGGAATCAGTATGGAAACGGGTACTGAGTTTTATCCTCTGGAAAGTCTAAAAATAGGACTAACCCTTTTTAGATTGGATATGGCAGATGAAATTATGTGGGTTAATACGTCTCCTTTCACGGGCGAAAATCAAAATGTCGCAAGTTCACGCCATAATGGTGCAGAAGTTTCTCTTTCCTATTTGTGGGAAAAACATGCTCGGCTGTATAGTAACTTTACCTATCAAAAAGCCACTTTTGAGGATGGATTTTATAATAAAAAGGAGTTGTGGCTTGTACCAAACCGGATAGCAACTTTAGGCACGGAGATTTATCTGCCTTATAATCTGATGTTCCGTCCGGAAGTGCACTACGTTGGTGATTGCTTCCTCTCCCAGGATTATGATAACGACGGTGAGAAATTAGGTAGCTATACCCTTTTCAACATTTATCTTTCCTATAAGCCATCTTTTGGGAAAATTAACATGACTGCTTTCTTGGGGGCAGAAAATATTGGAAATGTAAAGTATGCGTCATTTGGTTCGTATAATGTTCCGTCATATGGAGCAGGGGTTCCAAATACCTATTATCCAATGCCCGGAAGGACATTCAAGACAGGTATTTCTTTTGAGTTTTAATCTTGCCTGTCTGAAATGATGATCAATAGGATTGCAGCAGGGGGAAGAATTTTCTCCTGCTGCGTTCCGATAAAAAATATTGATTTGACTAAATCATATTCGCAGTATTAGCAAAACTTTTGGAGACGACTGTTAAAGATCAGCAAAATCGATAATACTTATGTGCAAACAATTAACCAACGCTAATAATATTTTAATATTTTTGTTAACTATTTGTCTTACGATTATTTTCGTAGATATATCCTACGCCCGCACAGTAACTGATGAAATAGGCCGTAGTGTATATATAATTCCTCGGCCGCAACGGATTGTTTCTCTTGCCCCCGGTATCACGGAAACGCTTTATGCGCTTAGTCTTGATGATAAAATAGCAGGCGTAACCACTTTTTGTGATTGGCCAGCCTCAGCACGTAAAAAACCGAAAATAGGCGGATTTACCAATCCTTCTATAGAAAAAATTGTTTCTCTGAAACCGGATTTAATCATTGCCACAGCTGATGGAAACAGAAAAGACACCGTACAGCAATTGGAAAGACTTGGCTTGCCCGTCTATGTAATAAGTCCTTCGAACATTGATGGTTTTTTGAGAAGCATTTTAAATATCGGGAAAATAACAAATCGAGAAAAGAACGCTGAGAAACTGGTTGAAAAATTTCAAAAGAGATTAAATAATGTCACTACTCAAATACGCCACAAAAATAAACCGCGCGTTTTTTTTCAGCTTGGGCTGGAACCGGTATTTACAGTGGGGAGAGGAACGTTGATTAATGAAATAATTGAACGGGCTGGCGGCATTAACGTCGCGGGTCTTGATATTGCCCACTATCCCGTTTACAGTGCGGAGGGTATCATGGGAGCATCACCGGAAATCATTATTTTTGCGCCGATGGTCAATGATAAAAATTTTGCGGCAGTAAAAATATTTTGGCAAAAATTCGGTGAACTCCCGGCAGTAAAAAACAATAAAATTTATCCGATAGATGCTGATTTGATTAACAGGGCATCGCCTCGTATTTTTGATGCCATCGAAATATTGGCGTTAATATTTCATCCGGATATAAAATATCCTAGATAATAATTTACTGCCGTGGTATCTGCCACAGCATTTAGAATAACACGAAATTTATAATATAATGGAGAATATCATGAATTATCCAACTATCCCACAGGATCTTTTTTTTAACAGCATTAGTCGACAAGGTCTATCCGGCTTTCTCGTTTCACTTTAACCACGCCCCTTATACGTACGTAAAAAAGAAATGTCACATAATAACAATGGCTGTGCGTCCTGCTAATGGCATAAGAAAGATCACCCGAGACAGACATCGACATCCACCTTTAACAATCAACCCATCTCTTGTTATTGGTTCGCCGGAAAAAATGAAAATGGGACAATGGGAAGAATGTATATTTTTGCCGCTGGGCAACATCATGAACGGTTTATCATGTGTCTAAGATCGCGTCCAACACTTTACGGGGGTGTGTTACGGCGGCGGCAATAGTAAGCTGATAAGTTCCTCAAAGGTGTCACGTGCTGATGATATTGCCATAATGATTATGCTTGCTTTAAGGCTTATGCCCATATTGCTTACGGAAAAGGAAAGAATAGATATTGCTCAAAAAGCAAGAGGGTATAATTTATATCAGGTGGGTTTTATCACGCTGATTAAAGATTTTTTATTTTTTTTGGTATTTTGATCGTCATTTTTGTAGCTTTAAATTCGCATTTCGGTTAGATTGCTCTATATGGATGCAAAATGGCTTTTTGTTGATACGCAAAAAAAATTGCAACGTGCTGTCAATGATTTTGAACGGGCGAAAGTTTTAAGCATAGATACGGAATATGATTCATTTCGTTATTTCAGGGAAATACTCTGCCTGATTCAAATCCATGCCAATAATACAACCTATGTTTTTGACCCTTTGGAAAACCTGAATTTGTCTTTTTTAGGCAAATATTTTGAAAATCAGCGTATTGTCAAAATTCTTCATGCCGCGGATAACGATATCCGCCTTCTCAAGAGAGATTATAAATTTAATTTCAAAAATATTTTTGATACTCATCGGGCGGCGCTTCTTTTGGGTTTTCAGCAGCTTTCGCTGGAAAAAATGATTAAGGAATTCGTAGGCGTGGAGTTGAAAAAAAACAAAAAAATACAACGTTCGCGCTGGGATAGCCGCCCCCTGACTGAGGAGCAATTGGAGTATGCGGTTCAGGATGTTATATATCTTCCGGCGCTTTATGAAAAACAATCCGCGGCGTTGGGCATAAAAGATTTAAAAGATGCCGCTACGGAAGCTTTTGTCAAAATTGCCGACACCAATTGGCGGGAAAAAAGACTCGATCGGCACGGGCACACAAAAATCAAGGGTTATTATTGTCTTAATCAGGAGCAGAAAGAGTTGATCAAAAGACTTTACGTCTGGCGTTTTCATCGGGCGAAGGATGAGAATCGGGCTGTATTCATGTTTTTGCCGGATAAAAACTTACTGGAACTTGCGCAGGACACTGAAAGTCCCGAAAAATATTTATCGCAGAGAAAACTAAAATTATACGGTGATGAGATAGAACGGATAATCAATCACATCTAGACAATGGTTAAGTTCTCTTTATGTTTTTTATAAGAGCTTCTGCTCTGCTGCCTGTTTCTTATACTGCTTCTCGCCAAAAATTAAATCCTGTTTTCTTATAAATACTTCCGTATCAGGTGGCACGGAATGTGTGAGCCAGACATTACCGCCAATTACAGAACGCGCCCCAACTACCGTGTCTCCGCCCAGAATCGTCGCATTGGCATAAATAATAACATCATCTTCAATTGAAGGATGGCGCTTTTTGGATCTTAATTTCTTTACTTCCGCCTTGGATAAGGAGATCGCACCCAGCGTGACTCCCTGATAAATGCGCACGTGAGTACCTATAACACATGTCTCGCCGATAACCACACCGGTGCCGTGATCGATAAAGAAACTCTCACCGATATGTGCGCCCGGATGAATATCAATGCCGGTGCGGCCATGAGCATATTCAGTCATTATACGGGGCATCAGAGGAATGCCTTGAATATACAACGTATGCGCAATGCGATTAACCATAATCGCCCAGATGCCCGGATAACTGAAGATGATTTCATCATAGCCTTTGGCTGCCGGATCGCCGTCAAAGGCAGCGCGAATATCTTTAGCCAGCATGGTCCGCAATTGGGGCAGTTCCTTAAGGAATTCCACCGTAAGCTTATGCCCTAATGGTTCACAATGCACACAGGGCTGATTCTGACGAATACAGTCGTGACGAATGGCCAGAATAATCTGTTCGGAAAGTATTTCGTAAAGAGCCGTCACTTGCTCACCAAGATAATATTCCAAATTGGTTGAATCCAGGCGAGTGCGGATAAAATATCCGGGATAAAGAATCAGCGCCAGACGGCGCAGAATATCGATAATCGCTTCCCGATGCGGAATCGGTTCGGCACTGACATGATCAAAACATCCGCCCCTGCTGCACGAAGCGACAAGCTTGTTCACGATTGCCGGTATTTCCTTACGTAAATGTTTTTCCGACTTGATTTCATTTTTACATTTAGCACCATTTTTTAAACGCACCATAATTAAAAACCCCTATTGATTTGTACAACTGGGCCCGGTTTTATTCCAAAAAGGCGACATTCCCCGAAGCCGCTCGATGATTGCCGGCATTTTATCAATGACAAAATCAACTTCCTCCTCCGTATTATTAACGCTCAGACTGAAACGAATCGAGCCGTGCGCCATCGTAAACGGAACGCCCATTGCGCGCAACACGTGCGATGGCTGTAATGACCCCGAAGTGCAGGCGGAACCGGATGAAGCACAAATGCCCAGTTCATTCATCAGAAGAAGGATCGCTTCGCCTTCCACAAATTCAAAGCTGATATTTGTTGTGTTGGGTAAACGTTGCACGACATCGCCGTTTACGCGGCTTTGCGAAATCTTTTTTAAAAGTTCGTGTTCCAGTTTGTCCCGCAGCCTCCTGACATACGTATTTTCCTTTTCCATATTGGAAGCCGCAAGCTCACAGGCCCTTCCCAACCCGATAATGCTTGGCGTGTTTTCCGTTCCGCCGCGCCGTCCTTTTTCCTGATGACCACCGATCAGGAAAGGCGAAAACTTGGTGCCGCGCCGGATGTAAAGAATGCCTATGCCTTTAGGCGCATGGAGTTTGTGGCCGGATATAGAGAGCATGTCAATTACGTTATTTTTCATATTTATGGGAATTTTCCCAGCCGCCTGCACCGCATCGGTATGGAATAGAATACCTTTTTCATGCGCCAGCCTGGCCGCTTCTTCAACCGGAAAAATCACACCGGTTTCGTTATTACCCCACATCAGGCTGACAATAGCGGTATCAGATGTCAGGCTTTTTTCCAGGTTTTCCAGATCAAGAATTCCATTTTTATCCACGGGTAGTTCTGTAATTTTATAACCCTGCGAACCTAAATGCGAACAAAGAGCATGGATGGCCGGATGCTCCACACGACTGATTACGATATGCTTTTTATCCGGTCTCGTTAACAGGGCTGAGCGAATCGCGGAGTTGTCGCTTTCTGTCCCGCAACTGGTGAAAACAATTTCTTCCGGTGAGGCGCCCAGAAGCTCCGCCACCTGCTCGCGCGCGACACGAATTTTCTGGCCGACCTGCCCGCCGAATGTATGCATGCTGGAGGGATTGCCGTATAGCTCGCGGAAATAAGGCGTCATGACGTCCAGCACTTTTTCGGCAACCTGAGTGGTAGCATTATTATCCAGATAAATGGTTTTCATTTGGATGCCTCCTCAACGGTTATATCCGGCGAAACAAGTTCCTGGAGCCTGTGTTGCACGAAATCCTTCAGGGTGATATCCGATGCCTTACAGGTAGAACATGCACCTCGCATTGCCACAATTACTCTGTTACCGATAATGTCGAGAATTTCGATATCGCCACCATCGTGTTTTAGCGAAGGCCGGATTTCCCGCTCAATCGTATCCTCGATCAAACGGATCTTTTGAAGATTCGTAAGTTTTGGTTTGCTATCAATTTTCGGCTCACTACGAACTTTTTCGATGATTTGGGCAATAGCATCATGACACCCCCCACAGCCTCCGCCGGCCTTGGTATAATTGGTTACATCTTCCACAGTAGAAAGATTGTTTTCACGCACCGCCCGTTCAATTTCTTTGTCGGTGACGCCAAAGCATTCACAAATAATTTTTGCGCCTGCCTCCAATGGCGGAGCGCCGCGGTAATTTTCTATTGCTTTTTCCAATGCCTGCTTGCCCATTACCGAGCAGTGCATTTTTTCATCGGGGAGTCCGCCCAGATACTGGGCAATATCCTGATTGCTGACTTTTAGCGCTTCATCGACAGTCATCCCTTTGATAATCTCGGTCAATGCCGAAGACGACGCAATGGCGCTTGCGCAACCGAATGTTTTGAACTTGGCGTCTTTAATACGCTTGTTTTCGTCAAGCTTGAATGTCAGCTTCAACGCATCGCCACAGGCCAGCGACCCGACTTCGGCCACGCCGTCCGGATTTTCAATCTCGCCCACATTGCGCGGATTAAGAAAATACTCTTTGACCTTATCCGTATATTCCCACATAAATGCTCCTTAAATTTTGTCTGAATCATGTTGTTTATTATAACATTTTACCTAACAATTTATCATCCATTCATCTCCCTTGCAATTCTATTCTTTGATATTGATGGTTTCGTTCAGACTACCCATACGATAGCCTTGGATATCGAGAGTGACATATTTAAACCCATATGATTTCAATGTCTTTGTGATTTCCGATGCCAGGGGCTCCGTCACCAGCTTATGCCTATCGGCAGCAGCCACTTCAATGCGGGCCAACTCACCATGGCATCTTACCCTGATCGTCCTTATCCCTCTGTCAATAAAGAATTTCTCCGACTTCTCGACTTTTTCCAAATCTTCGATCTTGATTTCCTGTCCATAAGGAATGCGGGAGAATAAACAGGCATACGCTGGTTTATCCCATGTGGGTAGTTTGAGTTCTTTAGAAAATTCACGGATTTCACTTTTTGTCATTTGAGCATCAAGCAAAGGACTTTGCACCTGCAATTCGGCAGTTGCCTTCATCCCTGGGCGATAATCCTGCAAATCATCAGCATTACTGCCATCTAAAACGTATTTTATGCCCAGTCCTTTTGCTGTCGTCTTAACGGTTCGAAACTCAGTTTTTTTGCAGAAATAGCACCGGTTGGCCGGGTTCCTTTTTACCGCTTCCTCAATTTTGTCAGATTTGACAATAATATGCCTAACTCCGATCATCTGGGCAATTGATATGGCATCATCGAGCTCATAACGGGGCAATGCAGGCGAATCAATAGTGATGCCGACCGCCTTGTCACCCAGGGCCAGTTTTGACGCCGCCAGCAGGAAGGCACTGTCTACGCCGCCTGAAAAAGCGATTGCTACATATTCAAGGCTCTTTAAGTGAGCTAACAAGTTATCAAATTTGGGATTTCGTATCATGGATCGTTCTTTCCTTTAATTTCACCATTTGGTAGTTAAAAAAATCTCATGTTCTGTTTTGCGTTTCGATACTCGTCATCGCGTGACATCCTGTTTTGTGATAACAAAAACAGCATTCATTGCCAGCAGGTTAGGCCAAAGATGCACAATTTTCTTGTCATCTAAGTAATGGTCTTCGATTATACGGATTTTTTTTTCGGCGCAGAAATTCTTGAAATCCGTAACGCTCAAAAAACGAACGTTGGGCGTATCGAACCAGAGGTAGGGCAGTGATCCCGTAATCGGTGACCTGCCCCGAAAAAACAGCATGATGCGGGATTTGAAATAAGCAAAATTGGGAAACCCGATAATGACTTTGCTGCCGATACGGAGAGCATCCTGGATGACGCAATCGACTTTTCGCACTTCCTGCATGCTCTGATTTAAAATCACATAATCGAAGGAATTATCCGGATATTCCCGCAGGCTGTTTTCAATATCATCCTGGAAAACACTTAAGCCTTTCTTAACACACTCCTGAATGGCCTTGTCTTTGAGCTCAATTCCCTGAGCCCGGATTTGTTTATCCCGGACAAGGGGATACAGAAGATCGCCTTCGCCGCACCCCAGATCAAGAACATGGGAGCCCGGTTCTATAATCGAATAAATTATACTGTAATCCAGATGAATATTTTCAGCTGCCATAATTTTTTACCACCATGTAGCCATTAAAGGTTTTATCTAAAAAATGTTTTATCAGAGTTGTCTGTTCTTCTATCTCCACCAGAAAGGCGTCATGGCCATACGTTGAGGAAAGTTCACAGTATGTTGCATCCACGTGTCTCCTTTTCAGCAGACGAACAATGTCCTGAGATTGATAGGCCGGGTAGAGCCAGTCAGATTTGAAGGAAATAATCAGGAAACGCGTATCAATCGATTTTCCTGCCGGAATCAGTCTGCTCCCCGACAGATCAAAGTAATCAATCGCTTTTGTGATATATAGATAAGAATTGGCGTCGAAGCGCTTCACAAAGTTTGCCCCCCGGTAATGCAGATAACCTTCTACTTCAAAGTCGGGGTCAAACCCAAAGCTGAATTGATCTTTCTTCAAGCGCCGGGAAAATTTTTTTTCCATGGATTGATCACTCATGAATGTGATATGGCCGATCATGCGCGCGACAGACAATCCCTTCTCGGGCTGGCCATACTCATAGTAGTTTCCCTCCCGCCATGCCGGATCGGCCATAATGGACTGCCGGATAACTTCATTGAAGGCAATCTGCTGGGGGGAGTGCTTCAACGTTGTAGCAATAGGGATAGCCGCTTTTACACGATTCGGGTAAGAGGCTACCCACTGGAGAACCTGCATTCCCCCCATGGATCCACCGGCGACGCATAACAAATTTTCAATTCCTAAATAATCAATCAGATGACGCTGAGCATGAACCATATCGGCAACGGTGATAAAAGGGAAATCAATGGCATATAGTTTTCCCGTCGCCTGATTTACAGAAGACGGCCCCGTGGAACCTTTGCACCCACCGATAACATTTGAACAAATAACGAAATACCGATTTGTATCAAAGGCCTTACCCGGACCGATCATGTCATCCCACCAGCCTTTATTATCCTCGCCTTTATGTACTCCTGCCGCGTGTGCATCGCCGGAAAGAGCGTGGAGCGCCAGAATCGCGTTTGATTTATCTTTGTTCAATTTTCCGTATGTCTCATACGCAAGCGTTATAGGTCCCAGCGACTCACCGCTTTCCAATTTATGTTCTTTGCCCAGTTGGGCATAGGTGTGGTAATGTGTTTCCACAACACCGATCGAACTATTCTTTATGGTTACGTTACTCACTTATGTTTTAAATCCTCCCAAATCCCCCTTTCCAAAGGGGGAAACGTCAAACGTCTATTTCTGAAACAGCCACGTTGATAAATACCTCTCCCCGCTGTCCGGTAAAATAGCTACAATCGTTTTTCCTCCGGCTTCTTTTCTTTTGGCAATTTCAATGGCCGCCCAGAGAGCAGCGCCACTTGATATTCCGACAAGAATTCCTTCTTCTTTAGCGATTCGCCTGGCCATCTCACCGGCATTCTCATGGGCTACCTGAATGATCTCGTCAATAATTTCTCTATTCAATACGTCGGGGATAAATCCGGCACCGATTCCCTGAATCTTGTGGGGACCGGGCTTTCCGCCGGACAGAACCGGTGAATCTATAGGTTCAACGGCAATCATCTTTACTGAAGGATTTCTTTTTTTCAACACCTCACCAATGCCGGTAATCGTCCCGCCGGTGCCGATGCCCGCTATAACATAATCAACTTTGCCGTCTGTGTCCTGCCAGATTTCCTCGGCGGTTGTCTTACGGTGTATCTCCGGATTAGCGGGATTCTTAAACTGCTGGGGCACAAAACTGTTTTTATGTGTTTTTGTCAGCTCTTCCGCTTTATCTATCGCACCTTTCATTCCCCTGATTCCTTCAGTTAAAACAAGTTCCGCGCCCAGAATGGAAAGCAGATGCCTTCTCTCCATGCTCATCGTTTCGGGCATCGTGAGAATAAGGCGGTATCCTTTGGCAGCGCAGACAAAGGCAAGAGCAATCCCTGTGTTTCCGCTAGTCGGCTCAATAATAACCGTATCTTTCTTCAGAATTCCCGCTTTTTGGGCCGCCTCAATCATGGCGACGCCTATTCTGTCCTTCACACTGGAAAGAGGATTGAAGGATTCAATTTTAACTAAAATTTCCGCATCCAATTCCTTTCCCATTCTGTTGAGACGAACCAGCGGGGTTTTTCCAACTGTCTTGGTAATATCTGAAAATATGTTTGCCATAATAACCTCCTTAATTTCATGCCTTCTGTAGAGCCTGATCGATATCGGCGATGATGTCGTCAATATGCTCCAGGCCTATCGATAAACGAATAAAATCTGGTGTTACACCGGTTGCCATCTGTTCTTCCGCTGAAAGCTGTTGATGCGTCGTTGTTGCCGGGTGAATCGCCAGCGTTTTTGCGTCACCCACATTTGCCAGGTGGGAAATGAGTTCAAGGGAGTTGATAAATGTTTTCCCCGCTTCCAGGCCGCCCTTGATTCCAAAGCCGATAATCGCACCCGCGCCTTTGGACAGATATTTCTTCGCCTTTTTCTGTTGGGGAGAAGACGTTAATCCCGGATAGTTGACCCAACTGACTTTAGGGTGTTTCTCCAGATGTTGAGCCACTGCCAGAGCATTGACACAATGATATGGCATCCTCAAATGCAGGGTTTCCAGACCCTGCAGGAGAAGAAAAGCGTTAAACGGCGAGAGCGCCGGTCCAAGGTCACGCAGAAGAACTACACGGGCTTTAATAATGTAGGCGATATTCCCCGACGGTTTTAAGGCTTCCACAAAATTGATTCCGTGATAACTTGGATCAGGATCGGCTATCAACGGGAACTTGCCGCTAGTCCAGTCAAATTTACCAGAATCGACGATAATTCCACCGAGCGATGTTCCATGACCTCCGATGAATTTAGTCGCCGAATACACAACGATATCAACGCCAAAATCAATTGGCCGTAGTAAATAGGGGGACACTGTATTGTCCAAAATAAACGGGATGCCGTTTTTATGCGCGATTTGGGCAATGCCTTCGATGTCAGCAACGTCCAGTTTTGGATTACCGATGGACTCCGCGTAAATCGCTTTTGTTTTCGGCGTTATCGCTTTCTGAAAAGCGTCAAGATCATTCGATTTGACGAACCGGACGTGAATCCCCAGACGGGAGAACGTGTAGTGAAGTAGGTTATAAGTTCCCCCGTAGAGGTTGTCCGCAGATACGATTTCATCTCCCGCCCGGGCGATGTTGAGAAGCGCAAGAGTTATGGCCGACTGACCGCTTGCCACCGCAAGGGCTCCCACGCCGCCGTCTAATAGTGCAACCCGCTTTTCCAGAACATCGGTCGTCGGATTCATCAGCCGGGTATAGATATTGCCGAACTCACTTAATCCAAAAAGATTGGCGGCATGCTCAGTATCTTTAAATTGATAGGACGTTGTCTGATAAATGGGAACAGCCCGCGCACCGGTCGTCGGGTCCGCTTCCTGGCCTCCATGCAGTGCCAGCGTCTCAATCTTTAATCTTTCATCAATTTTACTCATGATATCTCTCCTTGTAATTCACAGCATTTTTATAGTTTGTAATCAATCATTTTTTGCAGACTTTTTCTTGCCTTGCGCATGATACCGGGGAGCACAGTGACTTCGTGCTCCATTTCCTCAAGAGACCATAAAATTTTCTCCAGAGTCGTCAATTTCATATTCGGACAACTGGCCCGTTCCGACACAGGATAAAAAGTTTTTTCAGGATTCTCTTTCTTCAACCGGTGGAGAATACCGATTTCCGTTCCGATAATAAATTCTTTTGCCCCGGATGCCTGAACGTAACGGCAGATTCCTTCAGTAGAGAGAACCTTGTCTGCAAGGGTAGTAACGCTTGCCGGACATTCCGGATGCACAAGAACCTCTGCGCCAGTATAAAGAGTTTTTTTCGCGGCAATATCCTCCGGCAGTATCTTTACATGCGTGGGACAATATCCTCTCCATGTAATGAAATCCCTCCCAGTCTGGGTCGATATATAATGAGCCAGATACTGATCTGGAGCAAATATTATTTTGTCCCCGGGTCCAAAGGCTTCGCGGACTACAGTTTGGGCGTTTCCTGACGTGCAGCAGACATCGCATTCGGCTTTCACCTCAGCCGTCGTGTTCACGTAACAAAGAACCTTTGCTGTTGGATGCTCCGTTTTGAGTTTACGGAGTTGATCTGCCGTGATCATATCCGCCATGGGACAGCCCGCGTTCCTGTCGGGGATGAGGACGATCTTTTCCGGCGACAGGATTTTTGCCGTTTCTGCCATGAAATAGACACCGCAAAACACGATAACATCCGCCGCGGTCTTCGATGCCTGAATGCTCAGTCCCAATGAATCTCCTACATAGTCGGCTATATCCTGAACCTCGGGGATCTGATAATTATGCGCCAGAATGACGGCATTTCTCTCTTTTTTTAATTTATTGATCTTTTCAATAAGTTCCATATAAAACCTCTTTTATTCTCCGCCTTCCGTAACTGGTAGCAATCCCTAATATTTATGCCTTAAGATTTTTCGCTACGTTTTTGTAGGCAGGAGAAATTGAACGTAATTTACTAATGATGCCTGGTAATACCTCAAGTACGTAACGGATGTTGTCCTCCGTCGTCTGTCTTCCCAGAGAAAATCTCAATGAACCATGGGCAAGCTCAAGAGGAAGTCCAATGGCTGACAAAACATGGGATGGTTCCAGAGTCGAGGAGGTACAGGCGGAGCCGGTTGAACAGGCAATGCCCTCCATGTCGAGCTTCAGAAGCATGGATTCACCATCCACATATGAAAATGAAATATTGACGTTATTCGGGAGCCTCTGTGAAGGATGACCGTTTAAACGAGAATGTTCAATCTTTGTAAGAATGCCATCGATCAACATATTCCGCAGGACAGTCAGTTTTTCTATTTCATTTACAACTTCTTCTTTGGCCAGTTCCACGGCTTTTCCCAAACCGACAATTCCCGGCACATTAAGAGTAGAGGCGCGGCGTCTTTTTTCCTGATCGCCTCCACGTAATATGGGCTCGATGCGAGTTCCTTTTCTCACGTAAAGAATGCCGATACCTTTCGGTCCGTATAGCTTATGAGCGGACGCACTCAGGAGATCAATCTGAAGTGCATTGACACTTATCGGAAAATGACCGAATGTCTGTACCGAGTCAGTATGAAAATAAATTCCGTTTTCCCTGGCAATTTTACCGATCTCGGTCAGGGGTTGAATCGTGCCTATTTCATTATTTGCATGCATAATGGAAATCAAGATGGTCTTTTCCGTAATTGCCTTCCGTACATCATCGGGATCGACAAGGCCGTATTCATTCACCGGTATGAGGGTAACTTCAAATCCCCCTTTTTCGAGAAAATGGCAAGGTTCCAGAATGGAATGATGCTCTATCTTCGAGGTAATGACGTGGTTCCCTTTTTCCCGCCTGGCATGCGCGATGCCTTCAACCACTGTATTGTTGCCTTCCGTTCCGCCACTTGTAAAAATAATTTCCTCAGGTGATGCTTCGATAAAAGATGCAACGGTTTTCCTTGCCTCCTCCACCAGATGTTTGGCTGTCTGGCCGAAAGCATGCAGACTCGATGGATTTCCGTAAACCTCAGTAAAGCAGGGAAGCATGGCCTGTAAAACCCGGGGGTCCGTCGGAGTTGTTGCGGCGTTATCCAAGTAATATTTTTTCATTGTAAATTTCCCGCCAAGTTCAAATATTATGCATCATTGTTTTCTGAGCTTTTTCCTGATTCATCTTTACCAGCATATCCAGGGTAACCGAATTCAGAGTCTCGGAAATTTTCCCCCCGATAATTTCCCAGATATCGTGACTGGCACAGATGGGCACTCTAGGACATGTAGATGGGTTCCTGACACAGTCAACAAGGGAACAATCCCCTTCTAAGACGTCGATAATTTCTTTCATCGTTATCTGTGACGGATCTTTCGCCAGAAGGTATCCTCCATGGGCTCCCCGAATAGAGTTAACAAGACCTATTCTACGAAGAGGTATGACAATCAGGCTCAAATATTTCTCGGAGATATTTTCTCCTTTGGCAACGTCTTTTAAAAATACCGGCCCTTTGTCATAATTAAAGGCCAGCGCTACCATCAGCCTGACGCCATATCTTGCTCTTGTTGAAAGTTTCATATCACTCCTCTATAAATACTACCTATGCTATCTTTTTAGTAGTGATTAATATATTGAAGAGGAATTGTCAAGAGAAAAAGTGACGCGTTAGCTGAAAGTGTAAATATTACAGTGATATCAATAGATTTAAAAGATGAAAAAGTACATTCATGACAGAGGTTTATATTACATACATAAATTCTGCTGTATTTGTTTGCATCCAGATAATCATTTTTAAGTTAAATACAATAAATGTAAAATGGGGATTTAGCTGATCGCTAAACCCCCATTATCACTTATAAATGAATAAAATTATGGTGCCGAAGACTGGACTTGAACCAGCACGGATTTTGTCCACTACCCCCTCAAGATAGCGTGTCTACCAATTCCACCACTTCGGCATCAAAATATATCAATACTTTTATCTGCGCGATGTTTTGTCCAAACTCTATGAATTCGCTCGCGGGATAATCAAATAAAAATAGCCTTAATTACTTGCCTACCGGTGCGGCAGGTACTGCCGGCAGTTTTGCTGCATCCGGGCTTGTCACAGGAAGTGTTTGTTCCTTCACAGGGAGTCTTTGCTGACCTATTAATGAGGAACTCCTATGGCTTGCCGTATAGGTAAGTGTAAGAGATGTAAGCATAAAGAGTATAGCTATTGCAGCAGTCAGTTTTCCCAAAAACGTACCGGCTCCTGAAGAGCCAAAAACCGTTTGGCTGGAACCGCCGAACGCCGCGCCCATATTGGCGCCCTTACCTGCCTGCAGGAGCACAATCACAATCAAAACGAGGCAAGCTAAAACATGTAAAATAACAAATAATGAATACATAAAATCTCTCTTATAAAAAAATATTATTAATCTTAATCAAGGCTTGCAGAGCCAACCACAACTTCATTTGTTTTTCAGGGACATTTTTTATTATATTGTCCGCTTAGAGCCGGTGGACAATACCAAAACGATATGGGCTAGTCAACTTTTTTCTTTCTGTCACTATTTCTATTAAGTTACCCTATATTTAGCCCAAGCTTCTTTTAATTAACGGCTCAACGTAACGCCAACCCTGGCGCAGTATTCGTTTATTGGACACCGGCTGCAAAGAGGAGAAACGGGCTTGCATGTTTGGCGGCCAAAAGCAACCATTATGGTATTATAAATAATCCAATAGCGGCGGGGCAGTTTTTTTCGCAGAGCAAATTCGGTTTCATCGGGTGTTTTCGTTTTAACGTAGCCCAGCCGGTTGGAAATCCTGTGCACATGCGTATCAACGCAAATGGCATCCTTGCCATAAGCGAGCGAAACAACCAGGTTGGCGGTTTTGCGGCCAACCCCTTTGATACTCAGTAAGTCGTCGATGTTGTCCGGCACTTTCGAGGCAAAACGTTTTATAAGTTCCATGCAGGCATGATGAATATTACGCGCTTTTACCCGGTAAAAACCTACAGGATAAATTGCCTTGGTTATTTTATCTAAAGAAACTTTCAACATCTCTTCCGGGGTGGAAGCAAGCTCAAAAAGTCTTTCGGTAGCTACAGCCGTAACTTCATCTTTTGTGCGCAGGCTCAGGAGAGTGGAAATTAAAATGACGAAAGGGTCGCGCTGATTCTTTGCCAGATGTGACACTATCGGCATCGTTCCCACAGCCAGTTCCTTTTTTAATATTTTTATTACCGTGTTGATTTGACTGTCTTTCATTTCACTCCTGTAAACATTTAAAAGTTGAATGCCGGTTCATTGATGACAGATTTTATAAGAGCTTCTGCGGCTTTTTCCTGCGCCGGTTTTCCGCTGACGGCCAGCCAGACGCTTCCTTCCGCTCCGCAAACACCGCCCGCCGCGACCAAGTCAGTTGATGCGCCGGTAAGCAAAGCGATAGCGTCAATCTCTGTAAAAACCTCTCCCGGGACGGGCAAAAGCCGCGGGCCTTTGGCGCCGGGAGCGTTCATTTTTGCCGCCAGTTTATCAAGATTTTCGTAAACGCGTTTTTCCAGTCCAACCGGAAGTATCAACCGGACGCGACGGCCAGCCATCGCTTGAAGAGAAACACTGATGGTTCCAGCCTTCGGATCGCCAATCAGGATTGCAGCGCGCTTTTGTAATATGTCGATGGCATTGGCGCCCTTCAGAATAACGTCTCCTTCCCGCAGATTATCTGCTACATCAAATATAGTCTTGCCTCTTAGAAATACTCCGTTTTTTATTATCACATCACCGGGGAATTTGCCTTCATCAGAAATTCTTCCCGTGGAAATTACCGGACGATTGGGCGGAAGAATTATTCCACGGTAAAAACGGTTCCTCTTAAAATCTTTTTCCTGACCAAGCATTGAAAGTATTTCCCAGGCAGCATAGCCATTAGTTGTCCCGGCAACGATAACAATAGTTCCTTTTTTAATAGCTTCCGTTACTGCGGCATGTCTGACAATCGCTTTCCCGATCAGACGTTTCCCCGCGGCAGGAGTTAAAACAAATTGCTTCATAAAGGCATCTCCTCTAATTTATTCCGGTATTTTTAGTTGTGCCGCTTTACTGTATACGCGTTTACGCGCCAGCGGGCACGATAATTCTTTCCAATTTATTATGGAATGTTGAATTCGGCAGCGAGCGCATTCCCGTAGCTTCCTACGGGGTAAGCGAGCGACTACACAACTATAATGCCCCTTAAGACTCGAAGATTCTCCGTGGCGTGCCTTGGGAGAGCTTCAATATCATTTTATCGACGTGTTTACAAAGAGAAATCCGTTTTTGCCGGCTTTTTTTACTTTGTACATGGCTTCGTCGGGCAGCTTGATAAGTTGATCCATATCTTCGCCATGATCGGGAAAAAGCGCGATTCCTATACTGGTGCCGACAACTGCCTGCCGGCTTTTGAAAATGACCGATTTGGATAGAAATTGGATGACTTTTGCGGCAATCATGGCGGCATTATCCTGAAAATTAAATTCGGTATTAAAAGCAAATATTTATTTATAATTATTCAGAGTTGTGCGTTTTTTTGGCCGGAGATTTATATTTTATTGACACGCAATGTTGTTATTCTTATACTCCCTCAAAAGTAGCTTTTGTAAAATCAGAGGGAAAATGGGCAAGAAAGTTTTAGTGGCAATGAGCGGCGGAGTCGATTCATCCGTTGCCGCCATGCTGCTTGCGGATGAAGGTTATGATGTTTCCGGTGTAACGATGTGTTTCGGCATAACGACAGAAGGAGACAGTGCGAAATGTTGCGGAGCCGATGCGATCAATGATGCCAAGAGAGTGTGTGACAGACTCAAAATTCCTCACTATGTTTTTGATTATGCGTCCCAGCTCGAAGATAAGATCATTTCTAAATTTATCAGTGAGTACAAAAAAGGAAGAACACCAAATCCCTGCATCGACTGCAATCGCGACCTGAAATTCGGCAGTCTGCTGGAAAAGGCGACGACGCTGGGTTTTGATTTCCTGGCAACAGGTCACTATGCGGCCATCGAAAAAAATAATAATGGTTATTGCCTGAAGAAACCAAAGGACAAAAAGAAGGATCAGACATATTTTCTCTACGTCATACCTTATGAGAAAATGAAGAATATATTGTTCCCCCTCGCCCCTCTGACCAAGGATGAAGTAAGGGAAATAGCGAAAAAAGCAGCCCTTCCTGTCGCGGAAAAACAAGAAAGTCAGGATATATGTTTTGTGACGCAGAAAAATTATCAGGAGTTTATCTCCGGGCGGGTGCAAAAAATAAAGCAGGGTCCGATTGTGGATATGCAGGGGAATATTCTGGGAAAACATCGGGGAATTATTTTTTACACTATTGGCCAGCGGGGAGGTCTCGGTATCAGCCACACGCCGCCGCTTTATGTTGTTTCTATTGATTCCGGGGAAAACCGTATAGTTGTTGGCGATAAGAAAGACTTAAAAGCAAAGGGACTTGTCGCCAAAGATATGAACATACTTGCCCAATCCTGGCCAAACGAAGTGTATGCGAAAATCAGATACCGGAAGAAAGAAGCTGCTTGCGAAGTAGTGTTCGCAAACGACGGAATCAGAGTTTTATTTGCCGAAGAACAAGAAGCAATAACTCCCGGACAGTCCATTGTTTTTTATGATAATGACCGTGTTCTGGGGGGCGGAGTAATAGAAGAAATTTTACATAATGGAAACATTCGTTGAGAGAGAAGTTTCGCGAAAGTATCACTTGGTGTTGAAATAGATTTATTTGATTTGATAAAAAATTATCAAATCAAATAAATCTCTCACCGCCTGAAATGTATTAACGGATATTTCATTTTCTTTTTGGCGGAATCCTTACTATTCTTTCGCCTTCAACCATTGATATCGCGTTTTGCGGACAGAAATACGCGCACACGCCGCACCCGATGCAAAGCTCTTCTTTTCTGCCCGCTTTTTTATTGTCTTTCAAATAAGCCGCGTAAGTATGACAATGTTTCACGCATGTACCGCAACCGATACAGAGTTCTTCATTTACAGAAGATAAAAAATTGGTAACGTTGCTTATGGGAGCAATCATGCTATCAACTCCGTTGGCGCAACAGCACCGGCAACAGTTGCAAATACTTGTTTCGTCCTTGCTCGTATCGAAATTCGGATGATAGGCCTTATGTACGAGCCCCGCTTCCTCTGCCCTTTTTAAAACATCAAGGGCTTCTTTTTTGGAAATCATTCTCGTGAAACCCTGTTCGGAAGTGAATCGCGCCGACTTGCCGAAAGTAAAACAAGTTTCCCTTTCATCTGTCTGTTTACAGGGAGCGCCCAGCATGTCCTTATAATGACGGCAGAAACAATGACCAAGTGCGATCTCATCAAATTTCTGAATTAGTTCCTCAACCTTTTGCGAAGGCACAATTCTGTCTATCGCCCCTTCCAGTTTTTTGTTTATAACGATTTTGATGGGTTCATTTTTCGGTTTGTTTTCAAAAACAGTTACGGTTCGGTCGACAGGCGGGGTGGTCATAAGCATGGGCACAATCAAATCATAGTTGTCCTGAACCATGCTCTTCAACTCCAAAAACAATTGACTGAATAATGCACTTATTTCTTTGTCCTTGTCGGTTTTCTCCAGTTTACCCATGAATTTGTATTCAAAAGTTCCGACATTAAACAGAGGAAGCAATCTGTAAACCATCACGCCTTTGCTGTTGGGTTGATTGAAAATCACTCCCTTTCCCGCCAGACTTTTTACTTTTTTGTTGATCTCTTCTTCCGATAAACCGCTTGATTGCTTTAACTGTTCCATCGTCTGTGATTTTTTATCGGCAAAGGCGGCGATGAAATCCACTTCATCTTCCATAATGAAATGTTTTAAAAGTTTAATAAGGGTATCGCTAACGGGAAGCGGTGTTCCTCCTGCTGTGCTGATGACTTCACCGGCTTTTTTGTATTTTTCATCAATATTCATATTTGCTCCTCTATGATTCAGTAATCATTTGAATAAACGGCCACTCAGGGTGGTGAAAACGAATTTTTCGTATCAGATACATTACAAAGCATTGCTTTCAACGCGGGAGTATAGGGATGCTGTATTTTCTTGTCAATTGATATTTTGCATTGACAAGTAATAGCGATCCTGCTGCTAAAGTTTTTCAATTTCCTCAATCAACTGATTTAACTTTTTTGGCGATACCGGGTAGGGAGTTTTGAGTTCCTGTGCGAACAAAGATACTTTATATTCTTCAATCATCCAAAATAATTCTTCAATCATCATCTTTTTCTCTTCTGAGTAATCCACTGAAATATTGTCTTTAAATGAACTGATTTCCTTGATTCCGATATGCAAGGGGATAGAGTCATTTTGGGCCAGGGCAAGCATTTGTTGCAGTTGCCGGGAATAAATCATTATCTCCTGTATTTTCTTTTGCGCTGATGCAAGATTAAGACTCCCACGCTCAGCCCTCAGAACAAGCGCTTTGCAATAGCGCGCCAGATCTTTCATGCGGTCAAATGTATAAAACTCGGGGAAATTAATCGGCATGAGGCTCCTAAGCTCTGCCCGGATATCCTTGAGGAATTTCAACAAAGGATTATTGCCGGCATTCTTAATCATGAGTTTGTTTACACAAGCGTCAGTATCGTCAAAGATTTTGAATACCGGTGAGATAGAAACAAGCACTTCCTGACCGTATTGCAATATTTTGGATTTCAGAGAATCTGCGTGTTGACTAAAATCTTCCTGCTTTCGCCAGGGCTTAAAAAATAAATCCTTTTTAACTCTGTTGATGATTGATTGTTCTAGTTGTTTATGATTGCCGATATTTGTTGCCATCGCTTTCATTCCGGCGTTCAGTGTTACATTCTTTCTGAGTTGTTTCAGCATGTCGGCAAAATGAATTTCATATAGAGCCGCAACGCCCCGGAGATGGTTGGCGGCGCTTTCTCTTTGATCGAAAAAGAGACGGAGATTAATAGAATCATCTGTCAGATGCAATGCCGGATAGGCATAACCGATAAAACCCTGAATGCCTGTGAGAGGAATTTGTTGAGGTAATTCACCAAAGTCCCAGTGAGCAATTCCATCTTTTTCCCAATCGCGGCGAATTTTATCCATCGCCGATGTATTTATCGTGCCGGCAAGTTCCTTTTGCAGCAGATTAATATCGCGGCTGTTCCTTATTTCATTTCCTTCTTCATCTATAACACTGTAGCGAATATTTAAGTGAGCAGGCAGCCTATCGGTTGCCCATGCATCGCGGGGAATTGTTATTTTGTACTTATCGAGCAGCAGTTGGCTCAAAGCCTGCGGCAAAGATTTATTTAAATATGATTTCTGCTCCAGTAATAACTGTGCGATTTGGACAGGCGATGGAAGTTTTTGACGCAGTGATTTAGGAAGCGATTTCAATAAGTGAAAGGCCTTTTCCTGCAATAATGACGGCAGGTAACGGTCGATATTTTCCTGGGCAGCCCGGGAAACAAATCCCAGGGGAACATTTACTGTTACTCCGTCATCACTTTGGCCCGGCTCAAAATTATAATGGCAGGTTAGAGCAGCATCTCCGATTTTTATTTGATCGGGATATTGAGATATTTCTTCAGGATCAGGTTCAAGGGCAATCAAATCCTCTTCCCGGAAACGCAGAAATTCATCGCTGCCTTTTTCTTTAATGAGGTTCAGTAAAGACCGGATATCGGAAATCAGCGGCAATCTTCGTTCGTAAAGACAGGCGATTGTTTCATCATCAACAACAATGCCGCGTTTGCGCAGCTTTTCTTCCATCGCTTTTGTCTGACTCCATAAGGATAAGTTATGCTCAAGAAAGGGAATCCTTCGGGATACCTCTCCGGTGACGAGGGCTTCACGGATAAATATTGATTTGCCCTCCTCCGGATTAATTCTTTCATAAGAAACAGATCGCTGTTCCACAATGGTCAAACCAAAAAGTGTTACTTTTTCCAAGGCAACAACCTGCCCGCGATTTTTCTCCCAATGGGCGGCAGCGTAAGTATAGCGGCAATTGTCTTTGCCCAGTTTCTCCAGCCATTCACTTTTTATATTGGCAATATTGCGGGCAAAGACTCGCGAGGTCATGCTTATTTCTGCCGCCACTATCCAGTTGCCCGCGCGATTGAATAAACCGGAACCGGGGTAAATCATCACAGCTCTGCTCTTGGCCGCATTGTAAAAGTTTTTTTCCTTTTTTTGAGCAATATTGGAAAGATAACCGCTCAGAATGCAGCGATGAATTTTATCGGCAATATCCTGATTTATTTCGATCTTGAGTTGTTTCTTACTTTTTGCTGTTTTGTCTTTTTCGCCGATAATATCCAGTATTTGATGATAGATATCACGCCATTCAATCATTCTTTTGTAGGAAAGAAAATGATCACGGCAGAATTTTCTCTGTTTGCTTTGTGTCGGCAGGTGTTCCAGCGAACCATGATAGCGATTCCAGATGTTAAGATAGGTTAAAAAGTCCGATTCAGCATGATGAAAGAGAGCATGAGCCGTTAAGGCCTGATCAGTTTTATCATATGGTCGTTCGCGCGGATCCTGAATACTTAATGCGGCGGCAATGACGGCAATCTCGTTTATGCATTCTTCTTTTTGCGCTTCGATCAGCATTCGGGAAACTCTGGGATCTAGCGGGAACTGAGCCATCGTCAGGCCAACTTCAGTCAATTTGTAAAGATTTGTTTCTTCGGAGCTATTGTCTTTGGTCAGCGCTCCTAAGTCGCGCAAAATATCAATGCCATCGCGAATATTTTTGGGTTGAGGTCTGTCAATAAATGGGAACGAAGTGACCGAGCCTAGTTTTAAGGAAAACATTCGCAGAATAACGCCGGCCAGATTTGAACGCATTATCTCCGGCGGTGTGTAAAGAGGCTTTGCAGAGAAATCTTCCTGTGAATAAAGCCTGATACAAATACCGTTTTGCACCCGGCCGCATCGTCCTTTTCTTTGTTCGGCGCTGCTTCTTGAAATAGGTTTTATCGGCAGGCCGGTGGTCTGGCTCCGGGGATTATATTCCAGTATTCGCGCAAGACCTGCGTCAATTACATATTTGATCCCGGGAATTGTTAGGGACGTTTCCGCGATATTTGTGGCTACAATGATTTTTTGCTGAGAGGCTGAGGCGAAAATAAGTTTTTGTTGAGAGCCGGAAAGACGTGCGTATAATGGCAGAATCAGGCCTGTGCATTTTTTAGTTAAAAGACCACAGGTTTCCCGAATATCCTGTTCGGTGGGCATAAAAATCAAAATATCTTCATAACGCCTTTCCTTCTGTAAATTCTCCACGCAGGCAACGGACTCATCAATGTATGTTGTTTCTCCTTTTTCTTCTTTGATCGGGTCAAGCGGCCGGTAGCGGACTTCCACCGGGTACATCCGGCCGGAAACTTTGATTACCGGGGCGTTATTAAAAGCCTCGGAAAATTTTGTCGTATCAATCGTTGCCGAGGTGATGATTACTTTTAATTCTTTTCTTTTGGCAAGGAGAGTTCGCAAATAACCTAAAATAAAATCAATGTTCAGGCTGCGTTCGTGAGCTTCATCTACGATAATGGTATCATAGGCCAGCAAGTCATGGTCTCTAACTGTTTCCGCAAGCAGAATTCCATCGGTCATAACTTTAATCAGCGGTTCAGTTGAGCTTTTCTCTTCAAAGCGGATTTTATAGGCGATAGATTTACCGCATTCTTCACCAAGTTCCGCCGCAATACGATGGGCAATGCTGACAGCAGCGATGCGCCGCGGCTGGGTAAGGCCAATCATTCCCCTCAGGCCGCAGGCGGCCATAAGACACATTTTGGGAATTTGCGTTGTTTTTCCCGATCCGGTTTCACCTGTAATAATGATGACTTGATTATTTTTAATGCTATCAAGAATATCTTGTTTCTTTGCAGATATAGGCAGGTCTTGCGGAAATTTGAGCGGGGGGATACTTAGCGCCCGCTGATGATAGCGATTATTGGAAGCGGTGAAGATTCTTTTTAGTCTGTTCAGCTTTTTGAAAGAAGTGAATTCATCATTGGATTTATTTTTTTCAATGTCCTTGATCTGGCTAATAATATTGTAATAATCCGCAATCATTGAATGATCAATAATTTTGTTAATTTGTCGAATATATTGCATAGCCCTTTGCAATTCATTTCTCCGAAAGAATGTTAATGAATGGTTTTATTTCATATAGAGAGTATCACTGTCAATGCCGGATATGTTGCCATTAAATTAACAAAAGACCAAAAGAGGTTCTTGAAAGGGAAGCGCATAATACCTTAATCGGAGCTATTATCTTCAAGGTGATAATGATAAGCCAAGCGATATGGCATTAAAGCTTCCTTACGCTTCTGCGATTTTTTTCAAAAATGCTTATGGCTTGATCGGCAACAGCGGAAATAGAAAAAGAGTTGCTCTTGTAGTCCGGCTCCAGAGAGCCGATTAATTCCAATTGAATTTGATTATAATCGTGAGTGTTAAACAATGAATGGCCGGGCTGAAATAGTTTATTAGTTCCGGTAATTAAAATAAGTTTCAGTGGAGCATTACAGTAACGGGCAACGGTAAACACGCCCTTGTTGAAAGGAGCGAGCTCTCCGTTGCGGCTTCTGGTTCCTTCAGGGAACACAAACACTATTCCTCCTGATGCCAGATGTTTTTTTATATCCTCCAGATTATTTATCATGGCCGGTCCAAGCATATCGCTGGCCCCAGAAGAAATATATCCGGAATTTCTTAAAAGCCAGCCGAATATGGGAACTTTGAAAAAAGTATGCTTTACTATAGTTTGCTGCCGTTGAAAAAGAGATATCAGCAAAATAGGATCAAGATAGGACAGATGATTACAAATAATAATAGATGAATGGATTTCCCGCACATCGTCGGGAATGTCAAATTTTGTACGGGGAATCAGTAGCCGTGTCAATGCAAAGAAGCATTTCAAATGAAAGTGGTTTAAATTTTGAAACGCAGTGGTGCGGCTCTCCGCGAAAATATAAGCGGGTATATATAAAAATGGCAAAATAAACAGGTAACCGAAAAGAAAATAACACCACAAAGTTAATGTTATGGAAAAATCAATTATATAATGAAAAAATCGAGCAAGGGGCATTTTAATCTCAGGAGAATTTTCTTATCATTAAGATGGTATTGACACCGCCAAAGGCGAAATTTTGTATGGCTGCCGTTGTTACCGGCTCTTGCAATATTTTCTGCACGTGCTTGATCATCGAGCAGCGTTCATCAACTTCTTCCAGGTTCAACGTCGGCGCGATAAATCCCTCCTGCATCATGTACAGAGACATAATTGTTTCGATGGCGCCACAGGCGGCCATGGTATGGCCGGTATAACTTTTTAAACCCAGAACATAAGGATTATTACCAAAGACGGTATGGATGGCCTGTGCTTCAATTATATCGCCCATCTTTGTGGCGGTGGCATGGGCGCTGACTAAGTCAATATCCTGAGGGTTAACGCCCGCGCTTTCCACACCGAGCTTAAGCGTATTGGTTATGCCTGTTAAATTCGGTAAAATCATATCGCCGCCATTGTTATTGCAGGCAAACCCGATGACTTCGGCCAGAATATTCGCACCGCGCTTTTTGGCAAATTCATACTCTTCGAGCATTACCGCGCCTGCGCCTTCGCCCACCACAAGCCCATCGCGGGATTTGTCAAACGGACGTGGCGTTTTGTGAGGTTCGGAATTGAATGCTGTGGAACATGCCAGCAGATTATCGAAAACAGCCACTGTAAGTGTATCGTATTCATCGGCACCGCCGCAAAGCATGGCGTCCTGCATTCCGAATTTGACGGATTCATAGCCGTAACCTATAGACTGGGAGCTTGTGGTGCAGGCGGTTCCTGAAGATATTACGCGGCCGGTAATGCCAAACATTTTTGTGATATTAACGGCCGTTGTATGAACCATTGATTTCAAATAATCAACGGCCCCTATTCCCTGATGTTCCGATTTTCCCATGGATTCGAAGAAAATGCGGTAAATATTTCTCTGCACCGTCGGAGAACCGTGAATAGAACCGAATGCCACCCCCAGCCTTCCGGACGTAATAAAATCCTCGGTAAGTCCAGATTGCTCCAGAACTTCTTTGGCGACCTGGCAGGCATAATAAGAGACCGGCCCCATGGTTTTGCGGTGATTTCTTTTAAAATCATATTCCATGGGATAATCTACCGTTCCATAAACACGGGAGTGAATATAGCGGCCCATTAATTCATCTTCGCGCAGCGGCTTTATTCCGGAAACTCCACTTAAAAGGCTTTTGACTATTTGATCCTTTCCGTGACCAATAGGCGTAATAGCCGAAGACCCTGTGATTACAACTCTGCGTTCCATAATTATTTTATGCCGGTGATAGAAGGTTTCGTTTTTTCGCGATCTTTTCAATATAGTCGCAAATCTGATTTATCGTGCGGATATTTATGGCTTGTTTTTTTTCTTCCTGGCTGATTTCCGTACCCAGAAAATTTTCGATCGCCAGTAAAAGTTCGATAGCATCAATGCTGTCGAATTCGTATGTTTCCCGGAGGTCGGCATCCATAATGGGATTTTCGATTTCAAACTCACGTTGAAAAATATTTTTTACTTCGCGTTCAATTTCCTGACGTGTCATATTCTCTGATTTAACTTTCTTAATTAATTTTGTCGCTTTTAACAAATATTACATTACTTTTCAATAATTTATATTTATTATGTATCCCACTTGATTTCCTGAACAAACCTTTTGTCGCCGATGATTTGTCTGGCCGCGTTAAAAGAACCGAGTATGCAGCCCATCACTCCCGGAGCCATAGCGTTTTGTCCCGCCAGACAAAGGCCGGGAATAGGAATATTATTTAACGAAACTACCTTGAGCAATTGTCCTGACGAACGCATTGCTCCATAACAGGAACCTTCTGGAGAATTTACATAGTCCCGTACGGTAAGAGGTGTATATACATCCAGTATCTGAGCGTCTTTCAGGTTTCCAAAAATTTCTTCCGCTTTTTGAAGCAAAGCTTTCGCGATGCCCATTTTCTTTTCTTCATAATCTTTGCCGCGCCGGCCGGAAACCGTATTTTCCCATCTACTCCATTCATTGTACAATGATTTCGTAATAATAGAAAGTAAATTGGATTCCCCGGAATTGGCGCTTCGCAATTGGTAAAACACGCCATCTTTGATAACACCGTTTTCATCTTTATGGAGCCGGTAAATATTGTGATTAATTTCAGGATGCGCCGTGGCATTTACGCTTACGTTGACCGCGATAACGCCTTCCGTTTCTTTTAGGCCCAGTATGCGCCTGCGGTAAGAATCTCGCAAAGTATTCTCGTCCAGTAATTTAAGTAATATCTTCGGATGTATGGCGGCAACAACGGCATCAGCCGGAAGATTAGTTCCTGATTCCAACATTACACCCGTCACTTTTCCTGCAATAAGAGATATTTTTTTAACGCCATTGTTAAGGATAAGCATTCCCCCAAGTTTCTGAAAACGCCGCACAAAAAAATCTGTCATTTTCCTGCCGTTTTCCTTCAGCTTCCACGAAGAAAACAAATAGCTGGCTAACACTATATGATGAAAGATTACCGGGCAATCATCAAGCGGCACGCCGATAAGCTGACAGGGCATGGACAATATCGCTCGAAATCCCGCGGTAGCCTGATAATTATCCAATAATTCTCCCATGGGTTGATAATAGTCCATGTTTTGAAAGGGATCGCCCTGATTGAGCAAAAAAGAAGGATCCATCATGCGCCGGGAAATATCGCGCAGATTTTTCATGACGATGTTCAGAGCCGCCGTATCTTTTTGAAAAGCCTTTTGCAGCTTCTTTTCTAGCGCGTCAATGCCTGTGGGCAAATCAAAAGTAAAATCATCAAAAATATAACGATCAATGATGCCTTCCTGTCCCATGGGGGTAAACAATTCATCAACCGGTATGCCCAGAAAATGGAACATTTTGCCCAGCGGCTCTTTTTCGCCCAGGGCGCCGACATAATGAACGCCGACAGGACAATCAAATTCCGAACGGCAGTAAGAACGCATCAGTCCGCCGGGCAGTGGATTTTTTTCCACGACAGTTACTCGGAAATTCAAAAGCGACAAAATAATACCCGCGCTCAGCCCGCCGATACCGGAACCTATGATAACAATGTTTTTACCCTCTATGGGATTTCTCATTTGTGCGTGTTCCCGGATGATTTTGTTCAGAGTAACTTACCTTTTACCGGTTGGGCTTCGATTAGAGTCATCAACAACGAATAATTAAATTGTTCGTTTGCCTGCAGTTCAATGTGCTGATAAATATTGTCCGCTGTTTTGTTAAATCTGATCCGTCGCCTCAAAATTCCAGAGGATGAGTAGCGTTTTATTTCCGTTCTTTTCGATTTATCCGCTATTACGTCTATCCAATCTCCGTTTTCTTCGCTGTAGCGGCAAACAGTTGCTCCGTCGGGAAGATGGCCTTTAGTTTGGAGTTTTCCTTCCGGCACAAAAAATATCAGCTTAATATCTTCAATCATATTTTTAGCAAAATCGGCGGAATCAAAAGGGGGTAGAGCTCGATCAACTTTAAGCGCGCCAGGTCCGGACTCGGCTTCAAACAGCGTCATTCCTTCCGCGGTCATAATAGCGCAGGAGACAGAGCGGGTGGATGGATCAGCCAAAGTTACACCGATAATTGTACTTCGCGTGTCGCCTGACATACGTGTTTCTATGGTGTGCACCAGTCGGTATTTTTCTTTTAAAAAAGGAGCAGGACACGTTAATGCCTTTTGATTGACTGAAGAAACAGGCGAATTAATCAATGGCATTGTCTGGCAGGAGAAAAGAAAAATGGTTAATATTAAAAAAAATATGCCTTTCATTTCACATCCTGGAATACCGAGGGATTAATCGACTTATTGATTTTGACATTTTGGAAATTTATCTGAGTGAAGGAATTGGCATCCTCGATAATCTTTACAGACTTGACAGTTGCGGCTTCTCTGGAAAGGACAATCTCGATTTTTTCAATCATGCCGGCCATGCTTTGTCCGGCTGGAGTTAGCGTTATCATCGTATTTGCTCCTCCATGGATGGTTGCTGTAAATGACGGATTTTGATCGAATCTGCCATTAATCCAGCCGCCGATTTCGTTCAGCACGATCTTCATTGCCTGCGCGCCGCCCATATTATCCTCCACCATTTTTCCGTCGGAATAAACGTAGCGTTTCGTGCTATTTTTATGGGCAATGACGATGCTTTTTACAGGTTTGACGTATTCCCAGCGGAAAGAATCGGGAGCGATATAATAAAAACGACCATCCGAGACGAGAGGTCTGGATAAAATTTTCATGGATTTTTTTTGTACGAAATTGGCCTGAAGGGTTTTGATATTGGCCGATTCTTTACGCAATTTCTCAAAAGCGTTCGTTCCGGCGTGAACTAGCGGATTTAAGACAAAAAGGACTCCGACAGCGATGCAAACAAAATTAAATAAATTGCGGTAAGTTTTCATCAGCATATTCCGCCATTAATGCCTATTACCTGTCCGGTAATATAAGAGGCGTCATCTGAACACAAAAAACGAATGACGTTTGCCACCTCTTCCGGTTTGCCTAAACGAGCCATAGGGATCATTTTTTTGATTTCGGCAACCGGTGCGTTCTTGATCATATCGGTTTCAATTAAACCCGGGGCAACAACATTAACGCGAATGCCAAAACGTGCCACTTCTGTGGCCAGCGAACGGGAGGCTGCAATTATTCCCGCTTTGGCCGCGGCATAATTTGCCTGCCCTCGATTGGGCATCAATGCCGAAAGAGAGGAAACGGAAACTATGGAGCCGCATTTATGCCTTACCATCTCGCGTAATAAAGGTTTCGTGATGTTATAAAAACCTTTCAGGCTTGTATTGACGACGCTGTCCCATTCTTCTTCGCCCAATAACATAAAAAGGCCGTCGGCGTTTATTCCGGCGTTGTTAACAAGGACTTGAATGTTTTTATGACGTTCAATAATCGCTTTGACAGCGTCTTTAGTCCGGGCATTATCGGCAACATCAAATTGAGAAATTTCTCCGTCTCCACCGGCGCATTGCACAAGATTTAATGTTTCTGCCGCCGCTGTTTCGTTGGATTTAAAGTTTATAATTACAAAATATCCGGATTTTGCCAGTTCCACGGCTGTGGCACGACCGATGCCGCGGCTTGCGCCTGTGATTATCGCTGTTTTTTTCTCATCCATTTATAGGGCTCCTTAAAAATATTACTTGTCGTCTTCATTCAGGCGCAGGGCCTGAAGAGTGGCTGTGGCCAAAACTTTTTCGCCGGTTTTAACGGTTCCTTCCACCACTCCATAATTATCAAAAGAATACTTGTTCGTAATTATGATAATTAAATTTGTGTTTACCGGTATTTTCTCTATATTAAATTCGGCGCTCTTGATGCCTACAAGCCATCCTTTAACACCTGATTTGCCCCGTTGTTTTCTCCTGTAGCCCTCAACAATCGCCGCCGTTTGAGCAATGGCCTCGATTAAGACCAGTGAATTTACCGAGTCTTCGTTATAAAGAGGCCAATCAGGATTTACAATCGCGGCGCTGATGGCAGAACTTTCATTTATTTCAATAATTTCATTGATAATCTTTATTTTCTCACGATGCGGAATCAAACTGTCGATATCAATGTTAAGCATAGGCAACTTTTAGAAAATTTTTCCATAAACTAATGAAAAAACCGCATAGAAGTCAACAAGAATTGTGTTTCTTTTTAAAATAAGTGATATTTTTCTTTTTTTACTATAAATAAGAAAATAATAATTTAATGAATTACCGGAATATGAGCGACATAAAAAAAGACTCTTTTATTAGTTTATATCAGAAAATTCTAGCGCTGTCCAAAGCCGTTTGTCAGAAAGAATTTACTTCTTCAGGATACAGTTATGGCGAAGTCTTCGAATTGGCCGCCGGCCTGAAAAAAACTTTAACACGGCGCGACGGAGAGAAAGTCCTTTGCCTCTGCACCGTGAATAAAGCGGTTACCGCTGCCTGCGTGCTGGCCTCGCTTACCGGTTCCTGCAAGTTGATTTTGCCTTATTCTTTTTCCGCCCATGCCATGATGGAGATGTATGATGCTACAGGTTTTAATTTCGCCATAGCAGATCATCCCGAAGAAATGCCTGCCGGAGTAGAAATAATTACGCCGCTTCCCGCCGCGATAAAAAACACCGTGACTGAATTAATCCGCGAGCCTGATGAGCCGTTTTTACGTCTTTTTACAGGGGGATCAACCGGCAAGCCCAGAATATGGTCCAAATCTCCCCGCAATTTATTTGCGGAAGCTTTTTATTTGAAGGAAAAATTTTCTCTGTCTGATCAAGATATTTTTGTGTCCACCGTTCCTCCTTATCATATTTACGGGTTGCTTTTTTCCGTTCTGGTTCCCTTTGTAGCTCACGCACGTGTATTGCCGGATATTTACACTTTCCCGCAGGAAATCATTTCCATAACCAAAAAGCATAAGGCCTCTGTGCTGGTCAGCGTGCCCATTCATTACCGTGCCCTGAAAGTTGATAACTTGCTGCTGCCTTCTCTAAAGGTCGCTTTTTCTTCTTCCGGCGCGCTGGATCGTTCCGATGGTTTGCATTTCTATAAAAAAACAGGCTTGGGAATAACAGAAATCTATGGCTCTACGGAGACCGGCGGCATAGCTTCGCGTTCTATCAGTGAACATACGGACAGTTGGAAGCCATTTGACGTCGTATCCTGGAAATTGACGGGCAGCAGACTTTCCGTTAAGTCCGATTTTACGTCTCCTGAAATGGAGCGCGATCCCGATGGCTTCTGTCCAACCGGGGATGAAGCAGGTGAAGACAAAGAAAACCGTTTTGTTCTTCTGGGCAGAGCCGATGGTATTGTTAAGGTTGCCGGAAAAAGAGTTGATTTGCTGGATGTCCAGAATAAAATAAAAACATTGCCTATGGTCAGCGACGCTGTCGTTGTGGCGTTTCCAACGGACAAAGGGAGAGAAAGCGTTATCGCGGCAGTTGTTGCCTGCGATCTGACGGAAATTCACTTGAAAAAGCTTTTAATGGATATGCTCGAGCCTTACGCAGTTCCCCGCCGCATTAAAATTGTTTCCTCGATAGCCAGAACAGCCACCGGCAAAATTGACCGCCACCGGATTGAAAAATTTTTCCTCACTTAAAAAGACATAATGTAATATTTATTCAAAGTCTCATTTCTCCGGATGCGCTTTTAATGCCCCAACAAATGTTTACCATATGGCTTGTTCGTCTTATTATTGTTGATTGTTTGCTTTTCGGATTATTACTGATATCTTCCCGGTTTTTTCTAAAGTTATATGCAGTCCGTTCTGGCGGTTGTTTATATTCTGGCTGGAACTGGCATTATTTGCGTTCTCTCAAAGCTAAAGATACGGAATGCGTTGTTGCCCGGGGAAAAATGGCTGTAAAATCGGAGCCGCTTGGAGTGAACTATCTCTTATATTTCCCCATCAAATACGCTTCCGCCAGCACGTGCCCCTTTGTTGCTTTGAGCAGTTCGTCTTTTGTCAATCCTGCTTTAAAATTCAACATTGTATCCAGAGCGTATAATTTAAAATAGTATCGGTGTGTGCCACCGGGTGGACAGGGACCATCGTAACCATAACGCCTGGAAGAGTTTTTGCCGTTTTTCCCAAATCCCGTGATTTCTTCCTGCCGCGAAACTTTTTCCGGCAGAGAATTAATAGTGGTAGGTATGTCATAAATTACCCAGTGCACCCAGGTGCCCCCTGGTGCGTCGGGATCATCACAGATAAGCGCGAAGCTTTTAGTTTTTTCAGGCGCGCCGATCCAGAAAAGCGGAGGTGAAATATTCTGGCCGTCGCATGTGTATTTGGCCGCAATCATACCTTCATGCTTAAACGACGAACTTGTTATTTCCATAGTTTTCTCTCCTTCTTTAATAGCGTTTTTTTGATCTTTTGCCTGGAGCGTTTCTCCGCTGCCGGCAATTAAACAAATAGTAAGTAAAAAACAAAAAAATATTTTCATTTCTTTTTCATCTTCAAATCAAATCATTTTTCTTTATGGCTATTTTAGCTGGAGATAATTGATTCGTCAATAGCTCTTATGGAGTGGTTCCTGTTGACATATACGCTTTCTATGCTATTATTATGTTGTTAAGTGTTTGGCAGGGATGCGGATGGTTTCGTCGCTTATCTTCATTACCGAATTTGTGTTGCAATGGCAGCTTGAATATAGATTATTTTAAGAGCGTTGAAAGTTTTTCATTGTATTCCAATCAACATTATCGATCATTATAAGGAGGAATTGTTATGATTAAGAAACATTTTCGAAATTATGGAATGATCAGGCCAACTATATTGCTTACAACCTTATTTTTCTTAACACTTGCAATAATTCATACAGATGCTTGTTTTGCAAAGGCAAGTAACGGCACATCCCTCGAGTGCGATAAGGAAATAGCGAAAACGATTGTGCATGCGACCGCATCGGGATTAGGTGAAGTTCTAAAAGATGTAAAGACTGAAGATAAACGCATTGCCCTGATCCGCGCCTTTATTAGTCCCATGCGGTTTTATAGGGATAACTCGGGATATTTTTATGCTTACGACTTCCATGGTGTTAATATTGTTCTTGCGACACAAAAAGATTTACAGGGCAAGAATCTTTATGATCATAAGGATGCAAAAGGAAAATATGTCATTCGTGAATTGATCGCCGCGGCAAAACAAGGAGGCGGTTTTGTTGAATACTATTGGCTTAAACCCGGTGCGAAAGATGAACAGAAAAAACTTGGTTATGTTGAACGCATTCCTGGAACGAACTATTTTATAGGAACAGGCGTTTATCTTCCGTAAACCGTGAAGAAAGATTTACACGGAGTATTGATAAGATCGGACTTTAAAAGTTGAAGCAGATCCGCCGAGGTGGACATGCTTCAACCCTATATAGAAATGAAAGAATAATATTGTGTTTTGTCCAAAATGTGGAAATGAATACAGGGAAAGTTTTTATAAGTGCGCCGATTGCGGCGCTGATCTGATTGCCGAACAGCCTCCGGAACTTACGGAAGCAGTAAGTTATGTCGATCTCGTTGAAATTTATTCCACATATCGGCAAAGTGATATTGCGTTTATAAAATCTGTCCTTGATGGCGAAGGCATAACTTATTTTTTTGAGGGGGAAAACCCAACTCTAATCATGTGGGCGGGAGCTTATGCCCGCCTGCTGGTAAAAGCCGGGGAAGCCCCGCGGGCTAGAGAAATTTTACAGGAATTGGGATTTTTGGAAAGCAATTGAATCTTTATGAAAAAATCAGAGATACGTAGCGAGTGCTGCTCGATAAGTATCTCTCCGGGGTCTTAACCGGTCGCGGCTTTTACCAGGTGGATCACATGAATGATTGCGAGGCTGATGATTAAATATTTTAAGTGTTACACAATAAATCATTCGTACTCGCTTTGACTCATTCACACTAACATCTGAAAAGTAATGCTTCTTTCACCTCGCGACCAGCTTTCGTTTGGCATTGAATTCAGTTTATGTTATAGGGACGCAAGTATTTATGACTCAGGAGGACTGCAAATCATGATCTACAATGAAGAATTTGAAACCCTGCCCCGGGAAGCCCTGGAAGCGCTGCAACTCAAAAGACTTCAACAGGTCGCCTCGCGGGTTTATAGTAACGTCGGTTTCTATAAAAAGTCCTTCGATAATGCGGGCGTCACGCCCGATAATCTAAAAACACTTGACGATCTTAAGCGCTTCCCCTTTACGACCAAACAGGATTTACGGGACAATTATCCTTTCGGATTATTCGCCACGCCGATGAGCAATATCGTCCGCCTGCACGCCTCATCGGGCACAACAGGCGCGTCCACCGTGGCCGGCTATACAAAACGCGATATTGAAACATGGGCGGAATTGATGGGGCGATGCTTTGTGGCCGCGGGTCTCACCAAAAACGACATCGTTCATAACGCTTACGGCTATGGCCTGTTCACCGGGGGGCTGGGCGCTCATTACGGCGCGGAAAAAATCGGCGCCAGTGTGATTCCAATGTCCGGCGGCAATACCAAACGTCAAATCATGATTTTGCAGGACTTCCGGCCGACCGCTATCTGCTGTACGCCGTCTTATGCTCTCAACCTGGCGGAACAGGGGCGGGCAATGGGCGTGGACATGCGTGCGTTGGCGCTTCGCGTGGGAATTTTCGGCGCGGAACCATGGAGCGAAAAGATGCGCGGAGAAATTGAAAAAACTCTGAACATCACGGCGATGAATATTTACGGTCTTTCCGAAATCATGGGCCCGGGAGTGGCGATGGAATGTGCCGAGGTGCGCGACGGCATGCACATCTTTGAAGATCATTTTCTGGTGGAAACCATAAATCCGAAAACCGGCGAAGTGCTCACTGCCGGCGAAGAAGGGGAACTGGTTTTCACAACACTCACCAAGGAAGGCGTTCCGCTCATCCGTTACCGGACGCGCGATATTGCCCGTTTGAATCCCGAGCCCTGCCGCTGCGGGCGGACGCTCTACCGGATGGGACGCGTCATGGGGCGCAGCGACGACATGCTCATCATCCGTGGCGTAAATGTCTTTCCCTCGCAGATCGAAGCGGTGATGGTAGGTATCGAAGGGCTGGAGCCTCACTATCAGCTCATCGTGGACCGCGAAGGCACGCTCGATACACTTGAGGTTCAGGTAGAGTTGACAGAAACACAGTTTGCTAATGCCGATGAAGTCAAGGCACTCCAGAAACTGGAGGGGCAATTGAGGAAAGACATGAAGGATTATCTGGGCATTACCGCAAAGGTCAAACTGGTGGAACCCAAAACCATCCCGCGCTCAGAAGGCAAAGCCAGCCGGGTGATTGATAGAAGAAAGATTTAAGCTTTGAAACCAAAGGCGCCCTCTATAAAGAAAAGAAACGCCAGGCGATCTTGACGCTGCGCTCTCCGATTACAACAAAGTATGGTGATTTAAAATGACCGGTTAATTATTTTTTATATTCAGCCTCAACGGTTATTCCGATGCCTCCGCGCATGGCAAATTCCGCGCGCACGGAGCACCGGCGCGGCCCAAGCGCGGCTACCAGGTCATCAAGAATTATATTAGTAACGTGTTCATGGAAAACGCCGTCATCGCGAAAAGACCACAAATACAATTTTAAGGATTTGGATTCGATAATTTTCTTATCCGGGATATATTGGATTTTAATTTTGGCAAAATCAGGCTGGCCTGTCTTGGGACAAACGCAGGTAAATTCTTCGGTTTCCAGGGTAACCACATAATCGCGATTGTTATTGTGATTGGGAAACGTCTCCAGCCTGCGCACTGGGCTTACCGGTTTTCCCAGTAGAGTTAATCCAGCCAGATCATTTTTTTTAGTGTTTTTCGACATCTTTTACCCCTGATAAAAATACTATATTTGCTTACCGAAATTAAGGTGTAATATCAAGAATATTCGTTACTGAAATAAGACATATCTATCCTGCTGTTTTGATGGATTTTTTGACTTGACGTAAAACAGTAGACGGTGCAGTAAACAATTTACATTAATTCCTTAATTTTTACTGGCCGGGTATGATAATTTTCGATGCATCCTGACGCCTCATTTCTTCCGCTTCGGCAACCATCGCCTGAACGGTTTTTTCAATTGCTTCAGGTAATTTGGCCGCCGCTTCGCTCAAGTTTTTTACACCTTCAATAAGACACTGAACGGGGATTGGGCCATTGGGTGACATAAGTTGGGTCATGCCGGTAAAAATGGTTTCCCTGCTTTCGTCAATCGAACCATCAACCTTGACGGGTGTGAGACGCCTGATCGTGGCAAAGGTCAGGTCGGTGAATGATTCTTCCTTATAAAGGTTATCGGGATTTATTTTAATATCCGTTATTTTAGTTCCGCTTGCGTTACTCATTGTTTGTCTCCTTTTAATACGTGGGGTTATTTTTTTATGCCCCGAAAAACAATGGAAACTGTGGGCTAAACGGCCTCCCTTTTTTCGGATCATTATTTTCTTTAATGCTCTTGAAAAAACCAGTTACGTTAAATTAAGGAAAACTTCAATTAATATTTTTCACCACTTCTAAATCAAAGCGCTATCTTTGTTGGCTACGTCGTCGGCATCCTCAGCGTATGTTCATATACGTCTGCGGATCCTCCTCCTTGCCGCCTCGATATCATCTCTGATTTAGAAGTGGTATAGATTCTAAATCTAAGAAAATCAATGACCGGAAGCGTATCCCACAGGGCAGCGCATAATGAATAGTTAGCCTTACCTTACCGGCAATTGCCACTTACGAAGTTGTAATTATAAGCGATTGGATATCAGCTCTTTTCCATTGTCTTAAGGAATTTAACTTTTGGCCATTCTTCCATGGTATGTGTGAGGCGCCAATCGCTTAATGCCAGATAAACAAGATTCCCTTCAGTGTCCAGGGCAAGATTGGTCTGGTGTTTCTTCTGAAAATCTTCCATTACTTTGGGGTCGTCGCAGGTAACCCAGCGGGCGGCGGCATAATCGGTTTTTTCATAATCGGCGTAAACGCTGTATTCGTCTTTTAGACGCGACATCGTCACATCAAATTGCAGAACGCCTACCGCGCCCAGAATATTATCTGAGCCCCAAAGAGGTTTAAAAACCTGAATAGCGCCTTCTTCAGAGAGTTGAGTCAGTCCCTTTTGCAGATGTTTCATCCGCAGGGGATCTTTAAGCCGCACGCGGCAGAAATGCTCCGGTGCGAAATGCGGAATGCCGGTGAATTTGAGAGGTTCTTTCTGCGTGAAAGTATCGCCGATCTTAATCGTGCCGTGATTATGAATGCCGATGATATCGCCCGAATATGCCTCTTCGATATTAGAGCGGTCCTGCGCCATAAAAATTGTGGCATTGGCGAGAGATACTTCCTTGCCGATACGGTGATGAATAACGCGCATTCCGCGCTGAAATTGTCCCGAACAAATCCGCATAAAAGCGATACGGTCGCGGTGCGCCGGATCCATGTTGGCCTGGATTTTAAAAACAAAGCCGGAAAAATCATCTTCATCGGGGTCAACATTCCTTGTTGTTGTCGGGCGGGCGACCGGCGGCGGAGCGATTTCCACGAAAGCGTCGAGGAGTTCCTTAACGCCGAAATTGTTAATAGCGCTGCCGAAGAATACCGGCGTCTGGCTTGCTTTTAAATATTCCTTGAGATCAAAAGGATTAGCCGCTCCTTCAAGCAGGGCGATTTCCTCACGCAGTTCGCCAGCCTGACTTCCCAATAATTCATCAAGAAGAGGATCGGATAAATCATTAATGACAACTCCGCCTTCCGAACGTTTTGCTTTTCCCGGTGTGAACAGATGCAGCTTCTTGTCATAAATATTATAAACGCCTTTGAAGCGTTTTCCCATACCAATAGGCCAGGACAAAGGCGAGCATTCAATCTGCAGTTTGTCTTCGATATCCGCCAGAATATCCAGCGGAGGCAGACAATCTCGATCGAGTTTGTTGATAAAAGTTATAATCGGCGTATTGCGAAGACGGCAGACTTCCATAAGCTTCTGGGTTTGCGTCTCCACGCCTTTGGCGCCGTCAATAACCATCAAAGCGCTGTCCACCGCGGTAAGTACGCGGTAAGTGTCTTCCGAAAAGTCCTGATGGCCGGGCGTGTCCAGAAGATTTATTTCGCAATCCGCGTATTCGAATTTCATGACCGATGAAGTGACAGAAATGCCGCGGTCTTTTTCAATGGCCATCCAGTCGCTCAAAGCGTGCTTTGAAGCTTTACGCGCTTTGACCGCTCCGGCCATTTGAATAGCTCCGCCGAAAAGCAAAAGCTTTTCTGTTAGTGTGGTTTTACCGGCGTCAGGATGACTGATGATGCCGAATGTACGGCGGCGTTCGATTTCTTTTTGCAGACGTTTGCTCAATTTATGCTATCTCCAAACATAACAGTTTAATTAATCGGCGTATATTAACCATAATGAAACATCTGTCAACAATTATCCCGCGTGTTAAATTCTTTTGTAAAACAAAATATTACCAGCCATATCTTCTTTGATGGCACCTTCATCTTTGAGTTCCATCAAATAGACAAGGGTTTCATTCAAGGCCATTAATTTTTCAAAATCAGATAGCTCCGAGCCGGATATTTCGTTAGAAATAGCATGGGTTGTCTTTGACTCTGCGCCCAAATGATCAAGAGTGATCCTTTTTCTTTTTTCATGATGCTTACGCATATCTTCAATTCTTTTCTTGAGGTCAATAAAGGCGCTGCCATGTCCCGGATATACAGTGACAACAGGCAATTTCTCTATTGCGCTTAAAGAATTCAGATAAGTCGCCAGCGGGCGAAAATTATCGTCGAATATATCAGGACTCAAAATAGGCGCTATGTAAGGCAGAATATGATCACCGGCCAGAAGGAAATTTCCCTTTCGGAAGAAAAAACAAACATGGCCGGCGGCATGTCCGGAAGTAAAGATGACTTCAAATTTCCAGTCGCCGAATTCGCGGAATTCATTGTTCTGCAAAAATATATCGGCATTAAATTCGGCAATTATGCTCCGTATATCTTCATATTCTTCGATGATAAGGTCAATTTGATGGGCAGACATGCCTTGACTTAAATAGAATTTCTTTAATTGCCTCACTGCAGGATAAGCTTGACGAAAATGCTGATATTCTTCGAAAGCCGCGGAGGAAAGATAAATTTTCGCGCCTGTCTTTTTTTGCAGCAAACCGGCCATGCTGCAATGATCCGTATGTACATGAGTCAAAAAAATATGTCTTATGTCATGGATGCTTAAACCCGCGCTTTTCAGATCTTTTTCCAGCGTTTCAAAACAGCCGGGCATATTGAGGCCGGTATCAAAAAGAGCCAGATCCCCATCGTGAGACAGAAGATAAGCATGCACATGTTTTAAACGATACGGCATCGGCAAAGTGATACGGTAAAAGTTTTCTGAAATTTCAGAGATCATATCGGTTTAATATAATGAATCTTAATGTATTATGCCCAAAATATTCAGTCGGTTATGAAGTTACTTTCCCGATGCAGGTATTGGCCGGAACGACAAAATTTATATCATTCTTCTCTGCGGCTTTTCTGCAGACGTTTTGTCGCATCCAGTTCCATTTTCCGCAGGCGGACGCTTTGCGGGGTTACTTCCACCAGTTCATTTTCAGAAATAAATTCGATGGCCTGATCCAGAGAAAAAGTACGCGGCGGCCGGAGAATTATTGTGGCATCAGATGTGGATGCCCGCATGTTGGTCAGTTTCTTTTCTTTAGTGATATTAACATCCATATCGCCTGTACGATTGCGCTCTCCTACTATCATTCCGCCATAAACTTCCGTACCGACTTCCACGATCATTTCGCCACGGTCTTCCATGGCAAAGCTTGCATAAGACGTGATCCGTCCAGGACGGTCAGCCACTAACACACCGCTCATGCGTTGAGGAATCGGACCAAACCAGGGGGCATAACTTTCCAGCAGAGAATTCATTACCCCGCCGCCTTTGGTGTCCGTCAAGAACTGGCTGCGGAATCCGATTAATCCACGTGACGGGGTTAGAAACTCCATGCTGACTCTGCCACTGCCTTTATTCACAAGGCTCTCCAATCGCCCCTTGCGCACGGCCAATTTTTCCGTAATTTTTCCGATAAATTCTTCCGGTATATCCAGAAATAATCTTTCCACCGGTTCCACAGTTTTGCCGTTTTGTTCTTTGGTGATGACCTGCGGGCGGGAAACCATTAATTCATAACCTTCGCGGCGCATGGTTTCGATTAATACTGCCATTTGCAATTCGCCGCGCCCGCAAACTTCAAAGGAGTTGGTTTTTCCCAATTTCTTTATTTTGATGGCAACATTTCTCAGAGATTCTTTTTCCAGCCTCTCCAACAAATGGCGTGAAGTGAGAAATTTACCTTCCTTGCCGGCGAAGGGACTGTCGTTGACATAAAATATCATGGATATGGTTGGCTCATCGACAAGCAGTCGGGGCAGCGCCTGGGGAGATATAAAAGAAGAAATTGTATCGCCGATTGTGACATTTTCCACTCCGGAAAGGGCAATAATATCTCCGGACTCAGCCATCGTTACCGGTTTTTTTGCCAGGCCGTAAAAAGTATAAAGAGCGCTTAGTTTGACTCCGGGAATTATTTTATCCTGAGAGCAAAGGCTGTAATTGGTGTTCATTTCCAATTTGCCGCTTTGCAGACGACCGATGGCAATTTGTCCAACATAAGAATCATAATCCAAATTGGTAACCAGAAATTGTGTAATGGCTTCATCATCTCCCTGCGGGGCGGGTACATAATCAATGATTGTCTGGAGCAGCGGCTGCAAATCGGCGCTGTCATCGCCTAGTTTTCTGTGGCTGACTCCGATTTTGGCTTGAGTGTAGAGGATAGGAAATTCAATTTGTTTTTCTTCCGCGCCTAAATCAATGAAGAGATCGTAGGTTTCATTTATCACTTCGTCAATACGCGCATCTTTGCGATCAATTTTATTGATAACTAAAATTATCGGCAGACGAAGTGCCAGAGCTTTTTTTAAAACAAATCTTGTTTGCGGCAGAGGACCTTCGCTGGCATCAACCAGCAGTATAGCGCCGTCAACCATATTGAGGCTTCGTTCCACTTCACCGCCGAAATCGGCATGGCCGGGCGTATCGACAATATTGATTTTTACGCCGTTGTAATCTACAGCGGTATTTTTTGCTGTGATGGTGATTCCACGTTCTTTTTCCAGATCCATCGAATCCATCACGCGATCCTCAACGGCCTGATTTACCCGAAATACTCCGGTTTGCTTCAACATCGCGTTGAGCAGCGTAGTTTTGCCATGATCGACATGGGAAATAATGGCAATATTCCTTAAATGATCTTTTTTCATTTTTTTAGTCCTTCTGGGTTATGGTTTTGAACTGAATTATATGATTTATAGCAGTTTTGAACACAACCAATTTTTACTTAGGGATGGATAAATGTATTCCTTATTGTGGACCATTATAGCAAAAAAATCGTATTTAAACCAGTTATTTCTTTAAAAACAATTTATGCCGCCTATATTCAAATATTTAACTTGGTCTCTATTAAAGAGGCACCACGTGTTTATATTACGGTAAGTCAATAATGTTCTTGACTTGCACCCCCCTTTTTTTTATGCTCGCCAAGCTTAATATAAATATTATGTATTTTGGGGAACGTCATAATGCTGAATTTTCTGCCGCCAAGTCTCGTGGGAGTGATCGCGGGATTTCTTCTCTTCATCAATGTGGTTTTTTGGGTGTCTATTTTATACGTGTTTGCCATTCCGAAAATCTTTTTGACCTGGCCGCCACTGCTCCGGATAATAAACAGTATTCTTAATTGGATTGGAGAAAACTGGCTTTCCGGCAACAGCGGATGGATGCGCCTGACTCAAAAAACCAAGTGGGATGTTCAGGGCATGGAGGGCTTGAATTATCACGGCAGGTATCTGGTCGTCAGCAATCATCAATCCTGGGTTGATATACTTGTTATGCAGCGCCTGTTGAATCGCCGCATTCCCCTGTTGAAATTCTTCATTAAGAGAGAACTTATCAAGGTGCCTTTAATGGGCTTAGCCTGGTGGGCGCTGGACTATCCTTTTCTGTACCGTCACAGCGCCGAATATTTGAAAGAACATCCCGAACAAAAAGGCAAGGACTATGAAGCAACACGCAAAGCCTGTGAAAAATTTGGCACTGTTCCCACCAGTGTGATGAATTTTCTCGAAGGCACACGCTTTACCAAAGCAAAACGCGACCGGCAAAAAAGCGAGTACAAATTTCTTCTGCGTCCAAAATCCGGCGGTCTCGCGTTGGCGTTAGACGTTCTGGGCGAGAAGTTTCATTCTCTGCTGGATATTACCATTGTCTATCCGGACGGCATTCCAACCTTCTGGGAGTTTCTCTGCGGTAAAGTCAAACGGATAACTGTACGTATGAGAACAATAGAAATTCCTAAACAGTTTTTGCACGGCGATTATGAAGGCGATCCGGTCTTTCGCGATGCCATGCACAAATGGGTACAGCAGTTGTGGCGAGATAAAGACAAGCAGATACAAACGCTTATGAAAGAGGCTAAGTCGAAATAATCATAAGTCTTTGCCGTTTGAATTCCTAAGCGAGCAAATGTATTCGCGTGTTATGGGGTGTTTGAGCAAGTACTGAATGATGTGTTCCTTAAGAATCGGAGATTTCCATGGCTTGCCACGGAGGGCTTCAATAAATCTAAGTGTTTATTGCCTCCAAAATATTTGTTACAACTCTAAAACAGAAATGACGTTAAGGCGATCCGGAGGCTAAAAATTTAGCATTGTTTCGTTAATTGACGGATTCTAAAAATTATGCAATGTTAAAACAATGTAATCATTAAAATATCACTGCAACGCTGAAAAGTAACTCGTCTCAAGCAGAAAATAAATTAATAGAGAGGGGAGTTAGTTATTAATGGGAAAGACGTTAGGAAAGATAGTAACAATTATAGTGGTGGTTATATTAATGGGGGCTTTTATTGCTTTGAAGCCCTCCATGGCAGCAAATAAGGCCAGGCTGGCAAATAAGGCCAGCGGCGGTCGTTTCGTTGCCTATAATGACGGGACGACATTAGATACGCAAACAAATCTGTTGTGGGCAGCCAGGGATAACGGAAAAGATATTAACTGGACAGATGCCAAGTTCTATTGTGAAAATTATAACGGAGGTGGCCATAAGGACTGGCGGATGCCGACGAGGGATGAACTGCAGGGTTTATATGATAGGATGATTTTCGGGAATAATCATTATCATATAACAAAACTGATAACCCTGACTGGGGCTTTTCTCTGGGCATCCGATGTAAAATATTCTCGAGTCGCATACGTTAGCTTTATTAATAACCGTGCCACATGGTTCTGGGACCCCCGGAAAAACAAAAGTCGAAGTCGGGTGCTTCCGGTGCGATATGGCAGAGAAGATGAGAGTGCTGTAATTGAACAGAAACACGTGGCTATGGCGCCGCCGTTGGCTCCGCCTGCGCCTCCACCGCCTCCACCTCCACCTGTGCCAGTTTTAGTTGCTCCTACACCGGTGCCTTCTCCCACGCCTGAGCCGACACCACCTCCTCCAATGAAGGAAATTGCCAGGATTACTCTTCATGTTGAGTTTGATTTCGGAAAATCTATTATTAAAAACCGATATCATAACAACATAAAACAAGCAGCTGATTTCATGAAAGCAAATCCTGAAATTTACGCTGAAATAATTGGCCACACCGATAATATCGGCAAAGAAGGTTTCAATGTATTATTATCCCAGTCCCGCGCCAATAATGTACGGAAATACATGATTGATAAATTTAGAATTAAAGCGTCTCATATCAACGCTATAGGTTATGGATCTCATCAACCAATCGCCAGCAATGCTACAGCAAAAGGACGACAGAAGAACCGCAGGGTTGAAGCTGTCTTTGAAGTGGTTCTGATGAAGTAATTAAATAATATTTTTAGAATTTTAAGACGAAAGCCCCATGGTCGCTGTAAGGTCATAGGGCTTTTTTAGGTGTTAAAAAACATCTTGACAAAATTCCGCATCTATATTTAAAATTAACCATCAGGTTTAAATAACCGTTTAGTTAAAAATGGCCGGAAAAAGAAGATTCCATGAGTCAAATATTGTCGGGGTTCTGATAAATGAAGGATGTTCATAAAGAAAAATCAAATAAAACCATTGTACGTATTCTCATCGCGGCGAGAACTATTTTTGCACAGAAAGGTTACAGTGGGGCGCACGTTGATGAAATTGCCCAGCGGGCCGGCGTAAACAAAGCAACTATCTATTATCAAATCGGCGATAAGGATACTTTATACGCTAACGTCATTCATCAGGTCGTGGGCAATACTGCCCAAGATATTGCCGGGGCTGTGGCCAAAGTTGATTCACCCGAAGAAAAACTTAAGGCTTATATAAACTGCATTGCAGCGAATGTGGATAAAAATCCCGAATTACCTGCGATTATGATGCGGGAAGTTGCTTCTGGCGGCGCAACACTTCCGCGTGTTGTTATAGAAGATATAGCTTCTGTCCTGACTATTTTGGTTGGCATTCTCGACGGAGGAAGAAAAAAAGGAGTATTTATTGACACGGTACCATTTCTTATCCATATGATGATTATTGGCACTATTATTTTTTATAAACAGGCACAGCCGATAAAAGACAGGCAATTATGGCTGCCTGCCACGCTCAAGGCTAATGATAAAAAAATAAAGGCAATTCTTGGGGAAGAAGTGGCGACTTTGGTGCTGAAGGCGATAAAGCGATAACCAATCTTATGGCAAAAACCCGATAGATAGCGGATAAAATACCGCGGACTAAAAAGTAAAACGGAGGATAAGCGTTGAAAAAAAGAATAATTGCTATTATTTTTATAATTCTCTTTCTGACAGTCGGCTTGCTTGTGTATTTTGGGCAAAAAAGTAATCAGAAAAAAGAGCTCTATTATTCGGGAACTATCGACACAACACAGGCAAATTTGTCTTTCCAGGTTCCCGGGCGTGTTGCGCAAGTCCTTGTTCAGGAAGGCCAGCCCGTTACGAAAAATCAGATTGTTGCCGTGTTGGACCGTGAGGAATTTGAATCACGTTACGCGCAGGCCAAAGCGAAGCTGGAACAGGCGAAAAAAAGCAAAAATCAACTGGAAACAGATTTGGAAATTAACAGAAAAACTCTTCCTCAGGAAGTTATCAGAACCAGGGCAAATGTAAAAAGTACTCAAGACACATTAAAAGATGCGGAAAAAAACTACAAGCGTTTCGAAGAGCTATTCAGAAAAGGTGTGGTTACGGAAAAAGAACGGGATACATTGAAACTAAATTATGACATTGCCCAATCGCAAGTAATCGAAAGTGAATCAGCCCTGAAACTGGCGGAGGGTAATTTAACAAAAATAGATGAAATTAAGCAAAATATCGAAGTCGCCGACGCGCAAATTAACGAAGCGGCCGCTTCATTAAATCAAGCCGCCATCCAGTTGGATTATACGCAATTAAAATCGCCCACAGTTGGCATATTAACCAATCGCAATGTTGAACCGGGCGAAACTGTAACAACCGGGAGAGAAGTCCTTACTATTTCCGAGCTTGCCCGCGTTGATCTGAAAATATTTGTCGATGAAACGGAAATCGGCAAAGTCTCGCCGGGCCAGAAAGTGGATGTAAAGGTAGATACCTTCCCCGGCAAAAGCTATACAGGATATGTTTCTTTTGTTTCACCCGAAGGAGAATTTACACCGAAAATAATCCAGACAAAAAAAGAACGGGTTAAGCTTGTGTATCTGGTCAAGGTGTCAATTTTAAATCCAAAATTTGAGCTCAAAGAGGGAATGCCGGCCGATGCCTGGTTGCGGCAATAGCGGGGGCAATGATGGTTGCAGTCCTGGAAAATTCACGGCCCATGGTAGAAGTCAAAAACGTTACCATGCACTTTAATAACGTTGAAGCGGTTAAAGACATTTCTCTGAATATTGCCTCAGGAGATGTCTTGGGTTTGGTAGGTTCCGACGGCGCCGGCAAATCAACGCTCTTGCGGCTTATTGCCACTATGATAAAACCGGTGCAGGGAGAAATTTATATCAATGGCCTCAACGTTGTTTCCGAAAAACAGAAAATAAAAAACATTATTGGTTATATGCCTCAGCGGTTTGGCTTGTATCAGGACCTGACTGTCGAAGAGAACATGCAGTTCTTCATGGACATTTTCGACGTGCCGCGCAAAGAAAGGAAAACACGCAGGGATAAATATCTGGGATTTTCCAATCTTTTGCCCTTTACGGACCGGTTGGCCGGTAATCTTTCGGGGGGCATGAAGCAGAAGCTGGGGTTGGCCTGCGTGCTGGTGCATGAGCCGCAATTGCTGATTCTCGATGAGCCGACCAATGGCGTTGATCCGGTATCGCGCCACGAATTCTGGGAAATACTCGATAATATGCAAAAAGAAGGCATGACGATCATTGTATCTACGGCCTATCTTGATGAAGGTGAAAAATGCAATAATGTGGGATTGATGCATAAATCCATGCTTCTGGATATGGCGACTCCGGTTGTTATTCGCGGCAGTTTCAAGACTCTTGAAGAAGCAATCATTGAAAGAATTGAGAAAGCGGATGGAGAACTGGCCAATGACACATTCCGCTTCTGATTCTATTTCCGTAACTGATCTGGAAAAAAAATTCGGCGCGTTTGTCGCCGTCAACAAAATCACATTCTCCGTGAAGAAAGGTGAGATTTTCGGTTTCCTGGGCGCGAACGGTTCTGGCAAATCCACCACAATTCGCATGCTTTGCGGAATAATCACGCCGACATCCGGCGGCGGATTTGTTGCAAGGCACGACATTATGACTGAATCGGAAGAAATAAAACATTCCATCGGCTATATGTCGCAGAAATTCTCTCTCTATGAAGATTTAACACCTTTTGAAAATTTACGTTTTTATCTGGGAGTATACAATATTCCGCAATCACAATGGCCTCAGCGTATTGACTGGGTGCTGGACATGGCGCAGTTGCAGGACGTGCGCAACCGTAAAACCAGAGAATTGCCGCAGGGCTGGCGGCAGAGACTCGCGCTGGGCTGTTCGCTCTTACATAAACCCGAAATTCTTTTTCTTGATGAGCCTACTTCGGGAGTCGATCCTGTCACCAGGCAGCATTTTTGGAGTTTCATCAAGCAACTTGCCACCAGCGGAATGACAATATTTGTCACTACGCATTACATGGATGAAGCGCGTTTCTGCGAAAGGATCGTTATGATCAATGCCGGGAACATCGTCGCTGCGGGCAGCCCCGCGGAAATTATTGCCGGGACCTGCCCGGGAGACCCCAATGCCGATCTCAATGATGCTTTTATAAGATTAATGAAGAGGAATGATACTTGAAATTTATAAGACTCAAAGCCATAGTTCGCAAGGAATTTTATCATTTGATCCGTGATTACCGCAGCCTTTATCTGGCTTTTGCCATTCCATTGTTACTGATTATTCTTTTCGGATATGCGCTCAGCCTTGATGTGGATAATGTGGAAACGGTATTTGTTGATTACGACAGATCCGAATTAAGCCGTGATTTTATCCGTAAACTGGGAGCTTCTTCCTATTTTCATGTCATCGGACTATTGCCTCAGACAAAGGATGCAATTGATTATCTTGATCATGACAGGGTAAAGCTGGCGATTGTGATTGGCCCCGATTTCATGAAAAATATTAGTGCCGACCGGGAAACCCAACTGCAAATTATTATCGACGGCAGCGATCCTACTTACGGTAATATTCTCCGCGGTTATATTACCTCCTTTACCGACCAGTACAATCAAAAGTTATTGGTAGATTTTCTCAACCGGAATGGCCAGGAGCAAATAAAGCCTCCCGTGGACGGTCGCGTCCGTATCTGGTTTAATGAAGATCTGGAAAGCCGTAATTTTATTATTCCGGGAATTATTGCCGTCATCATCATGATTGTCGGCGCTCTTCTCACCTCTCTGATCATTGCCCGTGAATATGAAAACGGCACAATGGAAACCATCAAATCCATGCCTGTCAGAGCCGGAGAATTGCTTCTAGGCAAAGCCATTCCTTATTTTTTCATCGGGCTCGCGAATGTGTTAATAGCGATTCTCCTGGGACAGATATTGTTTGGGATAGTTATGAAAGGGAATTTCTGGCTGATGCTTGCGTCCGCCTCTCTTTATTTATGCGTTGCTTTATCGTTGGGGCTTTGGATTTCAAATGTGACAAAATCGCAATTGATGGCCAACCAGATAGCCATTTTAACGACCTATCTGCCGTCGCTTCTTCTTTCCAACTTCGTTTTTCCGGTAATCAACATGCCGAAATTTTTGCAGATGCTGACATTGGTGGTTCCCGCGAGGTATTTTATTGATATTTTATCGGGAATTTATCTGCGCAATCTGGGGATTGCCTATTTATGGCCGAGTATGCTGGTTTTGTTTTTAATGTTCGTGCTGCTGACGTTCTTTAATTTCAGATTGTTGAAAAAGGAAGGCCTATGAGCTGGCTCAGAATCAGAGAACTGGTGCGCAAGGAATTTATTCAGTTATTCGGCGACAAGCGAAACCGCGTAATGATGTTTGTATTCCCCTTTATTCAAATGTTTATTTTCGGGTACGTCGTAAATTATGATATCACTAATATTCGTGTGGCAGTTCTGGATTATTCCAAGACCTATGAGAGTCGTAAACTCGTCGACAGCTTTACTGGCGGCAACATATTCCATATCACAAATAACGCAGCCGATGAACATCAGATGGCTGAGCTTTTGCTGCAACAAAAAGTAGATATGGGCATTAAGATCGGCCAGGATTTCGCGTCGGTTATTAGAAAAGGACAAACCGCTCCTGTCCAGATTCTTGTTGATGGATCCATGAGCAACATGGCTTCCATAAGGGTGGCATACACCGCATCGGTTCTGGATAATTTTAACAGCGAAGAGTTGCGTGAGATTTATGCCCGGACAATGAAATATGGCAAAATAGATGCGCGCATTAGAACATGGTATAACCCCAATCTCAACAGCCAATACTTTTTTGTTCCCGGAATTGTAGCGGTTTTAATAATGGTTACGGCTTTTATTATGACGTCCATTGCTATCATCAGAGAAAAAGAAGACGGTACGATGGAACAATTGATAGTTACGCCTCTGAAATCATATGAGTTAATTATCGGTAAAACCATTCCCTATATCATTATTTCTTTGGGACAGATGATTGCGGTCACTGGCGTTGCCGTTTACTGGTTTGAGATACCTTTCAATGGGAGTTTTTTACTGCTTTTAGGGGCTACATGTTTGTTCTTACTCAGCACTTTGGGGATAGGACTCTTTATATCGACAATAGCCTCGACTAAGCAGCAGGCCATGATGACATCGTTCTTTTTCATTATGCCGTTTTTTATGCTCAGCGGTTTTGTTTTCCCCATTTCCAATATGCCTGAAGTTGTGCAATGGCTTACTTATCTTAATCCGCTCAGATATTTTCTGGTCGTCCTGCGGGATATTTTTCTCAAGGGAGTGGGACTTGATGTGCTGTGGCCCCAATTTCTGGCGCTGACGATATTGGGAACTGTCGTCTTTACCGGCGCAATCAGCCGCTTTAAAAAACGGCTGGATTAGTAAGAGAATATTTTGTAGTATTGCTTAATTACGATTCAGGGAAATTATAATTCATGCTCAAAGTAATCGCGGACCAAGCGGCTATAAAAAAATATGCCGGACAATTTAATAAAAAGTTCAAGCCCTTTATTGATGAAGAAATAAAAGTAAAATTGGGGCATCAGGGCGCGGGTTTTCCCGCGAAAGTGTTATGGTCAAAATGTCTTGGCATCTGGAAATTTTCACGCGCCATAAAAGAAGTCAGGTATTGGAATGCCTTCGGGGTAGGAAAGCCGGGAACGTCCGGTGTTCTCTCCATTGCTTCCGAAATTAATTTCCCCTGGGCACAGATAGATCGAAAAACAGGCGGTGCTTTTGCCGAAGACGCGAGGGGCAATGTTTTTGTGATTCATCGGGGTAAAATAGGCGGAGGGAAAAAGGGAATCGGTAAATCGCTTTTTGAGCATAACTACCGCGGCGTCTGGTCGTTTATGGAGGACGGTGATTCCATCAGCCAGGTAGCAGTTATTGGAAACCTCAAATCCGAACGCTTTGCCCTGCAGGCGGCTCAATTTGTAAAAAAAATAGAAATGCTGAAATCGGCTGCTGCCGCTTCCACGCAAACGGAAATAAATTTTTCCGAAATAACTTTTCGGGAAAACTTAATAGGAAGTACAACGCCTTCCGCTGAGGACGAAATTGTTTCCGCCTGTGACCGCGAACTGGTTATCAGCGAACTGGCCATTCTGCTTCAAAAACAAAAAGTAAAAATTGGCAACGATACGGAAAGCGAACTTTTCACGGTTAATACTTCTGAAAACAGAATTTCTCATATTTTTGAAGTATTAACGGACACAAAAGAAAATAGTTTATTTGCCGCCGCAGGTAAATTGCTTTTGCAGACGTCCGATGCCGCACTAAGACCTCATCCTGTCCTGGTTCTGCCGGAAGACAAAATGAGTCATTATGCGGATGAACTCGAAAGAATTAACATTTCCGTTATCGGTTTTCACTGGCAGGAAGAAAAAGCTGTTTTTTCAGGATTAGAAAAAATCAAGTTTCGTTGATACCCTTTCGGGTTGCTGCGGCTAACTTGGTTGGCACAGCCTTCCCTGGCGTAGGCCGGGGTCATCAGCTTCCCAAAACGTTTGTAAAATACGTTTCATCGCCTTCTCCCGTATTTTATTATAATCCTCTTTGAAAGACGGGTATATTTAACTAAAGAATTATTTTCTATGAATTATTTTCTATTGACAAATTGCTATTATAAAACTATTATACAACTCAATTGGATATTTAATAACACTATGATGACAATAAACTTTCGCGAAATAATAATTAGCAACATTATAATTAGCTTCTTCATAGGAGACCGGGTCGCGGAATAGTATAAACTCTAAATAAACAAAATTTCAATCCGCTGCCAGGCAAACCCGGTAGCGGTTTTTTTTTGAAAGCGAGGAGAAAATGACAAAAAATAAAGTATTGGTTTACGATACAACTTTAAGAGACGGTACTCAGGGAGAGCAAACAAATTTTTCGGCGGAAGAAAAATTACGCATTGCCCAGCGTCTTGATGATGCTCATTTTGACTATATTGAAGGTGGTTGGCCCGGTTCCAATCCTAAAGATATTCGTTTTTTCGAAATGGCCCAAAACATTAAATTTAAAAATTCGCGCCTTACTGCCTTCGGCAGCACGCGCCATCCGCATACAAAACCGGAATCATGCCTCAATTTAAAGGCTTTGGTAAAAGCAGGTACTTCCGCCGGCGCTATTGTCGGAAAATCGTGGGATTTGCATGTAACCGAAATTCTTAAAACGGACCTCAACGAAAATCTTGCCATGATTGCCGACTCTATTGAATATTTGAAATCCATGGGCAAAGAAGTTCTTTTTGACGCCGAGCATTTTTTCGACGGATATAAAAACAATCCCCGTTACACAACAAAAGTCGTGAAAACGGCGCTTGCCGCCGGCGCGGATATGATTGTTCTTTGCGATACCAACGGCGGCTGTATGCCGCATGAGATCAGCGAAATAGTCAAAAACATTTCTTCCCATATTCCATTAAATAGTATCGCGATCCACACGCATAATGACGGAGGTCTTGCTGTCGCCAATTCTATTGCCGCCGTGCGGGAAGGCGTGAAAATGATTCAAGGCACCATAAATGGCTACGGCGAAAGATGCGGCAACGCTGACTTGATTTCCCTGATCGCCAATTTACAATTAAAACTTGGTAAAAATTGTCTGCCGTCGGAATCAATCCGGCAACTTACCAATCTCTCTCATTTCGTGAGTGATGTTGCTAACGTTCCGCCGCTTAATGCACGGCCCTTTGTGGGGCGCAGCGCTTTTGCGCACAAGGGCGGAGTGCATGTCAGCGCCGTGGTCAAAAACTCCGCAGCCTATGAGCATATACAACCGGAACTGGTAGGCAACCGCAGGCGCGTCCTTGTTTCCGATTTGTCGGGAAAAAGCAATGTCGAATATAAAGCCAAAGAATTTGGCATTGACCTCGGTAAAAATGACGCTATCAGTAAAAAGATAGTACGTGAAGTTAAGCTTATGGAGGATCGAGGCTTCCAGTTTGACGCTGCCGATGGTTCTCTTTCCCTGTTAATTAAAAAAACAATCGGAGAATTTATCGAACCATTCAACCTGGAAACTTTCAGCGTCATTACTTCGCGCACGGAGAATAACCCGTGCCTTTCTCAGGCAACAATCAAAATATCTGTCGCGGGCGAAGAAGAGTTGACAGCCGCCGAGGGAAACGGTCCGGTAAACGCTCTGGATCACGCTCTGCGCAAAGCGCTGACAAAATTTTATCCGCAAATCGGGGGAATGCGTCTGGTTGATTTTAAAGTGCGCACGCTGGAAGGTTCGGAAGGGACAGCCGCAGGCGTCAGAGTGCTTTTGGATTCGACGGATGGCGAAGAACTCTGGAGCACTATAGGTGTTTCCGAAAATATTATTGAGGCCAGCTGGCAGGCTCTTGTTGATAGTATTGAATATAAACTAAGCAAAGACAATCTGGCCGCAAAATAATACCAGGCATCCTCCTTTCGGGAACTGCCGCCTGTCAGGCGGCAGATTCCATGCGATTTGGTATAAAAAAATTTATACTTTCTTTTCCTTCACGGAACCTTTCATTGCGAAAGAATCTGTTTCTTGATATAATAACACTTTATTAATTTAAAAAATAACAGGAAGCTAAAACATGTTGCTGTCTATAAACAGCCAGAATCCGCAAATGCGCCTTATCAAAAAAGCCGCGGAAGTACTGCGTCAGGGAGGGATAATCATTTATCCTACCGATACGGTTTACGGTTTGGGCTGTGATTTATCCAACAAAAAGGGCATTGAAAAGATTTATGAATTAAAAAAAAGAAACAGAAAAGAACCTTTGAGTTTTGTTTGCTCTGATTTAAAACATATCAGCCAGTACGCCAAGGTTACCGACTACGCGTATAGAACAATGAAAAGGCTTTTGCCGGGAGCTTATACTTTTATTCTTGAAGCTTCGCGTCTGGTGCCTAAAATTATTTTACCGAAAAGATCAACGACGGGAATAAGGGTGCCGGATAATCAAATTTGTCTGGCTCTGATTAAAGAACTTGGCCAGCCGATAATCAGCACCAGCGTAAAAAATACGCAGGGTGAAACGTTAGGAGATCCCTCTGTCATAAAAGAATGCTTTGGTCGGATGGTTGACTTAATTATTGATGGTGGTATTATTATACCGCAACCATCTAGTGTCATCAGTCTAATTGATGACAATATAGAAATTATAAGAATTGGTAAAGGCGACATAAGCGCCTTTCTATAAATACAAAAGGTTAGCGCTAATATTTTTGACAAATAGACCCTCTAAAAGTCTATCCCTGTGTAGGTACACTTAAAAAATGTAAGCCGGCCAAAAAGGACATTTATGAAACACACGATGCTTGTTAACGCTGTTCACAAAGAACAGGTGCGGATGGCTACCGTCAACGAAAAAGGTATCCTTGTTGAATTCAACATTGAAATGTCAACAAGGGAGCCCATTACCGGTAATATTTTTAAAGGCAAGGTTCTTAAAGTTGAACGAGGCCTGCAAGCGGCCTTTGTTGATTATGGCGGCAGTAAAGATGGTTTTCTTCCGCTTAAGGATGTCAGCCATGAGTATTTGACCGCACAGACAAACGGCCAGGCCGATGGCAGACCTGTTTTGAAAGCAGGGCAGGAAATAATAGTTCAGGCTGTAAGGGAAGCGATAGGCAATAAGGGAGCTCTTTTAACTTCTTATATCTCTCTTCCCGGCAGATATGTAGTTCTGCTTCCCAATAAACCCGGCAGTGGCATTTCCCGCAAAGTAGAAAATGAAGAAGACCGGCAAAAAATAAAAAGTATAATGAAACAAATTAAAATCCCTGAAGATATGGGATTTATCGTCAGAACAGCGGGATTCAATCGGACAAAGCAGGAAATCTCCCGCGATTATCAGCTTCTGATGCGTCTTTGGAAGGAAATATGCAATAAAGTAAAAAGCATCAGTAAGCCTTCTCTTATTTACCAGGAAACCGACTTTGGCGTGCGCAGTTTACGCGATTATTTGACGCCTGAAATTGAAGAAATTCTGGTTGATGATCGGGACACTTATGGTAAAATGCGCGCTTACTTAAAAGCCGTGGCTCCACGTCATTTAAGAATTATCAAGCAATATAAAGAAAAGACTCCCATTTTTGACAGTTTTCGATTGGAAGAACAAATACGCGTTATTTATCAGGAGCGAGTGGACCTGAAATCCGGAGGGCACATTGTAATAAATCCGACGGAAGCCATGATTACAATAGATGTAAATTCCGGCCGCGGTTCCAATAAAAGGAATATTGAAGAAACAGCCTTCAAAACAAACATTGAAGCCAGCGAAGAAATTGCCCGGCAGCTGCGCTTGAGGGATTTAGGCGGATTGATTGTCATAGATTTTATTGACA
>JBKQWB010000063.1:0-3561 GCA_052139735.1 Smithella sp. | reverse complement strand
TCCCTGCTGGCGTGATGGGTATCGGGATCGGCCAATTCTCTGATCCAGACGGCGTGGATCTCCTCTTCGACAAACTGTCTGAGCCGGGATTCAGCCTCGGTCCATTCGTGGGAAAGGGCTGCCTGGGCGAGACGGATATCATTCAAGTGGTATAGCATGCCGATACGGGAGACCCATTGCTCGCTCCAGTCTTTCAGTTGTGTATTGCCGCGGGCGGCGTCGATGAACTTCCTTCTCATGTGCGCCCAGCACCAGGCATGCAGGACATCCTTAAGAACGCGGTAGGCTGAGTAAAAGTCGGTGAGCATTATTCTCAGTATCTTTTCGAGGGAGGGGTCCTGTTCGATATCCAGATAGTTTTTGGGCGTCTCGGAACTGCGGGAGGGGCTTAGAATGAAAGCAGCGGTGTCCGGGCTGACAAAGACCCATAGCCACCAACGGTGGGTGACTTTGCCGGCTGTCTCCATAAAGACCTTCCACCCGGTCTCATCCGCCTTCAGGCGATCGGATGCCGCATTGCGGGCGAGGATGGCATTGTAGAGCGGTTCCAGGAAAGGAATGACGTTTTGCATGACGCCAGTAAGTGTGCCATTGGCGACGGCGAGTCCCTCCATGTCGAGATAACCCCTGATCCGGTTCATGGGCATGGCCAGTAAGTATTTCAGCACGAGCAGCTTGACGATGAAGCCTACCGTGAACATGCCTTTTTTGATCAACTTGGGTGGCTGAGGGGCAGTGATGATCCCGGGGGTTTCCGGACACTTGCAGGTCTTACGATAGCAGAGGCGTTTAGTGACTTTGCGTTCTAATCGCACTATCCAGTCAATCTGTTCGGATGTTTCCATGATGGGGATGGAATCGAAAGGCAGGCCACATCTCGGGCAATACTTCTCGTTTTCGGGAAGATCACTGGTCTCTTCGACCGCGGTAAGCTCAAGATGCCTGCGTCTCCCGTGGCCAGGGGCTCCATGCCTCTGTCCCCCATGAGTGTTCTCTGCGACGGCTTCAAGGCCGGGCTCCCTGGCGGTGGATGATTCTTTCTCAGTCTTGCGGCCAAAGACCCTGTGGGCCATGTCCTTCAGCTTGGCCGTCAACGCCTCGACTTGGCCATGTAAATCGGTAATGAGTAAAGCCTGCCGTTCATTTTCAGTTCTCAATTCCAAATTCAAGGCCGACAGATGAACGACCCTGGCTCGCCACCACTCTGCTTGGCGCTTCCAAGAGTCTGTCGGCGACAGGGGCAGAGCCAACTCTTCAGTTAGTGAGGAATCGTTATATCGCAGTTGCTTGCTCATAGAACAAGCCTACACTATAAGCTTGTACGTGTCCAGTGCTTTAATATCAAAAAATGACTGCTTACGGTAACTGACGGCCAAGAAATCACTGCCGAAGGCAATAAATCAGGTTTATGGAAAAACAGGAAGTATAGCGTTAAAGGCAGAAGAGCTTAGGATATGAATACCTGAAAACCTGAGGGGAGCGCTTGGTTAACGATGGAAATCAGGCAAGCTAAAACGGAGGATTTTGACAGCATCTGGCTCATTATTCATGAAATATTTCAAGAAGGAGCTACGTATCCATTTCCTCCGGATACCACCAAGGAGGAAGGGCTCAAAATATGGATGGAAACACCGGTAGCAACTTACGTAGCGATCAGTGATGGAAAGATAGCAGGCACATATTTTCTCAAAAAGAATCAACCGGGGCTGGGGGCACATGTCTGCAATGCAGGATATGCTGTCAGTCCGTTATTTCGTGGTCATGGCATTGGAAGGGCCATGTGTGAGCACTCCATCCTTGAAGCGCGCAGATTAGGATTTAAGGCGATGCAGTACAACCTTGTTGTAAGCACCAATACTATAGCAGTAAATCTTTGGCAGGACTGCGGGTTTCAGATCATAGGCACTCTGCCAATGGCCTTTGACCACATGGAAAAGGGATTAGTTGACGCCTACGTTATGTATCAATTGCTGGAATAACCGACCTGACAGCGAGAGGTAAAATTAAGGATTTAGGCGTAGATACGGGTTGACCGAATAGTTACCAGGGAAATAAGATTTGATTGCAGTCTCCGTCCTAGCATGTACTGTTCTGACTTGGATTCTATACCTTCAGCAACCAAGATATTTTTTCTTTTTTCGCTTAAGTGTAGAATAATCTATTCCCAATTTTTTTGCCGCTTTCCGGGATCCATATTTGTTTATCCATTCGCCCAATATTTCTTTTTCTACTACCTCCATTATTTCATTTAAGCTCAAATCTTCAAAATCATGACTTTTATAAATTAGTTTACTATCCTTGAAAGAAGGCGGAAGGTCTCCAACATCTATTCTCTCATTCTCAGTAGACAAAACTAGCCTCTCAATGAGGTTTTCAAGTTCACGGACATTACCGGGCCAGTTATAACCTTCAAGCTTATTGCAAACATCAATGGAAAAGCTCTTGCTAGTATTATACTTTTTGTTGAATTTATTCATAAAATACTGACATAAATATATTATATCGTCTTTACGTTCACGTAGAGGAGGAATATGTATAGGCACCACGTTTATCCGAAAGTACAAATCCTCCCTGAATTTTCCCTTCTTTATCATGTCTTCAAGGTTCTGGTTAGTTGCACATATTATCCTCAAGTTTAGCTTAATTGGTTTCCGACCACCTATTCTTAATATCTCCTGATCCTGAATAACCTTTAATAGTTTTACCTGTAAGTTCAAGGGCAAATCACCTATTTCATCCAGAAAGACAGTGCCGTTGTTGGCCAATTCCAGGAGTCCCAGCTTTCCCTGCTTTACCGCGCCCGTAAAGGATCCTTCAGTATATCCAAAAAGCTCAGACTCAAGCAGGTTTTCCGGTATTGCTCCACAGTTTATTTGAATCATCTGCTGACTGCTTCGATTGCTTAGACTGTGTATTAGTTTTGCTATGACATCCTTACCGACACCGGATTCGCCGGTTAAAGTCACCAAAATATCCGTTTTGGAAATTTTGGCAATGGTCTTGATAATTTTTTTCATGGAACCGCTTTTAACTATTATTCCTATTGTAATTATGAAATTTTCCAGCTCATCCTCTTTAAAAAAATCTGACTTCCTGGTGCCCATCAAATCCAATTGAAGATTTTCTAATTCATTTAAACTGCGATAATTAGAGAAATAAAACAACTCATTGTTTAAATACACCGGAACACTGGTAATTAATGATGTAATTCCGGTTTTTGTCTCATGAATGACATTGATAATATTACTTATATCTTTGCTTTCAATGATCTTTAGAACCAATCCCTCATTTTTATAATCTTTTGGCGTTTTACCTATAAGATCCTTACGGTCTGCCCCTGTAATCCTTTCCAGGGATTTATTCACATAAATAATCTGGTTGTGCCTATTGCTTAAAGTTATTCCATCATATGAGCAGTCCAGTAATTTTATTATGTAAGTATTCGGTGAACCCGTTCATACCCGCCCACCCACCCCTATTTGTCGATTGCTCGGCGAGATAAAAATGTTTAGGGGTAGGACTGGACACGTGCTAATTTATGGTTTAAGCTTGTTCTATGGA
>JBKQWB010000062.1:0-7734 GCA_052139735.1 Smithella sp. | reverse complement strand
GTCCGCGTTTTTTTCTGCGCTTCATCCACTGAACTGGCGGCCTGTTCCAGCTTTTTACGTACCGCGTCCAGCGTGTCGCCAAATCTGCTAAACGCCGTTTTTACCTCGCCCAGAACTTTCCAGATTTCGCCGGAATGCTTTTGTATAGCCAGCGTCCGGAAACCCATCTGCAGGCTGTTTAAAAACGCTGCAAAAGTGGTGGGGCCGGTAACAACAATATGAAGCTCCCGCTGCAACTGCCCAACCAGAGCCGTGCGGCGGATGACTTCCGCGTAAAGCCCCTCCGACGGCAGAAACATAATGCCGAAATCCGTTGTTTTGGGCGGAGAAATATATTTCTGATAAATGTCCCTGGCGGCTTTTTTGATGCTCGTCTCAAGTTGCCGGAGGGCCTCGTCCGCTGCCGCGGCATCAGCCTTTTCCTGAGCGTCCAGCAAACGATGATAATCTTCCACAGGAAATTTGGCATCCACGGGAATCAGCACGGAATCGGCGGGAGAGTCGCCCTGACCCGGGAGCTTGATGGCAAATTCGACAAAATCGTTTCCGTTTTCGTTTATCTTAACATTCTTTAAGTATTGCTCCGGAGACAGGATTTCTTCCAAAAGCGCGCCCAACTGCACTTCTCCCCAGGTGCCGCGCGTCTTAACATTGGTCAGCACCTTCTTCAGATCACCCACTCCGGCAGCCAGATTGCGCATATCGCCCAATCCCTGATGAACCAGTTCAAGCCGTTCGGAAACCTGACGGAAGGATTCACCCAGACGCTTCTCCAGCGTGCTTTGCAGTTTTTCGTCAACCGTTTCACGCATCCGGTCGAGTTGGCGGGCGTTGTCTTCCTGAATCTGCCTGAGTTTTTCGTCAACCACCTGCCGGATGTCCTCCATCTTTTTTTCACTGGCGGCGGCAAGCAGCGACATCTGTCTGGAAAAACTCTCCAGTTGATCGTTTTGCATTTTAGCAATTTCGGCGATGCTTTTTTGAACGGTATCTCCGAATGATTTCATGGCCGCCGCCAGTTCAGTTCTCTCCTGCTGTGAAGACATCTGCATTTCGGCTCGCGAACGCGCGATTTCGTCGCGCACCGAGCGGTCGGTTCTTTCCTGAGAATCCCGAAGAGTATCCAGTTTGTTTAAAAGCGGCGCGAGATCAACCACATTACGCCCGGCCCGCCAATACAAAACGACAAGGCCGGCAAGCAACAGGACAATCATTATTGTAATCAGAATTACTTCCATTGTATCTCCGTGACTGGTTGGATAAAATTTATCATCATAAAAATCTCCAGAGATGGCAACAGAAACTCTTTTTTATCTATGTTTATGAAGATTTTCCCGCAAAGCAAACACGCTGGAAATGACCGCAGAATATAACGGTTAAAATATCGTCATGTCAAGCGAAATGACCATTTTTAACTTTGTTTTCGTTTAGCGCCTGATTGTATGAAAGATTTTCCGGATTTATTTCCGGACATATTTGTACGTTGCATATTTTACGTCTTTTGGATATAAAGCAACATCTGCATAATTCCGGCGGGTTAAAATCCGCTTATTTTAAGGTTGAATATGGCCAGTAGAATTGAAGTTGGTTTTAAAAAAGGCATCCGCGACGCTCTTGGGGAAAAAGTAAAAAAAAGGATTATTGATAACTTCTCCCTTCCTGTCGAAAAAGTAAGCACAATTGAAGTATACACAATCGCCGGTGATTTGACCAAAGAAGAACTAAAGAAAGCCGCCGCCGGCCCCCTTTCCGATCCGATAATACAGAATTTTTCCATAAACAAACCAATGGCTGCCGATTTCGGCTGGCTGATTGAAGTGGGCTTCAAACCCGGCGTTACGGACAACGTCGGTAAAACTGCACGCGAAGCGATTGAACTGCTCCTGGGCGACGATACCGGATGGCGCGAGATTGGCGTTTATACTTCCCGCCAGTACCTTATCAGCGGAAAGATCACCGGATCTGACGCGGGAAAAATCGCTTCCGGACTTTTGGCCAATGATCTCATTGAACGGCATCAAATAGTTTCCAGAAAAAATTTTAATTTTTCCCGCGGGATACCAGCCTATATTCCGCAGGTATCGGGCAAAGCGCAGCCCGTGGTGGAAGAAATCGATCTTGCCGATGCCGGCGCGGAGGAACTTTTAAAAATCAGCAAAGAACGAATTCTCGTTCTAAATCTGCAGGAAATGAAGACCATCCGGGACTATTACAAAGATAAAGACATCATTACCGAAAGAAAAAATATGGGGCTTAATCAACGCGTCACAGATGTCGAGTTGGAATGTCTGGCGCAAACCTGGTCGGAACACTGCAAGCATAAAATATTCAACAGTTTGATAAATTACACCGATGGACAAAAGAGAATGACGATCGATTCTCTCTTCAAAACATATATAAAAGGCTCCACTGAAAAGATCCGCAAAACAAAAGGAAAGAATGATTTCTGCCTTTCCGTTTTTGTGGATAATGCCGGCATCATCAAATTCAACGATGATTTCAATCTGGTTTTTAAAGTCGAGACACATAATTCTCCTTCTGCCCTTGATCCTTATGGCGGAGCGCTCACCGGCATTGTCGGCGTCAACCGCGATCCGTTCGGCACAGGCCTCGGCGCAAAACTGATTTTCAACACCGATGTTTTTTGCTTTGCCTCTCCTTTTTATAAAAAGAAACTGCCTGCGCGCATTCTTCATCCGCGCCGCATTTACGAAGGCGTGCGCGAGGGCGTGGAGCACGGGGGTAATAAAAGCGGCATACCCACGGTTAACGGCAGCATTGTTTTTGATGAACGGTTCCTTGGAAAACCCCTTGTATATTGCGGAACCGCCGGTATAATGCCCGCGCGCATTAAAGGAAAAATCACGCACACCAAGGAGATTAAACCCCTTGATCTGATCGTTATGACGGGCGGCCGTATCGGCAAGGACGGCATTCACGGAGCGACCTTCTCCTCCGAAGAACTACATGAAGGCTCTCCGGTTACGGCCGTGCAAATCGGTGATCCCATCACCCAGAAGAAAATGACCGATTTTCTGCTTATCGCGCGCGACCATGGACTTTACCGCGCCATCACCGACAACGGAGCCGGCGGGCTTTCCTCTTCCGTGGGTGAAATGGCCACCTACTCCGGCGGTTGCGAATTAGACCTTACTCATGCGCCTTTGAAATATGCCGGTTTGCAGCCATGGGAAATTCTTGTTTCCGAAGCACAGGAACGCATGACACTGGCGGTTGATCCGAAAAAAATAAAACGATTCATGGACCTGGCGGGAAAGATGGATGTGGAAGCGACCGTGCTGGGCAAGTTCACTGATTCCGGAAAGTTTCACGTCCTTTTTGGCGGAAAAACAGTTGCGTATCTCGACATGGATTTTCTCCACGCCGGCGTTCCCCAAATGAGACTCAACGCCAGATGGAAGCCGCCGAAAAATAAAGAGCCGCGCTTTGCGCCGCCACGAAACCTTGGCGGGGAAATCAAGCGGATGCTAACGCGCCTGAACATCTGTTCGAAAGAATCGGTAGTGCGCCAGTACGATCACGAGGTTCAGGGCGGCAGTGTAATCAAACCGCTCGTCGGCGCTCAAAATGACGGCCCGTCGGATGCCGCAGTAGTGAGGCCGCTTCTTTCTTCCATGGAAGGAGTTGTCGTCGCGCACGGCATCTGCCCGCGCTACAGCGATATCGACACTTATCACATGACCGCCTGCGCCATTGACGAAGCGATACGCAACGCGGTGGCTGTCGGCGCCGATATTGACCATCTGGCGGGACTTGATAATTTCTGCTGGTGCGATCCTGTTAAATCCGTAAAAACGCCCGACGGCGAATACAAACTGGCGCAGCTTGTCCGCGCCAACATGGCCATCTACGATTACACAACGGCCTTCGGTGTTCCCTGCATTTCCGGCAAGGACAGCATGAAAAATGACTATCAGATAGGCAAAACTAAAATATCCATTCCGCCGACGATTCTTTATTCCGTCATCGGCGGAATAAAGGACGTGCGCAAAGCCGTCACCATGGATGCCAAAAAGCCGGGCGATCTTGTTTATATCATTGGCGAGACTAAAGATGAAATGGGCGGTTCGGAATGGTTCGCCATGCGGAACTTCACCGGCAACAATATTCCCCGGGTGGACGCCTTAAGAGCCCGCAAAATTTACCGTGCCCTGCATAAAGCAATACAGCAAGGCATTATCGCTTCCTGCCACGATTGCTCTGACGGCGGACTGGCTGTGGCGCTTGCCGAAACATCCATTGCCGGCGGGTTGGGCATGAATATTGATTTAAATTCCGTTCCCTACGCAGGGAAAAGAAGAGACGACTATATTTTATTTTCGGAATCGGCCAGCCGTTTTATCATCACCATTCATCCGGAGGCGCAAAGCTCTCTGGAAAAAATCATGGCCGGAAATATCATTGAACTTATCGGCCTTATCACCAATGACAGTTTGTTTCAGATAACCGGTCTGGATGGTAAATTAATGATTAAAGAAAAGATAAGCAAACTTAAAGAAGCATGGCAAAAGCCTCTTAATTTTTAAAAGCAGGATTTATATATGCACCGTAAAGTAAAAGCTATAGTATTGACCGGCAACGGCACCAACTGCGAAATGGAAATGGCGCACGCCTGCAAACTGGCCGGCGCCGATGTTGTGGACATTGTTCACTTAAGCGAACTGCTTTACGGAAAGAAGCATCTGGATGACTATTCCTTTCTCAATCTGCCGGGCGGCTTTCTCGATGGTGATGATCTGGGCTCGGCCAAAGCCGGCGCCAATCGATTTCTCTGCGCCCGCATTCCGGGAAGCAGGGATTTACTCTTCGATCAGTTACTCAAATTTATCCATGCCGGGAAATTAATTTTAGGCGTCTGCAACGGCTTTCAACTAATGATTAAACTGGGATTGTTGCCGGCGCTGAACGGCGATTATAACAGACAAAGCGCTACTTTAACCTTCAATGATTCAGGGCGTTTTGAAGACCGCTGGGTTTATCTGAAGGCTAACGCGCAAAGCCCCTGCGTTTACACCAGGGGAGTCGATATTTTGTATCTGCCCGTCCGGCACGGCGAAGGCAAATTTATTCCCGGAGGTCCCTCCATTCTGCGGCAAATCGAAACTAAAAATATCTGCGCTCTTCAATACTGCGGGGAGAACGGACGGACGGCAATGGACTATCCGGCCAATCCTAACGGCTCAATCAATGCTATTGCCGGAATTTGTAATGAATCGGGACGGCTTTTCGGCCTGATGCCTCATCCGGAAGCTTATCTTTGCCGTGTCAATCATCCCCGCTGGACGAGGGAAAAACTTCCGGAAGAAGGTCAGGGTCTGGTAATTTTCCGCAATGCGGTAAACTTTATCCGCGGAAAAGAGTTTTAGTGCATTGAGATGACAAGACTGTGGGCGTCATAATTTTCGGGCGCGGGAAATTGAAAATTATGCTCATATCATTTCTTTGGCCTGTAGTACTGGTACACACCGGGATTATCAATTAACAATTTAAATGCTTGTTCTGAGGCGGCAAGGTCGGACTGGGTTTTGTTGCCGGCAGTAATTAAGCTGACCGTGTCCTCATCAATGTACTGGAGGTCTTCCGGTTTCAATCGCAGATTGCTCAGCACCGGCGCATCACCCGCGGAAACCACAAAAAAAACCTTTTCGTACCACATGTCATTGAACTCATTTAGAGTGAAACTGATATCGCCCCTCCACGGGTCAGCGAAAAAGATATGTCCATTGTGAATACCCCTGAAAACTACAAAATGACGGTATTCGAGGATTTTTATAGGAACGATGCAGGGCGTGGTGACAGATTTCAAGTCCTCCAGGTCGGCTTTGTAGCCCTCTCCCTTATAACCGAGCACTTGAACAAATTTCTTCATATCCAGAAGGGAAAAAGCCTGGTGTTTCGCTATTTGCTCGCTATCGCCATAATGAAGAAGCCCCTGGATAACCTGTTTTTCTGTAAAATTTTCGCCCAGATAAAAATTGAGAATAATAGCAAGAGCGGCGGAACCGCAGGAATAGTCATAGCCCTGCTTTATTAAATGACCTTTATTAATTTCCGAGGCCGGATTCACATTGGCCTGTAAATACCCCGTTCCCGTTCCGGGAAGGGCAATGTCAATTTCAGATTTCGGCTGATCCTGAAGAGGATAAATACCGGCAGTAACAGATACAATTACTGCGAAAATGGCGGCGATTACAAATGCTCCCACGAAGATAGCCACCTCCCGATGTTATTTTAGAGAATTATATTTTAGCCTTAATTTTTCAGCAGACCTTCGAGTAAACAATAGCAAGCGAAGGTGTTTGTTCGCTCACAAATTCACTTGTTTAAATTTAAAGGTTCCTGAAAGTAACCGTATTCCGGTAAATGATTAAATTATCCAGAGCCATCGGACCAAAATCGTGGGTGGAATCCATCTGAAAATCTTTGACCCGTATAGATGTCGCCATGGGCAGATTAAAGCTTACTTCTGTGCCGGTTGAACTACCGGTATTGCTGCCGACATCGAAAGTCGCCGGACCTGCATTGTATGTACCGGTGACATTGCCATGTATATCGTAGGTCTTAAAAACACCGCCTATCTGCATATTCCCTGTCAGGGCAGGCCAACTCGTAGGAGTACCGCTGGCAATATCCGGGCTGGCGCCGTAAATATATATACCGGATATGTTCATACTGTCGGTCGTATAGGCAAACTTCACATTATTTATATACAGTCCAAATCCCGCGTAAAAAGCAATCCCGCCCCCACCTGAAACTGATCCCGAGAGGCTCAGCCACGGGGCGTCACCCGCAATATAATTGGGAGTTACCGTGGTAAGGGATCTACCCATATAAAGACCGGTAATATCAACATTACCAAGAGTCCATGTGGTGGAATTTACCGTAACACTGATATCGTTGGCGGAAATTGATATTCCCGAATCATTAGAGGGCAAAACAAGGCCGCTCAGGTATAGCCATGTTGTGTGATCGGTTGTGTTGGTCCCGACATCGATTGTAAGATTTGTGTTTATGCCATAACCTCCACCCGCGCCGTTACCAACTGTCAGGGTTCCAACGTTGATGGATTGCGCCAAAGCACTTGTTAGATCATTGCCAAAACTAAAGCCCGTGACCACAGTGCTTACGGTCAGATTAAGACCCAGAGTTATTCCCTCCTGGCCTTCTACCTGCGAGAGAGAATCTTCATCCATCGCCTTCATTTTGGCATACACGGGGGAGTCATATACCAACACACCCAAAAACAGCAAAAGAATCGACATAAAAGTGACGATTCTTGCGAAGTTATAGCTTGGCAGAAACTTCTTCATTGTGTCCTGTTTCTCCTGCCCTAATGTGATGGGCGGAAATTGTAAGTGTGCCGCTTACATCGGTTTTAAAGCTGTTATTAATTGTGTTATTGTCAAGCGCGATATTGATGCCCTTTCACTAAAATTTTTACTTTTTTTACAAATGTTTCTTTAGCAGATGATTTCTAGATGGCTCTCCCGACACCTCGGAACTTTCCTTAAATGACATTCTTAAAAGTGTGTAAGAGGCACGGGCGACTTCCCCGTGCCTCTTTTTTCACATTCATGACGACTGAATAAACGCCGTCGTCTTATACACTACCACTATTAATGGGTAGAAATGAGAACCTGACCGTTTACCGTGGTGGTAACGTTGCTGATATAAGCTGTTCCCATGGGCACTTTGCCAATGAGTTTCACGCGT
>JBKQWB010000061.1:0-83822 GCA_052139735.1 Smithella sp. | reverse complement strand
GTTGCCACATACCGGGGAAATCCATAAATCTCAAGTCGACCATCTGGATACCTTCTTTCTTAATTAAATCAATTACATTTTTCGGCGTTTTTATTTCCATCTTTTTTATTTCTCCTTTCAATTTTTTTAACCTTTATTTGTATTGTTCATAATCAATTTCATTCTTATGAACTTTATTGAGCAGGATTAATCTGGTAATGCTGAATAACTTATCTTTAAATGCCTTTTTACTGCGAAAAACATGCCATGTATACAGGTTGTTCATCATAATCCATATTCATTAGTCCACTTTTATTTATCATATCCTGATATATCGTGCTATTTAAACATTATCCTCATCATTGTATTTTTGTTTTACATTGAAAACAAAGGTGTTTTAAAAAATATTCATTGGCAGTCAGCAATAGTATTATATTGAATTTGTTCATGACTGATATATAGAGTAAAAACTAAAAAATACATAATATTGATTAACCTTTGCTGTAGTTGAGCATAAATTTACATGTAAAATTGATCATTTTTGTATCATCATTGTCAGTAAAAAACAATGTTGCAACCTTAGTGAAACAAAGGTGATATAAGCTACTGGCATAGCAACTACGCAGGCATACCTGGTAGCTATACCTTATGGTCTTCCCTTATTAACACCCTGGGACCACCGCTCAGGCTTGGATTCCAGTTCTTGGCCGGTTCTATTTCTTTAAGTCTGTCTAGCTGGTTGATGTCCTTTAGCCTCTTGTATATAAGTTGCCATGCGCAGGGCCTGTCCGGTCGCACTTCACACCTGTTTTCACGGGATCCCCCGCATGGTCCGTTCAGCATGTGCTTGGCGCAACGTGTCACTGGACATATACCGCCATATTTATGCAGGATGCAGGCACCGCAAGCGGCACATTTCTCTGTCCATACTCCGCGTTCCTCGAGGATACCGATGAAGGTGGTATTCAATCCGGCATAAACCGGCTTCTCGGGAAAGCGCTCGGCAATCGCCTGAACACCGGCACCGCAGGCTGTTGACAACACTGCATCGGCTTTCTGGATCGCTTCCGCCGCCTGCTCAATAAAGATGTTATCGCACTGGCGCTCGATGGTGAGTTCATCGATTTCAAAGCTTAAACCTTGAACGCGGGATGCAATACGCAGTGCCGATGAAATAATGCTGACTTCACGTTCGCCTCCTGACAGACAAACGGTAACACAGGTGCCACAGCCCAGCACCAGTATTTTTTTATGTGGTTTTAAAATCTCGACAAGTTCAGGAATGGTTTTTCTTTCGGCAACGATCATTTTATTGCTCCTGTTTGTTCTTTAGGGATAGTTTTCTTATTACGTGCGGGACCGAGTTTAGTAACGGTCTCAACCATGTCGCGGACATACTCGACAAACTTCTGGGAACTGGCGGCGCTCACATTCACCATGCGCAGCCGCTCAGGTTCCAGACCGGCTTCCTGTAATAATTGTCTGGTAGTATTTACCCGGCGCTTGGCCAAATAATTGCCTTCTTTAAAGTGACAACTGCCTTCCTCGCATCCGGCGACCAGTACACCATCGGCGCCGGCCTCAAAAGCCTTCATGAAAAAGTCTATTTCCAATCTGCCGGTACATGGCGAACGAATGATGCGAATGTTGGGCGGATATTGTAAACGCCCTGAGCCTGCCAGGTCTGCTGCGGCATAGGCGCAATAGTGGCAGCAAAAAGCCACTATTTTAGGTTCAAAATTATTCGTGTTCATCAGCACTTCCTTATTTCGGTATAGATACCGGTTTATTCTCTTCACCCAGTTCTGATAATAAAGTCTTCAACATGTCCTGAAACTGATCGGACTCGAAATTTCGCAGATGGATGGCGTGTGCCGGACATTCCGAAGCACATATACCGCAGCCCATACACGCGGCAGCAGCAATTTCCGCTTTACTGTTAACATTAACGAGCGGCGCATGATAAGGACACGCCCTGACGCAGGTTAAACAGGAAATGCATTTTTCCTGATCGACGCACGACACCTGTCCGCCGACTTCAAGTCGGGTCTTGGAAAGGATGGTCGCCGCCCGCGAGGCAGTTGCTCTTGCCTGCGAAATATTCTCGTCACTCAACTTGGGCGAATGGGCCAAACCGCACAGGTAAATGCCTTCCGTGGCAAATTCGACAGGCCGCAGCTTAAGGTGAGCCTCGACATAAAAACCGTCGGCATTCAACGGGACCTTAAGCATGTCTGCCAGCTTGCGGTTATCCTTCAAGGCATCGACACCTGTGCTGAGCACAATGACGTCGGTTTCGATCTCTATCTGCTCCGGAAAGTCAGGACTCTTCAGTGTAACCAGATCGTGATTAACGGAAATAAGCGGCGGGTTTTCTTTTTCGTATCTCATAAAGATAACACCGGCCTCACGAGCCTGTTTATAATATTTTTCGCGGAATCCATAGGTACGGATATCGCGATAGAGGACTATGATGTTCGTATCGGGATTCTGCTTCTTCAGTTTGAGAGCATTCTTGACCGCCATTGTGCAGCAAATACGACTGCAATAGGGTCTCTCTTCATTCCGCGAACCGGCGCACTGGATCATGACAATGTTGCGGTTAGAAGAAGAAAAATCGCTTGTTTGCAAAGCATTCTCCAATTCTGATTGAGTCATAATATTGGTGGACTGGCCGTATTGGAAATCTTTGGTTTTCGCCGGGTCGGCACCGGTAGCGACAATGATTGCGCCGCATGGCACAGCCGTTTCTTTGTTACATTCGTTAAGAGTAACTTCGAAATTACCCACAAAACCGGCTACGTTCTTTACTTCACTATTCATGTGCAGAACAATATTATGGTTGCTCTGAACACGTTTGATCAAGGCAGAAAGGAAATCGCCAACATCTTCGTGTTCCAGTGTGTAGTGCAAATTAAGGTAATTGCCGCCCAGTTTATCCGACCTTTCGATCAAGTGGGTCTTAAATCCTTGTTCGGCCAGAGAAAGAGCTGCTGTCATACCGCTGAGGCCGCCGCCGATAACCAGACCATTCTGAATGACGTTGGAATAAGAACCCTGTAATGGAACTAATCTACGGGCCCGGGCAATAGACATCTTCACCAGTTCGACAGCTTTCTGAGTGGCCTGCTCCGGTATCGTCGAGTGTACCCAGGAACATTGGTCACGGATGTTAGCCATTTCGAATAAATACTGGTTTAATCCCGCTTCACGGAGTGTATCCCGGAAGATCGGTTCGTGCGTACGCGGTGTGCAGGAAGCTACAACAATACGGTTGAGCCGGTTATCGCGGATGGCGTCACGGATATTGACCAGACTGGTATCTGAACAGGTGAATAACGTATGAGTGGCAAAGATAACATTCGGATCCTGAGCCACGGCGTGAACCACTTTTTCCACATCGATCACGGAAGCAATGTTGCGGCCGCAGTGGCAGATGAAAACGCCTATCCGTGGCTGCTCGTCGGTGACATCGTGCTCATCCGGGTAGACTGCTTTGGTAATCAGTGTGTTGCGGGCGGATGATAACAATTCCATAGCCATTGAAGCCGCTGCGCTGGCCTGAGTGACTGTTTCCGGGATATCCTTCGGTTCCTGGAAGGCGCCGCCGACAAAAACTCCCGGACGGGAGGTATTCAACGGCGTAAATCGATCGGTGGAACAGAAATCATATTCATTCAGATCAATACCCAAACGTTTGGCAGTATCCACGGCAGATAAGCCGGGTTCCATGCCGACAGATAAAATAACCAGGTCAAAATCCTTTTCCTGTAATTGATTGGCTTCGTTATAGAATGTCGCCCGCAGGTCCCTTGTATCGGGCATTTGGATAATGCGGGACGGTATACCTTTGATGTAATTTACACCCTGTTTCTTTGCCCGCTCGTAATACTGGTCAAAGTCCTTGCCATGAGCCCGGATATCCATATAAAAAATGGATGCTTCCAGTCCGGGTAAGTGGTCGGCCGCTATCATCGATTGCTTGGTGGAAACCATACAGCAAACTGAAGAGCAGTATTCATTGCCGCAGCGTGTATCCCTTGAGCCGACGCACTGGATCCAGGCGACACGTTTGGCAGGTTGACCATCGGATCGCCGGATGACATGGCCATCGAACGGCCCGGAAGCCGAGAGCATACGCTCGAACTGTACACTGGTAATCACATTAGGATACCGGTTATAGCCATATTCGCCTTTTTTCGCAGCATCAAATTCTTCAAAACCGGGTGTCAGGATAACAGAACCGACATTAAGCTCGATGATCTTTTCCGTCATCGAATGGTCAATAGCATGCTGTTCGCAGGCAACAACGCATTGCTGGCACTCGGAACACAGAGCACAATTGAGACAACGCTCGGCTTCTGCCAGGGCAGCTTCTTCCGTAAGACCTTCTTCAACTTCGTTAAAATTATTAGCACGTTGAGCAACCGGCAGGATTGCCTGTTCGGCACACGGCTTCTTTTCCATGCCCTTGGTTTCAGGCAGAAATTCCGGAGCAATTTGTTTTACCGTAGACTCAAATCTTGCGGACAACATATCCTCGCCTTTGAGATAACGATCAATCGATTCCGCCGCCCGCTTGCCCGCGCCGACAGCGCCGATAACGGAAGCACTGCCTGGAATGTCATCACCACCGGCAAATACGCCTTTTACGGATGTTTCCAGAGTGATTTTATCGACCTTGTAAAAATTACGTTCTGTTGCCGCTCCCATGTTACCAAGGGAGTCTTTATCGACCGCCTGACCGATGGCAACGATAATTTGGTCGGCATTTAATGTCGTTGTCTCATTATCATTATAGGCGGGGCTGAATCGCCCTGTTTCATCAAAAACTCTGGTGCAGCGTTTCAGCTCGATGGCATTGACTTTATCGTTTCCGAGAACACGTTTCGGACCCCATCCGTTGTGAATTTTTATATTCTCTTCGAGTGCGGCGGCAACCTCTTCGGGTAAAGCCGGCATCTCATAGCGCTGTTCCAAGCTCACCATCTCGACTGCGTCGGCGCCAAGGCGTAAAGCAGATCGGGCTACATCGACAGCAACGTTGCCGCCGCCGATAACCACGACTTTGCCGTTCAGTTTAGGACGGTTATCCTTATCTCCGGCTTGACGCAGGAACTCCAGACCATAAGAGATCCCTGGTTTGTCTTCACCTTCAACACCCAGACTCCTGCTGCTCTGGGTGCCGATGCTGATAAATACGGCCGCATTTTCCTGGCGCAGTTTATCCATGGAAATATCGATCCCGATGCGGGTATTATAAACAAATTTAATGCCCTTGCGACGGATAAGCTCTATTTCATAATCCAGTACATCTTTCGGCAAGCGGTAAACGGGAATTCCCCATCGCAACATACCGCCTGCTGCTGACGTCGATTCATAAACGGTCACTGAATATCCCCTGTCCGCCAAGTCGGCAGATGCTGTAAGACCGGCAGGTCCGGCGCCTATGACGGCAACTTTTTTGGCGTCTGCGGATGAAATCTTCTCTTCCGGAAGAGCCAGTTTACCGGATTTGACCATGTCCATTTCCTGGTCCGAAGCGAAACGCTTTAATAATCTGATGGAAACAGATGAATCTACATCATTGCGCGTGCATTTTAATTCGCAGGGGTGAGTACAAACCCGTCCGCAAATGGCGGAGAGCGGATTTCGCTCCCGAATGAGATTAACGGCCTTGAGGTATTCCTTTTTCTTTATTAATTGAATGTAGCCCTGGATGTTGATGTTCGCCGGACATTCAACTCTGCAGGGAGAATGACCGAGCTTCAGAATACCAAATTTATTAGGCGTTGCTTGAGCATAGAGCTTGGCGATCGCTTTTCGGGTACCCATTTCACAGTCAAACGGATTGGGCACGTTAACCGGACAGGCATCGGTACACTGACCGCAGGCATTGCATTTCGCTTCATCGACATATCTTGGAGAGACCTTGATTTTAGCCCTAAAATTACCCGGTTCCCCCTCCAAACCAACGAGTTCGGAAAGGGTGAGTATCTCAATATTGATATTGCGGGCACATTCGACCAGTTTGGGGGATACAATACAGGTAGCGCAATCGCCGGTCGGGAATGTCTTGTCAAGTTGAGCCATCATGCCGCCAATGGCCGCATCACGCTCAACAAGATAGACTTTAAATCCGGAATCAGCGAGGTCGAGGGCTGCCTGAATACCGGCGATGCCGCCGCCCTGAACCAGAACAGCACCTGTTAATTTTTTTTCACTTTTATGCATATCGTAACCTTAAATAGTCTTTAATCGTCTATCATCAATAAGCAGTTTTTACGAGATTGCTGCTTTTGCTTTCTTTAATATGGCTGCCGGACTTACCATTAGTTTGTTCAACCCGAGTTCTTTAGGTGAAAGACCAAGAGCAAGACCGAGTAATTGTGTAAGATAAATAATCGGCATATCATATTTCTTGCCGAGAAGCTTTTCCATATCGGCCTGCCTGACATCAAGGCTGATTTGACACATCGGGCAGGCAACGACGATGCACTCGGCGCCCGCAGCTTTTGCCATCTCTATGACTGCAGCCGAACGCCGGATAGTAATTTCTGTTCGTGTAAGGTTTTGCATACCGCCGCAGCAATCTACTTTGCCCGACCACTCAACACTCGTACCGCCTGTCACATCGATCAGGCTTTCAAGAATCGTGGGATTTTCCGGATCGTCAAAGTTGGTCGCTTCCGGCGGACGGACCAGGTAACAGCCGTAATAAGCAGCCACTTTGAGATCCTTCAACGGATTAATAATCTTCTTAAGCAACTTAGCCGGTCCAACATCTTTTAAAAGAATCTCAACAAAGTGTCGTACCGGAACCGATCCGTCATAAATTTCTCCGAGACTATCAGCAACGGATCGTTTCACCTCTTCGGAACTTTTAATTTCATAGTTGGCAACCTTCGAGCGGTTATAACAGGCGGCGCAATTGACCACCATGTCCATGCCCATCTCTTTGGCCAAGAGGAGGTTGGCAGAGGCCAACGAGACAGCCAAATTCCGGTCGGTCTGGTGAGCGGCACTGGCCCCGCAACAGGTCCAACCCTTGATTTCATTCAGTTCAATATCAAGTGCTTTCGCTACCGCCAGACATGATTCATGCATGTCGCGAGCAGTGGAATGAGCAGAGCACCCTGGATAATATGCGTATTTCATTTTCCTGTTCCTCTGTTTTGCGCTGTCTTTTTGAAGATACGCTTCACTTTACCTTTGTCGCCACCCGACGGCGGCAGTATTGCTATCTTGCCTTTTTTAAGCATCGTGGGGAATTTATCCGTATCCTGTTTCAAGTTACCGGTTCTAAGTTTATACAGGGCAATAGCCTGCAGGTCGTAAACGCGACCGTAAGACTTGACCGTGTTCAGAAACAAATGGTTAAATAACGGCGCATCACCCTCCGGTCTGGCAACACCTTTTTCCAAAGCGATGGACTTTAAGGCATCAATCACAGCGGGAAAGTTTATCTGATTAGGACACCTGGCGTAACATGTTTCACAGCATAGACATGTCCAAATGAGGTCAGTCTGTAATAGTTCGTCGCCGGCGCCGAGTTGCAGTCTTCGTATGATTTCAGAAGGCGGCGATTCGGTCTGGTCGGCTACAGGACAGCCGATAGAACACTTCTTACACTGGTAGCAGACACTTAAATTAACATCTGCTTTTTCCTGGACGGCCTTGAAAAGATCTCCAGTGGCTTTCTGTTTTGTAATTCTTGTTGTCATTTTCGATACTCTCTCATTTGAAAAAAATAACTATTCGTCTGACTCGATTTGGAAGTCAGCCGACAGCTTATCCGGAGCAACTTTTCGATAGACTTGACCGGGCTGCTTATGTTTGCCGTCAACCGTCAGCAGGTCATCCACTCTAATCCCGAACAAACGCTCATTCTCCTGAAGATAAGGCAAGATCGTCTCCCAATCTTGATCTGTCATCTTGAAGAAATTTCCGCCGTTCAACTGCTCGCGGATAAGATACTTATGAGGATCGCGTACGTATATGGCACCTCCGGAAGCAAGCGAAAACAGGTTGCCGCCGGGATAGGGTTCTTTCAAAGTAACTATGTTGCCTTGATCATCAAATGTTATACCGTTCAGAATAACAAAACCGCCGCCGCTAAAGACATCTCCCGCCATGAAGGATTCAGCAAGGAAATCCAGGCAGGTGCCGTTAATCACGACCCTTGGTTTACCAACGGAATTAATCAATGGCCGGCCGGCAGCATTACCCAGAATAAAAATGGATCCGCCTTTGGCGCCATACAAGAATGTTTGTCCCGTGTCTCCGTGAATCACCAGCTTACCGGCTTTAATGATCTGACCCAATTGATCCTGACCATTACCGTGGACGGTAATGGTCAAACCATCAATGCCGGAACCGAGATAATCGCCGTCATTATCATAAACATCGATCGTAACATCCTCAGTGTGAGGTCCAAGGCCGCAACCGGTAAAACGCTGTCCGGCACAGTTATAAACGATGAAGTGTTTCCAACCCTTCATGTATCCGTCTAATAAAAGCGAGGCATTCGATTCGTTTCCTTCCGGCGGAAAACCAAGCGTATCGATTACCAGAGTCTTCTCTTCGACATTAGGTCCTCTTAATTGTTTTCTGGTTTTACAATTGATCAACCGGAACTCACTTGCCGATGTTTCCCCTATTAAAGGGATAAGGGCAAACAATTTGCGCAAAGCAGCACGAACGGTTTGCAGGATGTGCTTACGCTTCTTCGTACCGGTGCAATATCGCCGGTCGTTAAGCAGCGTTAATATTTCAATGGCTTTTGCGAATTGATTCGAATCTTTAGCCAGTTTAATAACCGTATCACAGGCAAAGCCAATATCGGCAAAGGACCAGTTAACAAGACTTTCCGTAAAATAATGGAAGACTATCTGGCTGTCGGCATCAAATCGTTCACGAATATCTTTCTCAATCTTATCAGTATGAGTAGCGGGTTTTTTTATTTCTTTAGTTAAATCAGCGACTTCCATTCCTGACGGTAACCTTACAGGAACACCGAATTTATCAGTACAATTTAGCCGATAGTTACCGGCTTTCTCTTTTTCAAGAGTAAAAATGAACGACCCGCCATCCGTTGAACTGCCGCCCCGGGCGTTCCAGTACTTGTCGGCAACCGGGCAGATACGGCTGTCATCTTTAGACATACTTAGTAATGTTGCGTCAATCGCCTGCTTTTCAGAACAAATCAAGCCGACTTGTACTTCACCATCGGCAAAAGCGAAGACCTGCGGACGGAGCATGGATGTATCGGTAATACCCATGAGTTGAAATTTGTCAGCCTTCGCCAAGGTGCGGGCAATGATAAAGAACCAGGGGCCATCCGGGGAAGAATGAATATGAGTTGCCTGAATTGCACGATAAATGGACTGCTTCTCTTTGGCAAGTCTGTCGAAATCTATTTCTGTCGTAGGCGCCAAAGCCTCGATAATATATTCTAACGGATAGTGATAAGTCCTATCCAGCAAATCAAATATCTGAACTGATACTTCTGTATCGGTCAGGAATTGCGGATAAATATGACGTTGCGCAAGATATTCACTGACGGAACTGTAGTTGGCAAAGTCGCCGTTATGGACCAACGCGGTATTTATCGCTCCGAAGGGATGCGCGCCTCCAGGATGCCAGACCCTTCCTTTGGTTGGGAACCGTTGATGGGCAATCCAGACATGCGCCTTCAAATCGTCGATCTTATAATAATCTGTAATTGATTCCGCATACCCAACGACTTTCAGGATCATGATATTCTTACCGTAAGACATCACGAAGGCTTTTTTATCACCGAGTGAAGCGTAATATTCCTGATTCAGCTTAACGCTTTGCTGGCTTAAGAATTCGCCTTCAGCATCTTCACGGCTTAATCCAGCTAATTCATTTTTCGAAATAAAGGCATCCAGCGTTTCCGGTTTAACGCGAACAAAATAGCGCATGACATCCGGGGGCTTGGCTTCCAAAGAAGGAATTGTTGTCCAGTCAGCAACGGTATCCATCAGATGAGAAGTTTTAATTTCGAAATAAGGAGTGATGTATTTGCTTTCCAGTTCCGGCCTGATCTCATTATCCAGAAACGCAATATGCACCATATAATAGTTATCCAAAACATCGCGGGTGACTCCAAGTTGCTCCGGTATAAAACCTAACGCCGCAATTCCGCCGCCCTTACCGTTCCCACGGTTATGCATCTGTTTGGACGGCTCGTGAATATGCCGGGCGGCAACCGGCTCGGTGGCACAAAAGCCGACGACACCGCAACCACCTTCTTCCTCCCCTTTGTAAGTAGGTGAAGGAATGTTTAATTCCTCAATCAGTTTTTGTCGGGAATCTAAAAGTTTTTCGATCATCCCGTTATTCATCTATGAATCTCCACATCATTATCATTGGTATAATCAAGGTGCATCAGAAGGTCTGTGCGTCCCCGTAACTCACTCACACTCCGCAATCCGAATCGTTTCAATATTTCTACAAGTTCCTTTCGCCAGGCGGCATATAGATTGATAATCCGTTGTGTGCCCCATTCAAGATCAACATCTTTGGCTAGTTCTGGGTCGGTCGTGGCAATACCACGCGGGCAACCGCGACCGCTTTCACAGCGTGAACATCTTATGCAACCCAGTGCAACCAGTTCGGAAGTGCCCACAACAACACCATCGGCCCCCAACGCAATCGCTTTGGCAATGTCATGAGGCGTCCGCAATCCACCGCTAACGATCAGCGTAACCTTATCACGAATACCCTCCTGATCCAGGAAGCGATGGACTTTGACGATACTATACTCAATCGGCATGGCGATATTTTTCTTGGCGATGTCAGGTGCTGCTCCGGTTCCACCGTATCCGCCGTCCAGATGCACGATATGGGTACCGGCGGAATAGCTTCCCACAGCAACCATATCCACATCGTTAGGTGTAGAGACCTTGGTGGCAATCAGGGTCCGCCTGTTAACATGCTTGATCCAGTCCATGTGTTTTTGATGATCCTCGATGGAGTAAACGCTATGAAACGGAAAGGGTGAAAAAAGTGAAATACCCAGAACGGTTTCACGCATCCTGGCAACATCCGGAGTTACTTTATCGGCCAACAGATGGCCACCCAGACCTGGCTTGGCCCCTTGCGCGTATTTGAATTCAACAATGCGGACACGCTGGATTGTCTCTTCACGAACACCGAAAAGACCGGTGGCAATTTGTGTGATGACATGGTTATCATATGGCTTCATGCGTTCCATGTATCCACCTTCACCGGTACAGGTAAAGGTATTAAACGCCGTGGCCGCACGTGCCTTGGAAAGCTGGATCACGTTACTAACGGAACCGAAAGACATACCGCCGCCATACCAGGGAACATCGATTTTCACCTGTGGCCTGCCGTCGTTCCGCTTGTTGAGCACAATACTGGTGTCGATTTCATCGTCTCGTAATTCAACGGGTGGTTTTTTAGGAAATTTGAATCGCAACCGATCAAACCCGCCTCCGGAAGCTCCGGTTTCATAATCGTACCCGTATTCAGGTGACGGGGATTTCCCTGTTTCCGCCATTTTCCAGGTCGCTATGAGCATATCCGGTGTCCAGCGATAGTCACCCATCGCCTTCAACATGGGATTTTCAACCATTTGAAGCGCTTTATTTGGACACAGGTCTATACAATAATGGTCAGTCTTCTGGCAGGAAGGACCTATGCATACGCTCAAATGCGGGGCAGAAAATAATTTATAACCTGGTTTCAATACATGCACGCCGTGCGGACAAACCTGAGCACATTTACCACAGAGTTTACAATCACTGCTTCGGCGGATGATATATTTGGCTATCTCATTACGATAGCGTGAGGGCGCCGGCTTGACTTCACTCGATACCTCAACTTCCGGCACCAGTGTTTTAATTGTATTTTCAGGCAGGACTTCTTTAAGCCCCGACTCTTTTGCCAAAAAGCCTTCCAAAAGTATCCTCCTCGAGATCTTCAAAAAATAATGCACGGCCGGTTTCACCACGCAGACGGCGGGCTTCCCGCATCCCCATGGCTCCCATCACCTCAATCAACTGGTCATGCCAAACGGCAATTAAATTCGTCATACGTCCGACCCCATATTGGGTGGTGATAGTCTCAATCTTCGCCGGACAGACAAAACCATCACGGCAATTTGTACAAAATCGGCATTCAAGACCGATTAAAAGCGGCATATTAATCGTGATGGCGTCCGCACCGCAAATAATTTCTTTTGCCATATGTTCCGCCAGAGCAATGCCGCCACTGGCGATGAGGGTGACTTCATCCCGGATGCCTCCTTTTACAAGAGACGTGTGGATGGTCCGCGTCATATCCTTTATAAATTTAGGTTTTTCTACTCCTGTTTGATTACCGTTTATATCGGACACAATATGTATGGCTTCAACGATGGGGTTATTAGCCAGCGCGATACACCTCTCCTCGCCGCGTGCATCCAGTTCAACTCTGACCGAAACAACAAGTTCCGAATTGACAGCTTTAATCTCTTTTATCCGCTGCTCGGTTTTATCGCTATCGGCAATTTCAATAAGACGCAACTGTTTAAGTATATCCGCCGTTGGCATAGACGTCTCTTTGCCAAGATAGAAAATTATGTTCGATAAATATTTTTCTTCATACTTTCCCAGTAGATGATGCTGTTCCCAGTCAAAGATAACCATCGTACCGGTTTTAACAGCAACAGCCAGTAACATTGGCTGTAGGTTGGGAAAATGATATTTATCAGGGAACATATCAATGATAATCGGAACCGGCAGGTCTACCAGCGGTAATAATGATGTCTTCAGTTTGTTGTCTTCAAACGAAAGGTGTTTGGGTTTTCTTCCGATATCAACAGTGGTGCTGATATATTCCCGACCATGAATTCCATCACGAGTCGGACGAACGATTTCAGACATATCCGTCCACATGGAGTCAAACCCGGTGCCTGTAAACTTACCTCGATAGCCGGCGCCTGAAACGGGAATGCCGGCAGTTTCCGCCTGATTCCAAGTTGTTAGAATAATATCAGGTGTAAAATAACCATTACCCATTTGTTCGTATTTTGGATTTACTGTTAAAGCAAGCAAGCCTTTCGTGCATTTCTGTACGCAGGAGAAACATCCCATACATTCAAAGAACATTGCATTAAATTCATCCAGATCTTTGATATACTGCATTTCCTGTCGGTAACGGTCGTATACACAGGCTTTTTTCACGCAATTGTGACACCTGGCGCAATCTTCACGCCAGTCAACAACTCCGAACTTACCTATTTTCGGCAATCTCGGCGCAATCTTTTTTGTTTCGATATGATATTTCTTCGGCATTTTATTCAGTCTCAATTATTACGATATGGACGATAATAATTCGTTAATAGTTGACTCGTTGCCACCGGATAAAATATGGACGCCTTTCAGTCCCGGAAGGCCCTTGAGTTTTTTTATTATTTCAGCGGCTATTTTAACGCCCTCTTTTTCTTGAGCCTCGGAACCACCGGCAGCCGTTAGCCGGTCAATGATCGCTTCAGGAATCACGAAGTCGGTATGAGTCTCGGCTAATTCTTTAGCCTGGGCAGCGCTTTTGAGCGGCAGGACACCGGCAAGAATTGCTGTCTTATCGGCAAGTCCTACATTGCAGACGGCTTCCAACCAGACTTTAAATGCATCGACATCAAATACGGACTGTGTTTGAATAAAATCGGCGCCTGCAGCTATTTTTTTACTTAATCTTAAAATATTCAATTCGAGCGGCTTCAAATTCGGATTAGCGGCAGCACCGATCAACATGCAAAAGCTCCCCTGGATTTTTTTGCCGTCCAACAACTGACCGTTATTCATTTTTTTAACTATATCAATGAGTTGAATGGAATCAACATCAAAAACATTGGCTGATTCATTGCACCCTATAAGCGTTTGGTGATAACCGGAAAGACACAACACGTTTTTAATACCAAGATAAGCGGCTCCCAGAAGATCGGATTGAAGCGCTATACGATTGCGGTCTCTGGTTACGATTTGCAATACCGGTTCAATGCCGGCCTGGCTCAATGCAAAAGAGGCTGCCAGACTGGAAATTGATACACCATAGTGATTATCAGCGACGTTTACTGCTGTCACGTTGTTACCGAATATTTTAGGATCGATCTTTACCTCGGTACCGGCAAGCGGCAAATACTCGGCAGTGAAAATAAACTCTTTTCCGCTGGTTTTTACTGCTAATTTGCTATCATTTTTCATACCTTGTACTCCTTACCGTTATGGACTGAAGAAAAACTATTCCGTATGCGATATTTGCAAAGCCGGAGATTTCTCAATTATGGTCTTTATTTGAAATAAGAATTCTTCTAACTCATGAACAGCCGCTGTTATGCCCCCGTCGCCCATCTGAATTATTTTAGTTCGACCTTTTCCGAGTCCGGCTTCTTGCAGCAATTCATCGATGGCCTGTGCCCGCTTTCTGGCGCGCATATTACCTTCCATGTAACGGCACTCGCCTTCTTTACATATCATAATGGCAGCACCATCCGCGCCGGTATCAAATGCTTTAGTAAGGTACAGAATGTCCAGTTTTCCTGAACAGGGTAATGAAATTATTTTAATTTCACCATTCTGCGGGGAATAATTTCGCAGCAATTCTTCTTGATCGTAGCTTATTGCACAATGGAAGAGATATATTTTAGGAATTTTATTATTCAACGCCAGCACCTTTTTTATTTGTACCGGATTATTCCGGCAATCTATAATGAGATATGTAAAACATTCCTGTAGTTTACGTATCCGTACATATATATTTTAACCTGTTTTTACTCCTCGTTTTTTGTTTCTCGTAACGCAAATGACTCTACTGACACTCAACATCACAAAGCACCACAGGTTAAATGCCAAAGTCGTGCCAATTTTATAAAATAAATTACATTGTTGTATATCATTTATTTTTAAATCTTTTCACTGTTTAAAAAAGATTGTCTCTGTTTTAAAAAGCACATATTTGTTTCTTTAAAAAATTATGGAACATATTTGAACTATTTAATTACATTTGTCCTTATTTTTGAGCGGTTTCTGTACGGCTGCCGCCGGTTTCTTCACTTCAATAGCCTCAACAAAAAAACTCTTTCCTGCACACAGGAATGCAGACATAGCATACTTTTATCTTTCTTCTCAATTCCTTTTTCTTTTATTTGCAATAAAAAAAGGAGAGGGGATGCTGACAGGCTACAGTGTCTGTTTTTGATCATAAAGCGCCTCGCTCAGCGCAATTTTTATGTTTCGGGTATTATTTTAACAACTGTATAAAAAGTTGCCCAAAGAATATTTTTTTTTGTGCTCCCTTAACTATTTATGTTTTATTAATATATTAACTAAAGATGATTCAGCAAGAATATATTTTAGCGTAAATAAGATAGGACCAATTCATAGTTGCAATTGGACATAATTTCTCGTGCCGTTTTTGGCGTTGTTTTCAGGAAAAACTACAATCAAATAAACTATTTGCATAGCTGAAATGCCTGGTTTTCACATCCTTCAATTTTCGCGAGGCGGGTTGCCATTGATGGCAAATCAAATGGCCACCATGCCAATGGAATACTTTAACTTACACGGAAAACAAAAAAATGACCTGTCGTTTGGTGAAATCCCATTGATTGGAAATCATCCAATTTCCTTCAGAAGAACATTTAACAGTTAATGAATTGTATGGCTGAGGGACAAGGACTCGAACCTCGATTCACAGGGCCAGAACCTGTTGTCCTACCTTTAGACGATCCCTCAATTTAGGAATCAAAACAATTATCTATGTAATAAAACCTTATACTGTTTCTTCAAAAATCCTTAAATATTATTTTAATCATGCTTTTGGATGGCTTTATTACTTTTGCGGAAGAGTTTAGGATCAATTCCCAGCTTGCCGATTTTGTATTGAATAATGCGTTTTGTTGTCCCTAAAATATTTGCGGCCTTGGTCTGATTGCCGCTTGTTGCTTCCAGAGTATCAATAATTAATGATCGTTCCTGTGCTTCAACGACAGAAGATAATTTGCTGTGTTCAACTTTTTCTGCTTTTTTTTCTCTAACATGTAATGACGGTGGCAAATGAATACACTCGATCATATCTGTTTTAGTCAGCAATACCGCTCTTTCAATGCAATTTTCCAGTTCACGCACATTACCCGGCCATTTGTGAGATAAAAATTCTTCGATCGCCGCTGTTGAAATCTTTTTAACGCTCTTCCCCATTTCCTTGCTGTACTTCAAGATAAAATGGTCAGCTAAAAGAATTATATCACTCCCTCTTTCGCGCAACGGCGGCAAATAGATAGGAAATACGTTCAAACGGTAAAACAAATCAGCGCGGAAACGGTCGGATGTAATATCCTGTTCCAGATTTCTGTTGGTAGCCGCGATGATGCGTACATTAACATTAATAATACGGGAAGAACCCAGTGGTTGAAATCTCTTTTCCTGTAATACTCGTAATAGCTTTACCTGTGCGGCAGCGGAAAGCTCTCCTACTTCATCCAGAAAAATTGTGCCGCCATTAGCTTCTTCAAAACGTCCTCTGCGTTGATGCAAGGCTCCTGTAAACGCGCCTTTTTCATGACCAAACAATTCGCTTTCAATCAGCGTGTCTGGAATAGCGGCACAATTAACCTGCACCAGCGGGCCGTTTTTACGTGAAGAGTTTTTATGAATAGCGCTGGCGATTAATTCTTTTCCAGTGCCGGTTTCACCATTGATCAGGACCGTAGTATTGGAATCAGCAACCTGCGCCACAAGGCCGAATACTTCCTGCATTGATTTGGAATGGCCGATAATATCCAGAGAAGGAGCATGGGTACTGCCGACTATTTTGCGTAACCGCTCGTTTTCTTCTTCCAGCGCACGAATATGAACGGCCTTGGCCATCAACTCGGCAACAGAAGATAGTATAGCCAACTCTTTGTCCAGATCTTCGACCTGCTGAGCAATCTTATCGGTGGATAAAACGCCTACAACGTTCGCGTCATACATAATAGGAACACACAAAAATGAAAGCTCAGCGCGGTTAAGATGACGCCGCGCGCCGGTGCGATCCAGGAAATGTGTCTCTTTGCCCAGATTCGCCACTGCCATCGGACGGCCGGTTTCCGCTACTTTACCGGTAATACCTTCCCCCGGTTTATAGGAAACTTCCAAACCATCAATATTGACATCATGGGCGATATCCAGCCAGGCTTCTTTTTTTTCGCGATCCATCAGGGATATCATCCCACGCTGCATGCCAAGGCGTGAGCTCATTTCCTTCATGGCCAGTTCCAGTTGATCACGCAAATCCCCCGGCTGCGCCAGAATCTTGGCGATGGCGTGCAGGGCGGCTAACTCTTCATAAGTATGTATACTCAATTTACGTTCTTTCTCAGAAAAAGATTTTTTTGTAGTCTTGCTCATAGATAGCTCAACTGACCATAAAGTATTTTGTTACAAAAATGTACCAATAGCAATATGTTTTTTCATATTCTTTCGATGAATTGCAAGTTCTGAACCAATTCTCATCTTTTTGAATAATTAAACCAAAAACGCCTATAACGCATACAAACCAAAAATGGAATCATAAAACTAATAAAATTGTTGAAAAATTCAGATAATCACCATAATAGAGGTAGTTTGCTAAAATATCGGGGGTCTTTATGATTTCGAAAAGAGCGTCTAAATTTACATCTTTTATTGTCATGGATGTCATGGCAAAAGCCGAGGATTTTGAACGTAAGGGCGAACACGTCATTCATCTGGAAGTGGGTGAACCTGATTTTCCCACGCCGAAAGTTATCACACAGGCGGCAAAAGAGGCTTTATCCCTCAACAAAACCCGCTATACCCACGCCCTGGGCCTGCTGGAACTGCGGCAAGCCATATGCAACTTCTATTTTAAAGAATACGGAGTTAATATAACGCCCGATCAGGTTATGGTATCCACAGGCACTTCTCCGGCTTTGCTTTTCGCGATGCTGGCTATTTTAGACCATGGTGATGAAGTAATCATTTCCAATCCGCGCTATCCCTGCTATCAAAACTTTATTCTCGCTGCAGGTGGCAAGATTAAAGAGGTTAAAACTTACCCGGAAGATGGATTTCAGTATCGCCCTAAAGACATAAAAAAGAAACTTTCCGCGCGATCAAAGGCGATTCTGATCAATTCGCCTTCCAATCCCACCGGAATTGTAATGAATGGTGAGCAATTGCAAAACATCGCTCAATTCAACAAACAGTATATAATTTCCGACGAGATTTATCACGGTTTAATCTATAAAAACCGCGCTCATTCCATTCTGGAATTTACGAACAAAGCGTTTGTCATTAATGGCTTTTCCAAATTGTACGCAATGACAGGTTGGCGTCTGGGCTACTGCATTTTTCCAAAAGAGTTCACTGCCGTCATGCAGCGCATTCATCAGAATTTCATGATTTCCGCCAATGGCTTTATTCAGTGGGCGGGTATTGCCGCTCTTACGAGAGCGCAAAATGATGTGGCGGAAATGATAAGCATTTATAATGAACGTCGTCAATATATGCTGGCTCGTTTAAAGGACATGGGTTTTGTCATCCATGTCGAGCCAACAGGCGCGTTTTATGTGTTTGCCGACGCGCGGCGCTTTTGCACAGATTCTTACAAAGAAGCGTTTCGTATTATTGAAGATGTAAAAGTGGGCGTCACCCCCGGTATTGATTTCGGCAGCGGCGGCGAAGGATTCTTGCGTTTTTCTTACGCCAATTCTCTGGCAAACATAAAGGAAGGCTTAAATCGCCTGGAGAGATATCTTAATAAATATGCCTGACTAATTTTTTTATTCAGCTTAAGCAATTATCCAGATTAAAGACATAAACCGACACATTGGCTTATTTATGATACCTTCAAAGATAATCCTTGCTATTTATCAATAATATCTGTAGAAGTCTCCACAGTGATCGCGATAGTTATTTGCCTCCCATCCTTTCTAATTCAGAAATTTCGGCAGGAAAATCCGGCTAATCGTAACCGAATCCAACTTTAGCGCAATGTTTGCGGCCTGTTTTCAGGCTCCAGTCATGGCATATGGCGGTGTGTTTTCATCAACTGCAACGAATAGACCTGGGTTCAAATGTCACAAATACTGAAAAAAGAAGGAAAAATAAGAAATGAGTTTTGAGAAGTTTGAGTTAGATGTGAAAATAATGGCCTCCGTGCAAGCGCTTGGCTATAAAGTACCAACACCAATCCAATTACAATCAATCCCGCCGATTATGGAAGGCCGCGATGTCATGGGGCTTGCCCAGACAGGAACGGGGAAAACAGCAGCTTTTGTGCTGCCTATTTTGCAGCGGCTGATGCAGGGTCCACGGGGTCATATCCGTGCGCTGATTATTGCGCCGACGCGTGAATTGAGCGAGCAAACCCACAAAGCAATAGGACAATTGGGTCGCAGGGCACAAGTACACAGCGCCTCCATTTACGGCGGCGTGAACATTAATGGACAGATAACAAGGCTCCGTGATAAAATTGATATCGTCTCCGCGTGTCCCGGCCGACTGCTTGACCATATCCAGCGCAACACTATTGACTTATCTCATGTAGAAGTGCTGGTCATTGACGAGGCCGACCACATGTTTGATATGGGCTTTTTGCCGGATGTTCGAAAAATCGTGAAACATCTTCCCGCAAAACGTCAGACATTGCTATTTTCCGCGACCATGCCCGAAGACATCCGCTCGCTCGCCAATGATCTATTGATCAATCCGGTGAATGTTAAAATCGGTCACACAGCGCCGGTTGACACCGTTACCCATCATTTTTATCCGGTTCAAATGGCCACCAAAACAGCGCTGCTGAAAGATATTCTTGATAAAACGGAGATGGAATCCGTTCTCGTTTTTACGCGGACAAAATCACGCGCCAAAAGCGTGGCTCTGCAACTGGACAAATCAGGATACAAAGTTACTTCGCTGCACGGCAACCTAACACAGCAGAAACGACAGCATGCCCTCGATGGTTTTCGTGACGGACGTTACGAAATAATGGTTGCAACCGATATCGCCGCCCGCGGCATCGATGTGACAAGAATTTCCCATGTTATCAATTATGATATGCCCTCAACTACTGATGCCTACACTCATCGCATCGGTCGGACGGGACGCGCCGCAAAAACAGGCGACGCCTTTACTTTCGTGACAGGAGAAGATGCGGGCCTTGCCCATTCCCTGAAAAGAGTACTTGGCGAAAAACTCGAATACCACAGCGTTGCCGGATTAACCACCGGCATGCCTGTTGACAACGAAGCTCTCGCACGCCGCAATAGCAACGAAAGAAGGATGAAACCCCATAATGGAAGAAAGCTTTTTTCTCCCAAACAGCGAACCAACAGCAGGCCAAAACAGCGTTCTTTTGATGCTTCAAACCGCAGCCAGTGGGCGCATTAAGCAAAAAAAGCTGTTCTTTGGTTACCGTGCCTTTCCTTCGGAATTCATATGCGGCCAAAGCTAAAAGAAACGCACTCTTTTTTGTATTCATTTTTGTGAAGTGGTGTTGTTTGTACGCAATAGCTCGGCAAATTGATCAGGCGCAACAGGTTTACTGAAATAAAAACCCTGCATCTCGTCACAGATGTGTTTTCTCAAAAAATCATCCTGTAACTGTGTTTCCACACCTTCAGCGACGACAGTAAGACTTAGATGCTTGCCCATATTAATGATCGATTCGATGATTTCTTTGTCTTCAGAATCTTGCGTAATATTTCGAATGAAGGATCTGTCCACCTTGAGCGTGTCGATAGGAAAGTGCGAGATCTGAGTGAGAGAAGAATAACCCGTGCCGAAATTATCAACGGCAAGACGGACCCCCATTTTTTTGATTTTGGTCAGCACCGTAATCATGTGAACAGGATTATGCATTAACATACTTTCACTGATTTCCAGTTCCAAAAGATTTGGCATCATACCGGATTCTTTCAATATGGCTTTGATATCTTCTATTAAATTATCATCCATTAATTGACGAAGCGACAAATTTACCGATATGCGGACAGGAGGCAGATGCTGGCCTTGCCAGACCATATTCTGGGCACAGGCTGTTTTCAGCACCCATCTGCCGATAGGCACTATCAGTCCTGTTTCTTCGGCCACTGGAATAAATCGCGTAGGGGTTACTGAACCGAGGAAAGGGTTTTCCCAGCGAAGCAGTGCCTCAACTCCGGTTATCATACCGGTTTTAAAATCCAATCTTGCCTGATAGTCCAGAAAGAATTCTTTTCTATCCAGTGCAAAACGAAGATTTGTTTCGATAGACATGCGCTCGGTTGATTGTGTTTTAATGTCTTTGGAATAAAACTGGTAATTGTTCTTACCTTCTTCCTTGGCAAAATACATGGCAATATCCGCGTTTTTCATTAGTGTTTGATCGTCTTCCCCATCTCTGGGAAATATACTGATGCCAATACTGGCCGTTACGCGGCACTCTTTATCCAGAATCACCGCCGGTTTCATAGTGGAGGCAAGTATCTTCTTGGCCAGAGTTGCGATTTGATTCAATTCGTTCACTTCCTCAATCAGGATAATGAATTCATCTCCGCCCAGACGACTGACAACATCGACGGCACGCAGTGACTGTCTAAACCGATTAGCAATTTCCCGAAGCAGCTGATCCCCTGCCTCGTGCCCCATGGTATCATTGATTATTTTGAAGCGATCCAAATCGATGAAGAGGACGCCAAACTGCCGCTGATAACGCCTTGCGGCCTGGATGGCGTGATTGAGCAACTGGCTGAACATTAAACGGTTGGGCAGTCCAGTCAGGATGTCGTGGGTTGCCATATTTTCCAGTTCTTGCTCTATATGTTTGCGTTCCGTGATATCGCGAATGACTCCCTTAAATCCGGTTGGATTGCCTGATGAATCTTCCTTTAGCGATACGGAGGCTTCAATGTATCTTTTTGTTCCATCCTTTCTTATAATAAGCCAATCAATTCCTTCGTTGGGTTCTTTTGTTTTGTAAATTTTATTAAACGCCTGGAAAACATTTTTTGAAGTTTCCGCATCCGAAAAATCACTAAAATTCGTACCGGCCAATTCTTGTCTTGAGCACCCTGTCAGTCTGGATAAGGAATCGTTGAAAAAGGTAAAGTTGCCGGTTAGATCGACTTCAAAATAGGATTCCTGAATATTTTCCAGAATGCTTCTGTATTTTTCCTCGCTTTGACGCAGTTCTTCTTCCATATTTTTTTGCTCGGTGATATCCTGTAAAACAAAAATCAAACATTCTTCGCCGGCTATATTGATGAGGCGGGCAGAATAGATGCCTGTTCGCATGGAGCCGTCACTTCGCAAAAAATCAGCTTCACGACGCATGACATCCCTGCCTGATCTCAAGTCTGCCACCATGACATCCCGCTCGGATAGATCAACCCAGAATTTGTATGGCGGTTCAGTAGACCTTGTTCCAATGATCTTCTCTCTTTTCCATCCTACTATATCTTCATATCCCTTGTTTACGTCAATAATGAGGCCATCCTTCAGTCGGCTGATGACTATACAATCCGGCGCTATCATGAAAACTTTACGGAATTTTTCTTCTGCCTGCTTGCGCTCCGTGATGTTCAATAAAATACCGTCAAAGACCATCATTTGATCTTCATGGCGAGTTGGCGTGGACAATCCCTGAAACCATATTATTTCGCCCGACTGTGTGTAGATTCGACCTTCAAAATTCCAGGAAGTTTTTGTTTCCACGGCTGTTTTAATAGATGTAATAAATCTGTTTTTGTCTTCCTCATGGACATGAGAAAGGAAGAATGGAAACATTTCATCCAAATTTGTCGTTCCACCAAAAAACTCCGACAAATGTCCACTGGCGTAGCTCAATCCGTATTCGCCGTTGTCTTTTGCATAGAACCGATAAATAAGTCCCGGCATATTCTGAGTAATGCCGCGCAAACGTTCTTCGTTTTCCCGCAGAATCATTTCCGTACGCTTTCGTTCACTGATATCCCGACACGCATTAACAAGACCAAAAGGTGTTCCGTCTTCATTCCGAAGGACATCTCCATTCACCTCGATGGGAATTTTACTACCGTCTTTTTTGACTAGATTGTATTCTTTGGGACCCCGGTAGCGTTCCATCATGAGTTGGACATCTTGCATTACTCTCTCGCGGTCTTCAGGAGAAATGAACATTAACATGTTCCTGCCTTCTATTTCACCCCGGTTGTAACCGCTTATTGGGATGGTATAATCATTCGCAAAAAGGATATTACCCTCGAGATCGGTGCGGACAATAATATCAGGAATGGCATTTACCAGTTTCGTGTACAGTTCTTCGCTCTGCCGCAGTGATTCCTCGGCACGCTTACGCTCGGTAATGTCGTTTAAAATTCCTATAAATCCTATTGGTTTGCCTGATGAATCTTTTCGTAATGATATAGAACCTTCAATATATATTTTCGCATTATCTTTTCTCGTGATCTGCCAACTAAATTTTTTAATGGGTTTGCCCGTTTTATAGACTTTGTTATAAGCTTTAAAAGCTTTTTTCGCGGTTTCTTTATCCGTATAGCGCCGGTAATTCATTCCCATCAATTCTTCACCGGAGTATCCGAGAATACGGGATATCGAATTGTTAAAATAAGTTACGTTACCGGCAAGGTCTAATTCAAAACATCCATCATGAATATTTTCCAGAAAATCCCTGTATCTTCCAGCATCTTTGTTATTTAGTGCCTTAGCCGCAGGCTTTTTCAAAGACACAGTATCTCTTAACGCGGATTTTTTTTTGCCTGTTTCTTTATTTTTCTTTTTTTCGTTTTCTTTTTTATTTGATAACAAAGATTTTTCGAGGAATGGGATTCCCTTCTTTGCAGCTTTAACCTGCTTTTTGTTTTTAGACATTGCTTCGATCTTGTTTTTCATAGCGCAATATCCCTTTTAGGCTAGTTAAGGGTTGGACTGATATTTACAGAAGCGCCGCCGGCAACGAACTGATAAATGAATAGCTTTAACTTTAAGCTTCTATCATGTTAATCGGACATAATGAGAAGTTATAACAAATACTGTATCTTACCTATGTTTAAAGTATAAGATCAAAAATCACAAAGTCAATATCTTTTTAAAGGAATGTTTGACAGGACAGTAATGTTCGCCATCTGCCATTAATTATCTTCATTGCGGATTAAAACATTATATTTTCATAGAGATTGACAATTTGTGTATAACTGTAAGAATGTTTATTTTTTTAGTTGGGGATAAAGATTCATTATCGGGCTTTACCTGTTATTTCAAGTACTTGCACACAAAAAATCAGGGTCTTTTTCAGTATTTCTTCTGTAAAATCCCGTGTGCCGCTTCCATACTGACGCATAATCCATTCAAGCGCATCTTTTTTAGCCTCTAAATCCTCTAATATCTCGGCTGTGCCCGATCCAATGACGCTCTCATATTTCGCTCCCCATTTACAGGCTTTTTCCGATTCAGTAATATTTTGGAGGATGTCAAACTCGAAACATACTTTGTTATTCTTTCTGAGAATATCGATTTTTCTTCCTTCAGGCGCGGCATGAAAATAGAGAAAGCTGCCATCATAACCGAAATTTAGGGGAACAACATAAGGTTGACCATCGTCACACATTGCCAAACGGCAAACCCGGCAACGCTTGATGATACCGTCAATATCTTTCCTGTCTTTTATTTCCCCTTCTTTTTTACGCATTCTTCATTTTCTCCAACTGTCACATCAGATGATCCGGTAATCATTTGGTTCCAATTGCCTTAAAAAAAGTATAGCAAAATACTCCATTCGGCTCCGCTGTCCGGTATAAATCGCTGATTCCTTTTTCAAAAATATTTTGTCGGATTATTCCCGATTTGATTGCCGGTTCACGGACACCCTCAATCATAGCTGTGAATGTCTTCTTCGTGAAACCTTCTACAAATTCCGGTTTACTGGAATCAACATAGACCATTCGGGGAGATACTCGAATTGAGTTAAAGCCTGCTTTGTGCAATAGCGGATAAAGCTCTCTGCCGATCATGGCGTTGCCGCCAGCCTGTCGTTGCAGTTCAACCTGACACGCAATAGCCTTATGGGCCGCCTCGCTGTCAGGATAAAAATAGGCAGAACCATGATCGCCCTCGATTACCGTGATGGTGCCTCCTCGCTTCAAGTATTTTTTCAGCATTTGCAGCGCCTCGACTGGATGCGAGAGATGTTCCAGGACAAAACAGACAAAAACGTGGTCGAAGAACTCTGTCTTATAATGCAAATTGAAAATGTCGGCTTGTTCGAATTTAACATTGGTCAAACCTGCCTCTGCAGCTTTTCTTCCGGCTTCAACAAGCGAGGTCCCGGATATATCAATTGAAGTAATAAAAGCATTGGGGCTGTTTTTCGCGAGGGTGACTGTTTGCGCGCCAACGCCGCAACCGGCTTCCAGAACAAGGCTCCCTTCCGGATACGAAGTATCCGAGTGAAGTAATTCTACCAGTGTAGAGGCTTGATCCTGTAACCGTACATTTTCATGATGATCGTAACCGTGAACGTATGATTTTTTCATGCTTCCTCTTTTGTGATGAATGCAGAACCAGCAGCTATACTTGACCGAGTTTGCAATCCCACGTCAAGCATCTTTTGCCTGAGGTGATCTTATAACAATTTGATTCTGAATAACTACGGCAACAAGTTTTTCCTGTGAGTCTTGAATTTCCGTATATAACAACATCAGAGTGTGTCCTTTATTAAGTAACTTGCTTCTTGCCGTTAATGTCTCACCTAATTTGCAGGGACGAATCAGATTGGTTTTGGATTCTATGGTACTCGTTCTGGAGTTTGGTGGTAGATTTAAAAACGCGCAGATGGCACCCATCGTATCCGCCAAAGCCATAATGGTTCCTCCATGTGCAATCTCACCTATTGTGCAAAGATTTTCTTTGATTTCTAAAGTGCCGACGACTTCTTCGGTAGTCGCTTTAGTAACCTGCATACCTAAATATCCTGGCAACAAATTACTGTGTGCTTCTTGAATCATTTTAATTATATCTTCCATATTCATACCTTTTTTGAAATAAATAGGGCAAGACGATTCATTAGTCAAGCCCATTATAAATTAATCTCCCCGCCGCAAGCAGCAGAGTATCATGATGGACCATCACTCTCTTCTTCGTCGAACGCGGCGGGGAATTGGACACGAAGAGATTAAAAAACAAATTTGTCATTTCCTTTTTTTAGAGTTACGCTATAATTAAATTGACGTTACCTTCCGGCTGATTGAAAATCCGCCGTGTTGGGATTTGACACAGGTAAACCAATCTTCTTTCATCACTGTGGATTTAAATCTTTAAGGAAACTTTATGACATACAAAATTTTAGGTATTTCCGGCAGTCCGGTAAAAAAAGGCAATGTTGAAACACTGCTGAATCGCGCGTTTGAAAGTTTACCCGTAAAAAATATTGAACATCACATCGTCAAACTTTCCGGCTTGAAAATTCGCGACTGCATCCACTGCAATTTCTGTCTGGCCAGACAGATGCCGGGCAAATACTGTTCAATCAAGGATGACGCACAGGCCGTCTTTGAAAAAGCAGAAACAGCGGATATTATTGTTTTGGCAAGCCCCGTGTATTTTATGCGCACTTCCGCGCGGATGGCGGCGCTGCTTGACCGGTTCCGTGTGTTTGTTTTCGGCAACCTGACGGCGGGCCGCATGAAAAACAAAATCGGCGCGAGCATGGCGGCAGCGTGGCTTCGGCACGGCGGCCTCGAAACAACGCATCTGACGCATATATTAATGTTTCTGGGCATGGAGATGATTCCCGTCAGTATCCATCAAGGTGTCAGTCCCTTGGGCGCGTCGGTTTTGACGAGTATCAATGGTTCTGGAAACTTTGATCCGGCAGTTTCTTTGGGAATGGAAAATGACGAACACGGCATCCAGTCCGCGCAGCTGATTCTGCGGCGGGCTATGGAACTGGCGAAATTAATTAAAAAATGAAAATCCCGTCGGGTACATTGACAAACCGGTTCATCAGTTGTATGAACTGACGCCGAAAAAATCGCTGTCGTGGAAAAATTTATGCCTATCTATTTACAAATACTTCTGTGGATTGCCGCCTTTATTATCTTTGTCATGGTGATAATTTACATGGGTGGGTTGGGCGTGCGGCGCATGTGTTTCAAGATTGTTGCCGAAATGGAAGAAGCCCGGGCATTCAAAGAATCCAGAGCTGTTAAGCTGCAGGATGAGCGGAAAAATTTCTTTCGTGTGGGCACGGGGAATATTCGTCCCAAAGCGCTATACCTTCTGATAGCCGACGGCCTGGTAATTAAAACGAATAACGGTAAATATTATCTGGACAAAGAAAAACATACTCAAATGAAAGCTGGGATGGGTTCTGAAAAAATAAAGTGAGTGATTTTTCCTGTTTCTACGTCAATCACTAGGCGATGACGGCAGTCGTTCAGGTCAAAAGGTGTTTCAATGTTCTCGAAAGAAGGGCCTCGTTTTCAAGCACATCTTTCTGTGATAATTCTTTGTACCATTGATGAGTCCAGGAATTGTGCAGTCCTATGACCATCTGATTCGACCTGAATACTTTGTTTATGTCGATATGATTATCAAACCAGAACTTCCAATATTTTTCTTCAGGCGTCATTCTTCTTGAAGTAAAATAAAGAGCTTCGGAAACAAATCCGTACTTCAACCGATCCAGCATAGCAAGATAACGTCTTAAGACTGTCCGGAAATACAATTCTCTCTTTCTTCGCATCAAAGCATTACCGATCCGACTCATCAGCACTTTCAACCGGCGCGCCGGCAATTTTTGGTCTCCGGTGATCTTCAAATGAGCTAGAACAAATTTATCCTCAACATGTTTTTGCATCATATGAAATGAACCCCGGCTCCCTATCATCTTATCCATCACGTCAGCCATCGCGCTGTTCGCGAAAAAATCCCATGGGAGTTGCAGCGCTTTGTCCCTCACCTCTGACAGGAAATTCAGTTTTTCCTGTATATCGTTGTACCATAAAGTAAGGAGATGGGAGCCCGGCTTTGCCGCCATAAATCCGCAATGAGTACTGAACATGACGACTTCTGTATCCGTTAACATATCCACGAGCGGAGCGATGTCTCCCGTAACCAGCGTATCGGCATCCATGAAGATTCCGCCATGTACCTTCAGCACAGCAACCATAACTGCATCTTTCTGCATCATGAGAGTGAGCTTCCGGAGTATAGTCATGTCATAGGTTCCTTCCGGCAGATAGGAATCCAAATTCGAATAATCCAGAAAAATGATTTCGTAATCAGGGAGGTTTCGTTGCCATGTCCTTCGGCAGAGTTCCAAATACGGAATCATGCTTCCCCTGGGTTCCCAGAACGAAAATATTGTTTTCTCATAATTCATGCTTTGATTTGCCTGCACATTCTTTCTTTAAAAAACCGGCATGATACAAGACGATGCCGCTGCGATTTAACGATAACTTCTTCCTTTTTCTTCATATTGTACACGTATTTTGCTCATATCATATACAGTTTCACTATTTTCCAAAAAATGGAGTTTATCAAAATCAACTAATTGTTCTGTAGGAACATCATACGTAGATATCCACGCGGAAGTTTTCAGCATTGTATTGGCACGTAATTTGCCCACACCGCCAAGACAATAACGGCATGAGTTTAGCGGTTCTTTAGACATGAGGTAATTTTTAAGTGTATCCTGAAAATTGGACTCGCTTGTAATCCTTATTCCATCTTTTTTATAATCGTAGGCAACAGATTGATCAAGAATTCCCGGAATATATATGCACTGAGGACACTTAAAAAAGTATCCCTTATGGATGGATTGACATCCCAAAATACGTGCTCTTAGACACGTCCTGTATATACGCCGTATCAGCGACATATCACTCGTTCCAATCAGAGAAAATGGAATCCGGAAATATTCATAAAGATATACGGATAGTCTTACCTTGTGCTTTTCCGCATTTTGCAAAATGATTGGCATATGCATATCCAGCATCTTTTTTGTTTCCGGATAGACGGAAAGCTCAGCCTCATCAAGCGCATCCCAAATATCACCATCCATTTGATGCAAAAGCGTCCCATTCGTGACAAGAACAATATTATTACATATGCCGCTTTCGCGCACAGCACGGACAAGAGAAAGCAAATCAGGATGCAGCAGCGGTTCACCGCCTATAATTTTTAACGTCTCTGCTTTGTATGATTTGAATAAAAGCGAAAGATCCCGAAAAACAATATCCGGATCAGCAATCCTGGGGGCTGCCGCCGGCGATGCGTGATTGCAATAAGTACATCTAAGATTGCAGTGATCGACCGTATTTATTTCACAACTGTATGGCGGGACAATTTTGCCGTCAACAACATTGAAGCAACGCCAATCATTCGGGCCTTTGGTTACCAAAGGCTTCAAAAAGGACCTGCAAGCTGAAAATAGTTTTGGGAACATAATTAAAATGCAGTGGTGACACAACCTTTTTTTATTTAATAAATTGCTTTTTACGACCTACGCAAAGCGTATAAGATCAGAATTTTTGTATGTCAATAAGAAAAGATACTTGATTAGCCCGGCGGGTTTATATATTAGCATAAATAAACACTAAGGAAATGAGCTTAATGTTTATTGATGCTAAGAATAAAATAAAAATCGGTAAAGAAAAATCGAAAAAGCTTTATAAAAAGGCTTGCAAGAAGCTTTTTTTCTATGAGCTGTGGTTTATAGCTTTCAAAAGGAAAGACTATATTGGCAGTTTTGTCTTTAATGATTGTATTAAGATTATGTCTCCACGAAATCATTTTTATGCGGATCCTTTTATAATTAAGAGGGATAAAAAGAACTATGTCTTTTTTGAAGATTTCAGTCTGTATCACAATAAGGCGCTTATCAGTTATATAGAAATATTTGACGACAATACTTACGGCAAACCAAGAAGAGCATTAGTAAAGGATTATCATCTCTCCTATCCCTTTCTTTATGAAAGCGACGGCAATATATATATGATCCCCGAAACACGTCAAAACAAAAGCATAGAACTTTACAGGTCAGAAACTTTCCCTGATAAATGGGTATTGGACGCAACAATAATGGATAACATTAGTGCAGTAGATACTACTATTTTTATGAACAATGAGAAGCTGTGGATGTTCACAAATATTATTGGGTCCCCTCAAAAGGGAAATAAAGAATTATTCCTTTTCTTTGCGGACACCATCCATGGTCCCTGGCACAGTCATCCTAAGAATCCTGTTGTTACAGACCGACGCTCTGCCCGACCGGCAGGCAATTTGTTTTATCTAGAGGATAAATTAATCCGTCCCGGTCAAAACTGTGAAGAAAGATACGGACATTCTATAGCGTTGAATAATGTATTGGTATTAAACGAACATGAATATCATGAAGAGATAATCCGGACAATTGATCATGATTGGTATCCTGGCAATTTCTGCACGCATACCTATAATTTTAATGATGACTTCGAAGTCATTGACGGTAAAGAATATGTTTTTGACTTGTTTAAGATTATATGGAGTTCTTTATTTAGAGCAAACAGACTTATTAAATTAATCAGGCACTACTTTTTAACAGTCTGGTAATCAAAGATGAGCGTTTTGTAAAAGCCATTGGGCTTTTACTGGTAAGGAATATTTTTAATCATGATTGCGTCTCCCTTACGGAAGAGCCCCCCGGTCAACAGCCACTCAGTTCCTGTTTCTTCATCATTATCAACACAGCTGAAATTGCGCCTTCGGTCATGCCGGGAATGCGCTCCATCTGGCCGATAGTGGCGGGAGCGATACGGATAAGCTTGACCTGAAGCTCGTTGGAGAGGCCGGGAACTGTCGAGTAATCAAAGTCCGGCGGAATTTTCTTTTTTTCCTGTTCCTTTAATTTTTTCACGGCATCGAACTGCCGCTTGATGTAGCCTTCATACTTGGTTTCAATTTCAATCTGCTGTTTGACAAAGGTATCGGTTTGCGGCTCCCATCCGGGGAATCCGACCAGATTATCATAAGATAATTCATAACGTTTCAAAAGTCCGTAAAGCGTGGTGTGATTATTTAAAGGCGGAGTATTGAGCTTTGCCAATTGCTTGTTTGTTGCAGCTGTCGGTTTTATGGGCGATGCTTTGAGATGCTCAATGCCCTGCTCTATCTTTTTTATTTTGTCCTGCAGCGCAAGATATTGCGCCTGGTCAACCAGACCCAGTTCACAGCCCTTGCCCATTAAGCGAATGACGGCATTATCTTCCCGCAGAATGAGGCGATATTCGGCGCGCGAGGTAAACATGCGATAGGGCTCATCCACGCCGCGCGTAACAAGGTCATCGATCATCACCGCCATATAGGCTTCAGAACGATCCAGAATAAACGCCGGCGCGCCCTGCACGGCCAGGGAGGCATTGATGCCAGCCCAAAGACCCTGCGCCGCCGCTTCTTCATAACCGGATGTGCCGTTTATCTGACCTGCCAGATACAAACCGGCAACTAATTTTGTCTCCAGAGTAGGTTTGAGTTGTGTGGGCTGAACAAAATCATATTCAATAGCGTAAGCGGGGCGCATGATTTGGGCATGTTCCAGCCCTTTCACGCTGCGCACAATTTGATACTGCAATTCCAGCGGCAGGCAGTTGCCCAAGCCTTTGGCATATACTTCCTGCGTGTCCAGTCCTTCATGCTCCAGCACTACCGGATGACTTTCGCGCTCGCTAAACCGCATAACTTTATCTTCCAGCGAAGGACAGTATCGCGCGCTCACTCCTTTAATAACTCCTGAATAAAGCGGTGAGAACTGAATGTTCTCACGAATTACGCGATGTGTTTCAGCGGACGTGGCGGAAAAATAGGAAGGCAGACGCTCCGGCCTCAGAGTTCTGGTGGTAAAGGAAAAAGGCTGCGGTTCGGGATCGCTATCCTGTCGTTCTAAGCGGGAAAAATCAATGGAGGATGCGCGCAGGCGGGGAGGGGTGCCTGTTTTCATTCGGCCTATATCAAAACCCAGTTGTTTGAGATTTTGTGCAAGCCCTATAGAAGCAAGTTCTCCAGCACGGCCTGAAGGAGTTTGCGAAGCGCCGACATGCACCAAGCCGTTTAGAAAAGTGCCGGTGGTAATGATAACTTTTTTCGCGCCGTAAAAATGACCGCTTTGATCCAGTACGCCTTTTATCATGCCGTTTTCAATCACGAGGCTCTCAACCATAGCTTGCCGGATATGGAGATTTTGCTGATTTTCGACTACCGCTTTCATCGTCAGGCGGTAGAGTTGTTTATCGCACTGCATCCGGGAAGAATGAACGGCAGGCCCTTTGGAAACATTGAGCATGCGAAAATGCACGGCAGTTTTATCTGTAACCTTGCCCATCTCGCCGCCAAGAGCATCAATTTCCTTAACCAGTTGTCCTTTGGCTAAGCCCCCGATTGCCGGATTGCATGACATCAGCGCTATCGAATCCAAATTAATATTAAATAGAATTGTACGACCACCCATGCGCGCACAAGCCAGGGCCGCTTCACAGCCGGCATGTCCGCCGCCGATTACCGCAACATCATAGTTGTCCATTAAGTTATTGGGCAAATTATCCGCTCCTGAAATCACTGAAATCAAATCCTTGCGCTTGTATTAAATCAATAGTAAAGTTTCGCAAATAAAAATATTAATGGATTCCCGCTACAGTTTTCCCTTGCGCAGGGAGAGCGAGAATTACAAGTTTTTACGGCATAGACCGCAAAAACACAACATAAAAAAGAGGCGGCCTTGATCAAACCGGATTTTTGGAAAAACAATAAAAGATATTATGATTTAAAAAGCTACTGGCGTAATTTATTTGGCTGTAATGTCCATAAATTAGCAATTGACGCGGGATTTACCTGTCCCAACCGCGATGGATTTGTAGCCACGGGTGGATGTATTTACTGCGACGGACGGGGATCGAAATTGCGCCAAAAGGGAGAACTGCCCTCAGTTACCGAACAGATTGCCTCCGGTAAAAAATATTACAAACCGCATGCTTCAAAATATATAGCTTATTTCCAAACATTTACAAATACTTACGCTCCCGTGGAAAAATTACGGGCGATCTACGATGAAGCCCTTGCACAGGAAGATGTCATCGGTCTTTCCATCGGCACAAGGCCGGATTGCCTGGGTTCAGACGTTATCGGGTTATTAAGCGGATATGCGAAAAAAAATCATATCTGGGTAGAAATAGGCCTGCAATCCTCAAACGACAAGACTTTGCAATTCATCAACCGAGGGCATAATTTTCAACAATTCTCAGATGTGGTGAATAGTCTTACCGGAAGCAGTCTGAACATTTGTGTTCACTTTATTATAGGTTTGCCGGAAGAAAACGACGAAGATGTCTTAACTTCAGCCCGGACAATTGCGGCAATGCCTGTAAACGGCATCAAAATTCATTCCCTGCTGGCTTTGGAAGGAACTGCTCTGGGCGAAATGTATAAAAAAGGAACTATACGCATGATAACTAAAGAAAAATATGTTTCTTTAGTGGCCGATTTTCTGGAAATATTGCCGCCCGAAATGGTAATTCAGCGTCTGACTGCCGATGGTTACCGCGATATTTTTCTTGCGCCTGATTGGGCAATGAATAAATTAGATGTACTGAATTCAATTGATAAGGAATTGGAGCGGCGGGACTCATATCAGGGGGAATATTATGGGATAACTCCATAAAAAACCCTTATACTGCGTTGCACTTTATATTTTAATCACTGCGACCTACGAAAAAGCAGGCCTCGTTCATAAATATTCGCGAGCATTGCTCTGGACATTTTGCAAAATTATAAAAATATGCGTTCTAGTATGATAAAAAAATCTATGATATTTGCATAAAAATTGCTAAATGCATGTCGATAAAGAATTGTTTGATGAGAGAATAGATGATTACAATAATAAACTATAATGCCGGAAACATCACGAGTGTGGCGCGTGCGCTGCAGAAAATCGGGCAGGATTTTGTCATCACGGATGACCCTCAAAAGCTTGAAACTGCGTCGCATATCATTTTTCCGGGTGTCGGTGCGGCGGGTGAAGCAATGGCTTATCTGCGTAAAAAAAAGATTGATGTCTGGCTAAAACAATACATTAAAACAGGTTTGCCCCTTCTGGGCATTTGTCTGGGCACTCAGATTATTTTGGATTATTCCGAGGAAAATGATACCAGTTGCATCGGACTTGTTGCCGGTTCAACAAAACGCTTTCCTGACAAATTAATTGCTGAAGGCCTGCCATTAAAGATTCCACACATGGGCTGGAACAGCATTACTTTTCGCCATAGCCATCCGGTTTTTGCGAATGTTTCGCCTGAGGCCGAATTTTATTTTGTGCACTCCTATTATCCGGCGCCGTCTGATGAGTCTGCGGTTTTAGGCACAACTGATTACGGAATAAATTTTTGCTCAGTTCTGGCCGTAAAGAATCTGGTAGCCATGCAGTTCCACCCGGAAAAAAGCGGGCGGCCCGGCCTGCAGATTCTGCGAAATTTTTGTACGTGGAGGGGCAATGCTTAGCAAATTTATGAATAATCAAAGTCCATATAATTTTAGACGACCTTGCAAAAAGCGCCAGATGCAAGGCGCGCAAGACCCGAGGAGTGAGGCGTACTTTTGTGTACGCTGCAACAACGAGGGACGAAGCGCAACACAGCATATGGACTTTTTGCGAGGCCGTCATGCTTAGTAAAAGGATAATTCCCTGCCTGGACGTGCGCGCGGGCTTGCTCACCAAGGGCATAAAATTTAAAGGCAATGTAGATATCGGCGATCCGGTGGAAGCCGCGCGGGAATATTATGAACAGGGCGCGGATGAAATTGTTTTTTACGATATTACGGCTTCATCCGACGAGCGCGACATTATGATTGATGTAGTGCGGCGCGTGGCGGAAACGATTTTTATTCCCTTTTCCGTAGGCGGCGGCATCCGCAACGTGGAAGACATGCGCCGCGTGATTCTGGCCGGAGCGGAAAAAATCAGCGTTAATTCAGCCGCAGTGGATGATCCGAAAATTATAACCGAGGGAGCCAAAACATTCGGCAGCCAGTGTGTTGTACTGGGTATGGATGTAAAAAAAGTTGAAGTATCCTATAAAATTCCTTCAGGCTACGAAATAGTAATACATGGCGGCAGAAAATTTACCGGCATTGACGCCCTGTGGTGGGCAAAGGAAGCACAGCGGCTTGGAGCTGGTGAAATTTGCCTCAATTCCATCGACGCGGACGGCACACAAGCAGGCTATGAGTTGAATTTAACATCACTTATTTCCGAAAATGTACAGATTCCGGTTATCGCTTCCGGAGGCGCCGGAGTACCCCAACATCTGGCGGAAGTATTGACAAAAGGCAATGCAGACGCAGCTCTGATCGCTTCCATGGTGCATTACCGAACCTATACAATTACCGAAATCAAACAATATTTAAACAATAAACAAATCAAAACGAGAATGCTTTGGTAGTTTAATCATTTTTTTGCTATGCAACGCATTTGTGAAGTATTATAATAGACAAATTAAGTCAGGAGGCTAATTAAAGTGGATGCTAAAAGGTATGAACTAAATGTCCAGTTGGCGCAAATGCTCAAAGGCGGCGTCATTATGGATGTAACAAATGATAAGCAGGCAAAAATAGCGGAAGAAGCAGGAGCTGTGGCAGTAATGGCTCTTGAGCGCGTACCCGCTGATATTCGCAAAGATGGCGGCGTAGCCAGAATGTCCGACCCTGCGATGATTTCCGCAATTAAAAAAGCCGTGACTATTCCGGTTATGGCTAAAGCGCGTATCGGTCATTTTGTGGAAGCGCAAATTCTGGAAGCCTTACGTATTGATTATATAGATGAAAGTGAAGTTTTGACTCCGGCGGATGAAGAATGCCATATTGATAAGACAAAATTCTCGATTCCTTTTGTTTGCGGCGCGCGTAATTTAGGCGAAGCTCTGCGCCGCATTGCCGAAGGTGCGGCCATGATCCGCACGAAAGGGGAGGCGGGAACGGGAAATGTTGTCGAGGCTGTCCGCCACATGAGAACAATGAATCGTGAAATCCGTCAGTTGGCTCAAATGCCGGTAGAGGAAGTCACCGGTTTTGCCAAAACTAACGGCATTCCCTATGAATTAGCCATAAAAGTTAAAGAGTTAGGGCGTTTACCTGTGGTGAATTTTGCTGCGGGCGGTATTGCCACTCCGGCGGATGCCGCGTTGATGATGCAGTTAGGCTGCGATGGTGTTTTTGTCGGCTCCGGCATTTTCAAGTCAGCCGATCCGGCTAAACGCGCACGGGCTATCGTCAAAGCGACAGCTTATTTTAATGATCCCCAAAAAGTTCTGGAAGCTTCGATGGATCTGGGAGAAGCTATGCCCGGTCTGGAAATCTCTCAAATACCACCTGATCAAATCTTAGCCGGACGCGGCTGGTAAATTTCATATGACTTTGCGTTTAGTAAGCGACAGACCCTCTTTCATCGGCGTTCTGGATCTGCAAGGCGGAGTGCATGAGCATGTGGAACATCTGGAGCGGTTAGGTATCGCTTATAAAAAAGTGAAGCAAGCAAATGACTTTGCGGATCTGGCCGGGTTGATTATTCCCGGCGGTGAAAGTTCCTGCATTTCCAGGTTGCTTAATATTTTTGAAATCAAGGATGTATTGCTCGGAGCTTATAGGCGTGGAATGAAAATATGGGGTACTTGCGCGGGAGCAATTTTGCTGGCACAGAAGGTGGTTGGTGAAGCTCCTTGCCTTGGCCTGATCAACATAACCATTGAACGCAACAGCTTTGGCAGTCAACTCGATAGTTTTGTAAGCAAAGCTCTGATTCCTGCTGTCGCGGCAGAACCTATGCCATTGACTTTTATCCGTGCACCTAAAATTATTGATGTGGGCTCTGATGTTAATATACTTCTAAAAATTGATGATTACATAGCGGCGGCGGAAAGCGAATCCATATTAGTTACGGTATTTCATCCGGAATTAACCGGTTGCCTTGCCCTGCATCGTTACTTCGCTATAAAATGCGGTGTGAATCCGGCAATTAATAGTCATGAGGATATTGATCCGCTTTGGAAAAGTTCGAGTTGGACAAAACATGCCGGCATTGGTTAAATGGATTTTATAAAACATATTGAAGAAAATTTTTTTGCCGTCAGCCGTTATTGGGGAAATTTAAATTGTTCTTTGACGCAGATTGAATCAATCTGCGCAATGAACACCGGCGTAACTATTTCCGATATTAACTGGGCATGGAATGAAAAGCCTTTAAACAACGATGATGCAAAGTCCATCGCAGCAATCAAAGAATATTACAAAAAATCGAATCTGCGTTTCTGGTGGTGGGTATATCCCAGCGGACAATCGCCTGAAACCCGAAGTATGTTACAGAATGAGGGATTGCGTTTAATTGAAAAAGTCCCTTGTATGGCGGCAGATTTGAACGATTCATTGTCAGGCAGGAATTTCCCGGACAATATAAAAATCTCGGAAGTAAAAAACAATAACGATTTACATACATGGGAATTTATTTCCTTCCATGGCTTTGAAATGCCCCCTCACGCCAGAGAGCAGTATGGCGCTTTTGTTTCTTCATTTAAACTTGGTGAGCAATCTCCGCAAAAACTTTTTATTGCCTATCTCAATGGAATACCGGCAGCTACCTCGCTACTTTTCACTTATAAAAAGTCAGCAGGAATTTATTACGTATCAACTCTTTCCGCCAGCAGAAATAAAGGATGCGGCATGAGAATCACGCAGGCCGCGATGCAATCCGCTAAAGAATCTGGTTTTAAAGATGTCATTTTACAAGCAACACCTAAAGGGGCAAAGGTTTACTTGCGAGCCGGCTTCAAAGAATACTGCCATGCGGAAATTTATAAACTTTGAATTCCGAAGTCAACGCATTTTCCTTACCATACGGATAAAGAATATTAACTTTTTAACAACAAATCTTTAAATGGCCAAAATCAAACAATATTTTATTGACAAAAACAAATCCATTATTATAGTATTTGAAATTGTTAAGTAATTTATAACAATAATTTTTTATTAATGTGGTGGAGGATCTTATGGAAAATAAAAATCGTAAAACTTTTTTTATGTTCTTAATGGCGTTTTTGGTCGCCTTTTTTATTGTTTCTCTTGTGGAAGTTCTGAGATCTTCTCTTATCCCTTCGGGAGCGCCGGAAATTCCGGCAGCGGCAGCAATAGAAGGAACCGTTCCCGGTTCTTTTTCCGATCTGGCTGAACGTGTTAAACCGGCAGTTGTCAATATAAGCACAACAAAAATATTTAAGGGAAGAAGTCAGGGTAATAATTTTGGCCGGTCGCCTTTTAATGAATATTTCGGAGATGATTTCTTTAACCGCTTTTTTGGCGATATGCCTCAGCGCGATTTTAAACAAAGAAGTCTTGGTTCTGGCTTTATTATCAGCAATGACGGATATATTTTAACCAACAACCATGTGGTAGAAAATACGGATAAAATTCTGGTAAAAATCTCTGATGGCAAGGAATATGAAGCAAAAATCATAGGCGCAGATGCCAAAACAGATATCGCATTAATCAAAATTAAGCCGGACAATGGTCTGCCGACAGTGGCTCTTGGCGACTCTGATGTAGTAAGAGTGGGTGAGTGGGTTATTGCTATAGGAAATCCATTTGGCCTGGAACAAACTGTTACCGCCGGCATAGTTAGCGCTAAAGGACGTGTTATTGGAGCAGGCGCTTATGATAATTTCATTCAAACAGATGCATCCATTAATCCGGGCAACAGCGGCGGACCTTTGTTTAATATGCAGGGAAAAGTTATCGCCATTAACACGGCAATTGTTTCCCAAGGTCAGGGAATAGGCTTTGCCATACCGATTAACATGGCAAAAAGCATTTTGGAAGACCTGAAAACAAAAGGGAAAGTAACTCGCGGATGGTTAGGCATCTCCATACAGGATATTTCAGACGATATAGCAAAAAATATGAATTATAAAGGCAAAAATGGAGCTTTAGTATCCGATGTCTTTAAGGATGATCCGGCAGATAAAGCAGGAATTAAAGTAGGTGATATAATTACAGAAATAAAAGGAAAATCTATAAAAGACACTCATGATTTGCTTCTAACAACGGCTTCTTTGCATGTTGGTGAAAAGGCAACCATTAAAGCATTGCGCGACGGCAAAGAAATATCATTTCTAGTTGTTGTAACGGAACGCAAAGATAAGCCGGAAATAGCGCTGACAAAAAAATCGGGTGGATATTTCGGTATTAATGTTCAGGAAATCAATAAAGAACTTGCCAAACAATTAGGAATTCCCCATGATACCGGCGTAATTGTCACAGATGTGCAAGAGGGTAGTCCTGCTGATGATGCCGGCATTCAACAAAATGATGTAATTGTTCAGGTCAATAAAGTAAAAATAACATCCTTGAAACAATTCTCCACGGAAATGAGCAAGGCTGCCGAAAGGAAAAGTGTAATACTTTTAATCAAGCGCGGTAATTCTAATTTCTTTGTCCCATTGCACCTCGAATAAAAAGATTAATCTATAATTAGTTATAAAATAGGCAGACTTTGAAAAGTCTGCCTATTTTGTGATTCTTCTACGGATAAACGGATAAAATGTTTCACGTGAAACATTCATCTTCTAATCTTGATTATTTAAACCACTCAACCATTTTGAATATTGATACATTTTGGCTAATGATTTAACCGCTCGTTCCGGAGTAATAAAGTTCACGCCCTTGTATTTGTAGTTATTTACGTTAGTAATCATTTGCGTTGTGTCATCATTTAGCAAATAAACTCCGATTATCGGTTTATTATATTTTTCCATTAATTGTACAGTTAGATCGATTGTCTGTTTTTCAAAAGCTTCCAGATAACGCACAGAATCTTCTGCAAATTTAGAATCATATTTCTTATCTACTGCAACAGCCGATTCCATTGTCGATCTTACCATAAGTTTCCTTCCTATGATGCCCATATGTATTATGGCATCACATTCAGGAGACCGAATCAGTTCTTCAAGAATTTTCATATATGTTTCTGCATTCATATCACCTACAACATCTATTGGATTAGCATGACTCCAGAAAGGCGGTAATAATTTATTAATGCTTGATATTACTTCTTCAGATAATCTTGGCACTTTCAAACCGTTTTCCTCGCATAAATCTGACGCCACAACACCCCATCCTCCCCCTAAAGTCAAAAGACCGACTCTATTGCCTTTGGGTAGCGGCAATGAAGAAAATGCCGCCGAAAAATCCAGCAAGTCCATAGGGATTTCTGCTTGCACAATACCTGCCTGGCGGCAAGCCGCCATAAATACCTTTACATCAGAAGCCATTGCTCCGGTATGGCTGGCAGCAGCATTTGCGCCTGCAGATGTCCGGCCTCCCTTTAAGACAATAACCGGTTTTCTTTTACCAACCCGTTTTGCTGACTCAAAAAATCTACGGCCATTTTTTATACTTTCAACGTACAAAACCACTGTTTTTGTCATTTCATCAATTTCAAATCCATCCATGAAATCTTCAATTGTAATCATCGCTTCATTGCCTGACCCGCAAAAAGCGCGTATTCCGATATCTTCTTTTACGGCAAAAGCTAATATCTGCGTACCCAAATTGCCGGACTGCGTAATCAAAACTGTACCTCCGGCAACCGGTCGAACATGAGGTCCGGTACAATAAAACGATATATAAGGATTACATACTCCCATTGTATTGGGACCTAGAATTAAAATTCCTGCTCCCCGTGCTTTTTCTACCAACTCATCTTCTAAAATCTTCCCTTCCACTCCGGTTTCTCCGAAACCGGAGGATATAAGCAATACATTTTTTATCGCCTTTTTCTCAAATTCAGGTATTAAACACAGAACCTTGTCTGCTGGAACCGTAACAACGGCAAGGTCTACCGTATCAGGAATGTCTGCTACGGATTTAAAAACCTTTCTGCCGGCAATATCTTTGCCTTGAGGATTAACCAGATAAATTTTCCCCTGGTATTTTCCCGCAATAACATTAGAAAACATTAAATGTCCCCATTTGCTAATATTTGCAGATGCGCCAACAAAGGCAATTGATTTCGGATATAATAAATTCCCGATACTTTTGGGATTTATCGGCAAAGGTGGTACTTTTTGATTTGTTATTTTTCCTATAACTATCAAGGCATCAACCGCCGTAACCTTGCCCTGGGCAGTCACCAACAATGGATTAATATCTATTTCTTTTATATCCGGTATTTCCATGCCTATCCTGGACAAACCAACAAGCGTTTTAATCAACGCATCTTTGTCCGGGGCATTCTCCCCACGAAACGCACCGAGCAATTTCCGGGCATGGAGTTCGTCAATCATTTTTCGCGCTTCTTTCTCATCAAGAGGAGCCAGACGAAAGACAACATCTCCGATTGCTTCTGTAAAAATCCCGCCTAATCCAAACATTACCGTCGCGCCAAACTGTTCATCACGGAAAAGCCCGGCGACAAACTCTCTTTTGCCTACCAACATCGGCTGAATTAAAAAACCCTCTAAATCATTTCCGGCCGCTTCCTTTATATATAGCGCCGCAGAACGAACATCTTCCTTATTTCTTAAATTCAGCTTAACCAAACCTTTTTCTGTTTTATGTGTTAGACGGGATCCCAATCCTTTTACAACAACAGGGTAACCTACCCTTTGAGCTTCTATTTCTGTTTCTTCTATTGTATTAACGGCTTTTTCTTCTACTACCGGAATGCCATATTTTTTTAAAACTTCTTTTGCCTCCGCCTCCGTTAATGTTGTTCGCTTTTGAGATTTTACTTTTTCCAGGATATCGATTTTTTCCATTGCGCATCTCCATGAAATCGTAATTTATTATAATCACAGAATAAATCTTATGTATATTATTGTATTTATTAGATATATTTAAATTTCGTATTTTTACAAATCAATATTACAGTTATTCTTTTACGCTCAAAGGAGCTACCACTTTCCAGAAAAAATCGAAAAAATTATTTATTGTATCGGCAAGTTTCCATTTCATTCCATGGACATACCAGTTTTGTATATGCCTGTGGGTTATCATTATGTAAAGATCGACAAAATAATTGTTTTCAATATCTGACATAACCGCGCCTTTTTTCTTTGCTTTCTCAATTATCTCGTTTAATATATCTATTTCAGATTCCCTTTTATATGATTTGCTCGCCATAAAACTTTTCAAGGGAACCGTTATAAAAGCTGTAATCGCAAGATCGGGGTTGTTATCAAAGAAATTCATTGTAACCCAGAACAGCTTTCTGAACATTTCACGAATATCCTCGGTTCCCGCAATATGCATTCTTAATAATGACGCCAGATCGCGCAATTTTTCGTCAATGATGGAAAAAAGAATGTCTTCTTTTGAGAAATAATATTTATATATAGTGCCCGAGCTGATCCCACTTTCTTTTGATATATCGCGTATATTTACCGCATGAAAATCTTTCATGGAAAATTGTCGCAACACCACGGGATACAGTCGTTCTTTTAATTTTTCTGGAATTATTGGTTTATCTGTAGTCATAGTACCTTTAAACCTCTACTAATTTATATGTAAATTATAAAACATTGTTTCAAATGTCAAGCATAAATTAAAACATTGTTTCAATAATGGACAAAAATAAAGAATAAACAGCGCAATTTAATAGTTAAACAATAAGGTTTCATCGATAGGCGAAGTCCCTCCGAAAAGCAAAATCCGTCCATATCTCATAGAATCTTATAATTCGATAAACAAATATTTTCGAATAGTGAAGCTCTCCGCAGCAAGCAGTGTAGATTCTTCGATTCTTGAAGAGTCATATCTTTCAGTATTTACCCGCTCACTCCAGTAACAAACAAAGTTTTTGCTCGCTTACGAATTCATAGCGTTATCGGATTCATGTCTTTTGACAACCGGAACAATAGAACGTGCTGCGTCCACCCTGTTTTATCCGGGTTACAACATTTCCGCATAAGTAACAGTTTTCCCCTTCCCGCCTGTAAACTTTTAATTCATACTAATTTTCACTTTTATAGCCATAAAGATCGCGCCAATCGGAAATTGCTGTGCCGCTTATCTTAATTGCTGCCTTTAATAATTTTCTGGCATGACAAAATACTTTTTTCCAGTCATCTTCCGTTAAAGTTGCCGCGACTAAAGTTGCCGCGACCCGTTCAGGATTAATCCCCACTGTGTATAAAATCTCGCAAGCATAAATGTTGCCTATCCCTGATAAAGCTCTTTGATCCATAATGAGTGATTCAACTTTTCTGTTCCGGCTTCCATAATTTTTTACAAAACATTTTAAATTAAATTTTTTATAATGTCTTTGCCGGAATTGCCTTCCAATCTCTTTAATATTTTGACTGTTGCAAAACGGCGTGGATCAATTAAAAATAGATTGCCATCATCGAAAGTCATTCTCCAATGGCTATGTTTCGGCTCTGTCGCATTCTCCAGCCAGAGAAACCTTTCCGTCGTGCGCAAAGGTACTGATATGGAATTACCATCATCGAGAAGAATTTTATCATCTTGCTGTTACATTCCACCGTCATCACTCTTCTTACCCTGACAATTTTTATATTAACTAACTTATGATCGTATACTTTTGATGATAATATTTTGCGTCCAGATATTATATTTCGCAGTTGACGACTCAAAGTCTCTACTTCAGGCAATTCGGGCATGGACGTTCTCCATAAAGATTTCGTCCCAAACGACGTTCCATATAACTAAAAAATCTTCTCTTGGCCTATTTCTTTTTTCTGTTAACAAAAATTGATCCGTTCTTAAATAAAATCCGTTCCGGCCGATTGATAAATCAAATATGATCGTGATCGGGCATTACAGACATTCCAATCCATTTTTTTAAAACGATTTTCGTCTCATTAAAATTTTTCAGATTTCTCCTGAAAATGTTTCCATTCTTCGCTGACGTAGATTCCACGGGCGTTAGCGCAGAATGACAATTTTCAGATTATGCGTGACAAAGAATATTTCTTAAACATTAAGTCATCATAAATTTTCCGGAGAATCATAAATATTTTATTTCGGTGATACCTCTGATGAAAATATTTTTATTTTTTTATGCCAAAAATGCAAAAAAGTGTTGACAAATGTTTTTGTATGAGTACATTCCATAATTAAGACTTTGTAATTCTTTATTACAAAATAATTTCACGGGAGGGGAACCTTCAAAAGGAGGAACAAAATGGAAAGCGAGACCCTATTTAAAGAGGAGGAGGAACCTCCTGGTCCATTGACCGGTCTTGTTAATGTTGAAAATAAAGTAAGTGACTTTTTTTTATTCAACACGGAACTCTCTTCGTCATACGCGACTAAACAAAAGTCAGATAGAGTTCTATTTCCTTTTAAAGACTCAGTCCGTTCCCGTCTTTTCCGGACACGACATTATCCCGACATTACCCGTCTGGAATGGTTTGATTGGCATTGGCAGCTTCGTAACGCCATCCGAGACGTGAACACCTTATCTCAGATACTTAATCTTTCGGACAATGAACGTCAGGCAATGATGCATCATTCAGGAGCTTTGCCCGTTTCCATAACTCCCTATTATGCCAGCCTTCTTGATCCTGATAATCCTTCAGATCCTTTGCGGCGCTGTGTTGTTCCTGTTGTTGATGAATGCTTGCATACTGAAGGCGAAGAGGAAGATCCGCTCTGTGAGGATGTGGATTCTCCGGTGCCGGGTATTATTCACCGATATCCTGATCGCGCGCTGTTTCTGGTGACCGATGCTTGTTCTACATATTGCCGCTATTGCACACGTTCCCGGATTATCGAACGAAGTAACCAGCATCTGGTCAACTTCGAAAAATGGGAAAGGGCTATAGAATACATTGCCGGCAATAAAAATATCCGGGACGTACTACTCTCCGGCGGCGATCCTTTAACCCTATCCGACGAAAAGCTGGACTGGCTGTTAAAGCGGTTGCACAAAATTCCTCACATTGAGCTTTTACGAATCGGCACTAAAGTGCCTGTGGTTTTGCCCCAGAGAATAACACCGGCTCTGACGGCTATGCTTAAAAAATATCATCCTTTATGGATAAGCATTCATATAACTCATCCAAAAGAATTGACTCCGGAAATGAGCGCTGCCTGTATTAGACTGGCTGACGCCGGCATTCCTTTAGGAAGCCAGACTGTGCTTCTTTCCGACATCAATGATGACATCGTTACCATGACGAGACTGGTGCAGGGGCAGTTGCAAATCAGAGTTCGTCCTTATTATCTATATCAGTGCGATCCAATCCCCGGATCTTCTCATTTCCGAACACCGATCAGCAAGGGACTGGACATTATTCAAGGTCTGCGCGGACACACCACCGGTTATGCCGTGCCCACTTATGTTGTCGATGCGCCTGGCGGCGGCGGTAAAATTCCTTTGCTTCCCCAATATGCTATCGGATGGGAAAATGGCGCTTTGCTTCTGCGCAATTACGAAGGCAATATTTTCCGTTACCCCGACAATCATGCAAAATTGAAGGATATACATTAAATCGGCAGAAATTTATTGCAGAGTGCAGGTAATTTAACATTGGGTCGCGTGGGTAAAAAACTGAAAATTGGCATAACCTATGATTTACGCGATGACTATTTAAAAGAAGGATATGGTCTGGAAGAAACAGCGGAATTCGATCTTCCCGATACCATAGAAGCCATTGAAAAAATAATTTTAGACAATGGTTTTCAAGCTGATAGAATTGGCAATATAAAAGCATTAACTCGCCGTCTGGTAGCCGGAGACAAATGGGATCTTGTTTTTAATATTGCCGAAGGCATGTATGGCTTCGGCCGCGAAGCGCAAGTTCCCGCCTTGTTGGAAGCCTATAGCATCCCCTATACTTTCTCGGATCCACTTGGTCACGCCATCTCTCTCCAGAAGGGTATGACCAAGCATGTTCTCCGCGACTTGAAAATACCTACACCTGATTTTGCCGTAGTTCATTTTGAAGATGACATGAACAAGGTTGATCTTCCGTTTCCTCTTTTTGCCAAACCGATAGCCGAAGGAACGGGCAAGGGCATAACGGCGACATCAAAGATAACCAATCGTAAAAATCTTCAAAAGGTCTGTAAATACCTCCTGCAGACCTTTAAGCAACCTGTACTGATTGAAACATATCTACCCGGTCGCGAATTTACCGTGGGTATTTTGGGAACAGGGCAGGATGCCCGCGCTCTCGGAGCAATGGAAATAATTCTCCGGCCAGATGCGGAAAAGAACGCCTATTCCTACGAAAATAAAGAGCATTATGAAAAACTGGTTCAGTATGTCCTGGTCAATGATGATGAAGCCAGGCAGGCGATGGAAATTTCGCTTATGGCCTGGCGCGGCTTGGATTTAAAAGACGCAGGACGTATTGATTTACGCTCGGACTCCAATGGAAATCCCCATTTTATGGAAGTCAATTCTCTTGCCGGCTTAAATCCCATTCGTTCGGATTTGTCTATTTTGTGCTCTAAAATAGGAATGAGCTATCATGACTTAATCAGCGCCATAATTGAATCGGCGTTAAAGCGCCACAGGAAATAATCTTCAATAAGGCAGAGTTTATTCATGAAAAAGATCGTTATTCTGCACAGTGATATTTCGCCGGATGCCAGTGAAGACGAATTGGATTGCCTCCAGCAGGCCCAATCCATCGCAGGGGCGCTCCGCACTCTTAATTACGAAGCCGTACTTTTGCCGTTCGAACTCAACCTGAATAACACCATAACAATGTTGAAATCTTTGAAGCCTTATGCGGTGTTCAATATCGTGGAAACTCTGGACTCCCGCGGCAGTTTAATTTATTTTGCGCCTGCTATCCTCGACATATTGCAAATTCCTTATACCGGCTGCCCGACAGAAGCGGTATTTCAGACATCAAATAAACCCCTGTCCAAGAAAATCATGTATTATGCCGGCATTGCCACTCCATCCTGGATGGATCAGGAGGGATTCGGTTCCCGGACAGATACCGCCGACACATATTTGATCAAATCTTCATGGGAGCACGCCTCCATCGGTCTCGATGAAGATTCTCTGATCCCTTATATAAATAACGAAAATCTTTTACAGGAAATGAATCTTCGCAAAGAAATACTTGGCGGCTCCTGTTATGCCGAAGCGTATATTGACGGACGGGAATTCAACGTCGCACTCATATCCGGCAGGGAAGGGATCGAGGTATTGCCCATAGCGGAAATGATATTTCAGGACTATGCCCCAGACAAGCCAAAAATTGTAGGCTACAAAGCGAAATGGATAGCAGATTCCTTTGAATATAATAACACTATACGAAAATATGATTTTCCGGAAAGTGATATCGACCTAATATCGGATTTGCGTGAAATCGCTTTACGCTGCTGGCATCTTTTTTCTCTTCGCGGATACGCACGCGTTGATTTTCGTGTTGATAAAAACAGCAAACCGTGGGTACTGGAGATTAATTCCAATCCCTGTTTATCGCCTGATGCCGGTTTTGCCGCCGCGCTTCAACATACGAATATGAAATATCATGAAGCCATCGGTTTGATCATTGAGAACGCTTTGAAGTAATTTAGGAGCTTTAGATTTTATGTTAAAAACCATTGTATTTTTTTCCAATGTGCCGGTCTTTGTCTGGTTGGAGCTGCTTATTTCATGTTTCGTAACGGCTTGCCGCAAAACTGATTTTTATGAATGATTTTTTTTATCGCCAGCAAATAAAACATTCCGATATAGGCGCTATTACCGATATCGTGAAATCCAGCGGCTTTTTTTCCGCCGAGGAAATAGATATTGCACTTGAACTGGCGGAAGAAAAACTTACACAGCCGCATGACAGCTCCTATCAGTTTTTATTTGCCGAAAAAGAAAACCGCGTTGTCGGATATACCTGCTACGGTCTTATTCCCGCAACGCATTCCAGTTATGATATCTATTGGATCGCCGTATTAAAAGATATGCGAGGTCACGGATTGGGAAAGCTGCTTATGGCCGAAACGGAAAATCTCATTGCGGCCGGCGGCGGCAGACAAATATATGTGGAAACTTCATCACGGGACCAATATAAACCAACTCACAAGTTCTATGAAAGCTGCGGCTATCATCAGGAAGCTTTTTTAAAGAATTTTTATACCGAAGGTGATAGTAAAATTATTTACTCTAAGACCTTTAAACAAAAGGTATTAATGCCTTTTTGCGTTTTTCTTGTAGTTTTAATACTTGCATTTTTTCCAATAATTCGCTAGAGCACTCCCAGAATTTTTATTCTTTTTCTTTCAATCAAGGAGAATTTCCTTATGCGTCTTTTTCCTAAAACAGAAGATTTTTTTGAACTTTTTGAAGAGTTGGCCGACAAAATTGAAGAAGGCGGCAAACTTTTTCTGGAAATGGCTAAAACCCGTAATTATTCCGAAGCGAGCGTTGCCAAGCTCAAAGAAATTGAACACGAAGCGGACGGCATTACCCATAAAACTTATGAAAAAATGCACAAGACTTTCCTCACACCGATAGATCGTGAAGATATCTACGCGCTTGTAAACAAAATGGACAGTATTATCGATGTCATTGAAGCAACAGCTGTCCGTGTTCATCTTTATAAGGTTAAAAAGCCGGCTGATGAAATCATTAAACAAGCTGAAATTTTAAATGAATCTATAAAAAAATTGAAAAGCATCATCCATGCAATGCGCAATATGAAAAATTCCGAAATGATTCTGGCGGGCTGCGTGGAAATTAACACTCTGGAAAATGCCGGTGATATTGTTTTGAGAACTATTATGGCCAATCTTTTTGAAAACGAGAAAGACGCCATCGAACTTATAAAATTGAAAGATATTTTTCAGCTCCTGGAAGAGGCAATTGACGTTTGTGAAGATGTATCCAACATCGTGGAAGGGATTGTCCTGAAACATGCTTGATTCGATGGCATTTGTCGTTTTCCTCATCATTGCTGCGCTTATTTTTGACTTTCTTAATGGTTTTCATGATTCCGCCAATTCTATCTCCACTGTTGTTTCCACCCGCGTTCTCTCGCCTCAATATGCTGTCATTTGGGCGGCTTTTTTTAATTTTGCCGCCGTATTTTTTGTGGGTACAGCGGTAGCAAATACTATCGGCAAAGGAATCGTCCATATTGATATTGTCGATAACCTTGTGATTCTGTCTGCCCTGGGTGGTGCGATCATCTGGGATATCGCAACCTGGTATTACGGGTTGCCCAGTAGTTCATCTCATGCTCTGATAGGCGGTCTGATCGGCGCAGCTGTTTCCAAAGCAGGGACAAGCACTCTGATTTGGACTGGCATTACCAAAACTACTATTTTTATCGTCCTTTCTCCTGCTATAGGCATGGTGTTAGGATTTGTTTTCATGGTTCTTGTTATGAATCTTAGCCATCATTCCAATATGGCTAAATCTGATAAACTCTTTCGTAAACTCCAGCTTTTTTCCGCAGCAGTCTATTCATTAGCGCATGGCATGAACGATGCGCAAAAAACGATGGGCATTATTGCTATGGCTCTTTTCAGCAAAGGATTGCTGGGCAAGACCTTTCATATTCCCATTTGGGTGATTATCGCCTGCTATACGATGATTTCTCTGGGAACGATGTTTGGCGGCTGGCGAATTGTCAAAACGATGGGAACAAAGATAACTAAACTTCGTCCGATGGGTGGTTTCAGCGCCGAAGCCGCTGCTGCGTGTTCTATTATCGGAGCGTCCGTAGCCGGAATACCGGTGAGCACTACCCATACGATCACCGGTGCAATTGTCGGTGTCGGTTCAACAAGAAGACTTTCCGCTGTGCGCTGGGGCGTTGCAAGCAACATCATCTGGGCATGGATTTTAACAATACCTGTTTCCGCTACCATTTCTGCCGCTATCTATTTTTCCATAAAATTCTTTGTCTGTTAATAGAAATATCTTTCAATTCCTCAAAATAATATTGATAATTTTCCTGTTTTACCGTAAATTTATTTAAGTTATATATTGCACATAAAATTAATTTATTTAACCAAGGAGAGCTTGATGCCAAAAAAGCTGGTGCCTTTTACAAAAAATCAAATTGAAAAAATAATAAAACAATATCCTACACCTTTTCACATTTATGATGAAAAAGCGATTCGCGAAAATGCGCGTGCTTTCAAACAAGCATTTTCCTGGAATGAAGGCTTTAAAGAATTTTACGCTGTCAAGGCGGCCCCCAATCCCTACCTGATGAAAATTCTTCATAAGGAAGGTTATGGTGCGGATTGCAGTTCGCTTTCGGAATTGATCATGGCGCAAAAAACAGGCATAACCGGTGAAGAAATCATGTTTTCATCCAATGACACGCCCGTGGAGGATTTTCTGCTGGCAAAAAAATTAAAAGCCATCATTAATTTAGATGATATCAGCCATATTGACTATCTGGAGAAATACGCGGGCATTCCTTCATTGATTTGCTTCCGCTACAATCCTGGCCGTTTGAAAAAAGGAAATCATATTATCGGTCATCCTGAAGAAGCAAAATACGGCTTCACACGGGAACAGATGTTTAAAGGTTATAAAATCTGCAAAGCAAAAGGCGTTAAACGATTCGGCATTCACACCATGGTCGCGTCCAATGAACTCGATGCAGCTTATTTCGTGGAAACCGCGGAAATATTGTTTCAACTGATAGTGGAAATATCACAAAAGCTTAAAATAAAATTTGACTTTGTCAATATTGGCGGCGGCGTGGGTATCCCTTACCGGCCGGAACAAAAACGAATAGACTTAAAAGCCATGAGCAGCGGCATCAGGAAAAAATATGAACAAATCATCGTTGCCAACGGTCTTGGCCCCATTAAACTTTTTACGGAATGCGGCCGCTATATCACCGGCCCTTATGGATACCTGGTTTCCCGCGTCCTGCATATAAAAGACACTTATAAAAATTTTGCCGGCCTGGACGCCTGCATGGCCAATCTGATGCGTCCCGCTCTTTACGGCGCTTATCATCACATCACCGTTATGGGAAAAGAAAATAAACCTCATAAGTTTATCTACGATGTAACCGGCTCTCTGTGTGAAAACAATGATAAATTTGCTATTGACCGCGCTTTGCCGAAACTGGAATCCGGCGATATTGTGGTTATTCATGATGCCGGCGCGCATGGTTTTGCCATGGGCTTCAATTATAACGGCAAGCTTCGTTCGGCGGAATTGCTGTTAAGAAAAAACGGTGACGTGGTGCAAATCCGCCGCGCCGAAACGGTAAAAGACTATCTGGCTACGTTAGACTTTAACAGATTGTCCGGCTTTAAAGTATAAATAAAAGAAGGAAAAAACGAAGTTCATATGTTTTGTGATAAAGCATGAAGTTGTTGATATTGTATTTTTCAGCCACAGGAATCACCGGAAAAATAGCAAAGGTCATTGGAGAAACATTCGTAAAGATGGGGGGCCAAGTCACCATGTATGATATAACTCCCCATGCAAATAGACAAAAGATAATTGATTTAAGGCCTTATCACGCGGTGGTGTTTGGAGTGCCTATTCATTCCTGGCGGGCTCCAAAAGTTGTAAAAGATTGGATCAAAACTCTTAATGGCCAGGGTAAAAAATGTTCCACCTTCTTCACCTATGGCGGATTTGGCATTCACCCGATTCATTATTCCACAGGACAACTGTTAGGAAATCAGAATTTTATCATTGTTTCATCCGCGGAGTTTACGGGCTTCTATTCTTTCAACCGTCGCGGACGGAGGGCTATGGAAGATCAACCTGATGAATCCTGTTTTGAAATGGCAAAAGAATATGCCATAAAAACATACAAGCGATTTACCGGTGAGGACAAAGCCATACTGGAGACGACCCATTATACTGAAGAACAGCTTGATTCGCTTGAATCGTTCAGATTTAACGTGCTCACACAACTCCCGACCAGAGGCGGAGAGGACTGTAGTATGTGTTTGATCTGCGAGGAATCATGTCCCACCGGAGCAATGAAAGCCAAATCCGGTGACGCCGACAAAGAAAAATGTATCGCATGTTTTGATTGTATAAACAATTGCCCTGAAAATATTTTGAAAATAAATGATATATCTGACAGCTGGTCATTCAAGATAGAAATAGAAAAAATTACCGGGGAGAGCATGCTAAAACAGAGTAGCAAAATATATCTGTAAATTTACTTTTTCGCAACGGCATTGTATTCCACCGCGTTTATATGAGGAAACCGTAATTAAATTGTAAATCGATAAATATCCGCTTTCTTTATAAATAATCTCCATAAGAAATCTTGCTATATTTTGATTAGTTATGATAAACATTTTCCCGGTAGCAACATTGTGTAAACAAGCATTTAAATTTTAACCTTAAAGAACAACCAATGAATTCAAAAATAAATTGTGCCATAGGCGTATTCGATTCCGGCATCGGCGGCTTGACAGTCGTCCGTTCTTTGATGGAACGCCTGCCTTTTGAAAATATCATTTATTTCGGCGATACGGCGCGTGTGCCATATGGCATCAAATCGGTGGAAACAATAAATCGCTACGCGGCGCAAATTACCGAATTCCTGATTAAGAAAGATGTTAAATTACTGATTGTTGCCTGCAACACCATGGCGGCAGTCGCCCATCAGACAATTGTTGATTTATCCCCTGTGCCCGTCTTGGAAGTTATTGATGCAAGTGCCCGCATTGCTACTAAAAAAACCATCACTAAATCAATCGGAGTAATAGGGACACCGGCAACGATCAACAGTAACGCTTACGCCCGTGCTATCCACCTTCTGGATAAAGAAGCGAAGGTATTTTCGCAGGCCTGCCCTCTTTTCGTGCCTTTGGTGGAAGAAGGATGGTTCGATCATCCGGCAACAAAACTTATAGCGCAGGAATATTTAAAAACGGTTATTGCCGAACAAATTGACACGCTGGTTCTGGGCTGTACGCATTACCCTCTTCTAAAACCATTGTTGCAGGATACCGTGGGAAAAGGAGTAACTCTTATTGACTCGGCGGATGCAATGGCCGATATCACCGCAGATTTGATTGATAAACAAAAGATAGGCAATAAAAATGACACACCGCCTGATTATCTATTTTGTGTAAGTGATGTGCCATACCGATTTCAGACAATCGGCGAAAGATTTCTCGGACGCACGCTGGGGCGCGTGGAACTTGTGAGTTTGTAAATTATGAATATTCTTCTTGCCGGCTACAATCTGGACTACGATCTTATCCGTAAGCTCAAAGAGAAAAGCGGATTGCAACAGGATTTAACACCTGAAACCATATCGGCGGCTTATGCCCGCATCAGCCGCAACCCAAAACCGGTAAATGAATTGCGTGAACTCGCCCGCGACGAAGTGGAAAAAGCGCGCTCATCCAACCGCAATATCGTTTTTGAGATGGGGCATAGTTCCGTTGCCGAACATGCCGTATTTAATATTGATGTTATCGGCGTATCCCGGCTGCTCGTGGAAGAAATTGAAAAGTTCCGTTTATGTTCCTTTACGGAAAAATCGCAGCGTTATGTTCTCTTCAACAAAGATTTCGTTATCCCTGAAGAAATCAGGCAGTCAAATCTGACAGAATTGTTCGAATCCACCGTCCAAACTCAAAATGAATACTATCGCGCTCTTTACGAGAAACTAAGGCCGTACATCTTTGATAAAAATAAAGCCCTGGCAGAAAATCCTTCCAAGAAGTCGCTACTGGAAGGCTGGGCTAAGGAAGACGCCCGCTACACGATTTCCATGGCAACTCAAACTCAACTGGGAATGACCATTAACGCCCGCAACCTGGAATTAATGCTCAGGCGCCTGGCCGCCCATCCTTTGGCTGAGGCAAAGCAATACAGTGAAAAATTGTACGCAGCAACGAAAGACATTGCGCCCTCTCTTATCCGTTACATTCAGGCGACGGATTACGACAAATTCACCAGACAAAATCTTCGGGGACAAACCTCTGTTTTATTAGAAAAACAGCTCTCCTGTTCTAAAATATTATCTGACGTGCAATTGATTTCTTTTTCTCCTGCCGCCGATAACAGGATTGCCGCCGCTTTGCTGTTTTCTTCGTCCTGCATAACTTATTCCACGTGTTTGAGCATCGCGGAAAAGATGACTCCACAAGAAAAAAAATTGTTATTCAAAACTGCTTTCGGGAATCTACAGGCGCATGATGCTGTATTGCGGGAAATGGAAAATGTCGATCTGCAATTTGAACTAATATTGAGTTCCAGTTGTTTTGCTCAATTAAAAAGGCACCGTATGTCCACAATAATAGCTCAGGATTATTGTCCGCAATTGGGAGTGACAGTGCCTCCTTCCATTAAGGCCATCGGCCAGCAAAAGGTTTTTATGGACATTATGAGCCATACAAAAAGCACTTACGAACAAATTCGGAAGAAAGCGCCCACTGCCGCCGCTTATGTTTTGACCAACGCCCACCGCAAACGGGCGCTGATGAAATTCAATGCCCGCGAAATGTACCATCTGGCACGTTTGCGCTCAGATCAGCACGCCCAGTGGGATATCCGCAACCTTACAGAAAAAATGCTTAAACAGGCAAAGAAAGTTATGCCCCTCACGCTCATGATGGCCTGCGGTAAAGATAAATTCGCTGACCTCGTTAAAAAGACTTTCCCCCTTGAATGGATCAACCGCAATAAAAATTACTAAATGAAGATAGCCGATAATAAAAAGCAACTGTATATTCTTCTGGTTACTACCCTAAGCTCTTTTCTGACGCCATTTATGGGCTCCGCAGTCAACGTTGCCCTGCCTGCTATCGCCAAAGAATTATCCATGACAGCTTTGTCTCTGGGCTGGGTGGCGACATCCTTTATTCTGGCCGCCGCTATCACCCTTATTCCTTTAGGCCGGTTAGCTGACATATATGGCCGAAGAAGATTTTTTCTCTATGGAGCTTTGATTTTTACCGTGGCTTCTTCGCTTTGCATTTTATCACCATCTCAATTTTTCTTAATTTCCGCCCGCGTCCTGCAGGGAATCGGCGGGGCAATGATCTTCAGCACCGGCACTGCCTTGCTTATTTCAGCTTATCCTCCTGAAGAACGTGGTAAAATAATAGGAATCAACACGGCAGCCGTATATATTGGATTAACAATTGGTCCTTTTATCGGCGGATTGCTTACAGAGCATTTCGGATGGAGATATATTTTTCTTTTTACGGCTATTTTGGGCTTGATTATTATAATAATTGTTAATTCAACTATTAAGGAAGACTGGTCGGGAACAAACAGCGAAGGTTTTGATTTTACCGGTTCCCTGATTTACGGAATCGCTCTTTTTGCTTTAATGTACGGTTTTTCCCAATTGCCGTCATTTAACGCGGGATTTTTAATAGGCATAGGCATTACTTTCCTGGCTCTATTTATATTTCAGCAGTTGAAGAGTCCATTTCCTTTAGTGGATATACATCTGTTTTTAAACAATAAGGTTTTTGCTTTTTCCAATTTAGCCGCTCTAATTAATTACTGCGCCACATTTGCAGTTACGTTTTTACTTAGCCTCTATTTGCAGCACATTAAAATGCTGACTCCGTCACATACCGGCATCATTCTTATTGCCGCTCCTGTTGTCCAGGCGTTTCTTTCACCTCTTGCCGGAAAATTGTCCGATCGTTTTGAACCGCAGGTTATTTCATCTATAGGCATGACACTTACCGTAACGGGCCTTATCCCGCTGATATATCTTAGCAGCAAGACAAGTGTCGACTACATTTTGTTTTGCCTCGTTTTACTGGGCATAGGTTTTGCGCTTTTCTCATCACCCAATGTCAACGCCACAATGAGCTCCGTGCAAAAAAAATATTTCGGCGTTGCTTCCGCCACTCTGGGCACAATGAGGCTTATCGGTCAAATGTCCAGCATGGGCATCACCATGCTCATTTTCGCCGTTTTTTTAGGAGATCATCCAATTTCTGAAGCGAACAGCTTTCTCCTTTTGAAGAGCACCAAATTTATTTTTGCCATCCTGGCTGTTGTTTGCTGCGGCGGTATTTTCGCATCGCTTGCAAGGGGGAAAATGCATAATGGAAGCAACAACAATCATTAGTTTATTAATCGGACTTACCACCGGCATATTCGGTGGAATCTTGGGCACCGGCGGCGGACTGATTATGATTCCGAATCTTTAGGCGATCACTCCACATTATTTTAGAGCGCACCCCCCGAAATAAAGAAAAAAGCCGGAGCTGATCTCCGGCTTTTTTAATTTTTCTTTCAAATTAAAGATTTGATCTATTAAAAAAACCGCTGTTTAGGAGCTGTTTAAAAATGTTCAGATGCAAGGCGCGCAAAAACCGAAACGCGAGGGAGTTTTGGGGACAGTATACTTAATTATCTCTTAAATTTATTATCTTGAACAAAGTAATTGTAACGGAATAAAAAAAGCCGGAACATATCCGGCTTTTTTTATTTATTTAATCTTAGACCGTTTCTAAATCAAAGATGATATTGAGGCGGCATGGAGGAGGCGACGAGGCGTATATGACAATACGTTGAGGAAGCCGACGACTATGCCAACAAAAATAGCGCTTTGATTTAGGAATGGTCTCAAGCAAGCATTTTTGTTTGCACGCTTTTAAGTATATCCTCCGTCTCCTCCATCATGGCTTGCACCAGATCGTTGACCCTGGGCATGTCATTGATACGCTGCGCCGCTTCACCGGCAGCCAGAAGCGCCTTATCCTTGTCACCATCATAGGCCGCCTTCATAGAGTCGAGCTCAAACATAATCAACGATATATCGATCGTCGCCATATCATCCGGCACTCCCAGAAAACAACCGGGTGATTTCTGCAGCGTGTTTTTGGCGTGCTCTTCACTGCGGGGATTTTTTATCCAGCGCGCCGGACCAACAAAGCCTCGCGCCACAAGAGTTCCCCTGTCGCCTGCATCAACAACACCTTGTTTCCAAATCTGCGGAAAATCACTTTCCTGCGTTGCGAGGAATCGTGTTCCCATCTGCACGCCGTCTGCGCCCATCACCAGGGCCGCAGCCAGTGTTTTACCGTCGCAAAAGCCGCCGGCTCCGCACACCAGGGTCTTTTCATCGGAAACAGCTTCCACAACAGCGGGCAGCAGAATCAACGAGTGAACCGGTTCCCATGATGTGTGAAATCCGCCCTCGTGTCCGGAAGCCACGATAACATCGACACCTGCTTTTTTGCATCGCAGTGCCCCCTTGACAGATGGCACTACATGCATCCATGTAAAACCAGCCCCCTTGATCTTTTCGCGCCAGGAAACCGGATCGCCTGCGGAGGTGAAGATAACTTTGAAGTGTTTTTCCATGCCAGGATTTGCAGCCCGCACCCGAATTGCCGTATCAATAATTATCTGTGCCTGAAAAAGCAATTCAGCCGACACCATCACATTGATGCCAAACACTCCATTTTTGTCTTTAGTCAGTCGATATGCTTTCTTCAGCAATTTCTCTATCGCAACAGTAATGTCGTCTTCCGGATTGGCATCGGCGCTCGTAATCCAATCATTGTAGACAAATGGCAGAAAATCCTTATTGTACAGCCCGCTCGTGGAGAACAAGCCCAGCACTCCGGCATTGGCAGCGGCTACGCCAAGGTTGTTGTTGCTGAATGGTCCCATACCTGCCTGAATGATAGGATATTTGATCCCAACAAGATCGCAAAGCCTTGATTTAATCATACGATAAACTCCTTAGTTAAATTTCTCTAATGTGCTGTTCACCGGGAGCGCTTCCCTGTAAGGGAGGCGCAATAAAATAATTATCATATTCCTTACCGGTAACTTTACAAAACGTTCAGATGCTGCGCCAAAAAAACCGAACCGCGAGACGTACATGGAAATACGTTGAGTGTTACGGTTTGCATCTCAACACAGAAGATGAGCGTTTTTCATCAGCAACTATTAATCTTTATTCTCTGATTCTCTTTTTCAGTTCTTTAATTAAATTATTCAGGATGTCACCGGCATCGCCAACTATTGCCACATCGGACATTTTCATCATCGTTGCCTGCGGATTTTTATTAATCGCGACAATAAAATTTGCTTCGCCCAATCCTGCTGTATGTTGAATAGCGCCGCTGATGCCAAAAGAAAAAAGGATTTTCGGTTTTATGTGCTTGCCCGCCTGTCCCACCAGCGCGCCATGGTCAGCCCATCCGGCGTAAACTACCGGTCTGGTGGCGCCGACATCACCACCTAAAAGCTTGGCCAACTCCTGCAGTTTTTTGAATTTTTCCCGATTGCGCATACCACGGCCACCGCAAACGATAACCGAAGCATTCTCAATAGTATGTTCTTTTTCAACAGAACGTTCATACTCCACAAGGCGAACACGGGATTTCGGCAGGTTTTGCATTAAGGGCAGGCGTTCAACCAAAGCTTTTCTTTGATAATCATGCGGTATTTCCTTAAATGTTCCCGGCCGTATCGTAGCCATCTGGGGACTATGATGTTCCGTAACGATTTCCGCCAGCATATTGCCGCCAAACGAGGGGGCTATCTGCAACAATAGTCCGTCTTGTGCAATATCGAGCCCCACACAATCAGCGGATAAACCTGTCTTTAAACGCTTGGCCAGCCGCGGCGCGAATTCACGGCCAAAGTCTGTAGCGCCAATCAGGATAATTTCCGGATCTCTTTGTTTGGCCAGAATTTCGATGATAGCCAGATATCTTTCCGTGCTGTAACTCTTTAAAGCAGGATCATCAATTGCCAGAATTCTATCCGCTCCGTGAGCAGTATATTCCATAATCCATTCGTCAATTTCATGACCGAAAATCAACGCGCAAACCTCCGCATTGATAGTTTTAGCAAGATCCATAGCTTTGGAAATCAACTGAAGGGTTACACGGTTTTGATAATAATTGCGGTAATCGCCAAATACCCAGATACTTTTTTGCTTACTCTTCATCATCAAGTTTGTTTCCTTCAATAGATTTGCCTATTGCCGTGCCGATTTTTCTTTGATACCTATCTAAGAATTCAGTAACAACCGCGGAAGCTGTTCCATGTATGAGCACATTTTCTTTCTGTGCTTTTCTCAAAAAGACTCTGCGCACTTTGGTGCGTGAGCCTTTACTTTCAGATGATAAAGCGTTTATGCCAAGAGACGCCGCATCAAGAACAATCATTTCTTTTCCGCAAAAAACATTTTCCAGGCCAACAAGCTTTGTGTAGCGCGGTTTGTAATTTTCCATGGAAACAGTCACCAGAGCCGGGAATTCCATTTCGAGAGTTTCACGAAAATTATCCACAAGCCGGCGAACAAGCAACGTCCGGCCGTAAATTTCCAGCTTTTCAATATACGCCGCCGCGGGTAAATCCAATTCTTCAGCTAATTGCGGTCCAACCTGCGCGGTTTCACTATCCGCAGTGTAGGAACCACAAAGGATAAGATCAAATTTAGGACATTTCTTTTTAATTGCCGCTGTTAAAACCAACGACGTGGCGTAGGTATCCGACCCGGCCAGGAGCTTATCGCAAATAAGGATTCCCCGGTCGGCACCCAAAGCCATTGCTTCGAACAGCACTTCCTCGGCAGCCTGCGGACCCATGGTTATGGCAGTAATATGCGCGGAAATTTTTTCTTTTATTTGCAGTGCGGCCTCCAGAGCATGCTTGCAGGCCGGATTCATCATACCGGAGGCGAGGTCACGTCTAAGTGTGCCGGTTTTCTCATCCCACGGCAGTTCTGTAACCATAGGAACTTGTTTTAAACATACTACCAGATTCAACATAATGTCTATTATAGGGGCTCACGTCGCCCCCTCACACGGCAAATCCTTGCGAGCCTCCCCCTCTCGCTCGCCTTGCGAGCTGCATAACAGATTCCTCCATAGGAACTGTTTTAAACATATTACGAGATTCAACATAATGTCTATCATAGGGCATAGGGGCTCACGTCGACCCCTCACAAGGCAGGGGCCTTGCGAGCTGTATAACAGATTCCTTCATAGGAACTTGTTTTAAACATACTACGAGATTCAACATAATGTCTATTATAGGGGCTCACGTCGCCCTCTCACAAGGCAGGGGCCTTGCGAGCCTCCCCCTCTCGCTCGCCTTGCGAGCTGCATAACAGATTCCTTCAATGTCGCGAAACAGCCGGCTTATGACCTCGTACGGGAACATTTGGGAATCTATAATATCAATTGAGACAATATCGAGCGCGCAATAACCATGCGCTGAATTTCACTTGTGCCTTCATAAATTTCCGTAACTTTAGCGTCACGGAAGTATCTTTCCACATCATATTCCTTGCTGTATCCATAGCCGCCGTGAATTTGGACGGCCAGGGAGGTAGTCTTTGTAGCAACCTGACTGCAATAAAGTTTCGCCATCGCCGCCTCACAGCCAAAGGGAACTCCTTTATCCTTCAATGAGCATGCGTGGTACAAAAGTAAACGCGCCGCGGTTTGTTGGGTGGCCATATCGGCGATGTAATTTTGAATTGTTTGCAACGACGCAATGGGTTTTTTAAATTGCTGCCTCTCTTTGGCGTATTTAACCGCCGCTTCCAATGCTCCCTGGGCAATACCCAAAGCTTGCGCGGCGACCCCGATCCTGCCATTATCCAGCGTGGTCATGCCTATTTTCATTCCATCGCCAATTCTTCCCAGCAGATTTTTTTCCGGTACGCAGCAATCTTCCAAAAATAATGAAGAAACCGGGTTAGCGCGCATTCCGCAAAGATCTTCCAACTCACCGCGCAAAAATCCGGCATACTTGCTCTCAACAATAAAAACACTGCTCTGCGGACGTGTTGGATCAAAACCGGTAAGTGCGAAAATTAAGGCCAAATCACAAATTCCACCGTTGGTGACAAATATTTTTGTGCCGTTTAATATGTATTCCTTATTTTTTTTGACCGCTGTTGTTTCCACGCTGGCGGAATCAGAACCCGCATTGGCTTCGGTCAGACTGAAAGCGCCGATAATTTCACCGCTGGCTAATTTAGGCAGGTAATTTTTTTTTTGCTCCGGCGTGGCAAAGCATAGAAATGGATAGACCGCGACTCCATTGTGCACGGTAACACATAAGCCTACCGCGGCGCAAATACGTGATAATTCTTCCACAACGATTGCAGAACTGACAGAATCCATGGCCGCACCGCCGAATTCTCTGGGCACCTGCAGGCCGAAATAATTAAGCGCCTTCATTTTCTCAATGACGGCAAAGGGAAAAGTGGCTTTACGGTCTATTTCGGCAGCAATAGGCGCAAGTTCCGTTTCTGCAAAATGCCGCACGGAATCACGGATCAGCTTATGTTTAGTGCTTGGATTTATTTGCAATGTCATTTTCCCCATCTAAAATATGTTTGGCACAAATAACTTAAAATAAAAGTAAAATCAAGAAAATGAAACAAGCTATAAGATTTTCTCCGCATAAACAAACAAAATGCCATTAAAACACGTTTAAAAACTCACCCCTTTTAAAAGGATAATATTGTATATATGCGTATTTGTTTGTTTTTATAGTATTTAATTTTCTTTTTCCACCCGCGGAACATGATCAAAAACAATCCTTACCGTTAAAATTTTTTAAGTCAAAATCAGTGTACATTGCTTTTTTATTTTTAGTTGTTATTATATCAATGATGACTAAAGAGAAGATTCCGACAACTCCCGCTATTTTAGCCTTAAAAGCGCAAAGGGCTGATTTTACTCTGCATACTTACCCCTACGAGGAAAAAGGCGGAACAAAAACGGCGGCGGGCAAATTGATGGTTGATGAACACCGCATTATCAAAACACTGATAATGGAGGATGAAACCAGTAAACCGTTCGTTATTTTAATGCACGGCGATAAGGAAGTTTCCACAAAATCGCTGGCAAGGACCATCGGCGTAAAATCGGTTTATCCATGTAATCCGGCAGTGGCGGAAAAGTACACGGGCTATAGAGTCGGCGGTACTTCACCTTTCGGCACAAAAAAAGCAATGCCTGTTTACATGGAAAAAACCATAAATGATTTGCCGGAAATATTTATCAATGCGGGTAGCCGCGGTTTACTGGCTCGGATACCTGTTGCTGAAATTGTGAAAATACTTAAACCGGTTGAGGTGAACGTTGCTATATAATTTGCCTTTTTCCGGCAAAAAAGAGATAATATAACAAAGGTTAATTAATATGCCTGATAATGTAATAATCCGCTGTCTTAATTGCGGGACAAAAAACAGAATACCGCATAAAAAACTACAGGGCAGGTCTACCTGTGGCAAGTGCGGCGCGTCGCTGGATGAATTAATTATTCGTTGCCTTAAATGCGGCACAAAAAACAGAATGTCTGAAGATCGCTTAAATCAAAAACCTTTATGCGGCAAATGTCATGAACCATTGATCATGCCTCAACAAAAAATCATGCCTTTCGATGTAACGGATCAAACATTTGCCCGTGAAGTGCTGACTTCCGATACGTCCGTGCTTGTTGATTGCTGGGCGCCATGGTGCGCTCCCTGCCGGACATTATCCCCTATTATTGATGAGCTCGCCTCTGATTATGCCAATGGAGTAAAAGTAGTTAAGCTTAATGTTGATGAAAATCAGATCACCGCTTCTCAATATGGAATTCGCAGCATTCCAACCATGCTTTTCTTTAAGGAAGGTAAGATAGTAGATCGAGTAACCGGGGCACTGCCGAAAGAAGAAATCGAAAGACATCTGTTATCCATAATCAAAACAAACTAAATTAAGCAATTCGCTGATGAAAAATAATAAAACTTCTTTAAAATACCAATGTAAAATTTTTGATGTTTGGGAAGAAGAATATGATTTGCCAAACGGTAGATCAACCAGGCAAAGCTGGATTAACCATAATCCCACCGTTGCCATTGTCGCCATAAACGGCAAAAACGAATTGCTTTTAATAAAACAATATCGCAACGCTGTTAAAAAGAATCTGCTGGAAATCCCCGCCGGCTCAATGGATTCCTCTGAAGAACCTGCTGTTGTCTGTGCCCAAAGGGAACTGGCCGAAGAAACCGGGTTTAAAGCCGGAGCTTTTATTAAACTCTTTGAAGGCTACCTGCTGCCGGGATACTGCAACGAATACATGTATTTTTTTCTAGCCAATGATTTGATCCATGCGCCGCTGACTCCCGACGACGATGAATTCATTGAAACCATACCTGTCAGCTTTGCACATGCTCAAGAATTAATTAAAAATGGCGAAATAATTGACGCTAAAACCGTTTTAGGAATTATGCTGGCAGAAAACTATCTAAAAAGCGGCTTTTGAAAAACCTCCAAGCAAAAAAATTCATTTAAAAAATAAACTGCCGGGATAAATTTATGAAAATGACTTTCCGATCCCACTCCTTTTTGTTCTAAATAACTTTTTCTCCCGGAAAGTTTCTTGCCAGAGGTAAAAAGTTTTGTTAGACTTCTTGCCAAGTCAGGCATCCGTTATATTAAAAGGGAGACACAAACCAATGATCTACAATGAAGAATTTGAAACCATGCCCCGTGAAGTTATAAAAGCCCTGCAAGTCAAAAGATTACAGCAGGTTCTCGAACGGGTCTACCATACGGTGGGATTTTATAAAAAATCTTTTGATGCCGCTGGAATCAAGCCTGACGCTATAAAATCCATTGCCGACATGAAAAAACTTCCCTTTATCACCAGAAAGGATTTACGCGATAATTACCCTTTCGGCTTATTTTCCGTACCTATGAGCAATATCGTCCGTTTGCACACTTCTTCAGGAACCAGCGGAAGGGCAGCTGTTTTCGGTTATACCAAACGCGATATTGAAACATGGTCGGATCTTATCGCTCGCTCGCTCGTCGCCGCTGGTATAACAAAAAACGATATTATTCATAACGCCTTTGGTTACGGATTGTTCACCGGTGGTTTGGGGCTGCATTACGGCGCGGAAAAAATAGGCGCCAGTGTTATTCCCATGTCCGGCGAAAACACCAAAAGACAGATTATGATTTTGCAGGATTTCGGTCCGACCGTAATTTGCTCCACTCCGTCATACGCTTTGCACCTCGTTGAAGAAGGAAAGGCTCTTGGCGTGGACATGCAATCTTTAAAACTGCGAGTCGGCATTTTCGGAGCAGAACCATGGAATAAGGCGACGTGCGATGAAATTGAAAAAGCTTTTGGTATAACTGCGCTGGATCTGTATGGTTTATCGGAAGTTATCGGCCCGGGCATGGCTATGGAATGTATGGAAGGTCGCAATGGAATGCATGTTTATGAAGACCATTTTATCGTTGAAACAATCAATCCCAAAACAGGCGACGTTCTCCCCGAGGGAGAAGAGGGCGAACTGGTTTTTACAACTCTCACCAAAGAAGCGGGTCCGCTCATCCGTTACCGTACAGGCGACATATCGCGTCTGATTACCGAACCGTGCCGTTGCGGCCGCAGTCACGTCAAGATGGAAAGGGTTTTGAAAAGAAGCGACGACATGCTGATTATACGAGGCATCAATATTTTCCCCTCACAAATAGAAGCTATTTTAGTTGGTATCGAAGGATTGAAACCCAATTATCAAATCATCATTGATAAAGTGGGCGCGCTAGACTCGCTGGATTTACAAGTAGAAGTCAGCGATAATATATTCAGCGATTCCGGCAGCGTCAAAGAACTGCAGAAAATTGAAAAAAGGATTATCAAGGACATGAAGGATTATTTGGGTGTCTCCGCGCGCGTAAAGCTTGTCGAACCCAATACTCTACAAAAAGCAGGAACAAAAATTATTGATAAACGCCGCTATTGATAAATACATAAGGGGGTTACAATGAAAGTAGAACAAATATCTGTTTTTTTAGAAAACAAACCCGGCTCGCTCGAGCATGCGACGCGAGTCATGAAGGAGAACAACATCAATATTCGGACTCTCTCGCTGGCTGAAACGGTCGATTTTGGTATTTTGCGTTTGATTGTCAATGATGTCGAAAAAGCAAACAAAGTGCTCAAGGACAACGGCTTTCGTGTAAGCAAAACCCCTGTTGTTGCCGTGGAAGTTCCCGACAAACCGGGCGGACTGCACAGTATTATGGAAGTTGTGTCCAAAGAAGGCATCAACGTGGAATATCTTTACGCCTTTGTAGAAAAAAGCGGCCAGAATGCCGTCATCATCTTCCGCTTCGATAACCCGGAAAAAGCAATTGAAGTGCTTTTAAAAAATTCTTTTATAGTTATTCCGGGATCGAAGTTGTACGATTTTTAGAAACTCTTTTTGCAAAACATTAACAGCATGTTGGCTTTTAGACCACTATTTTGGAGTGGTTTATAAAATTAGCGCTGATCCATATAAATAATTTTATCTTTTAAAAGAGATATTTATGGAGCCTGTCATTACGTCAGTGCTGATAGGATTAGCTGGCACATTGTCATCTCACCTAAAGGAAAGGAGCGGTATTATTCTGTGGTTTTGATCCGCCTTTTATCAGAGCTTCAATAGAAGTGGCACATAACGTCGAAAACATTTTATTTCTAATATTTTCTTGAGTTTTAGCTTTATGCGCTTATAATATGTACATCAAGCAAGCGGATAAGATATTTCTTCCTTATAAAAATTTTTAAACATTACACAATTTAATATCGGCAGGAGATAATGATATGTTTACTTTCAATACAGATGTTAGTTCAATTCTGGTGTGGCTTGTATGGATTGCGGCATTCATCGCCTTGTTTGTTTCCAATGAGGTGGGCCATAGATTTAAATGGGCAGGTTTTGCCATGTTTGTTGTGCTGCCGATCGTCCTTACAATTTTGTGGCTTACAACATTGCGTGATACAGCCTATATGGACTGGTTCCATCTGGCAAAGGTTTATTCATCAACAGCCGGATGTATCGGGTTCTGGTGCATCAGACACGTTCGCGGCACAGGTAAAGGCGGGAAAGTTTGGAAATTGAGCGATAAGAAATGGGCTCTATGCTTTCCGCCGCTGATTCTGGCGATCAACATTCTGGAAGCTGTTACGCGGGACTTTCAAGTAGGCATGAATTATACCGTTCCCACAATTGAGTTCTTGCACAATCAGATTGAATACTACATTGGCGGTTCATGGAACTACATGAACGGCATTGCCGGAATCCTCAACATCATCACAATCACCGGCTGGTTCGGAATCTGTGTACGTAAAAAGACAAACTCAGACAAGAGCATGGATATGTTGTGGCCGGATATGCTCTGGTTCTGGATTATTGCTTATGATCTTTGGAACTTCGCCTACACATACAACTGCATCCCGGGCCACTCATGGTACGCCGGCTTTGCATTGTTGCTCGCTCCAACCCTTTGTGCATTTACAGTCGGTAAGGGCGCATGGCTGCAACATCGTGCCCAGACTCTTTCTCTGTGGTGTATGTTCGCTCAAACGTTCCCCGCATTTATCGACAAGGGTACTTTTGCAGTACAATCTGTGGCCAGCGCTGAAATTGCAGCGGCGGCAAAAGGGATTTCATTGACAAAAGAAGGCTTGTATCCGGTTTTGTCCGCGACACCCGATACCACGGCATTGTTTATTGTAAGTTTGCTGGCATTGCTTTCGAATATTGCCGTATTCGGCTATATGATTTACAAAATTGCCCAAACAAAGCGCAATCCTTATACAAGCGAGCTCTATACTGATCTTAATCAATACAAAGGAATAAAAGCCCTGGCAGAATAAAAGCCATCGCTAAAAAAACGAACGATGGTATTTATTTTTTAAATATAAAGAAATTGTTTAGCTTTTCTATTTTTGATATTTTTTCGTTTTCCAGCGCTGGTGGAACCACAACCACTGCTCCGGATATTCGCGAACAATGTCTTCTATAATTTTTGTAAAACGCTGAGTATTTACCTGTAAGTCAGCCTCATAATCGTCCGTACAAACAGCCTCAATGAAAGGTTTAATAATAAGTTTGTATTTACCCGATTTCTGTCTGGCCATAAAAACTGGGACCACGGGTGAGCCGGAGCGCATGGCCATAACCGCAAGCCCTACCCCGGTGCAAGCAAGTCGGCCGAAGAAATCAACAAAAACTCCTTCATACCTGGCAACATTCTGATCGCTGAGAATACCTATGATTTGATTCTCTTTTAATAATTCTATAACCTTTTTTCCTGATCCCCCTTTGGGAATCAGGGCATTTCCCTGCATGGTGCGCACGTATTCCACCATATTATTAATAACCGGGCTATCCAATGGCCGGTAAACAATGTACATTGGCCTTATTAACATCGGAATAGCTATGGTCAAAAGCTCCCAGTTGCCGAAATGAGCAACGATGGAAAGAGCTCCTTTTCCCCGTGCAAGAGCGGCATCAGCATATTCCATGCCTTTTATCTCCACCCATTTGTGAATATTTTCTTTTGTAATATAAGGCATGTCGAAGAATTCAGCGGCTACAATGGCAAAATGGCGGTAAACCCCTTTGGCAATTCTTATTATTTCCTTTGCGTTTTTTTCCGGAAAGGAACGCTGGAGATTATGCAGAACTATCAAACGGCTTTTGGAAACCAGATGGTAAAAAAGTGAAAATGCAATCCTGAAGAAACCCTTACGCACAACCAGGGGTATACATCGGAAAACAAAGAGCAGGATGCTTGTTGTTTTTGTTTTTTCAACAGTCATAAATTTATTTTTTCACAAATGTTGTTCTTTTTGTAAAAAAGATTAGAGAAAACAACACTATACGTCAAGGAGAAAGTGGCTGCAGGGTTTATGATGCAAACATGTGAATTCTAAATTCAGAAACACGATTTTTTACTTTTAGCTACACAACTCATTACTGCAAAAACGGTTAGATAACAATTTCAGACAGCGTTTTTGTCATCATAACCCGTCATTTTTGGTTATAGCGGTTTTCCGCATTCTTTACACTTGCCGTCGGAACCGATAACGCCTATGCAGGACGAATCGCCACATAATACTCTTTTATCCCAATCTTCATCGTACTCCGCTGGCGCCGCTGCCAAAGCTGGTTTTTGCTCCTCCGGCGTTACCGTTTGAACATTGTCCACGCCATACCCGTGAGGAAGCTCATCTTTATAAATTTTTCCGCATTCTTTACATTTACCATTGGAGCCGATGGTGCCGATACAGGACTCATCGCTGCATAATATTCGTTTTTCCCAGTCTTCGTCTTTATCAAAAATGATCTCGGCCATGTTATTCCCCCGGATTTATGTAGGCTTTACTTACAACAGATTTCATATTTTTTCCATAAGACAGTTTCGATTACAGTACTTCCTGAATGCCAGCCCGCACCGGAATCATAAACAGAAGAGTTTTTAAACCTTATGCCAAGTCACGTTCAAAAGGATACCGCGGCGGCAATGACGAGGCTTGGGCAGGCGTATATGTTAATACGTTGAGGAAGCCGACGACGCTGCCAACAAAGGTAGCCGAATGAAAGGCCATCTTGGCACTCATCCTTTAATGCAGGCTATTGATTTCAGCTTCGCTACTTTTTTAGCAATTCCCGAATCATGCATAACCTGCACAACATCCTGCAGATTTTTATACGCTTCCGGCATTTCTTCGCTGAGTGTGCCCCTGCTTCCTGCCATCACTAAAACTCCCTGATCGGCCATTTCGCGGCTAATCGATCGTCCCCGGCTGGATTTGATCGCCTGCGTCCGACTCATTACGCGTCCGGCACCATGACAGGCGCTGCCGAATGTTTCCTGCATAGCTTTTTCCTGACCAACTAAAACGTAAGAACCCGCGCCCATATCTCCGGGAATCAGCACCGGCTGGCCGACGCCTTTATAGCGCGCCGGTATCGCATCCGAACCTGCCGGATAGGCCCGCGTCGCGCCTTTGCGATGAACGCAAAGTTTTTTTGTAATGCCCGCAATAGTAAACGATTCTATCTTGGCAATGTTGTGACAGACATCATAGACCAGACGCATCCCCAGTTCGCGGGGAGCCATGCGCAACGTTTTTTCCAGAACTTCGCTTGTCAGATGCATTAGGATTTGCCGGTTGGCCCATGCATAATTGGCTCCGCAGGCCATGGCGGCCAGATAATTTTGTCCTCTTGCCGAATTGACATACGCACAAGCCAGTTGCCTGTCCGGCAATACAATGCCTGTTTCATGCGCGTGCTTGACCATTAAGGCCAGATAATCATCGCAAATCTGATAACCCAATCCGCGCGAACCGGTATGAATCATGATGACGATCTGACCTTTACGTAAACCAAACGCCTGCGCAGTTTTCTCATCAAATATCTCCTGCACTACTTCGATTTCCAGAAAGTGATTGCCGGAACCCAGCGTCCCTAACTGTTGCTTGCCCCGTTCGATAGCCCGCGCTGATACCTGCTCCGGGTCCGCGCCGCTCATGCATCCACCGTCTTCCGTTGTTTCCAAATCCTGAGCCGTCCCAAAACCGGCCTTGACCGCCCATTGCGCGCCTTCTTCGAGTACTTTTTTCTGATCTTTACCGGATAGTTTAACATAGCCCGTGGAACCGACACCCGATGGAATACGATGATACAGTGCAGTAGTTAAGTCTTTGATTGTGTCTTTGATATCCGAAATAGACAGTTCTGTGGTCATCAGGCGACAGCCACAGTTGATGTCATAGCCAACACCGCCCGGCGAAATGATGCCGCCATCAAGATCAAAGGCCGCCACGCCGCCGATAGGAAAGCCGTATCCCCAGTGGACATCAGGCATGGCCAGAGAACAATTCACAATACCGGGCAAATGCGCGACGTTAGCCACCTGCTTCGTGCTTTCATCTTTTTTTAGCAGATCATAAATTTTATCATTGGCATAGATAATCCCCGGCACGCGCATAGAGCCTATCTGCGGCAGAAGCCAGCGGTTATCATCCAATTTTTCTAAAATAATTCCAGACATGATGAATTCACTTCCAATTTTAACAACTTTGTAAAATGCTCCAGAGGCAAGGCGCGCAAATCACAAGGAATGAGGCGTACTTTATACGTACGCCGCAATGACGAGAGATGCAGCGCAACGCAGCATATGGACATTTTTCTAAGTTGTTGTCAGACATCAAATATAATTCTCGCCTCCCAGCCCGCTTTTACTTTTTCCACACTCAAACCGGAATAGGTTACCGCCTTGATCTCTTTTTTAATCACATGCTTTTTATTGTTAAACGATTCTCCTGTCAATCGCGCCTGTAAATCTTGATCGGTAAACTTTATGATTTCGCAACTAGCGGTTATAAACTTTTCACCATTGAATAAATAAAGAATCTCCCGCAAATAATTAATCAGCAAATCCGAAACATCCGCACCCTCGACAATTATTTTTTTCTGCTGCTTTGCCGCTTTCCGGCCGTCTTGATTTTCAATCATCACATCAAACATCGCACATGCGGCATTGGCAAAGAGTTCCTTCTTTGTCCGTCCCGATATTTCGATACCGATATCAGCCGTATGATCAAAATATTTGTAATTGAACATGTGCAGATTATAACCTAAGATGTCTCATTCAACAAGTTACTGCCTTAAATAAAAAAAGGCGCCTCACAGCGCCCTTTTTGCTCATAGACTTTAATTGAAGCCTTAATCTTCTTCCGTTGTACTATTTTCTTCCGGCATCAGATCAGTTTCATCGTCGCCATTGGTCCCGTCATCCTTGTCTTCGGCTTCCGATGTGGTGCGGGCAACGCCGACAAGTTTTTCTTCCGGATCCAGTTCAATAAGTTTCACTCCCTGTGTTACCCGATGATTTACCGGTATTTCCTGCACCTTCAGACGGATTACTTTGCCGGCATTGCTGATCAACATAACGTTATCTTCACCGATGACCTGCAGCACGCCGGAAACACTGCCAACCTTTTCCACCGTTTTGAGATTGATCGTTCCTTTGCCGCCGCGGGTTTGGACACGGTATTCATCAATCGGCGTGCACTTGCCGAATCCGTTTTCGGAAACAGTAAGCATGAAAGTATTCTGCGCGGGAATATCCATACCGATAACATCATCGCCTTCATCCAGATTAATGCCACGTACGCCACGGGCTGTTCTACCCATATCCCGCACATCGCCTTCTTTGAAACGAATGGCCATACCCATCCTTGTGGCTATAAAGATATCCTGATTTCCCATCGTCAATTGAACATCCACCAACTCATCCCCCTCGTCTATGGAAATGGCGATGATGCCGCCGGAGCGCGGATTGGCATAAGCGGTTAGTTCCGTTTTCTTGATAGTTCCTTTTTTGGTGACCATAACAATATACTTGTCGTCAACAAATTCCTTGACCGGTAATGTTGCGCGAACACTTTCACCCGGCGCCAGATTGACCAGATTGACCATGGCCTTGCCTTTAGCCGCGCGTCCCGCCTGAGGTATCTGATAAACTTTCAACCAGTGCACCTTGCCGGCGCTGGTGAAGACAAGCAGGTAGTGGTGTGTGGAGGCGATAAAGATTTTTTCCACAAAATCTTCCTCTTTCGTTCCCATACCCATTTTGCCGCGGCCGCCGCGGTGCTGGCTCTTGTAAAGGCTGACCGCGTTGCGCTTGATATAGCCGCTATGGGATATTGTTACGACCACATCTTCTTCCACAATCATATCTTCAATATTGATGTCTTCGGAGCTCGCGACAATTTCTGTGCGCCGTTCATCGCCGTACCGTTCCTTAATTTCATTGAGCTCGTCAATAATAACCTGCAATACTTTTTGCGGATCGGCTAAAATTGAGTTCAAATGGGCGATCAGGGCGTTCACTTCCGCGTATTCCTCGTCGATCTTGGCTCGCTCCAAACCGGTCAGACGCTGGAGTCTCATCTCCAGAATGGCTTTGGCCTGAATTTCCGACAAACTGAATTTTGCGCATAACTGCGTCGAAGCTTCCGCTGGAGTCTTCGACGCTTTAATGACTTTAATAACTGCGTCAATGTTGTTTAAGGCAATAATGTAACCTTCTAAAATATGCGCTCGCTCCTGCGCTCTTGCCAATTCAAATCTGGTACGGCGGATAACAACATCCCTGCGGAAACTGATGAATTTTTCAAGCACTTCTTTGAGATTGAAAACCTGCGGCATGTTTTCGGAGATCGCCAGCATGATGACGCCCAGGGAAACTTCCATTTGCGTGAATTTGTAGAGTTGGTTGAGGATGATGGCTGAATTTTCATCCCGCTTGAGTTCGATTACCACGCGGATGCCTTCGCGGTCGGATTCGTCCCGCAAATCGGAAATGCCGGATATCTTTTTATCGCGCACCAGTTCCGCTATTTTTTCGATCAACGTAGCCTTATTGACCTGATAAGGCAGTTCTGTAAGAACAATAGTTTCCTTATCATTACGGGCGTTCTTTTCAATAAGGGAGCGCGCGCGGATGCGGATGATGCCGCGTCCCGTTTTATAGGCGGAAAGAATTCCTTCCCGGCCATTAATAAATCCGGCAGTTGGAAAATCAGGACCGGGAATATGACGCATGAGCTGTTCGATGGTAATATTCGGATTCTTAATGCAGGCGATGGTGCCGTTGATAATTTCCTTCAGATTATGGGGCGGAATATTGGTCGCCATACCGACAGCAATACCCGAGGTTCCATTGAGCAGCAACAGCGGAATGCGTGTTGCCAGAAGCGACGGCTCTTGTAGGGATTCGTCATAGTTGGGCACATAATCGACCGTGTCTTTTTCCAGATCGGCCAGCACTTCATCAGAAATGCGCGCCAGACGGCTTTCCGTATAACGCATTGCCGCTGGCGGATCGCCGTCAATCGAACCGAAGTTACCCTGTCCGTCCACCAGCATGTAGCGCAGAGAAAATTCCTGTGCCATACGCACCATGGTGTCATAAATGGCCGCATCGCCGTGCGGATGATATTTACCCATGATCTCACCGACGATACGGGCGGATTTTTTGTAGGGTTTGTTATGGCGGTTGCCCATTTCATACATGGCATATAAAATCCGGCGGTGCACCGGTTTGAGGCCGTCGCGCACATCGGGAATTGCCCGGCCAATGATGACACTCATGGCGTAATCCATGTAGGATTTTTTCATTTCATCTTCTATATTCACCAGTGTTTGCTTGTGGTGGATATCACGTTCCATTTTATTTAATCCTCTCTCAATAAAAAGCTGACTGCTTTTCAGCCGGCAGAATCATTAATCTAAAAGTGTTTTCTAAATGTCCAGATTGGAAACATACAGGGCATTTTGATATATAAAATCACGCCTCGGTTCGACCTGATCACCCATCAGAGTTGTAAATATTTCGTCAGCCAGAACCGCGTCTTCGACCCCAACCTGAAGAAGTGTGCGTTTTTCCGGATTCATCGTGGTTTCCCAAAGCTGTTCGGGGTTCATTTCACCCAGACCTTTATAGCGCTGGACGGCCAGTCCTTTCTTGCCTAAGTTGACAATATGATCCACAAGCGCCTTGGCGCTTTCCAAAATAACAGTCGTTGAAGATTCTTCGCCCTTATCGCTGTAAGGAGCCTCTCCCATAATGGAAACCTGATCCAGCAATGACCGGATATCCGCGAACTGCGGTGTGCGAAAGACTTCACGGTTCAAACAGGATGGAAAGATTTGCCCGTTCTTCGTCAGATTAAAAACTAATTTAAAGCCGCCGTGATCTTCGTCCGTTTCAATCTTAAAATCTGTAAAACTCTCCCCCAGAGCAACGCCTGTTCTTTTCGCAATGGCTGAAAGCGTCTTTTCACTTTTAAAGCTATCGTCAGTCAAAGTGGGATCACCGGCCAGGATGCGGATCAGATTTCTGTCGCGCCCTTCCTTTTCAAATCTATCCAGCAGATCTTCAATCCGCATCACCTTCTTAATCATAATCAATAATTTATTGCCGGTTACCGGAAACGGAGAACCGTCGCCCATGACCAGTTTTACTTTTTCCACACCGTTTTCCAGAATGTAGTTTTTCATCTGCTCCTCATTCTGGATATAGAATTCTTGTTTTTTCTCCACAACTTTAAACAACGGCGGCTGAGCGATAAACAAATATCCCCTTTCAATCAGCTCTCGCATCTGCCGGAAGAAGAAAGTCAAAAGCAGCGTGCGAATATGAGCACCGTCCACATCCGCATCCGTCATGATAATGACTTTATGATACCGCAGTTTACTGATGTCATAATCGTCGGTTCCAATGCCCGCTCCAAAAGCCGTAACCATCGTTTTGATTTCTTCATTTTGCAGCATTTTATCAAAACGGGCTTTCTCCACGTTTAATACTTTTCCTCGCAACGGCAGAATGGCCTGATTTTTCCGGTCACGCCCCTGTTTGGCCGAACCGCCGGCGGAATCTCCTTCCACCAGATAGATTTCACTCAATGCCGGATCTTTTTCCTGACAATCTGCCAGTTTTCCCGGCAGGGCGCCTACTTCCAGCGCGCTTTTACGACGGGTCAATTCCCGCGCGCGTCTGGCCGCGTCTCTGGCACGTGCCGCCTCCATGCATTTATTCAATATCTGTCTGGCGACAGACGGATTCTCCTCAAGGTAACTGCCGATCTTTTCGTAAACAATACCCTCCACCAGGCCGCGTACTTCGCTGTTGCCCAGCTTGGTTTTGGTCTGGCCTTCAAATTGCGGATTTTTGACTTTAACACTTATGACGCACGCCAATCCTTCTCTTAAATCTTCGCCGCGCAGAGATTCTTTGCCGTCTTTGATTATTTTATTGGCGGTGGCGTAATTGTTAAAAACACGGGTCAGAGCCGAGCGGAAGCCGATCATATGAGTTCCGCCTTCCGTTGTGTTGATGCTGTTGGCAAAGGCAAAAATATTATCCAGATAAGTTTCGTTATACTGAAGAGCAACTTCTACCGAACAATCTTCCTTGGAGCCGGAAACAAAAATTGGATTTTTATGCAAAACTTTTTTATTGCGGTTAATATATTCAACAAAGGAAACGATACCGCCTTTATAAAAGAATTCATTTTGCTTACCGGTGCGTTCGTCTATTAAATTAATTTTGACGCCGGAATTTAAAAAAGCCAGTTCGCGCAAACGATTCGCGATAATATCAAAACTAAATTCACTCTCTTCAAATATTTCGTCATCCGGTAAAAATGTTACTTTGGTTCCCTTTGCTCTTGTTTTGCCCACCATTTCCAGCGGACCATCGGGAATACCGCGTTTATAAGATTGCATATAAACATTGCCATCGCGTCGTACTTCAAGTTCACATGTTTTGGAAAGGGCATTTACAACTGAAACACCAACGCCGTGCAAACCGCCGGATATTTTGTAAGAATCATTAGAAAACTTACCACCGGCATGAAGTTTAGTCATAACCACTTCCGCTGCCGACACACCTTCTGTTTTATGAATATCTACAGGAATACCGCGGCCGTTATCATCAACAACAATACTATTATCTACTCTTATTTTTACCGTGATTATGTCGCAATATCCGCCAGCCGCTTCGTCAATACTATTATCAACAACTTCATAAACAAGGTGATGAAGACCTTCCTTTCCGGTGGAACCTATATACATGGCAGGTCTTTTACGAACCGCCTCCAAGCCTTCTAATACTTTAATACTATCCGCATCATACTTATGTGTCATAAATAATTTTTATTTTCCTCTCTGTTACTATATTTTTAACGGCATAATTATGCATAAATAACCATCATCTTCAGCCTGTTTTATCAGTGATGGTTTTAATCCAACCCCAACTTCCAATAGAATATTTTCTTTATTAATCACAGATATGGCATCAATTAAATAATTTACATTAAATCCACTATCAATAATTTCTCCATCATAATCTATATCTATCTCTTCAGTTGCTTCACCTACGTCCAAATTTGTGGAATTAAGTGTTAATTTACCTTTAGAAAAAGAAAGAATAACTCCACCATATCTTTCTGACGACACAACACTCATTCTTTTTAAGGCATGTAGAAAATATTCTTTTTCTAAAATAACTCTAATTCCTTTTTCAGTGGAAATAACCTTTTTATAATCAGGATAATCCGCATCAACTAAACTGACTTTTAAAAGAGTGTTTTCTGTTTTCACGACAAACATATTTTTATGTAAACCTATTTTAACTTCTTCATTTTCATCAATAATTTTTTTTATTTCCATTAATCCCTTGCGGGGAATAATAATTCCTTTTCCAGTCTTTAAAAAAGGTCCTGATATTAAACCTTTAGCCAACGCTAAACGATGACCGTCAGTAGCCACCATTCTCAATAAGTGATCTACCCCATCCACTCCTTCTTCCAATAAAACACCATTTAGATTTTTTCTGCTTTCATCAGTTGCCATAGCGAACGCTGTTTTATTGATTAAATCTTTTATGACCATTCCCTTTATTTTATAAAGAGGAATATCCTTATCATCTGTAATACTTGGAAAATCTTCGGCTGGTAGTCCTGGTATTTTATAAAACGCTCGCTGAGATGATATTTTAACAATATTATTTTTCTGAGTGAAATTAATTACTTCACCCTGAATTTCTCTTATCATTTCATATATTTTTTTTGCGGAAACAGTGATTTCACCATTTTCCGATATTTCCGCATCATAATCAGAAATTAAAATTATTTCTCTATCAGTAGCAATTATTTTAAGTTTATTATTTTCAGCTTTTACAAGAATATTATTTAAAATAGGTATTGTTGTTTTTTTTTCGACAATACCTAATGTTTTTTGAATACCATCAAGAAAGGTTTCTCTGTTAATTTTAAATTCCATATTTCCTCCTTTTTTTATCTTAGTATTATAAATTAGCTTCTTATATATAATTAGTATTAATAGTAATGCCTGTGGATATGTTGATTAAATTTTTTTATTTAATAATTATAATTACTTTAAACACATTTAACTTGTTTATAAATGAATATAAAAAAGTTTATGATTTGTTAATTAAAATATCCTCCAATTCCTGAATCAAACCTTTTAACTTAGGGTCTGTTTTAATGCTATTTAACATTTTATTATTAGCATAAATTACCGTGGAATGATCACGACCGCCAATTTTTTGACCGATATCAGGAAAAGAATGATTTGTTAAATTTCTTGCTAAATACATGACAATTTGCCTTGCGAAGACAACATTTTTATTTTTATTATGAGCTTTAATGTCAGATATTTTTATATTTAATTTTCCAGATATAACTTTAATGATTTCTTCAATGCTTACGTCTCCTTGTTTATTATGCTTAACTAAACTGCTTAATACTTCCTTTACTAAATCTAAATCAATTTCTTTGCCTGTTAAAGATGAATAAGCGCCTATTCTAACTAAAAAACCTTCCAGTTCACGAATATTTGATTCCACATGGGATGCGATATAATGAATAACATTATGCGGTAACTCAATTTTATTTTCCTGAATTTTCTTTTCGATAATAGCAATTTTAGTTTCTATTTCCGGTGGTTGAATATCGGCAATTAGTCCCCATTCAAAACGGGACCGAAGTCTACTTTCCAGATTAGGTATATCTTTTGGAAACTTATCACTGGTGACAACTATTTGTTTTCCGGAATCATGTAATGTGTTGAAAGTATGGAAAAATTCTTCTTGCGTTCGTTCTTTGCCTGCTAGAAAATGAATATCATCAATTAATAAACAACTGATATTACGATATTTTTCTCTAAATTTTGGCATGTGGTCATAACGAATGGAATTAATCATTTCATTCATAAATTCTTCTGCGGAAACATACATAATATTTAGCGTTGGGTGGATAGAAGACGAGAGAAGGCCAATAGCATTAAGTAAGTGAGTTTTCCCTAAACCTGATCCTCCATAAATAAATAAAGGATTGTAATTTTTAGCCGGTTGTTTGGCTACGGCAATTGAAGCGGCGTGGGCAAATTGATTACAAGCACCAACCACAAACCTGTCGAAGTTGTAATTATCGTTTAGAAAAGAAAAGTTTTTGCTTTTACTGGTAATAGCAGTTGACGTATTTTTAGTATGCGTCGTCTGCTTGGACGAAGGGTCGGAGATATTTTCCTGATTTTTTAATAGAACAAAATCAATATCAACATCAATACCTGCTGCGGCTTTTAAAGATTGTTTAATGGTAGATGTATAATTATCTAAAAGCCAATCTTTAAAAAATTTATTGGGCACAGCCAATTGCACATGCTGGTCCTCCATGGCAATTATTTTGATAGGTTTTATCCATGTATCAAAATTTTGCTTACTTATTTTTTCTTGAATAAATTTAGTTGTTTTTCCCCAAAAAGCTTCCATTTAACAACCTTTATAAACACACTTATCAACAATTGTTGATAAGTGTGGAATACATATATTATTTTAAATTATCAAGAATTAAATCCGCTAACCGGTTCAATTCATCCATAGATGTATAGCGAATTTCGACAAATCCCTTTTTAGCCGAACCCTTAATTTGCACCTTTGCCATAAATTTTGCGGCTATTGATTTTTCCAGTTCAGTTAGAAAGTGGTCTTTTTTGGCGTCTTGTCTTTTATCAGTGTGAATCTTTTTTGCGTTTTGTATTAATCGTTCCGTTTCCCGAACATTTAAATCTTTTTGTAAGATTAAAGCCAGCGCCGCAAGTTGTTTTTCCGTTGAACTGCATGCTAGTAAACAGCGGGCATGGCCCGAAGAAATTTTCTTTTCCGTAAGAGCTTTTTTGGCTTGAGCCGGCAATTTCAAAAGACGAATGGTATTGGCAACAGTCGAACGATCTTTGCCCACGCGCGAAGAAATTTCATCCTGAGAAAGATTGAATTTTTCAATTAATGTTAGATAGGCATCGGCTTCTTCCAGAGGATTTAATTCTTCACGCTGAATATTCTCAATCAGCGACATTTCGGCCGCCTGCATGTCTGTTGCTTCGCGAATGGCAATAGGTACATCTTTTAAACCTATAGACTGAGCCGCTCTCCATCGCCGCTCTCCGGCAATAATTTCATATCCCTTTTCAGCCCTGCGGACAATAATCGGCTGAATAATACCGCTGTTTTTAATGGAATCAATAAGTTGCTTTTGGTTTTGATCGTTAAAAGTTTTACGGGGTTGATAACGGTTTGGCCGCAACTCTTCAATGCCACAGGCAAAAACATTCTTTTTCTTATCGAAGTCATTTAATAAATCCGGAAAAATTGCGCCAAGCCCTTTACCAAGCACATTTTTTTGTGCCATTTACATTCCCCCCTGAATTATTTCCCCGGCCATTTCCATATAAGCCAAAGCGCCGCGCGATTTAATGTCGTAAAGAATAATAGGCAATCCGTGACTGGGGCTTTCTGAAAGCCGCACATTACGTGGGATCACCGTTTTAAAAACCTTATCGCCAAAATGTTTCCGCACATCATCGGAGACCCGATGAGATAATAAATTGCGCTGATCAAACATGGTTAGCAAAATACCGCCTAAAACCAGTTTTGGATTTAATTGCGCTTTTACCAGTTTTACAGTATTGAGCAAATATCCCAAACCTTCCATAGCAAAATACTCGCACTGCAAAGGAACAATCAAATAATCGGATGCGACCAGAGCATTTACGGTCATAACACCCAGCGATGGCGGACAATCAATTACTATAAAATCATAATGCCTGTCCAGAGAACTCAATAAATTACGCAACCGCTTTTCTTTATCTTCCAGACCGACAAACTCAACTTCAATGCCAATTAGATCCTGGTTAGACGGCACGACATCAAGATGCGGTATTGCCGTGTTGATAATTACTTGTTCCAGAGGCACCTGACCGATCATCGCGTGATATAAATTAGCCGTCTGAAATGAATTTCTATCCGCTCCGATACCGCTTGTTGAATTACCCTGAGAATCCCCATCAATGAGCAAAGTTTTTTTTTCCGCCGCCGCCAGGGAAGCAGATAAATTTATCGCGGTGGTGGTTTTACCTACACCACCCTTTTGGTTCGCTATACATATAATTTTATTCATTATTTTATTGAGCGTAAAAAAATAAATTCTTTTGCAAGAACTGAAGTTAGCAGTAGCATAAAAAAGTTCTTTTTAGAAGGTTTTTTTACTTTATTTTGTCTTTTCTCCGATAATAATTTTACGCTGTGCCCCTAAGCAGGGGACGTTTATATCATATTGAATAAATTGAGATATTTTGTGTTGATTTGTAGCGAGTGAGCATTGTGTAAATTCCTCATCAACATTAGGGCCTTTCAAGGCAATTAGTTTTCCTCCCGGGACGAGAAAATATTCGCCAATTGGCAGAAGTTCGGATATTTTAAAAGCGGCACGGGAAATTACAATATCAAATTTTTCTTTCCAGGAATCTTTCTTGATAATATTTTCGACGCGATCATGAAAAACAAAGGCCTGGGAAAGATTCAAAAGACGGATAATATGTTTTAAAAAAGAAACTTTTTTTCTATTGGTTTCCAGAAGATAAACCTGTAATGAAGGCAGTGCTATTTTTAAGGGAAGACCAGGGAAGCCCGCGCCGCATCCGACATCAATTAGTCTGGCGGCTGGCTTTTGAATAAATTGCAATGCTGACAGTGAATCCAAAAAGTGACGCGTGATAATTTCCCGGGAAGAGTTTTCGGAAATTAAATTTGTTTTAGCATTCCACTGTAAAAGCTCATTTTTATAAACATCAAACAAAGCCAGTTGTTGTTTGTTGAGTTTAATGCCTAATTGCGGCGAGTTTTTACTCAGTAATAGAATTTCTTGATCCATGGACAAGGAATAGCAAAAAAAATCTTCTGCCGCAAAGCATAAATTAGTCCGGCCTGCAAGACAGCATGAAAAAATAAATGGACAAAGAGATATTGTACTGGCTTACCGGTCGTTTAAGGAAGAAAAATTGCAAAGACCACCCTGCATCAAGGCGATCATAATTCATCGCTGACTTTCTTATAATTATTGACAATCTTGACACCTGGCGGTGCGCCGATAACAGGCAGGTTAATGAATTTTAAAATTGATAGTTGAAATTTTTGGAAATATTCAAGGCCACGTTCAGGATCTGAAGAAGGCATCTCTAAAGTTAGAGTAAAGATATTACGTTCATGACCGGCATAGTTACCGAGCGATCCGGGATAATAACCAAATTTTTTAACGGGATAATTTACATCTTTATATTCTCGTTCCAGCCATTTTTCAAAAGAATATACGTCTGATGATGGTCCGTCATAATCAAAGAAGTTAAGCGGTGAATGTACCGATAATATTTTTTGCGGTTTGAATTTCTTTATCAGGGCAACCTGAAACTGTGTTTCCTGCTCTGATGACGGTATTGTCCCAGGATAGTAACGCGCCTTTCTTTTTGTCTTTATCCATTGACGCATCGCGTTTGCCCGCCAGTCTTTTGTGGGGAAATTTCTATTGATATCAACTTTATTGGCATTAACCCGTGTTGGTGGTTTGGACAAGAAACCATCGGGATTGACCAGTGGCGCAATGACAATACATTTGTCTTTAAACAATGCGGGATTGTCTTTAACGTAATGAGCAAGTTTGAACATAAGATAGGCAGACGGCAACTCATCACCGTGAACGCAACCTAAAAATAAAATGCAGTTTCCGGTGCTATTACCGAAATTAACAAACATAAGGGGGTGCTTGTTTTTTGTTGTCCGGTAATATTGCCATGGTATTTCTCCGGGATGGATGTCTGTCCATCCATAAAGGGCGTTATTTTTTTCCAATAGGCTAATGTATTCCTTAAAATCATTTGAGGAAGAATCGTAAGCAAACACCCGGGAAGGTAAAAAAAGAAAAAACAACAATCCGGAAAAAATACACCATGACAAAACGATTTTTTTACGTTTCGATATCTGATTGCACAAAAATTTTTTATTGACAACAATACGGTAAATAGGTGTTTAATCCCTTCGTTATTATTTTAACGATCCGGTTCTTATATCTTTGGCTTATTCGTTTAATGGAATCGCCAACATTTAATCCCGTTCCTCTTCGTGAACTTAAATAGGCAGAGAAAATTATTTCTAATTAAACATTATAGTAAGTTAATCCGGAAATCAATTCAAAAAACTTTTTTTGCTAAATTCGGCAGCAAACGCATTTCCCATAGCCTGCTTTGAGATAAGCAAGTAAATACCGAATAATATTGTTTCTTCGGCATATTAACTGATCTGGAAATTTGTGCACAAATCCACAATGCAGCTATTTGTGCGATTGCTACACAAGATAATTGCTCTTGAGAAAATTTCCCTCCGAGTTTGACATGATATCTATCAACTTTTATAATGTCTTCAGAAAAAGGTGATCAGCTTTTCAGGCGTCGCATCAACTCTTTCATGAATGCCTTCCGTTCCATAAAAAACTTGCGGAGATCCTTGCTGTCTGTATGTACGGTTTCGTGTTCTAATTCTGGAAGATATCTCTCAAGGATCTCCAAGACCTTAGCTTCCTCTTCTGGCGTCAAATTAAGTTTTGACATGGCGAATCTCCTTTCTCGTTTATGTAAAATCAATTTGTTTTTAAGTTATTACTTTGCGAGCGGTACCTAACGGTCAGACGCACATGGTGAATCAGCCGCTGTATTTTTCAAGAACCACCCGATACGCGCTAAGGCCTTGTGATTGAAATCTGTATACTGAGCCCCAAAGTATGAGAGAAAAAGTATTTGAATTTTCCCTTGAGTTTTTTCCTGATGCTTTTGATGATACGGTTATATACTGGAGATGTTAGTTCCTCGCTCATTCGATTACCTCCAAGGATCTTTAGTTTACGTTTCCCTTCACGGAAAAAAGCGGTGGAGTTTTTTTAAGCGATTGTGTCCCCTAATACCGTTAACATTTTATACCAATAACGTCTTTTGCGTCAAGCGAATTGCCTCATAAAAAATGTTACCGAAAGGACGGATAAGAAAGGTGCGTTGACTCATAACCCGATGTTACTGAGGAGAGAAACGGGGCAAGCCGGTTATTTACAATAAAGATACCATTAATGATAGAAATGATATTAAAAACTGTTTAGAAAAGCTTCTGCGGCGGGATCATCGAGCTAAAAGAAAAATTATAACAGATAAAATAATCACAACATGAATGGTGATGATGCCGAATTTATGCCTGAGATAAAATTCATTTCCCTTTTGAATCCTCTCCAATCCACCGCATAATCGCCGGAAACGCTCCAACCCTTCATATTTTTTGTCGTTGTCAGAAGAACAATCGTTTTGAAACGCAAACATGGGATAAACTGCGTAGATGTGATCGGTCAGAGGACGAAACAGAGTATCAATGATGATCCCCTGCCATGGTTGATAAGCTAGGGATTCTGCATAAGGTCTGTTTAAGGCATACGCATGGGCCAGACTCTGATAGTGCACTTTTTGTATGAACGGATTAGCCGTTTTATGGCTTTTGCGTATTAATGCTCCAAGAAGCAGAACTTTCCAATCCGGATTTTCTCTTAAAAATTGAGTGCATTGCTTGAAGCGCTCAGCGTCAAATCTGTCAAAAATGACATCGTCTTCAAAAACCACAATATTGTCCGCTCCGGTCTCCATGCCCCTGCGCAGACAGGTCATGTGAGATTCATACATTCCCTGTTCAATATTCAAAGGGTGAGGTTTGACAATGACGAAGTCGACTTTTCCACTGAGGCCTACTTCAGCAAATGATTTCGCGGCCGCCTGCCGCCGGTCTTCACGCCCTTCCAGAGAAATACAGTAGATACGATCAAAAAAATCCCAGCCATTGTTTTGGTTTTCCACGATATCCTCTATAAATCGCATTTTTCTTTACAGGACTGTTTTATAATATTAGTATTATACGGTGTCAAGAAATGACTGTTGAAATTAATATTAGCCAACAAATTACATTACCGGGTGTCCGATTCAAGAATAACAGGATGGTTTTATAAAGTTAGGTTTTATGATTAGAAAGAAAATAGCCCAATATCTTGCCTCAAAGAAATGTATTAAAACGATATTAGAGAATCCGGCGGATCTCAGTGAATTCAAGGAGCGTCCGACACCGCGATTAATTACCGGTTTG